>NZ_JAUSQV010000001.1:1998750-2610000 GCF_030811475.1 Nakamurella flavida
GGGTCAGGTCGATCCGCAGGTCCTTGTACCGCTCGTACCCCATGCGCTTGTAGAAGCGGACGACGCTGGCGGTGGACACCCCGCCCTGCTCGGCCAGTTCGGCCACCGACCGGTTGGCGGCCGTGGCCGGGTCGTCGAGGAAGAGCCGCGCCACCCGCTGTTCGGACTGACGCAGGTCGGGCAGGGCGGCCCGCATGCGGACCAGCACGGTGCGGGGGTCGGGGCGATCCGACGGCTCCACAGGTCTCCCTCCGGCCGGTCCAGGCCCCTCGGCGACCGACGCTCTCCCCCGGCCGCTCGGCGGTGCTGCTGACGGTAGCGGTCCGGATGCCCTGTGCCACTGGACGGATGGTCCATTCGGTCCTAACGTTACTTCATCGCAACCCAGCTCGAACATTTGTGACCTACCGTCGACGGCAGCCCGGGACGACCACCACCCCGGAACCCGCCGCACCCATCCCGACCGAGCCAGGAGACCCCATGTCCCTCCGCCCCAGCGGCCGCCGCCGCGTCCTCACGGCGTTCGTCGCCGCCGCCGCCCTGACGGTGGCCGGCTGCTCGGGCTCTGCGTCGAACTCCGCCGAGACCGGCGGCAGCTCCGCCTCGGGATCGGCCGGTGGTTCCGCCGCGCCCGGACCCTCCGGCGGCAACCTCGTCGTCGGCGTCACCACCGATCCCGACACCCTGCTGCCGTGGAAGGCCACCCAGTTCCAGGCGGTCAACGTGCTGCAGAACATCTACGGCACCCTCACCGAGTTCGACGAGAACCTCGGTGTGGTGCCGGGTCTCGCGTCCAGCTGGGAGACCTCCGCGGACGGGCTGACGCTCACGTTCACCCTGCGCGACGGCGTCACCTTCGCCGACGGCAGCGCGTTCGACTCCGCCGACGTCAAGTACTCCCTGGACGCGATCAAGGACGAGGCGACCGCCGCGGTGGCCCGCAGCTCCCTGGCCTCGGTGGCGTCGGTGGACGCCACCGACGCCACCCACGTCGCGCTGACCCTGTCCGCCCCGGACGCCGCGCTGCCGGCCAACCTCGCCGTGGTCAACCTGGCCATGCTGTCCTCGGACGACACGCAGGACGCCCTGAACACCGCCCCCAACGGCACCGGGCCGTACGCGTTCGACCAGCGGGTACCCAGCCAGTCGCTCACGCTCAAGGCCAACGCCGCCTACTGGGGCGACGCCCCCACGCTGGGCAGCATCGAGTTCCGCGTCATCCCCGACGAGTCCTCGATCGTCGCCGCCATGCAGTCCGGCAACGTGCAGATGTCCGTCTTCGACGACCCGCTGGTCGCACAGACCGCCGAGAGCGGCACCGTCACGGTGGCGAAGACGCCGCAGCTGAGCTACCACGCCCTGCAGCTCAACGCCACCAAGGGCGATCTCGCAGACGTCAACGTGCGGCTGGCCATCCAGTGCGCCATCGACCGCGACCAGGTGCTGCAGACCGCGGCCCTAGGCGAGGGCGAGGTCACCGGGCCGATCACCTCCCCGGAATACCGCTCCGACCCCGCGTCGCGGCCCTGCCCGCAGCGCGACCTGACCAAGGCCGCCGAGTACCTGGCCAAGTCGGGCAAGAGCGCCGTCACCATCAAGACGATCGTGTCCCAGGGCGAGTACGCCACCTCCGTCAACGAGGCGCAGAACCTGAAGTCGCAGCTGGCCGAGGCGGGCATCACCCTGGAGCTGGAGGTGCTGGAGTCCGGCGCCTACGTCGACCGCTGGGTCGCCGGTGACTTCGACGCCGCCGTCGCCCTGAACGGCGGACGCCCGGACCCGGACGGCATGTACAGCCGGTACTTCACCAGCACCGGCAACCTGAACAAGGTCGCCGGCTACAGCTCCCCCACCCTCGACGAGCTGTTCGCCCAGGGACGGGCCACCTCCGACCCGGCCGAGCGCAAGGGCATCTACACGCAGGTGTCCGACGAACTCGAGAACAACGCCGCCTGGATCTGGCTGTTCACCGGCTACACCTATACCGCCACCGCCACCTCCGTGCAGGGCTTCGTCCCGATGGCGAACGGGTCCCTGCAGTACCTGCGGAGCACCACGGTCGCCTCGTGAGCACGGTGAACGGCGCGGTGACGCGGCTGCGCACGTCGACGGTGCTGCGGTCCGGGTGGCTGCGCATCGTCGGCACGGCCCTGCTCACCCTGATCGGGGTGTCCATCGCGGTGTTCGTCATGCTGCGGGCCATCCCCGGTGACCAGATCACCGCCGGGTTGGGCACCGAGGCGGCCGCGCTCACCCCGGCTCAGCGGGCGGCCCTGGAGTCGTACTACGGGATCGACAAACCCCTGGTCGTGCAGTACTTCTCGTGGTTGGGCAACCTGCTGACCGGGAACCTCGGGTACTCCTCGCGGAACCAGGCCGGCGTGCTCGACCTGACCCTGCGCGCGCTGCCGGTGACGTTCGAACTGGCCGTGCTGGCCATGCTGCTCGCCGTGGTCATCGGCGTCCCGCTGGGGATGCTCTCGGCCTCCCGGCCGAACTCCCCGCGGGACGCGGTCGGCCAGGCGGTCGGCCTGGCCGGGCTGTCGGTGCCGGCGTTCCTGCTCGGCACCACCCTGCTGACCGTGTTGGCCGCCTGGTTCGGGTTCAACCCCAACGGCCGCACCTTCGCCGGGCTGTTCTCCGACCCGCTGGTCAACCTCCAGCAGATGATCGTGCCGGCCTTCGTCCTCGGGTTCGGCATCGCCGCACCCATCATGCGGACCACCCGCACGGCGGTCCTGGAGGTCCGCTCGCAGGACTTCATCCGCACCGCGCGGGCCAAGGGGGTTCCGCCGCGCCGTCTGCAGACCCGGCACGTGCTGCGCAACGCCCTGGTCCCCATCGTGACCATGGGCGGCCTGCAGTTCGGCTACCTGCTCGGCGGGGCCGTCGTCGTCGAGCAGATCTTCTCCATCCCCGGGATTGGCCGGCAGGTGCTGCTCGGCATCCAGCAGAAGGAGTACGCCCTGGTGCAGAGCACCGTGCTGGTCATCGCGCTGGCCTTCGTCGTGGTCAACCTGCTCACCGACCTGCTCTACCGGGTCATCGACCCGCGGGTGGCTGCGCGATGACCGACATCGCCCGCACCGCCGAGATCCCCGTCGACCTGCCGCCGCGCACCGGGCGGGCCCGCACCTTCCGGCGCAGCGCGAGCGGGATGACCGGGCTCGTCCTCGTCGTCGTGCTCGCCCTGATCGCGCTGGCCTCGGTCCTGAAGCTGTGGCCGTACGACCCGCTGGCCCAGGATCCGGTCGTCCGCTTCCAGGGGCCGTCCGGCGACCACTGGTTCGGCACCGACCAGTTCGGGCGCGACGTGTTCTCCCGGGTCGCGGCGGGGGTGGCCAACTCCGCACTCGTCGCGGTGGTGGCCGTCGCCGTCGCCACCGTGATCGGCACCGTCGCGGGCATGTTCGCCGGCTTCTTCCGCGGGGTGACCGACGGAGCCGTCGGCGCGGTGACGAACGTGCTGTTCGCCTTCCCGCCGCTGCTGCTGGCCCTGTGCCTGGCGTCGGTGTTCGACCGGACCTGGTTCACCGTGGCGGTGGCCATCGCAGTGGTCTACGTGCCCATCTTCGTGCGGGTGACCCGCGGGCCGGTGCTGACCCTGCGCGAGATCGACTTCGTCCGGGCCGCCCGGAGCACCGGACAGGGACCGGTCAGCACGATCTTCCGGCACATCCTGCCCAACATCGCCCCGCTGCTCATCGTGCAGGTGACGCTGTCGCTGTCCTGGGCGGTGCTGACCGAGGCCTCGTTGAGCTTCCTGGGTCTGGGCACTCCCCCGCCCGCACCCTCGCTCGGCTCGATGATCTACGAGGCCCGCACCCTGGTCACCCTCGCGCCCTGGACGATGATCGCGCCCGGCGTGGTCGTCGTGCTGCTGGTGGTCGGACTCAACCTGCTCGGTGACGGCCTGCGGGACACCGTCGACACCCGGGGCGGAGGCACCCGATGACCGTGCTCACGCCGGAGGCCGTGCGGCAGTTGGCCGCCCTGGCCACCGAGGCGGCGGACGACCGTCTGGCCGATCTGGACACCCGGTCGGTCGCCGACCTGGCCACGGTGATGAACCAGGCCGACGCCGGCGTCCCGGCCGCCGTGGAACGCGCCCTGCCGCAACTGGTCCCGGCCATCGAGGCGGCCGCGGACCGGATGGCCGCCGGCGGGCGGCTCGTGTACATCGGCGCCGGCACCCCCGGTCGGCTGGCCATCCTGGACGCCTCGGAGTGCCCACCCACCTTCAGCACCCCGCCCGGCCAGGTGTTCGCCATCATGGCCGGCGGTGCTACCGCCTTCGTCACCCCGCGCGAGGGGGCGGAGGACGACGCCGGAGCCGGCCGCGCCGCGGTCGACGATGCCGACATCGGCCCGCTGGACACCGTGGTCGGCATCGCGTCCAGCGGGCGCACCCCCTACGTGGTGGCCGCGGTGCAGCGGGCCCGGGAACGCGGCGCGCTCACCGTCGGGCTCAGCTGCAACCCCGACACCGCACTGAGCGCGGCCGCCGAGCACGCCGTAGAGGTGCTCGTCGGGCCCGAGGTGATCAGCGGGTCCACCCGGCTCAAGGCCGGCACCGCGCAGAAGCTGGTGCTGAACATGTTCTCCACCATCGTCATGATCCGGCTGGGCAAGACCTACGGGAACCTCATGGTCGACGTCCGCGCCAGCAACGACAAACTCCGGGAGCGCGCCGTGCGCATCGTCAGCACGATCAGCGGAGCACCGCGGGAGGCCGCCACCGCCGCCCTGCAGAGCTCCGGCTGGTCGGTCAAACCCGCTGTCCTGCAGCTGGTCTCCCACATCGACCCGGAGGAGGCCGACCGGCGCCTCGCCCGGGCCGGTGGCAGACTCCGCGCCGCCCTGGAGGCACGGTCGTGACCGGCGCACTGCGGGTGCTGGGCATGATCTCCGGCACCTCGCACGACGGCATCGACGTCGCGGTGGTGCGGTTCGAGCGGTCCGGGAGCGAGCTGCGCGGCGTCGTCGAGCACACCGCCGGGACGCCGTACCCGGTCGAGCTGCGGGCCCGGCTGGCCGCCGCGCTCCCGCCCGCACCGACCACCCTGGCCGAGATCTGCGAGCTCGACACCCTGATCGGCCAGCGGTTCGCCGACGCGGCCGCGGCCGCCGTCACGGCGGTGGCGGAGGTCGGGCCGCCGGATCTGATCGTCTCGCACGGCCAGACCGTCTTCCACTGGGTGGACGGCGGCCACGCGCTGGGCACGCTGCAGATCGGGCAGCCGGCGTGGATCGCCGAACGCACCGGGATCCCCGTGCTGTCCGACGTCCGCATCCGCGACATCACCGCCGGTGGCCACGGGGCACCCCTGGTGTCGATGCTGGACACCCTGCTGCTGGCCGGGCTGCCGGGTCCGGCCGCGGCCCTCAACCTGGGCGGCATCGCCAACATGACGGTGGTCGACGGGACCGGCGACCCGGGCGCGGTGACCGCGCACGACATCGGGCCGGCGAACACCCTGGTCGACGCGGTGGTCGCCACCGACGACCCGGACGGTCCCGGGTACGACGCCGACGGCGCGCTGGCCGCCGCCGGCACCGTCGACGACGAGCTGCTGGCCCAACTGCTGGCCGACCCGTACTTCGCGCTGCCGCCGCCGAAGAGCACCGGCAAGGAATGGTTCAACGGCGCCTACGTCACCGCGGCCCTGCACCGGCTGGGGCGGACCCCCGCGACCGCCGACCTGGTGGCCACGCTCACCCGGTTCACGGTGGACTCGGTCGCCCGGGACGTCCGCGCTTCCGGGGTGCGCACGTTGCTCGTGTCCGGCGGGGGATGCCGCAACCCCGTGCTGCTGCAAGGCCTCCGGGCCGCCCTGGATGGGACGCGGGTCCTGCTGACCGACGAGTTCGGCGCACCGGCCGACGAGAAGGAGGCGATCGCCTTCGCCCTGGTCGGCTGGTGCAGCTGGCACGGACTCCCCGGTGCGCTCCCCGCCGCGACCGGTGCCCGCGGGCCGCGGGTGCTCGGCACCCTCACCCCGGGCGCCGGTCCGTTGCGCCTGCCCGAGCCCATGGAAGCGCCGCCGGCCACCCTGCGTCTCACGGTCGGGTCCTGACCGTGCCGCCCACCCTGCGTCCGGCCACGCCGGCCGACCTGACCGGTGTGGTGCGGGTGTTCCTGGCCTGCTGGCAGGGATACGCCGCCGTGCTGCCCGCCGACGTGGTCGCCCGGATGGACCTGCCCACCGCGCAGGAGCTGTGGCGGACGGCGCTGGACGGCGGCGGCGTCCTCGTCGCCGTGGCGCCCGACCCTCCCGCGGGCGGGGCAGCGGACGAGGTGATCGGGGTGACGCGCTGGTCCCTCGCCGACGACGCCGACGGCGTCGGACTGATCGGCTCGCTCTACGTCGATCCCGGCCATCAGGGCGGCGGCTGTGGGGCCCGGCTGCTCGCCGCGGCCACCGACCGGCTGCGTGAGCGCGGTTCCCGGACGGCGATCCTGTGGGTGTTCGCCGACAACGCCCCCGCCCGCGGCTTCTACTCCCGGCAGGGGTGGCGACCCGACGGCACCGAACGCGTCGACGCCCGGTTCGGGGCGCGGGAACTGCGGCTGACGCTCGACCTCGGCCCCGCCGCCGGGCCCGACCGGCACGAGGGGGCCGGATGACCGCCGCACCGACCGCGCAGCAGCTGGCCGACGCGCTGGTCGACGGGCCGAACGGGCGGGTCCCGGGTGCCGTGGTCGGTATCAGCCGGGGCCCCGGAACGGATCTGGGCTGCGCCGGGACCCGGAACGGTCCGGATGGTGAACTGCCGATGACCCCCGACACCGCGCACGATCTGGCCTCGGTGACCAAGGTGCTGGCCACCACCACCTGCCTGCTCCGGCTGGCCTCCGACCGCGTCGTCGGGCTGGCCGACCGGGTGTCCGGGTGGCTGCCGGACTTCTGCGGCGGCGCCAAGGATCTCGTCACCGTCCGGGATCTGCTGCAGCATCGCGGCGGACTGTGGGAGTGGCAGCCGCTGTACTGCACCACCGTCGACCCGGATGCGGCCCGCGGCCTGGCCGCGACCCTGCCCCTGCGGTACGCCCCCGACACCCGCCGCGCGTACTCCGATCTCGGGTTCATCCTGTTGGGCCGGGTGATCGAGGCGGCCACCGGGTCGACGCTGGACGCCGCTGTGGCCGAGCTGGTCACCCGGCCGCTCGGGTTGACCGCCACCCGCTACCGCCGCCCGGAGCCCGGGCCGGTCGCCACCGGATCGCGTGACGACCGGGTGGAGCGACGCATGGCCGCCACCGGCGAGCCCTACCCGGTGCTCGATCACCCCGCCGCGTTCACCGGCTGGCGCGACCGCCCGGTGGTCGGAGAACCGAACGACGGCAACGTCTTCCACGCGCTGGGCGGCTGCGCCGGGCACGCCGGTCTGTTCTCCACCGTGCCGGAACTGCTCACCTGGGCCGCCGCCCTGGCCGCCCCGGAGCCGCCCGGCCGCCTCTGGCGGCCCGAGATCGCGGCCACCTTCTTCACCGCCGGGCCGAACCCGGCGCAGGCCCTGGGGTTCCGGCGCACCACCGTCGTCATCGACGAGGATGACGACGACGACGCCGGCGATGACAAGGCCGGCGGACCGGTGACCGCACTGGGTCATCCCGGCTTCACCGGCTGCGCCGTGGCGTTCGTCCCCGGCCGGGGGACAGCGGTGGTCATGGCCACGAATCGACTCCTGGTGCCCGGCACGCCGCCGCCCACCGACGAGCTGTTCGCCCCGGTCCTGCGGGCCGCCCTCACCACGCCGCCCTGACCCGCCCCGCGTCGACCGTCCAGATCCCCGCCGACCGAGCCCGAGGCCCACCATGACCCGCCCTGAGCAGCCCGCCCGTCCCGCCGAACCGACCCGCCCGGCCGGCCGGACCGATGCCGTCGGGACCGCCGCCGATGCCGCCGGGACCGCGGCCGTGCTGTCCGTCCGGGACCTGTCGGTCTCCTTCCGCGTGCGCGGCGCGGACACCGTCGCGGTGCACGGAGTGTCCCTGGAGGTGCCCCGCGGGTCGACCGTGGCCGTGGTGGGCGAGTCCGGCTCGGGGAAGTCGACGACGGCGGCAGCGGTGAACCGGCTGCTGCCGGCCAACGGCCGGATCACCGGCGGGCAGGTGCTCTTCCAGGGCCGGGACCTGGCCGCGGTGGGCGAGCGGGAGATGACGGCCATCCGCGGCGCGGGCATCGGGCTCGTACCGCAGGATCCGATGTCCAACCTGAACCCGTTGATGCGCATCGGCGATCAGATCGCCGAGACCCTGCTGGTGCACGGCCGGGCCGGCGGCGCGGAGGCGCACCGACGGGCGATGCAACTGCTGGACCAGGTGGGCATCCCGGACGCCGAGCGCCGCGCCCGCCAGTACCCGCACGAATTCTCCGGCGGCATGCGACAGCGGGCGCTGATCGCGATGGGGCTGGCCTGCCGGCCGCAGCTGCTCATCGCCGACGAGCCGACCTCCGCACTGGACGTCACGGTGCAGCGACGCATCCTGGACCAGCTCGACGAGCTGACCGCCGACGACACCAGCGTCCTGCTCATCACCCACGATCTGGCGCTGGCCGCCGAGCGCGCCGACCACGTCGTGGTGCTGCACCGCGGGACGGTGGTGGAGTCCGGCCCCGCCGCGGCCCTGCTGTCCGACCCCCAGGACGAGTACACCCGGCGACTGCTGGCCGCCGCACCGAGCCTCACCTCGATCCGGACCGCGGCGCCGCCGCCGGCCGCCCCGACCGATGCGCGGCCGCTGGTCCGGATCCGTGACCTCACCAAGGTCTTCCCCGTCCGCTCCCCCGGCGCCGGGCCCCGCACGTTCACCGCCGTGCACGCCATCGGCTTCGACATCCCGCGCGGGCAGACGGTGTCCGTGGTGGGCGAGTCCGGATCCGGGAAGTCCACCACGGCCAACCTCGTGCTGGGACTGGAGACCCCGACCTCCGGCGCCATCGAGTTCGACGGGGTCGACCTGGCCGGGCTGGGCCGCCGGGAGCTGTTCGCGTTCCGGCGGCGGGTGCAGCCGGTCTTCCAGAACCCCTACGCCTCGCTGGATCCGCGGTACACCGTGGCCGAGTCCATCGCCGAACCGCTCCGGGTCCACCGGATCGGCTCGGCCGCCTCCCGCCGCAAGGAGGCCGACCGGTTGCTCGACCAGGTCGCCCTGCCCGCGGCGATGGCCGGCCGGCTGCCGCACGAGCTCTCCGGCGGACAGCGGCAGCGGGTGGCCATCGCCCGGGCGCTCGCCCTGTCCCCGGAGCTGGTCGTGCTGGACGAGGCGGTGTCGGCCCTCGACGTCCTGGTGCAGGCGCAGATCCTGGAACTGCTCCGCGGCCTGCAGGAGAACCTGGGGCTGACGTACCTGTTCATCAGCCACGACCTGGCCGTGGTGCGGATGATCTCCCACGTCGTCCACGTGATGTCCGGCGGCCGCATCGTGGAGAGCGGTGCCCCGGAGGCGCTGTTCGCGGCGCCGCAGGACCCGTACACGCGGGAGCTGCTGGACGCCATCCCCGGTGCGCGGCTCACCGGCCGCTGATCGACCCGGCTCGGGTTCGGTCGTCCGTCCCACACCGTGATCTGCCCCGGGCTGCAGGGGCCGATGACAGGGGGGGCGCCGGCCGCTCACCCGGCGAAACGTGAACGCGAGCGAGTCCTTCCCAAAAGAGCTATCGGTGATAGTATCTCGATGCCTGATAGATGATCGATGATCGATAGACCGAGGTGAACGCCGGCCCGGGCACGGAGTCGACTTCGCCGATCGGGTGTCCATCAGCCGATCCCACTCGACGACGACCCACGAGGAGGACCCTGACGATGAGAAGGCCCACCCGAGCACTCCTGCCCGCACTGTCGGGCGGGCCGGCGACCGGCGCGACCATCGCCATCACCGCAGCGAGGTCGGCCCGGTGACCGCGTCCGGGTCATCGCAACCGGTGACTCTCACCCGACTCGCATTCACCGACTCCGAGTTCGACGGCCAATTCCTGCGGGTCCTCTCCTCGGTCTGGGACCACGGTGCAGATGTCGGAGAGAGCTTCGTGACCGCACGCACCGTCGTACCCGGTGATCACGACAGCTGGGCGCAGCGGTGGACCGAGCTGGCCGACCGCATCTCGGCGGCCGCTGACGCCAGCGCGGCCGCGGGGCACCGGGTCAGCGCCCGGGAGGCGTACTTCCGGGCCAGCACCTACTACCGCAACGCCGGCATCTTCCACTACGCACCGCCGGTCTCGACGGCGTTGGCGACGTCCTTCCGACATCAGCGGGAGGCTTTCCAGAAGGGCGCGGCGCTCGGCCGGTTCCGCACCGAGATCGTCCACATCCCCTACGAAGCAACCAGTCTCGAGGGATACTTCATCACCCCGGGCGGGCCGGGACCGTACCCGGTCCTCGTGATGGTCGACGGCTACGACGGCACCAAGGAGGAGCTGTACTTCGCCGGGGGCGCGGCTGCCCTGGAGCGTGGATACGCGACGCTGCTGGTCGACGGTCCTGGGCAGGGCGGGGCGTTGATCGAGCAGGGCCTGGTCTTCCGGCCGGACTGGGAAGCCGTACTCACCCCCCAGGTGGACTGGTTGCTCACCCGACCCGACGTCGATCCGCAGCGGATGGCGGTGTTGGGAAGGAGCTGGGGTGGCTACCTGGCACCCCGCGCCGCGACCGCGGAGCACCGCATCGCCGCGCTGGTGGCCGACGCCGCCCAGTACGACCCGGGTTCGTCGGGCGCCCGCCTGCTGCCCGAGGCGCTGCGGTCGGAGTTCCTGACCGGCGAGCCGGCGGAACTCGACGAGGCACTGACCGCGGGGATGGCCACCTCGCCGGAACTCGCGTTCATCCTGAATCGCGGCATGCTGACCCATGGGGCCGCCACCCCGATCGGCTATCTCCGCGGCGCCCAGGACTTCACCATCGAGGGACTGGCCGACCGGATCACCTGCCCGACATTGATCTGCGCCGCCGAGAACGACGTCCGCGGGGGCGGGGGGCAGGAGCTGTACGACGCGCTGACCGTGGAGAAGAAGTACATCCGGTTCACCGACGCCGAGGGCGCCGGCGAGCACGACGAGGCCGGAGCCTCCTCGCTGTTCTACCAGCGTGCCTTCGACTGGCTCGACGAGATCCTCGACCGCGTCTGACCGAGTACCCGCCTCCGGGACGGCCCGGAGCGACACCATGGCCGACAGGTCGACGACCCCTGATCGAAGGAGCGGATCTTGCCACCCGAGATCGCCACCGACCGGCGACGTGAGCGCCATGAGGCCAAGCGCTCGACCATCATCGACGAAGCCTGGAAGCTGGCCCGACGCGACGGCCTGGGGGCGATCTCCCTCCGGGATCTGGCCGCGCAGGTCGATCTCCGGCAGCCTTCGCTGTACGCGTACTTCGACTCGAAACTGGCGCTCTTCGACGCGATGTTCGCCCAGGGCAATCGTCAGCTCCTGGCGGCGGCGACAGCTCTCCCCGAACGCGAGGATCCGGTGGAGGCGCTCGCCGAGCTCGTCGAGACCATCATCCGTTTCTCGACCGAGGACCCGGTCCGGTATCAGCTCCTCTTCCAGAGACCCGTGCCCGGTTTCGAACCGTCACCGGAGTCCTACGCGGTCGCCGTGGCGTTCTACGACGTCGCCGGCGCCCGTCTGGCTGCCGCGGGTGCCAGCGAACCGGAGGATCTCGACCTGTTCACCGCGATCGTGGCCGGCCTCAGCGATCAGCAGGTCGCCAACGACCCGGGCGGAGATCGCTGGGTACGTCTCTCCCGGCGCGCGGTGCGGATGTACCTCGCCGAACTCGAGCGGCACCCCGAGAACATCCCCTCCCCGTCCTGAGAGGCCAGCCCATGAATCCGACCGCCGCGACCGATGTGACGACCATCGAACGGATCTCACACGACGAAGCAATGGCGATCACCCGTGTGGAGAACAGGAAATTCCTGGAGCAGCTCCACTCGCTCGACACCCACGACTGGTCGAGGCCCACAGCCTGCGACCGTTGGGACGTGCGGGCGGTGGCGGCCCACGTGGTCGGCGGAGCCGCCGGCCAGATCTCGCCCCGCGAGTTCCTCCGCCAGGTTCGGGCGGGCAGGCCCCTGATGGAGCAGATCGGCGCCCAGTACTGGTGGGACGGCATGAACGAGATCCAGGTCCGTGAGCGGTCCACCCTCCCCACCGCCGACCTCATCGCGGAATGGGAGCGCAACGCCGAACGGGCCCGTGCCGCCCGGACGAGGATGCCGCGACTGATCACCCGGCTGCCCCTGCTCAACCTGCCCGCGCCCGTCGGCCGCCAGCCACTCGCGTACCTGTTCGACATCGGCTTCACCCGCGACGTCTGGGCGCACCGCATGGACATCGCCGCCGCGACCGATCGTCCGATGGACCTCGACCCGGCGCATGACGGCCGCATCGTCGCCGACATCGTCGCCGAATGGGCGGCGACCCACGGCGAGCCGTTCGTCGTCGAGCTCACCGGACCCGCCGGAGGCACCTACACCTCCGGCAGCGGCGGCGAGACCGTGTCCCTGGACGCCCTCGATCTCGTCGCCGTGCTGTCCGGGCGTGCACAGGGAGAAGGGGTGCTGCGCAACACCTTGCCGCTGTAGGTCCACCGACTCCGGCGCGGGATCCTTTCTCCCCGGCGCTGTCACCCATCACGGTGGTCGTCACGAGGCGACCCACCCCACGGCCGGATTCCCGGAACCCACAGCACGGGTCAGGACGGGACCGGCACGGCCTCGACGGTGAGCTGGAAGAACCGGAACCGCCCCGGCTCGGGTACGACCGCCCGGTAGGCCCGCACGACGTCGGCCACCCAGTCCTGCACCGCGGACGGCGCCAGGCGCGCGGTCCAGTCCGCGAACCCCACGGTGCACCAGCGGGCGAACGCGTCGTCGTCGGCGAAGTCCCACGACTCGTCCGACACGTCGGCGCGTCGGACCGTCAGCCCGACCCGCTCCGCCAGCACGCGGTACTCCGTCGGGTCGGGATGCGCGAAGGGCGCAGAGATCTCGCCGAGGCGGGCCCGCCAGGGTTCCCGTCCACACACCTGCATGGCGACGTCGTCCAGACTGGGACGTCCACCGGCGCAGACGAACCGGAGCAGCAGGCGGCCGTCGTCCCGGACGGCGCGCCGCAGATTCACCAATGCGGTCGCCTGGTCGCGCACCCAGTGCAGGGCGTTGAACGAGCACACCAGGTCGAACTCGGCGCGGAAGGGCAGATCCAGCACATCACCGGCGGCGAACCGCACATCGGTGCTCGGCGGCAGCGGCGCGGCCCGGGCCACCTCGATCATCCGGGGCGACGGATCCACGCCCAGCACCGAGCCCTCGGGCAGCTGGGCGGCGACGAGCCGGCTGACGTACCCGTCGCCGCACCCGACGTCCAGGCAGCGTTCGTCACCGCGCACCGTGAGCTCGGCCAGGGCCCGACGGGCCATCGTGCGTTGCAGCTCGCTGACCTGCTCGTAGCCGGCGCCGTCCCAGTCCACCACTGCGTCCCCCAGAGATCCCCGGCCCGGCGTGCCTCGAGGCCGGGAACAGTCTGGCGCACGGCCGACCGGGGCACCCGGTGACCGGTGCGGACGGTGACGAGCGGTGTCGGAGCGACCTTCAGCCGCCGAGCTGGTCGACGACCTTGGCGATGCGCCGGGCCCGGGTGGCGTCGGCCTTGGCCTCGGTCACCGACCGGACGTGCCCCTTGCGGCCGCCGGCGGGCAGGGCGTCGAAGGCCTCCCGGACGCCGGCCGACGTCAGCGCGTCGGCCAGATCGGCCGGGACGTCCACCGTGCGCGGCTGCGGATCGTGCTCGAGCGTCACCGAGACCTCGTCACCGCCGGCCACTCCCGCTGCTGCGCGGTGCGCGGCCGACACGGGAACCAGGAACCGGCCGCCCATCACCGCGATCGTCGAGTCGTACCGGTGGTCCCGCAGCGACACCCTGACCGGCACCCGCCTGCCGGCGTCGAACGACTCGACGACGTCCGGGGGAACCTCGATCCCCACGTTGTTGCCCTGCTGCAGCAGGGTGGTGGTGAACGTACGGACGGTGGCCATGGCGCTCCGATCACGACAGCGGTGGTCTCCGAGCGTGCCGTGCCGGCAGCACCCTGACAAGACACCCCACCGACCACGAGGCACCTGCATTCGTCCAGCGACCGGTGCCCCTCCGGCCCGGAGAGCCCGGTCCGACCGGTAGGTCCGAAGGCGCTGGACCGACCTGATCGTCGACGCATAGCCTGCGGACGTGGACAACGAGAAGTGGGCAGCCGGTCTCTGGACGGACGAACGGCGGGCTGCGTTCGCGCAGGCCGCGGAGGAGGCCATCGAGGTCCTCCGCCTCCACGTCGCGACCGTGACGGCAGCGACCGGGGAGGCCGAGCAGCTCGCGATCCTGCGGTCGGGCGACACGGTGACCGATGCGTTCGGGGTGCTGGCCGACGCCGAGTTCGACCTCACGGCCGCGAGCAGCCCGTTGAGCCCACTCGCCCGGACCGAGGAATGGGCGGACGACGAGGACGACGGAGAGGAAGACGGAGAGCCGGACCCGCTGGACGACACGGCCGAGTTCAACCAGCTGAGCGTCCTGACCCGTCGGGACTACCGCCTCACGTCGGAGGCCGCCGTCCTCGACGCGGGCCGGGCCGCCTACGCGCAGGCCTGGCCGGACGACTCCGCGGAGGCGGCCGCCGAGGACGTGAACCATCTGGGTCGGGCCATCTACCAGATCACCCATGCGGGCGGGTTCGACGCCCTCGACGACGTCCCCGGGCTGGATCCCACCGCGGGGATCGCCCTGGTCATCGGCCGGGACAGGGCGATGTCGGGTACCGATCTGGAGGCGGCGATCGAGGACCCCGCCCCGCTCTTCGTCCTCGACGGGGAGATCCTGCACTCCGAGGGCGACATCTGGCAGTGACGCCGCCGGACCGGGTCAGCCGGTGATCTGCACCTTGACCTGCTCGGGGCTGCGGGCGGCGGCCAGCGCGTCGGCGTACCGCTCGAGCGGGAAGGTCGCGGTGACCAGGCCGACGAGGGCGTCCTGCAGGTCGACCATCCGTTCGGCCGCCTCCGGGTAGCGGTCGGCCAGGGAGTTCGAGCCGATGACGGTGAGCTCCTTGGCGAAGACCTCGTAGGGGCTCAGCGCGACGGACGCTGCCGGTGAGGCCACGCCCATCTGCACGAGCCGGCCGCGGGGGCCGAGGGCGGCGAGCGCGGCGGTGATCGCCGCCGGGTGGCCGCTGGCGTCGACGGCCAGGTCGAACACCGACCGGTCGAGCTCCTCGACGCTCGGGACCGCCTGCAGGGCACCGAGTTCCAGGGCGGCGGCGCGGCGGGAGGCGTTGGGCTCGACGATCCGGACTCCGGCCGCCCCCTCGGCGCGGGCCAGTACCACGGCCATCAGCCCGATGGACCCGGCGCCGAAGACGACGACCTCGTCGTCCCGCCACCCCGGGGCCCGGTCCAGCGCGTGCAGCACACAGGCGAACGGTTCGACCAGCGGGGCGGCGCGGTGCGTGATCGCCGGGTCCAGCGGGTGCACGATGCCGGCCGGGACGGCGACGTACTCGGCGCACGACCCGTCGATGGCCACCCCGACGGGCAGGATGTCCACGCACAGGTTGGCCGCCCCCGCCCGGCACATCGGGCAGACACCACAGGTGATGTTGGGGTCGACGCCGACGTAGTCGCCCTCGGCGAGGGCACTCACCCCGGCACCGACCTGCGTGACGATCCCGGCGAACTCGTGCCCGGGCACCACCGGGAAGCGGCCGTGCGGGTAGTCACCGGCGATGAGGTGGAGATCGGTGCCGCAGACCCCGGTCCCGACGGGGGCGAGGACCACCCACCCCTCCCGGGCCACGGGCACCGGCAGCTCCCGGATGTCGATGCCGCCGTTCCCGTCGGCGAGGGCGGCGCGCATGGTCGGGTTCATCGGAGCTCCCAGGAGTGTCGGTGCGGTGCGGGCGGCAGGCCGGTGCGTACCTGAAGAACGGCCCTCCGCGCCTCGCGGCGTCTCCGGTGGGCCTGATCAGCTGACTGTTACGATACGGCCGAATTGTATGCTTAGTCCAGGCTGTACGTACAGCTCGTGACGACCGGTCCGGGCCCCGATGTCCCCCGCGAAAGGAACGTGGCCGTGCCGCAGACCGTCGAGCGGGATTCCCCGGTCCCGTACTACGAGCAGCTGTTCGGCATCCTCCGCGACCGCATCGCGGACGGTTCCATCGCCACGGACGCCCGCCTGCCCAGCGAGAACGAGCTGTGCCGGGAGTTCGGTCTGTCCCGGGCCACCGTCCGACAGACCCTGGCCAAGTTGGAGTCCGAGGGCTTCGCCCGCCGGGTCGCCCGGCGCGGCGTCTTCGCCTCCGCCCCCGGGGAGACGTCGGGCTGGACGGTGCAGGACGCGCAGGGCTTCCTGGAGTCGCAGATCAGCACCGGTCGCACCGGCATCACCACACAGGTGGTCGACGCCCGGTTCGTCGCCCCCGCCCAGCACGTGGCCGACGCCCTGGAGATCCGCGGTGACGGCCGGGACCAGGTCTTCGCCCTGCAGCGGCTCCGTTCGCTCGACGGCCGGACCGCCATGTTCAGCACCAACTGGTTCCCCCCGGACATCGGCCAGGCGATCGCCGCGGCGGAGGACGTGTTGCAGGGCAACGGCTCGGTGAACCACACCCTGCGCAAGGCCGGCTTCGTGACCAGCGGCGCGCGGCGCGTCATCCGGGCCATGCGGGCGCCCGAGCCGGTCGCCGGCCACCTGCGGATCGACCCCGACCAGCCGGTGCTCCGGGTCCGCTCGCTGTCGTGGAACGACGAGCAGGTGCGCTTCGACTACTACGAGACCTGGGTGCTCACGGACGTCGTACCGCTCGAGGTCAACGTCACCGCCAGCTGACCGCCACCCCGTCCGCGCCGCCCAGGGCCACGGCGGGCGACGGGGTCCAGCCCCGGGCGCGCGCGGCCAGCAGGGCCGCACCGACCGCCGACACCTCCGGTTCGGCGATCACCGGGGCCGCGACACCGTCGACGGCGGCCTTGATCTCCAGCCAACCGGGCTGCCGACTCCACCCGCCGGCCAGGCGGACCTCGCGGCCCCGCCCGACCACCTCCTGCACCGCGTCGACGGCGTCCCGGCCCAGCCGGGCGAGGGCGCCCAGCACGACCGAGGCCCGGGCCCGGGGATCGCGTGGGGCGTCGGCGGCGTAGCCGGGTCGGCCGCCGCCGCGCCGACCCGGCAGGAACAGTCCGCTGTCCACCGACGGGACGGGGGCCTGCTCGCCGGTGAGGATCCGCTGCAGCTCGGTGCCCACCGCCGGATCCTGGGCGGCCCACGCCGCGTTCCGGGTCAGCTCCTCCACCCGCGAGACGGTCCGCCCGGCCGACCGGACACCCGGGGCCAGGTCCACCCCCGGGGGGCGCACGGCCGGCGCCCCGTCGTAGTGGGTGACCGCGACCTCGGCCGTGCCCATCGAGTCCAGGACCACGCCGGGCACCCACTGGTCCACCCCCCAGCCACCGATGGCGTGATCGTGTCCGCCGGCCACGACGATCGCATCCGGGCCGAGGAGCCCGGCCGTGCGCCATGTCGGCGAGCGCAGCGCGCCGACGATCTCCCCGGCGCCGAGCACCCGGGGCAGCAGATCCGTCGAACCCAGCGTCGCCTCGACCCGGTCGGCCGCCCATGACCGGTCCGTGGACCGCCAGGCGCCGGTGCGCGCGGCGAGGGTGTCGGACAGGAAGGCGCGGCCGGCCCAGCGGACGGCGGCCAGGTCGGCCACGGCCACCCAGCCGGCCGCGGTGTCACCCCCGGGTTGGCCGCGGGACCAGGCCCACCCGACCATGGCCCGGGCCGGATCGCTCTCCGCGTCCAGGGTCCGGTCGTCCGGCAGACGTGACCGCAAGCCGCTGAACACGCCCTGCCGACGGGGATCGAACCAGGCCAGCGGCGGGCCGAGCGGTCGCCGATCGGCGTCGACCAGTACCCCGTCCTCGCCGACCCCCACGACGCAGATCGCGTGGATCTCGTGGGTCTCCCCGCAGACCCGGGTGATCATGGCGTCCACCGTGTCGAGCACGGCGGTGACGTCCAGCGACAACCCGGCGGGGTCGCGCGGGGTGGGACCCGACGCCCGGGCGACGACCACGCCGTCCGCGGCCAGGGCCACGACCTTGGTGTTGGTGCTCCCGATGTCGACGCCGCAGGAGACCGGGCGACGGGCGGCGCTGGGCATGACCGTCACCTCCGCCGAGCGGCTCCACCGCGGGGGACCCCCGCGCGGGGACCGTGTCGTGCGGCCGGGAGGCCACCCGGCTGCCCAGCTTAGGGGGCCCACCGTCGGCCCGCCGCGGTGTTCCCCACCGGGCCGGCGGAGAGGTCAGCGGTAGCCCAGGGCGCCGGTGGCCGCCTCGTACTGCTGCCCGATCCGCGGCTCGCTGGCCGCCGCCGGCAGGCTCACCCGCTCGACCGGCCAGGCCGGGAACGACCCGGTCAGCGTCGAGACCGCCTGCATGGCCGCCCCTCTGGTGACGTACTCGTCCGGACCGGGGAGCACGACGGGGACGTCGACGAGCTGGGTCAGCACCTCGCGCACCGCCGGGCTGCGGGACGCCCCGCCGATGAGGATCAACCGGTCGGTCCGCAGGTCGCACGCCGCCAGCGCCTGCAACATGGCCACCTGGTTGAGCAGGGTGCCCTCGATGACCGCGCGGGCGAAGTTGGGCCGGGTGAAGTTGGCCAGCGAGGCCTGCATGAGCGACCCCCGGGCCTGCGGCAGGTCCGGGGTGCGCTCCCCCTCGAAGTACGGGACGAGGGTCAGCCCCTCCGCCCCGGGCGGCGCCTGCAGGGCGAGATCGGACAGCTCGTCGTGCGTGCACCCCAGGAGGGCGGCGCCGGCGTCGAGATTGCGCGCGGCGTTCAGCGTGGCGACCAGCGGCAGGTGCCGTCCGGTGGCGTCGGCGTAGTTGCAGACGTGTCCGGCGTAGTCGTGGACCGGCTCCGCCGACCGGGTGTAGACCACGCCGGAGGTCCCCAGGGAGAGCACCGTGTCCCCCTCGGCCAGGCCGAGAGCCAGTGCTGCCGCGGCGTTGTCGCCGCTCCCGACGCCGACGGCGATGCCGGCGGGGATGCCCGGGATGCCGACCCCGGTCACCCCGGCCCGCTCCAGCGGCCCGAGCACCCGCGGCAGCAGGACGGCGGCACCGAAGGCGTGCTCGACCAGATCCAGGCAGTACTCCCCGCTGTCCGGCGACCAGTACCCGGTGCCGCTGGCCTCGGACCGGTCGGTGATGAGTTCGGCCAGGTCACCCGTCGGACCGCCGGTCGGGCCGAAGCCGCGCAGCCGCCAGGTCAACCAGTCGTGCACCACGGCGACCGCCGCCGTCCGGTCCGCGGACGTGGGATCGACGTCCCGGAGCCAGCGCAGCTTGGCCACCGTGTCGGACAGGGTCAGCGGCAGGCCGGTGCGGCGGATCCACTCGTCCCGGCCCAGTTCGGCGTTCAGGTCGGTCATCTGCCGGTGCGAACCGGTGTCGTTCCACAGTGGCGACGGGCAGACGACCTCACCGGACGCACCGAGGAAGACGGGGGTGTGCTGCTGCCCGCTCACCGACACGGCCTCGACGTCGGCCAGGCCGCCGGCCCGGTCGACGGCCAGCAACAGGGCCGCCCACCAGGCCTCGGGATCCACGATCGTCGCGGCCGGGTGCGACGCCTTGCCCTCCCGGACCTGCGCGCCGGTGGCCAGGTCGCGCACCGTCACCTTGCACGCCTGGGTGGACGAGTCGATCCCGGCGACCAACGTCATGACCGTCCCCCTGCCGGCCCGGGGAAGCCCGGGCCCTCGCTCCGCCTGCCGGGCCGGACGCTCACGCCGGCATCGCCTTCATGTGCTCCCACCGGGCCGAGCTGGTCGCCGACCACTCGCGCAGCCGGTCGGTGCGCCCGCCGTCGGGGGCGATCTCCCGGGGGGAGCAGCCGGCCCAGTCCAGCACGGTGCCCGACGCCAGCGCCTGCGCGCCCCGGGAGACGACCTCGGGGACGGCGGCCACACTCAACGGGATGCCCAGCAGATCGGCCTTGAGCTGGAGCCAGAGATCGTTGCGGGCCGCCGGCCCGATGACCTTGACCCGTTCCACCGGGACGCGGAACAGCGTCAGGACGTCCTGGAACTGGCGGACCAGCCCGAGGAAGCAGCCCAGCACGACGTCCTCGACCGCGGTGTCCGACCCGATGCCGGCCATCACCCCGCGCGCCACGGCCGACTTGTCCGGCGGCGGGCTGCCGCGGAACTGCGGGAGCACCAGCGGAACGGCAGCCAGGTCGACATCATCGGCCAGCCAACGGGTGTGCAGCTCCTGCAGGCAGCCGAGCAGGCTCCCGGTGTCCATGCCGAGCATCGATCCGACGGTCGCGAACGCCGATCCGCCCGTCGGGATGGAGGCGAAGAGGGTGAAGTCCGACCCGCGGCAGGCCAGCCCGTTCGCCAGCTTGGACCGCCGGGCCGCGGCGGACAGATCGGGGTGGTCCCGGAGGAACAGCAGACCCTCGGTGGTGCCGGTGGAGTTGAGCAGCTCGCCGCGCCGCAGATCGGCGCCGATCGCGCCGACCATGTGGTCGTGGCCGGCCACGTGCACGACCACGTCGGGACCCAGCGCGGCCTCGCCGGCCCAGGCGGCGGTCACGACGGTGCCCTCGGCCGCCGACCGCACCTCGGGGAACAGCCCGACATCGACCCCCAGCAGCGCGCACACCTCCGCCGACCACGTCCCGGTCGACACGTCCAGCGCCATCGTGCGACTGGCCAGCGACCGTTCCGACCACCGCCGGCCGGTCATCCGGGCGGCGAGGTACTCGGCGATGTTCAGCCACCGGGCGTCCCGGCCGGCGTCCCCGGCGTGGGCGAGCGCCCACGCGGCCTTCGACAGGCCGTAGTTCGCATTCACCGGCAGCCCGGTGATCGCCGAGATGGTGGCCCGCTGGTCGTCGGTGAGCACGGCGAGGAGATCGGCCCCGCGGTGGTCGTGCCACAGGATCATCGGGGAGGCGAGGGTGGCGTCGGGTCGGACCAGGCCGCCGGACTCGCCGACGCCGGCGATGCTCACGCGCCGGACCGATTCCCGGACCGAGGTCGGCACCCCCCGGACGAAACCCAGCACCATCGCGTGCAGGGCCTCGACGTCGTAGATCTCGCCCCACCGGTCACCGGTGGTCGGGGTGGAGTGCCGTGCGGAGGCCACCGACCGGCCCTCGGCGTCGAACAGGCACAGCTTCACGCTGGTGGTGCCGATGTCGATGGTGACGGTCGGGAGCATGATGCGGCGTCAGCCGACGACGGGGTTGAGCACGCGGATCCGCCGTTCGACGACCTCGGTGATCGCGGCGACCGCCTGCTGCGAGACGCGGATGAGCGAGGCCTCGTTCGGGTTGGCGACCCAGGCCTCTCCGAACGCCCGGATCATCGCGTTCCGCAGATCGCTGGCCACGTTCACCTTGACCACCCCGAACTCGTGCAGCCGGCCGAGTTGCTCGACGGGCAGACCGGACCCACCGTGCACGACGAGCGGGACCGTGGTCGCCTCCCGGACGCGGGCGAGCAGGTCGAAGTCGATCCGGGCATCCGGTGCGTGACCGTGGACGTTGCCCACCGACACCGCGAGCATGTCGCAGCCGACCTCGGCCACGAACCGGCCGACCTGGGCCGGATCGGTGCGGTGCTCCTGCTCCGGGCCGATGTCGTCCTCCTTTCCACCGATGCTGCCGAGCTCCGCCTCGAGGGCGAGCTCCGGACCGACCAGGGTGCGCGCCCGGGCGGAGACGGCCAGGTTCTCCTCGTACGGCTCCTCGGACGCGTCGATCATGATCGAGGTGAAGCGGGCGGCCAACGCGTCCTCGACGGCGCCGATGCTCTTGCCGTGGTCGAGATGGAGCGCCACCGGGACGGGGCAGTCGGCCAGCCGGCGGGCGACCATGTCGTAGATGTACTCGTACCCGGACAGGGCCACGTTCGTCGGCGCCACCTGGATGAAGGTGGGGACGCCCACCCGCTCGACCGCGGCGACGATGCCCATCGTCGTCTCCAGGTTGGTGGTGTTGAACGCACCGGCGACGAGGTTGCGGGACGTGCATTCCTCGATGATCTCGAGACCGCTGACCAGCGCCATGTCGGTGACCCTTTCGGACGGATGGGGCCGGCGCGCGGGTGTGCACGCCGGGGTGCGGAGGGGGTTCCGCGAGGACGGGCCGCAGAGCGGGAAGCGCTGCCGGACCGGTGAGGACGACCACCCGCAGGGGATCACCCCAGGCATGACGTGGCGGTTGTCTTGCTTGTACGTACAGACTGGACGAGCTGACTGCTGCTGTCAATCCGCCGATCATTCCCGCGCTCGTAGGCCTCTCGGACGAACGACGAACGCCGGGGGCGACCGTGTCCGCATCGTGTCTTGACGCTCCCTGGTCCCACTCGTATGGTCTGTACGTACAAGAACGACCGAGCTCGTCCGGGGTCCACGTCCGACCCGGACGGTGCGGGCCGCCCCGTCCGTGGCCGGCAGCACGCGATCGACCAGCCCCACACCCCTGCGTCTTCGCCGAAGCCGCCGGAACCCAGGAGGAGAACCCAGATGCAGTCAAGCAGGGCACTGAAGTGGCGGACCGGATCGCTGGCCGCCCTCGCCTCGGCCACATTGCTGCTGAGCGCCTGCGGCAGCGGCGGTACCGCCGCGAGCAGCGGCACGTCGGCCGCGTCGTCCGCCGCGAGCAGCGCCGCCGGCTCCGCCACGTCGTCCGGGTCCGCGTCCTCGGGGTCGTCCTCGGCCGCGTCGTCCGGCTCGGCGACCTCCGGGTCCGCGGCCGCGACCGAGGCGGCCGTGCCCACCATCGTCGTCCCCGAGGGGGAGACGGTCGGCGTCTCGCTGATCACCAAGACCCAGAACAACCCCTTCTTCATCGCCCTGAACGAGGCGGCGGAGGCGGAGGCCGCGAAGGTCGGCGTGAACCTGACCCTGGCGTCCGGATCGGCGGACGGTGACGAGCAGGCCCAGATCGACGCCGTGGAGCAGGCCATCGCCCGCGGCGACAAGGGCATCCTGATCACCACGAACGGCCCGGGTGTGAACCCGGCGCTGGAGAAGGCCAAGGCCGCCGGGATCATCATCATCGCGCTCGACACCCCGCTGACTCCCACCGATCTCGCCGACATGACCTTCGCGTCGAACAACTTCACCGCCGGCACCCTGATCGGTGAGTGGGCCGCGGCCCAGCTGAACGGCGAGAAGGCCACCATCGCGATGCTCGACCTGTTCAACGACAAGATCGTCTCCCTGGACCACCAGCGTGACCAGGGCTTCCTCACCGGCATGGGCATCGACACCAAGGACGACCAGGTCAACGGGGACGAGGACCCGACGGGTACCTACTCCGGCGGCAAGGGCGGCGAGTACGAGATCGTCTGCAACGAGCCGACCACCGGGTCCAACGACGGCGGCCGCTCGGCCATGGAGCTCTGCCTGACCCAGGACAGCGGCCCCAACATCAACACCGTCTACTCCCTGAACGAGCCGGCCGGTGCGGGTGGCGTCGCCGCCCTCACCTCGGCCAACATCACCGCGCCCGTCGTGGTGTCGATCGACGGCGGCTGCGGCGGCATCGCCGACGTCACCGCCGGGGTCATCGGCGCGACCGCTCTGCAGTACCCGTCGCGGATGGCGGCGTACGGCGTCGACACCGTCGCGGCCCTGGCCCGTGGCGGCGAGGCCCCCGCGTTCAGCCCCGGTCTCGACTTCTTCGACACCGGCCTGACCCTGGTCACCGACTCCCCCGTGGACGGCCTGCCCAGCATCACCAGCGCCGAGGCGCAGGACATCTGCTGGGGCTGATGCCCGCTCCTGGTGAGCGGTGCCCGACGGCGCCGGTCCGTTCGCCCGCCGCACTCACGGCGGAGCGTCCGGGCCGGCGCCGTCGGCGTTCCCCCACCCGGGGCTCGGTACCGTGACCCGGTGACCCCGCCCCGCCGCGCCGCACGTCGAGGCGGGCGGGCCGTCCCCCTCGCCCTGGCCCTGCTGCTCGCGGGATGTACCGCCGCCGGCGGGGACGGCGTCGCGTCGGTCACCGACGACCCGGCGAGCGCGGTCACCTCCGTGAGCATCACCCCGGTGACCCCCGCGGGCCTGGTCACCGGTCCCGGGGTGAGCAGCACCGCGATCACCCTGGCCGTGCTCGTGGACCCCGAGCGGGACCGCGGCACCGTGCAGGGGGTCCGGCTGTGGCAAGGCTCGGTCAACGCCGACGGTGGACTGTGCGGGCGGTCCGTCACCCTGGTGGTCACCGGGGCCGGCGGCGTGCCGACCGACCCGGCCGAGGCCTACCGGCAGGTCGGACGGGACGCCCTGGGGGTCATCACCACCCCCGGCGGGGGTGATCTCGCGGACCTGCTGGCCGCCGACGCGATGCCGGCGCTGGCCGCCGGAGGCCCCGCGCTGACCTCCGCCCCGCTCCCCGTCGGCGCCACGGACGACGTCCTGGCCATTAACGCCCTGGCCTACCTGCAGGGCGCCGACCTGCTGCCCGCCGGTGCGCCGGTGGGGGTGCTCACCGACGGTGGTCCGAGCGCGGTCGACGCGTTGACCGGCGCACGCTGGTGGGTCCGGCAGGAGGGCGCCGGGGCGCTGGCCGTCCGACCGGTGGGCTCGGACACCGACCTGACCGACTGGGGCGGGGCGCCGGTCGTGCTCGGGCTGGCCGACGCGGCCGCGGTCTCCCGGCTGGCCGAGTCGGTCCCCGCCGGGACCACGGTGGTGACGACGGTGGACGGGTACGACCCCGCGGTGTGGAGTCCGGCCGCACTGGCCGTCGCCGCGCAGGGCCGGGTGCTGGTGACCGCCCCCACCCCGGCCTTCGGCTCGGACCAGCCGGCCGCCGCGGCCGTGGCCGCGGAGTTCCGGGCCGCCGGGGGCACCGACCCGGGTGCCCGACTGCTCGCCGGGTACGCCGCCGCCACCGAGTGGGGCCGACTGCTCACCGGCATGTGCGCCGACCTCGCCCTGACCCGCTCGGCGGCCACCGACGCGCTGGCCGCCGTCGGGCCCGCCCCGGACGGCTCACTGCTGGGTCCCACCGACCCGGGGGCGATCGCCCTCGGCCTGCCGGCGACCCGGGTCTCGGCCATGTCCCGGGCCGATCCGGGTGCCCCCGCCGGGCTCGCCCCGTTGACCTGGCTCGAGTCCGACGACGACATCGACGCCTACCGGCCGCCGCGCTGATCCCGGACGTCACCGCGTCCCGTCCGGTGTCCCCTCCGGCCCGGGCCGGCGACCCTCGACGGTGGCCCGCGCGCGGGCCGATCGGCGGAACGGGAAGACTGGGACCGGGTCGACCGTTGACCCTGCAGGTGCTGAACGTCAGCACCTGATCGCTGCAGGGAGCCGCCCCATGCCCACCATCGGCCGTACCGACCTCGATGTCTTCCCGCTGTCCCTGGGCGGCAACGTCTTCGGCTGGACCTCCGACGAGCAGACCTCCTTCGAGGTGCTCGACGCGTTCGTCGAGGGCGGGGGCAACTTCATCGACACCGCGGACGTCTACTCGGCGTGGATCGAGGGCAACTCCGGCGGGGAGTCCGAGACGATCATCGGCAACTGGATGGCCTCCCGGGGCAACCGGGACGCAATCGTGCTCGCCACCAAGGTGGGTTCGCTCGAGACGGCGAAGGGCTTGTCCCGCAGCACGATCCGCCGCGCCGTGCAGGATTCGCTGCGTCGCCTGCAGACCGACCGCATCGACCTGTACTGGGCGCACCGCGACGACCCGGCCACCCCGCAGGAGGAGACCGTCGCGGCGTTCGACGAACTCGTCCGCGAAGGCACCGTCCGTGTCGTCGGGGCCAGCAACTACTCCGCGGACCGGCTGAGCTCGGCCCTGCAGATCGCCCGGGACACCGGGGCGGCCCGCTTCGAGGCGCTGCAGCCCGAGTACAACCTGGTGGTCCGCAAGGAGTTCGAGGCCGACCTGCTGCCCGTCGTCGCCGAGCACGGACTGTCCACCGTCCCGTACTACGCCCTGGCCAGCGGGTTCCTCACCGGCAAGTACCGGGATGCCTCCGCCGACGACTCCAGCCCCCGCGCCGGGCAGGCCCGTTCGTTCCTCGACGACCGCGGTCGCGGCGTCCTGGCCGAACTGGACGCGATCGCCGCCGCCCACGACACCTCGGTGACCGCGGTGTCGCTGGCCTGGCTCGCCGCGCAGCCCACGGTCCTCGCCCCGATCGCCAGTGCCCGGATCGCCCAGCAGGTCCCCGACCTGCTCGCCGGCGGCCGGTTGACCCTGACCGACGACGAGATCGCCCGGCTCACCGCCGCCTCCGAGTGATCCCGGCGTAGCGGCCCGGGCCGTCATCCGACCCGGGCCGTGGTCCGGTACTCACTCCGGATCACCCGTCGACCCCCGTCCAGCGCATCCGGGCGGGGGTCGACGCCTGTCCTGCCGTTCCCGTTCCCGTTCCCGACCCGTGCTCATCCGACCCGGAAGGACCCCCGTGCCCGAGGGCCACACGATCCACCGCCTCGCGCGGGACCTGCGCACCACCTTCGCGGGCGCCGCCGTGCACACCGGCACCCTGCAGGAGCGGTTCGCCGAGGGGGCCGCGAAGCTGGACGGGACGACCCTGGCGAAGACCGAGGCGCACGGCAAGCACCTCTTCCTGCACTTCTCGCAGGACGCGCTGCGCAGCACCGTGCACATCCACCTCGGGCTGTACGGCAAGTTCCCCATCCAGCCCCAGCCGGCGCAGCCCCCGCGCGGCGCGTTGCGCCTGCGACTGGAGAACGACACTGCCTGGGCCGACCTGCGGGGCCCGACGGCGTGCGACCTGATCACCCGGGACGAGCACGACACGATCCTCGCCCGGCTCGGCCCCGACCCACTGCGCACCGATGCCGACCCGGACCGAGCGTGGGCGCGGATCTCGAAGTCCCGCATGGCCATCGGTGCCCTGCTCATGTCCCAGGACGTGCTGTCCGGCATCGGGAACGTCTACCGCGCCGAGGTGCTCTTCCGGCACGGGATCAGCCCGTTCCGGGCTGGGCGCGAGATCACCCGCGAGGAGTGGGACGCCGTCTGGGCCGACCTGGTCGTGCTGCTCAAGGCCGGGGTCCGCGCGGGCCGCATCGTCACCACCCGCCCGGAGGACCGGCCCCGCCGGGGTCGACCCCGCCGCGAGGAGTCGTTCTACGTCTACCGGCGCACCGGGCAGCCCTGCCGCATCTGCGGGGCGGAGGTGCGCACCGAGCTGATGGTCGCGCGGAACCTGTTCTGGTGCCCGTCCTGTCAGGCGCACTGAGCTCAGGTCGACGCCAGGGCGCGCCGCTCGAACTCCTGCAGAATCTCCTTGCGGCGCGCTCCCTCCGGCCCACCGCGCAGTCGCCCGGCGGCCGTGGTCAGCCGGTGACAGGGCACCACGATCGACAACGGGTTGCGGGCACTGGCCGATCCGACGGCCATGGCCGCGCCGACCGTGGCGCCGGCGGCCAGGGCCACCGCACCGTAGGTGCTCGTGGAGCCGTACGGGATCGCCCGGACCGCCGCCCACACACGACACTGGAAGGGCGTGCCCGCCGGCGCGGTCGGGAGATCGAACGCTCGGAGATCCCCGGCGAACCACGCGTCCAACTGCCGTCGCGCCGCGGTGAGGACCGGTGCGGACCTTTGGTCGCCCAACACCACTCCGGGCAGCGGGGCTCCGACGTACACGCCGGTCAGGGAGTCGCCGTCCGAGGTGAGTAGCAGCTCACCGATCGGGCCGGTCATCCGCGTCCACTGCTGGAGTCCCGACGGCACGACCCCACGGTAGGCGGCCGGGTGTCCCCGGGGCCGGCTCAGGGGCCGATCAGGGCTGCCCCTGATGCCGGCACCCCGTCCGACCGGCCAGGATGGGTGCATGACGATTCCCACGCCGCCGCCGCCCGCCCCGTACCGCCGACTCACCCTCTCCTCCTCCGACCGCAAGATCGCCGGTGTGTGCGGCGGCCTGGCCGCCTACTTCCACGTCGACCCGACCCTGGTGCGGATCATCGCCGTGGTGCTGGCGTTCGTCGCCGGCGGCGGGATCCTCGCCTACCTGCTGGCCTGGATCATCATCCCCAAGGCCTGATCCGACGGGTGCGCGGCGCGGTGGGTCCTGCCCCGCCGCGCAGCCGTGACCGAACCAGCCCGGTGCCACCACCACCCGCACCGCCACCCGCACGACCCCCGGCGCCCCCGGTCGCGCTGACCAAGCCTGGTCCGGCGGCCCTGCCGCCGTTCGGCCGGCCCCACCCGACTCCCGGCACGGCTCCGGATTCCCGGGCCGCCTCGGGTCCGTCCGGGACGAACCGGCCGGCGGGACCGTCCCGGGCTTCGCCGTCGGGCCGCCGCTGCCGCCGGGTGACCCCGCTCCGCACGGACGCTCCGAGACGCGAGCCGGCGCGCCCGTGGTGCCCGCACCCGCTCCGGCCGGCCGGGGGGTCGGCGATCTCGGCCTGGCCACACCCATCAGCACGGTGGGCTGCACGGGGACGCCGATCGTCCTGTACTCCTCGGCGATCACCCCCGGGGCCTACGCGGCCGACGTCCAGCAGGCTCTGGACGACCATCCGGGCGCGTCCTCCCTGCGCACCGACCAGGCCTGCAGTTCGCTCACCCCGTCCAGTGACGGCAATCCGATCTACGCGGTCTTCCGCGCCTACCCGTCGACCGGTGCAGCGTGCGCGGCCGAGGGGACCGGAGCCTCGTTCCGCCTGCTGGAGAGCGGTTCACCGGACACGTCCACCTTCAGCTGCTGACCGCCGGGCGGCGGGCCCCCGGAGACGCCCACCGATACGCAGGGTGAGAAATGCTTCGTCATGCACCCCGAGCGGATGAGATTTTTTTCTGTGAACGTGAACAATTGAGCGCAACGTCAGGTATCTTCAGCCCGTTGCGACCACCCGGTGACCCCGGGAAGGGCCTGGGCCCGGTCGCGGTCGATGTCGACTCGAGCGGTTGCGGTCCGGACCCGTGCATCCCGGGGCAGGCCACCGACGGCTGCTCCCGAGGATCAGCCGGGGGGCGCGATGCCGGAGACCGAGCCTGCCGAGGAGGCGACCCGCTCACTGGGCGATCTGCTCGGTGAGGCGCTGCAGTTCGTCGTCTTCGGGAACGGCTACCTGATCGGCGTGATCCTGGGCGTCTTCGTGCTGACCGTCCTGCTCTCCCGCATCTTCAAGGGCGGCACCCTCTGACGCCCCGCGGGTACACCGTGCCCGGCGACTGACCACCGCCCGCACCCGCGCCCCGTCCGACCCCCGCACCGCCCCCGCCAGAGGGATTCCCGCATGCACAAGACCCCGGCGTTCGTCGCCGTCTCCCTGCTCACGCTCGGGATGATGACCTACCTGCTGTTCAACCATCTGCAGTACGCCGTGAAGTTCACCAACCTCGCGGTCTGCTACTCGATCATGTTCGTCCACCTGGCCCTGAAGATGCTGGCCTCGCTGGCGGCCAAGCCGCACACCGTCGCCCCGGGAGCCGATCTCGACCTCCTGCGCGTGGACGTCGTCGTCCCGATCTACAACGAGGACCCGGCCCTGCTCGCCGCCGGCATCACCGCGATGGCCGGGCAGGATCGCCGGCCGCGGGCGCTGTGGCTCGTCGACGACGGATCGCAGGCCGACGGCGTCCCCGTCCTCGCCCTGCAGGACCCGGCCGTCCTGCGGGCGATCGCGGAGGCCGAGCGGGCGGGCATCACCGTCGTCTGCCGGCGGCAGGACAACTCGGGCAAGCGGGAGGCGCAGTCGGTGGCGTTCGCCGAGTCCGACGCGGACATCTTCGTGACGACGGACTCCGACACCTATCTGCGCGCCGACGCCCTGGCCAACCTGCTCATCCCGTTCTCCCGGCCCGAGGTGATGAGCGTGGGCGGCACCGCGTACGGCCAGAACTACCGCAAGAATCTGCTGACCCGGTCGCTGGACCTGGGTTTCGTCATGTCGTTCCTGCAGGGCCGGGTGGCCGAGGGCTACTTCGGTTCCGTCCGGGTCAACTGCGGCATCCTGGCCGCCTACCGCGGACACGTGGTGCGGGAGAACCTGCACCGGTTCCTCAACCAGCGGTTCATGGGAGTCCCGGTACGCGCCGGGGACGACCGGGCGTTGACGTTCTTCGCGAAGGAGAAGGGGCGCACGGAGTTCCAGCCGTACGCGGTGGCCTTCTCCGCGCTGCCGGAGAACCTCAGCCATCTGGCCCGGCAGCGCATGCGGTGGGCGCGTTCGTGGTGCTGGGGCACCCTGTGGCTGCTGCGCCGCCCGATCCGGTCCGCGGACTTCCTCTTCACCGCCACCCAGACCCTCGGCATCCTGGCCTACGGCTTCGCCTCCTCCATCGCCCTGGTCGGCGCGATCAGCGGGGCGATCTCCGTCGACCTGCTCATCTGGTCGGTGCTCGTCGCCATGGGCATCGGCTACCTGTCGCACCTGCGCTACGTGCTCATCGCCCAGCAGCAGGAACCACTGCACCAGCGGTTGATCACCTGGGCGGTCAGCCCGCTGACCAGCGCCCTGTACCTCGGCCTGCTGCTCCCCCTCTACTACCGCGCCCTGGCCCAGCCGGCCCCCCGGGCCTGGGGCACCCGGCAGCGGGTCGAGGTCGGGCTGCACCCCACGGCCACCACCGCCCCGGACACCACCGCACGGACCGCCGCTGCACCGACCGTGACCGCCTCGGACACCACCGCGCCGACCGCCGACCGCGTCGTCCCGCCGGAACTGCCCACCCAACCGGCGGGTCCGTCCACCGCGCCCGCCGGGCCCCACACCCCCCGCGCGCCCGCCGGGCGGCCCGTCCGTGACGACCGCGGGGTGAGGGTCGGATGACGGCGGGTCTCGACCCGGCACCGCCCCCACCCGCGCCCGCTTCAGCACCCGCCGGCCAGGAGACCGGGCCGGCGACCGAGCTCCGCCGCTTCCGCCCGGACGTGGAGGGGCTGCGTGCCGTCGCCGTCCTGCTGGTGGTGCTCTTCCACGCCGGGGTGCCGGCCCTGCGCGGCGGCTACGTCGGGGTGGACGTCTTCCTGGTGATCAGCGGCTATCTGATCACCGGTCATCTGCTGGTTGGGCTGCTGGCAGGATCCGGTACGGAGCAACGGTTCTCGCTCGCCGCCTTCTACGCTCGGCGGATCCGACGGCTGCTGCCGGCCGCCGCCCTGGTCGTCGTGGTCACCGTGATCGCGACGTGGGCGTCGCTCTCGGCCCTGCAGGCCCGGCAGGTCGGGGTGGACGCCCTGTGGGCCACCTTCTTCGGCATGAACGTCCACCTGGCGCTGACCGGGGTGGACTACCAGGCGAACCAGGATCCCTCACCACTGCAGCACTTCTGGTCCCTCGCCGTGGAGGAGCAGTTCTACCTCGGGTGGCCGCTGGCGCTGCTGGCCGCGGTCGCCGTCGCGCGCCGGACGGGGCGGGTCTCCCCCCGGGCCGCGGTCGCCCTGGTCGCCGGGCTCGTCCTGGTCGGTGCGCTCGCGTACTCGGTGCACCTGACCGTCGCCGAACCCACCCCGGCGTACTTCCTCACCCCGACGCGCGCGTGGGAGCTGGCCGCGGGCGCCCTGCTGGCCGTGGCCGCGCCGCGCCTGGCCGGGATCCGGTGGCTGCGGACCACGCCCGTCGCCTGGGCCGGGTTGGCGCTCGTCCTGCTGGCCGCGACCCGGTTCACCCCGGCCACCCCGTTCCCCGGGTACGCCGCCGCCCTCCCCGTCGCCGGCACCGTCCTGCTGCTGACCGCCGGACTCACCCGGCGCACCGGGCTGGAGAGGCGGCTGCTCGGCCGGGCACCGCTGCAGGCCCTGGGTCGGCTCTCCTACGGCTGGTACCTGTGGCACTGGCCCGTCCTGGTGCTCGCCGCCCTGGTGGCCGGACGCGACCTGCGGCTGCCCGAAGCGCTGGCACTGTGCGCCGTGGCGCTGTGGATGGCGCTGTGCACGTCGATCGCGCTGGAGAACCCGCTGCGCTCGATGCCGTCCCTGGTCGCCAGCACCACCCGGACGCTGCGACTGGGCGCCGTTCTCGTGCTGGTCACCGCCCTGGTCGCCGCGGCCGCCGCCGTCGTCGCCCCCCGGCTGATGGGCGTGGGGGTGCAGGCGGCGGCGATCACCGACAGCGCCCAGCTGGACGCGGCCGTGCTGGCCGGCCAGCGCACCGACGCCGTCCCGGCCGACCTCACCCCCGGTCTCGTCGAGGCCGCCGACGACAAGCCCGCTCTGGACGCCGACGACGGCATCTCCTGCATGGTCGGCCTGCTCACCGCCGAGCTCAGCGCGGATCCGGGCGGCAGCTGCGTCGCCGGGGGCACCGCCGACGGGACCACCACCGTGGTCGTCGCCGGCGATTCCCATGCCTACCAGTGGATCCCGGCCCTGCGGGAGATCGCCGGGCAGCGGAACTGGCGCCTGATCTCGCTGACCAAGTCCGGGTGCCCGCTGTACGACGTCGTCATGGTCAACACGCAGCTCAAGCGCGAGTACACCGAGTGCACGCAGTGGCGGGAGAAGGTGTTCGAGCGCATCGCCGACCTGCGGCCGGCCATGGTGATCACCTCCGCCGCGGTGTTCTCCGAGCGCGAGGGCGACTTCACCGCCCGCTGGACCACCGGTGTGACCACCACGATGGAGCGTCTGCGGACGCTCGGCACCCGTCCGGTGGTGCTGGCCGACGTCCCCTACCCGCGGCGGGACGTGCCGACGTGCCTGGCCCAGCACCCCGCCGACGTCCGGGACAGCTGCACCCCGACGCTGACCGATGCGATGAGCGACCCCGAACGGCGCCGGGCCACCGCCGCTGCTGCCGTCTCCGCCGGAGCGGTCGTCGTGGATCCGCAGGCCTGGCTGTGCGGGCCGCAGCGCTGCCCGGTGATCGTGGGTCAGTACCTCGTCTACTCCGACAACAGCCACCTGACCGCGACCTACGCCCGCCTGCTGGCCGGCCGGCTCGCCGACGCCCTGCCCCCGCTCACATGACGGCGCTTCGGCTCCGCCCCGCGGGAACGGGACTGAGGGCGCCCGGTTCAGCGGCCGGCGAGCGCGGTTCGACAGACCTGCAGGGCGGCCGGGCTCGAGTCCAGGCGCCAGTCGTGGGTACGGTCGGCGTGGAAGAAGTTCACCGACTCCAGGCGCGGGTACTCGGTCATCGCGAACAGCGAGGACAACCAGTCGGCCTTGCTCCGGCGGGGATCGGCCCGGGCGCCGGGCTCGTCCTTGGCCGGTTCCCGGCAGCCGAGTTCGGCGATCCACACCGGTGCGGCCTCGTTCAGGGCGGTCAACCGCGCGTACGGGGCGGCGAGCAGGCCGCGGGGCGAGGCCCAGGTGCCGCCGTAGCCGTTGTAGACGTCGACCGCGAGGACGTCGACCCAGTCGTCGCCCGGGTAGTACTCCTCCAACGGGATGCCGCCGCGGTCCCGGGTGGTCACGCACCAGCAGAAGCGCACGTTCTGCTCGGTCCACCGACGGCTGATCCGGCGGTGGAACTCGACGACGTACCGCCAGCCGGCGACGTACTCGGCGGTACTGCGCACGCACCCGCCCGCCGCGACCGACCAGGGGTACCCCGTTCCGTTGGGCTCGTGGGCGAACCGGACGGTGACCCGACCCGGATGCCGGGCCGCGGCGGTGAAGAACCGGGTCAGGTAGTCGTCGTGTCGACCGGCGACGATGTCGCTGAACAGCACGGGCCGACGACCGTCCAGGGTGGGCTGCCAGGCCACCAGGAGGTCGTGCCGGGACCGCGCCGCCTGCTGTCCGCCGCCCTTGGGCCAGGCCACACCCCAGGTGGAGAACCACGACATCTGCGGGAAGCGGGTACCGACCAGGGCCTCCAGGGCGTAGTGCGGAGCGGCGTCCGGGAACGGCACCCGGGAGGCGTAGGCGCCCCAGGTGGCCCGCTGCAGCAGCGGGGCCGGGCCGGCTCCGGCCACGCCACCGGTGGTCGCGGTCAGCGCCAGGGCCGCCCCGCCCACGGCCAGGGTCCGCAGGGCGCCGCGTCGGGTGATCCCGGCGCGGGGCGGTGCGGCCGGGGTGTGCATCCGGCCCACGGTCACCGCCGTCCGGACGGGCGTCAACCGTTGCCGCGCACCGGGTCGGAATACCTGACGACGACCACACCGGCGGCCCGCGATCGCCGCCGCTCCCGCGTCCACCCGCGGGTGACGGCCCCCGTCGCGGTCCGGCGGGCCGGTGCACCCAGGGTGTCCGGGCCCACCCGTTCGGGGCCCCATCCCCCGGTGATCACCCGCCGGATCGGGGTCCGGCGGCTCCACCCGGTGACCGCGCCGGCCCTCGCCCGCTCCCGGCCACGCCTGAACACCCGTCCCCGTCCCGAGGTGGCCCGATGACCCTGCTCCGCCCCCTGCCGACCGTTGGGGCACCTCCCGCCATGCCCACCACCACCCGCCGGTTCCGCGCGGACATCGAGGGCCTGCGCGCGGTGGCCGTGCTGCTCGTCGTGCTGTTCCACGCCGGCGTCACCCAGCTACCGGGTGGCTTCGTCGGGGTGGACGTGTTCTTCGTGATCAGCGGGTACCTGATCACCGGGCATCTGCTCGACGAACTCACCCGGCACGGCCGGATCTCCTTCGCACGGTTCTACGCCCGCCGGGCCCGACGGCTGCTGCCGGTGGCGTGCGTGGTGGTCATGGCCACGGTGGCCCTGTACGCGCTGACCACCTCGGCCCTGCAGACCCGGCAGATCTCGGTGGACGCGCTGTGGACGCTCGGTTTCGCGATGAACCTGCGGTTGGCGATCACCGGGGTGGACTACCAGGCCGACCAGGACCCGTCGCCGTTCACCCACTACTGGTCCCTCGCCGTGGAGGAGCAGTTCTACCTCGTCGTCCCGCTCCTGCTGCTCGGCGCCTACCTGCTCGCGGCACGAGTGGTGCGCACCGAGCGCGGACGGCGCCTCGCGATGGTGCTGGCCCTGACGGCCGTCGCGGCCGTGTCCTTCACCTGGACCCTCGGCCAGATGCGCACCGCGCCGGCCCAGTCGTACTTCCTCCTCCCGACCCGCGCCTGGGAGCTGGCCGTGGGCGGAGTCGTCGCCGCGGCGACGCCGTGGCTGGTCCGCCTGCGGTGGCTGTCCACCGGGGCGCTCGCCCTGCTCGGCCTGGCCGCGATCGGGGCGGCGGCGGTGCTCTACTCCGCGTCCACCGGGTTCCCCGGGGCGCCCGCCCTGCTGCCCGTGCTGGGCGCGGCGGCGGTGATCGCCGGCGGGCTGGGCGCTCCGCACGTCGTGCAACGGTTCTTCCTCGGGCTGCGGCCGATGCAGACGCTGGGCCGGCTGTCCTACGGCTGGTACCTGTGGCACTGGGGGCCGTTGGTGCTCTGCGCGACCCTGTTGGAACGGGACCTCACGCCCGGCGAGGGGCTGACCCTGGCCGGGTTGACGCTGGTCCTGGCCGCCCTCACCTCCGTGCTGGTCGAGACACCGTTCCGCACCGGCGTGACGTTCGCGCGCTCCTCCGGCAACGGACTGCTCGTCGGGGTGTTCTTCCTGGTCATCAGCGTGACGGCGACCCTGACCGTGCTGCGGACCTCCGACGCCGTCACCGGCGACCCGGGGGTGCGGGCCGATCAGGTCGCGATCGCGGACGGCGCCGTGGACGTGTCCGGCTTCGCCGTCGTCGGGCCCGTGCCGGGGAACCTGCAGCCGCCCCTGGACCGGGCCGGCAAGGACGCCCCGGATCTCGCCGCGGCCGACGGGCAGTCGTGCCATGCCCGCATCGTCTCCGCCGAGCTCAGCGAGGACGGCACCGGCAGCTGTGTCGCCGGAGGCACCGAGGCCGGGAGCCGGACGGTGATGCTGGTCGGCGACTCGCACGCGCACCAGTGGCTGCCGGCCCTGCAGGAACTGGCGGCCGCCGACGACTGGCGGCTGATCAACCTGACCAAGGGCGCCTGCCCGTTGTACGACGTGACCCTGGTCAACAACCAGCTCGGCCGGGACTACACCGAGTGCTACGCCTGGCGGGAGAAGGTCTGGGCGCGGATCGACGCCGAACGCCCGGACCTGATCGTGACGTCGGCGGCGATCTTCTCCGAACGCGAAGGCGACTTCACCGAGCGCTGGTCCGCCGGTGTGCACAGCACGCTGACCCGGCTGCGAGCCACGGGAGCGGACGTGGTCACGATCGCCGACACCCCGTTCCCCCGCCGGAACATCCCCAAGTGCCTGGCCGGCCACCTGGACGACGCCGGCTCGTGCGCCTTCTCCCCGACCACCGGACAGAGCGACCCGGCGCGGCGCGCGGCCACCACCGCGGACGCGGTGGCGGCGGGGGTGACCGTCGTCGACCCCACACCCTGGTTCTGCGACGCCGCCCGCTGCCCCGCCGTCATCGGCAACACGCTGGTCTACCGGGACAACAGCCACATCTCGACGGTGTACTCCCGGCAGATCGCCCCGTTGCTCGGAGCGCAGCTCCCGGCGCCCTGAACCCGCCGATCAGCCCTCCTGGCGGGTGGCGAACGCGGCGTCGAAGGCGGCCTCCGGTGCGGGGAACAGCAGCGAACGGGCGAAGGCCAACGACTGCGGCGCGCCGGTCAGCCGGTCCATCCCGGCGTCCTCCCACTCCACCGAGATCGGCCCGGTGTAGTCGATGGCGTCGAGCATGCGGAATGCGTCCTCCCAGGGCACGTCGCCCCGGCCGGTGGAGATGAAGTCCCAGCCGCGACGGGGATCGGCCCAGGCCAGGTGCGACCCCAGGCGACCGTTGCGGCCGTTGCCCATCCGCTTGCGGGTGTCCTTGCAGTCGACGTGGTAGATCCGGTCGCGGAAGTCCCACAGGAACCCGACGGGATCGATGTCCTGCCAGACCATGTGGCTCGGGTCCCAGTTCAGCCCGAACGCCTCCCGGTGTCCGATCGCCTCCAGGGTGCGCACCGTCGTCCAGTAGTCGTAGGCGATCTCGCTGGGGTGCACCTCGTGGGCGAAACGCACACCGACCTCGTCGAACACGTCCAGGATCGGGTTCCACCGGTCGGCGAAGTCCTGGTAGCCGGCGTCGATCGCAGCCTGCGACACCGGCGGGAACATCGCCACGTACTTCCAGATGGCCGACCCGGTGAAGCCGACGACGGTCTTCACCCCGAGTGCCGCGGCGAGCCGGGCGGTGTCCTTCAGCTCCTCGGCCGCCCGCTGCCGCACGCCCTCCGGGTCACCGTCCCCCCAGATCGCGTCGGAGACGATGTTGCGGTGCCGTTCGTCGATCGGGTCGTCGCAGACCGCCTGACCCTTGAGGTGGTTGGAGATCGCGAACACCTTCAGCCCGTGCTTCTCCAGGATGTCCAAACGACCCTGCACGTACGCGGCGTCGTTCCACCGGCTCGGGTCCAGATGATCGCCCCAGCAGGCGATCTCGAGCCCGTCGTACCCCCAGCCGGCGGCCAGCGCGGCCACCTCCTCGAACGGTAGGTCGGCCCACTGGCCGGTGAAGAGGGTGACGGGACGTTCCATGATCGCGCTCCTGGGATCGTGCTGGGGGGACGGGGACGGGCGTGCTGCGCGGCGGGGCCGGTGGTCGTCCGGGATCAGCTCCCGGGGCCGGCCACCGACTCCCAGCCGCGGGTCTGCTCGCTGCGCTCCACGGCGGCGAGGACCCGCTGCACCTGCAGGCCGGCGGTGAAGTCGGGGATGGCCGGGGCACCGCCGGCGATGGCCCGGAGCAGGTCGACGACCTGGTGGGTGAAGCCGTGTTCGTAGCCCAGGCCGTGTCCGGCCGGCCACCAGTTGCCCACGTAGGCGTGCACGGGTTCGGTGACCACGATGCGCCGGAACCCGGCGGTCTCGGCGGCTTCGTCGCCGTCGTGGAAGTGCAGGACGTTCATGTCCTCGAAATCGAAGGCCAGCGACCCGCGGGAGCCGTTGATCTCCACCCGGATGGCGTTCTTGCGGCCCAGGGCGTACCGGGTGGCCTCGTAGACGCCGAGCACACCGTCCTCGAACTCGCCGAGGAAGGCAGCTGTGTCGTCCACGGTGACCTCGCCGGTCCCCCCGTCGGGCAGCGGGCGCCGGTCGACGAAGGTGGCCAGCCGGCCGGTGACCTGCGTCAGCTCCCGCCCGAGGATGAACTGGGTGAGATCCACGATGTGGGCGCCGATGTCGCCGAGCGCGCCGGAACCGGCCCGGTCGCGGTCCATCCGCCAGGTCCACGGGGACTCCGGGTCCGACAGCCAGTCCTGCAGGTACTGCGCCCGCACGTGGCGGACGGTGCCGAGGCGGCCGTCGGCCACCAGGGTGCGGGCCAGTTGGATCGCGGGCACGCGACGATAGGTGAATCCGACCATGGCCACCACACCGGATCGCGCCGCCTCCTGCGCGGCGGCGGCCATCTCCTCCGCCTCCGCCACGCTGTTGGCGAGCGGCTTCTCGCACAGCACGTGCTTGCCGGCCCGCAGGGCGGCGAGGGCGATCTGGGCGTGGGTGTCACCGGGGGTGCAGATGTCGATCAGGCCGATGTCGGGCCGGTCGATCAGGGCGTGCCAGTCGGTCTCGGCCGACTCCCAGCCCAGCCGCTGCGCCGCGGCGTCGACGCCGGCCCGGTTGCGGCCGGCGATCGCCGTCATCCGGGGGACCAGGGGCAGGTCGAAGAAGTGCGGGGCGGAACGCCAGGCCTGGGAGTGGGCGGCGCCCATGAAGGCGTGGCCGATCATGCCGACGCCGATGGTGGGGGGTGAGCTCGTCATGGGGTCATCCTTCTGGGCCGTCGGGGGCGCCCTGCGCCCGGGACGGGTGCCGCGATCGGCACCCGCCCCGGGCGACCCCTCACGCAGGGACGGTCAGGGCCGTTCGGGAACGGGCCGGGATCAGGACTCGAAGGCGTTCGGCAGGTACTCGGCCACGTTCTCCGCGGTGACGACCGGGGCGAAGAGCTGGATGGTGCGCGGCACCCCGGCGGACTGCAGGTCACCCAGGTTGGCGTTCTGGACGATGAGGCGGGCCAGCTTGATGCCGTCGGCGGCCTGGGTGGACGGGTAGATGACGGTCGCCTTGACGACCGAGTCGCCGCCCTGGATGAGGTCCATCATGTTCTTGGACCCGGCCCCGCCGACGACGAGCAGCTCGCTGCGGCCGGCGTTCTCGATGGCGGCCAGCACGCCGACGCCCTGGTCGTCGTCGTGGTTCCACAGCGCGTCGATCTTCGGCGCGGCCTGCAGCAGGTTCGAGGTGGCGGTCTCGCCGCCCTGCACGGTGAAGTCGGCGGCGACCCGGTTGGTGACCGACAGGCCGCAGTCGGACAGTGCGTCGGCGAAGCCCTTGCTGCGGTCCTGGGTGAGCGGCAGCGAGTCGATGCCGGCGACCTCGGCGATGACCGCGTCCGGCTTGTCGCCGACCTGGCTGCAGATGTAGCTGCCGGCACTGACGCCCATGCCGTAGTTGTCGCCGAGCACGGTGGCGCGGGCGGCGAGCGGGCTGGTGAACTCGCGGTCGACGTTGATCACCGGGATGCCGGCGTCCATCGCCTTGGTCGCCACCTCGGTCAGCGCGGCGCCGTCGAACGGCAGCAGCACGATCGCGTCGACGCCGTCGTTGATGAACGTCTCGATCTGGCTGATCTGCAGGTTGACGTCGTTGGTCGCCTCGGCCTGCCGGAGCTCCACCTCGGGGTACTTGGCGGCCTCGGCGACCGCGGCCTTGGTGATGGCGCCCATCCAGCCGTGATCGGCGGCGGGGGCGGAGAACCCGATGACGACGGGCTCACCGGACGCCGGGGCCGCACTGGATCCGGTCGCGGCGGCAGCCGTGGACCCGGCCGCGGCGGCGGCCGAGGAGGTGCTCGGGGCCGGCGCGGTGTTGGAGGTGCACCCCGCGACCAGGACGGCCGACACGGCGGTGAGAGCGAAGAGGGCACCCAGCGAACGGGTGGGGCGTACGGACATCACGATCTCCTTTGACGAGTGACGAGCCTGCGCAGAGCGGGTGGTGCGGGGACCGGTGCGGAGCCCGGCCCCGGGCGATCTATTTCCGCGGGTGGGCGTGGGCGACGAAACGCTGCTGGAGCAGGACCGCGACGACGATGATCACGCCCTTGGCCACGGACTGGGCCGAGATCGACATGTTGTTGATCGTGAAGAGGTTGCTCAGCAGGGTGAGGATGACGACGCCGAAGACGGTGCCGACGATGGTGCCCCGGCCACCGGCGAGGAGCGTGCCGCCGACGACGACCGCGGCAATGGCGTCGAGCTCGTAGAGCATGCCGTTGGTGGACGTGCCGGCCGTGGTCCGCACGAGCATCATCACCGCGCCGATGCCGGCGGTCAGGCCGGCCAGCCCGTACAGGTACAGCGTGTGCCGCTTGACCTTGATGCCGGCCAACCGGGCGGCCTCCGGGTTGCCGCCGAGGGCCACGGTCCGGCGGCCGAACGTGGTGCGGTTGAGCAGGAACCAGCCGGCCCCGGCGACCAGCGCGAAGATCCAGACCAGCTTGGGGACACCGAGGATGTCGCCGCGGAACGCCTCCAGGAACGGCCGCACGTTGACGACCTGGGTCTGCCGGTTGGAGATCACCTCGGCGACACCGCGGGCGGCGATCATCATGGCCAGCGTCGCGATGAAGGCCACCACGTTGCCGTACGCGATGATCACGCCGTTGATCAGACCGGCGGCCACGCCGACCGCGATGGCGGTGACGACCATGACGCTCCAGTGGATGTCCTGCGCCATGGTCTGTGTCGCGAGCGTGGACGCCCACACGGTGGCCAGGCCCAACACCGAACCGACGGACAGGTCGATCCCGCCGGCGGTGATGACGAACGTCATCCCGACGGCCAGCACCCCGACCACGGAGGCCAGCCGCAGGATGGTGAGCACGTTGTCGACGCTGGCGAACCGCTCCCCGCCGGTGACGATGCCGATGATGCACAGCAGCACCAGCGCGATGACCAGGCCGAGGTTGCGGCCCACCGATCCGCTGAGCAGGCTGGGCCGCCCCGGCTTGGGGGACGGGACAGCGGGGTCGGCCCCTCCCGTCGGGGGGGCCTTCATCGTGGGCTCGCTCACGCGACCTGTCCTTCCATGACCATGTCGAGCACGGCGTGCTCGTCGATCGAAGCGGCCGGGCCCTGGTGGACCACCCGGCCCTCGGAGATGACCAGCACCCGGTCGGCGAGACCGAGCACCTCGGGGATCTCACTGGAGACCACCAGCACGGCGGTGCCCCGGTCGGCGAGAGCCCGGATGAGCGAATAGATCTCGGCCCGTGCGCCGACGTCGACCCCTCGGGTGGGCTCGTCGAGCAGCAGGACCCGGCAGCCGTGGACGAGCCAGCGGGCCAGCACGGCCTTCTGCTGGTTCCCGCCGGACAGCGTGCGGATGGCTCGCTCCACCCCGGCCGGCTGCAGGTGCAGGGCCTGGGCCTGCTCGACGGCGGCGACACGCTCGGCCCCCTCGGCGAGCACCCCACCCCGGGCGAAGCGGGCGAAGCTGGACAGGGTGATGTTGCGGAACACCGGCTCGTCGAGCAGCAGCGCCTGGCTCTTGCGCTCCTCGGGACACAGCCCGATACCGGCGCCCACCGCGGCGGAGACCGAACCGGCGCGGACCCGTCGATCACCCACCCGGACCGATCCGGCGGTGGCCTTGCGCGCACCGAACACCGTCTCCAGGATCTCCGACCGGCCGGAGCCGACGAGCCCGGCCAGACCGACGATCTCGCCCGCCCGGATCTCCAGCGAGATGTCGGCGAAGGTGCCCTGCAACCCGAGGCCCTCGACGGCCAGGACCGTCGGCGCGTCCGCGGGGACACCCGGCCCGACGGGGAAGACGTTGGCCACGGTGCGCCCGGTCATCAGTCGGATCAGCTCGGCCGTCGGAGTGTCGGACACGGCGAGATTACGCCCCACGGTCCGGCCGTCCTTGAGAACCGTGATGCGGTCACCGATCTGCCGGATCTCCTCCAGGCGGTGCGAGATGTACACCACCGCGATGCCCTGGGCGGTGACCTCCTGGACGAGGGCGAACAGGTTGGTCACCTCCTCGGAGTCCAGCACGGCCGAGGGCTCGTCCATGACGATGACCCGGGCCTCGTGGGACAGCGCACGGGCCATCGAGACGATCTGCTTGCCGGCCGCGGACAGCCGCCCGACGTCGCCTGTCGGGGAGATCTCGGAATGGCCGAGGCGGGCGAGGATCTCGCGGGTGCGGGCGATCTCGGCCCGCCGTCGGGAGACGCCGGCCGTCGAGGGCTCGTGGCCCAGGAAGATGTTCTCGGCCACGCTCAGGCCGTCGACGACGTCGAGCTCCTGGTAGATGGTGGCGATGCCCAGTCGCAGCGCGGCCACCGGATTCGGGATCGTGACGGAATCGCCGTCGATATCGATCGTGCCGCTGTCGGGCTGGTGGGCGCCGGCGAGAACCTTGATGAGCGTGGACTTCCCGGCCCCGTTCTGGCCGAGCAGACAATGCACCTCGCCCGCGACGACGTCGAGATCGACTCCGTCCAGGGCTTTGGCACCCGGGAAGTGCTTCACGATGCCCCGCAGGCTCAACAACGGCTGGGGACGGTCGGCTGTGACCATGTGCCGGAGGCTAACCCGGCTTTTGCACAGGGTCAATCAAAAGTCTGGTTATCATCGACCGATGTAGTCGGACTGTGACCGAAAGGCCGCGTCTACACTCCGTTTTGTTGATCTTCGTTCCGATGATCGTGATGGCGGAAGGGTCGGGTCGACCACGATGGGCACCAGTACGCGGACCACGGCACCGACGGCGGCGCCCGCGGTGCGGTCCGTCGCTGCCCGACCGACGCCGCCGCCCGCCGGCACCCCCGCGGGCCTGCTCGTCCCGGCGGGAGCCGCACCGATACCCGGGGAGGACCGGTCCCCCCGGGTCGGCGGCAGCGGCGAGGTGTTCCAGTTCCTGCGGGACGGCCGACCCCGGACCCGGTCCGAGCTCATCTCCCTGACCGGTCTGGCCCGGTCCACGGTGGGCAGTCGGTTGGACGCCCTGCTCGACTCCGGTCTGATCACCCTGGCCGGCGAGGCCGGATCCACCGGAGGGCGCCCGCCGGCCGTGTTCGCCTTCCGGCCGGCCAGTCGCGTCGTGCTCGCCGTGGACCTGGGCGCCGTGCACGCCCGGCTCGCGCTGACCGACCTGGCCTCGACCGTGCTGGCCCAGGTGCAGGCCCCGCTGCTCATCTCCGCCGGCCCCGCGCACGTCCTGGACTGGGTGGGTGATCAGGCCGAGGCCCTCCTCGCGCAGGCCGGCCGGTCCGCGGCGGACCTGATGGGCATCGGCGTCGGGTTGCCCGGCCCGGTGGAGCACGCCACCGGCCGGCCGATCAACCCGCCGATCATGCCGGGATGGGACGACGCCGACGTGCGCGGCATCCTGGCCGGGCGCTTCGGCTGCGCCGCCCTCATCGACAACGACGTCAACATCATGGCGCTGGGTGAGTACCGCACGGCCTGGAACGGCGTGTCCGACATGATGTTCGTGAAGCTGGCGACCGGTATCGGGTCGGGCATCATCGCCGACGGCCAGCTCCGGCGCGGGGCGCAGGGCGCCGCCGGCGACATCGGGCACGTGGCCGTCCCGGGTGGCCCGGACGTGCCGTGCCGATGCGGCAACACCGGCTGTCTCGAGGCGGTGGCCAGCGGCCGTGCCGTCGCGGAGGCACTGACCGCCGAGGGCATCGACGCGTCGAACGGGGCCGATGTCGTCGCCCTGGTGCGGGCCGGCGACGTCCACGCGACCCAGGCCGTGCGGGAGGCGGGGCGCCGGGTCGGCGCCGTCCTCGCCACCTGCGTCAACCTGCTCAACCCGTCGGTGATCGCGGTCGGCGGCGTGCTGGCCGAGGCGGGCGAGCATCTGCTCGCCGGTATCCGGGAGGTCGTCTACCGCCGCTCGGTGCCGCTGGCCAGCCAGCACCTGCGCATCGTGGGCTCGGTGACCGGGCCGCAGGCCGGGGTCATCGGCGCCAGCGTGATGGCCCTGGACCACGTGCTCTCCGCGGACGCCGTCGACGACCTGGTGAGCTGACCGGCAGACTCGGCGGACCCCACGCCCCTCAGCGGTTCCGCGACGGGCCTGGGGACCGATCGCGGCCACCCCGCGCCGTGTCTCCCGTTCTCCCCGCTCGGGGCCGCACCGCCGTCCCCCCACCTACACACGCCACGAGGGCGGCCCCGCCGTAGCGGGACCGCCCTCGTGAGGTGGTTCTGGGTGGTGCAGGTGGGGCTGGACTCAGAAGTCCATGTCCCCGCCGCCCGGCATCGCCGGGGCGGCACCGGCCTTCTCCGGCTTCTCGGCGACCACGGCTTCGGTGGTCAGGAACAGCGCGGCGATGGACGCGGCGTTCTGCAGCGCGGACCGGGTGACCTTGGCGGGATCGATGATCCCGGCCGCAATCAGGTCCTTGTACTCGCCGGTGGAGGCATCCAGGCCCTGGCCCGCGGGCAGGTTCCGGACCTTCTCCGCCACGACGCCGCCCTCGAGACCGGCGTTGATGGCGATCTGCTTCAGGGGAGCCTCGACGGCGACCTTGACGATGTTCGCGCCGGTGGCCTCGTCGCCGACCAGCTCGAGGGTGGCGAAGGCCTTGGTGGCGGCCTGCAGGAGCCCGACACCACCGCCCGCGACGATGCCCTCTTCGACAGCGGCCTTGGCGTTGCGCACGGCATCCTCGATGCGGTGCTTGCGCTCCTTCAGCTCGACCTCGGTGGCGGCACCGGCCTTGATGACGGCGACGCCACCGGCCAGCTTGGCCAGCCGCTCCTGCAGCTTCTCGCGGTCGTAGTCCGAGTCGGACTTCTCGATCTCGCTGCGGATCTGCGAGACGCGGCCGGCGATCTGCTCGGTGTCACCGGCACCGTCGACGATGGTGGTCTCGTCCTTGGTCACGACGACCTTGCGGGCGGTGCCCAGCAGGGCGATGTCGGTGCTCTCCAGCTTGAGGCCGACGTCCTCGGTGATGACCTGGCCACCGGTGAGGATCGCGATGTCCTGCAGCATGGCCTTGCGACGGTCACCGAAGCCCGGAGCCTTGACGGCGACGGACTTGAAGGTGCCGCGGATCTTGTTGACGACCAGGGTCGCCAGCGCTTCGCCGTCGACGTCCTCGGCGATGATCAGCAGCGGCTTGCCGGACTGGATGACCTTCTCCAGCAGCGGCAGCAGGTCCTTGACGGCCGAGATCTTGGAGCCGAACAGGAGGATGTAGGGGTCGTCCAGGACGGCCTCCTGACGCTCCGCGTCGGTGGCGAAGTACAGGGAGATGTAGCCCTTGTCGAAGCGCATGCCCTCGGTGAGCTCGAGCTCGAGGCCGAAGGTGTTGCTCTCCTCGACGGTGATGACGCCTTCCTTGCCGACCTTGTCCATGGCCTCGGCGATGAGCTCACCGATGGCGGGGTCGGCGGCGGAGATGGAGGCCGTGGCAGCGATCTGCTCCTTGGTCTCGACCTCCTTGGCGTCGCTCAGCAGCTGGGCGGAGATGGCGTCGACGGCCTTCTCGATGCCGCGCTTGAGGCCGAGCGGGTTCGCACCGGCGGCCACGTTGCGCAGGCCCTCGCGGACGAGTGCCTGGGCCAGCACGGTGGCGGTGGTGGTGCCGTCGCCGGCGACGTCGTCGGTCTTCTTGGCGACCTCCTTGACGAGCTCGGCCCCGATCTTCTCGTACGGGTCCTCGAGCTCGATCTCCTTGGCGATGGAGACACCGTCGTTGGTGATGGTGGGGGCGCCCCACTTCTTCTCCAGGACGACGTTGCGGCCGCGCGGGCCGAGGGTGACCTTGACGGCGTCGGCGAGGATGTTCATCCCTCGCTCGAGACCGCGACGCGCTTCCTCGTCGAAAGCGATCAGCTTGGACATGAGGGTGCATCCTCCAGATTCGTCTGCCCCGGGCCGCGAACGGCCACCGGACAGGAACAACGTGGCGTGTACTGGGCGGCGGGATGCCCGCGACGGACGAGCGGCGGTCCGGGGCACTCAGGTGGTCCCGGTGGCCGGCCGCTCTCATCTCACCGACCTGGCACTCAGGGTACCCGAGTGCCAGCTCAGGTCTAGCACTCGCCCCTGGTGAGTGCAAGAAGCAGGCGCTCGCGCCCGGCCGCGTTGCTCACGCCCGGCCGCATTGCTCACGGCCGGCCGCGAGCAACGCGTTCCCCCCTGAGCAACGCGTTCGCCCATGAGCACCGCGTCCCCCGTGAGCAGCACGTCGCTCCCCGAGCACCACGCCCCACCCCGAGCACCACGCCCCGCCCCGCCCCGCCCCGCCCCGCCCCGGGTGACCCGACCCGCCCCACCCGTGCGCTCCTCCGGCGCCCCCGCACCCCTGGGTAGCGTGCCGCCCATGACCGATCCGCAGACCCCGCCCCCGTCGAGCCCAGCCACCCCGTCCGATGTCACCACCGTCCGGGACCGGGTCGCCGGGCTGATGCCGGGATTGGTGGCCGACCTGCAGACCCTGGTCGGCATCCCGTCGGTGGCGTTCCCCGGCTTCCCGTCCGAGCCCGTCGACGCGATGGCCGCCGCGGTGGTCGATCTGCTGCAGCGGTCCGGCGCCGACGACGCGCACCTGCTGGAGATCCCCGGCGGGTACCCGGCGGTGTACGCCACCGTGCCCGGCCCGCCCGGTGCGCCGACCGTGCTGCTCTACGCGCACTACGACGTCCAGCCGGCCCCGCCGGAGCAGGGCTGGGACACCGACCCGTGGGTGGCGACGACCAAGGACGACGGCCGCATCTACGGGCGCGGCGCCGCCGACGACAAGTCCGGTCTGGTCATCCACGCGGGGACGTTGCAGGCGCTGCTGCCCGATCCGCCGGTGAACATCGTCCTGCTGATCGAGGGCGAGGAGGAGACGATCAGTCACCTCGAGGAGTTCGTCGAGGCGCATCCCGAGCTGGTGCAGTGCGACGCGTTCGTCATCGCCGACATGGGCAACCAGGAGGTGGGCCGCCCGGCGCTGACCACGGCGCTGCGCGGCGACGTCTCCCTCACCGTGACCGTCCGCGCACTGGACCACCCGGTGCACTCCGGCCTGTTCGGCGGGGCCGTGCCCGATGCGCTGATCGCGCTCATCCGGATGTTGGCCACCCTGCACGACGACGCCGGCGACACCGTGGTGCCCGGGGTGAGCAGCGGCGAGTGGTCGGGCGCCGACCTGGACGAGGCCCAGCTCCGGGACAGCGCCGGCCTGCTGGACGGCGTCTCCTTCGTCGGAACGGGCACGCTGGCCTCGCGGTTGTGGGCCAAGCCGTCGGCCACCGTCATCGGGATCGATGCGCCGACCGTCGCGCACGCCTCCAACGTCCTCATCCCGCAGGCCACGGCCAAGGTCTCCATGCGCGTCGTGCCGGGCACGGATCCGGACCGCGACCTGGACGCGCTCATCGCGCACCTGGAGTCGGTGGCGCCGTGGGGCGTGCAGGTGGAGATCCAGCGGGTCAAGACCGGCTGGCCGTTCGCCGTCGACATGGACGGCGCCGCGGTCCGGGCCGCCGAGTCCGCCCTGGTCGACGTGTTCGACCGCGAGGTCGAGACGATCGGGTCCGGCGGGTCCATCCCGTTGATCAACACGCTGAAGCAGGCCTGCCCGCGGGCCGACGTCATCCTGTGGGGCGCCGAGGACACCGCCCTGGCCCGCATCCACGCCTCGAACGAGAGCGTCGACCCGGCGGAGATCGAACGGATGGTGGCCGCTCAGGTCGTCGCACTGCAGCGGCTGGGCGCGACCGTTCAGGAGTGACCGCGTCGCGGGTGACCGGACGCGCGTCCGGTCACCCGCCGGCCAGCTGCGCGGCGATGGCCACCGTGTCGATGACGGATCGGACGTCGGCGATGCGGCCGTCGCGGTAGGTGTAGAGGACGTTCTCGTGGAAGCGGACCCGGCGGCCGTGCACCGGGAGACCGAGGAACTCCCCCACCGGCGCGCAGTCGAAGACCAGTCGGGCCGCCACGTGGCTCTCGTCGACGACCAGCATCTCGATCTCGAACCGCAGGTCGGGGATCCGGCGGAAGTCGTCCCGCAGCATGTCCCGGTAGCCCGCCAGCCCGAAGGCGTTCCCGTTGTGCTGCACGTCCTCCCGGACGTGCTCCCCCAGCCGGTCCAGCTCCCGGGCGTTCAGGCAGTCCAGGTAGGCGCGGTAACGATCGGCCAGGTCGGTCACGACGGGCCCGCCTTCCGACGGCGCGGACGCGGCGGCAGCGAGCTGACGTACTCCAGCGCGTCCTCGGCCGCTTGCGCCCAGGCTTCCCGGCCCTCGGCGTCGCCGTCGGGATAGGGCAGCGCGAACCATTCGCGCAGGTGCCGCCCGCCGAGCACGACGTTCTCCCCGCGACCCGAACCGATCAACGCCTGCCCGTCCTCCTCCGGCAGTTTGACGATCAGCCGGCCGTCGCCACCGACGAACGCGAAGAACCCGCTGGGCACCCGGAGGCCGCGGCTGCGCAGCATCTGGCCGTCCTGCACATCGGGGCGCACCCGCAGGGGTTCCGTCACCTCGGCGAGCAACCGCTCCGCCGACGCCTGCCGGTCGGTCATGCCCACGATCGGGACAGGCACGGGAGAGACACGCGTCGAGTGTCCTCCACCGCGCCCCACCGGTCCAGACCCGGCTCAGCCGACCTGGACCCCGCCGTCCACGACCAGCTCCTGCCCGGTGGTGTACCGGGCCAGGGGCGACGCCAGATAGACGTAGGTGTCGGCGATCTCGGCCGGATCGCCGAGCCGGCCCAACGGGATGGTGGACTCCAGTCGGGCGATCTCCGCCTCCGGCGTGGTGCCCCGGGCCGCCGACCGGTCCCGGCTGAGCTGCTCGATCATCGGGGTGATGATCTGGCCGGGGCACACCGCGTTCACCGTGATCGCGTGCGGGGCGAGCTCGGCGGCCAGGCACTTCATCAGGCCGAGCACCCCGAACTTCGACGCGCAGTAGGCCGAGTTCTCCACCCCGCCCCGCACGCCGAACAGGGACGACGCGATGACGATGCGGCCGGGCCCACCGCGGGCCACCATCCGGCGGCCGAACTCCTGGCAGGTCAGGAAGACGCCGGTCAGGTTGACCTGCAGCACCCGGTTCCAGTCGGCCAGGCTCGTCTCCAGACCCGGTGCCAGCACGAGGATCCCGGCATTGGCCACGACGACGTCGATCGGTCCGATCAGCTGCTCGGCCGCCTCGGCGGCGGCAGCCACCGAGGCGGGGTCGGTGACGTCCATCGTCACCGACCCGATCCGGGCCGGGTCGACCCCGAGTTCGTCGAGCAACGCCTGCACCGCCTCGGGCCCGCCGGAGAAGTCGGCGATGACGACGTCCGCGCCCTCCTGCAGGTAGCGCCGGACGATCTGGAAGCCGATGCCCCGGGCTCCCCCGGTCACCACGGCTCGCGATCCGGTCAACAGCCCGTGGCCCTCGGTCATGGACGTCCTCTCGTCGGCGTGGAACAATCGGCCTGACAGATAATTTATACGTTGACCGCGTCGTGCGGAAGGGATTCCATGACCCAGCAGGTGTCGGCCGTCCAGTCCCTCCCGCGCCCGGAACTCCACGCCCGACAGGACGTCTCGGCATCGACCGCCCTGCAGATCGTGGCGGGCGTCCGACAGGAGGCCGAGCGGCGCGGCGTGCGCATGGGCATCGCCGTCACCGATTCGGCCGGCCAACTGGTGGCCGCCCTGCGGATGGACGGAGCCCAACTGGTGGCCGTCCGCCTCGCCACCGACAAGGCCTACACGGCATCGGCTTTCGGCCATCCCACGGACGCCTGGTCGCAGAGCAGTGCGCCGGGGGGCTCCGACTGGGGGCTCGCGTCCGCGGCCGACGGCCGGCTCATCGTGTTCGCCGGCGGGATCCCGCTGCACGCCGACGGCGAACTGGTCGGCGGGGTCGGGGTGAGCGGTGCGGCCGCCGACGTCGATGCAGCCTGTGCGCGCGCCGGTGCCGCCGCCGTGGGGCTGCTCGCCCCCTGAGGTCCCGGCCCGCACGGGCCGGGGGTCACGCCGGGCGCGGTCGATCAGGACGCGCCCGGCGTCTCCTCGGCGGGGAGGGGCGCCGGTTCGCCGTGCCAGTAGACGAGGTTCAGGAACCGTTGCAGCCGGGCGGATTCCGGATGGGCCAGCATGGTCCGCGGGTCGCCCTGCTCGACGATGCGGCCGCCGTCGAGGAACACGGCGCGGTGGGCGACCCTGCGGGCGAAGTCCATCTCGTGGGTGACCACGGCCATGGTCATGCCGTCGTCGGCCAACGACCGCATGACGTCGAGCACCTCGGAGCGCAGTTCCGGGTCCAGGGCCGAGGTGGGCTCGTCGAACAGCATGATCTCCGGCTCCAGGGCCAACGCCCGGGCGATGGCCACCCGTTGCTGCTGCCCACCGGAGAGCCGGCGCGGCTTGACGTCCGCCTTCTCGGCCACCCCGACCCGGGTGAGCAGGGCCAGGGCCCGGTCCCGGGCGGCGTCGCGATCCATCTTCAGGACGGTGAGCGGTCCTTCCATCACGTTCTGCAGCACGGTCCGGTGCGGGAACAGGTTGAACTGCTGGAACACCATCCCGACCCGGCGGCGCAGCCCGACGAGATCCGGCCGGCGGCCGGTGACCTCGGTGCCGAGCACGCGCACGCTGCCCCCGGTCGGCCGCTCCAGCATGTTCAGGCAGCGCAGCAGGGTCGACTTGCCCGACCCGCTCGGGCCGAGGATCACGACGACCTCGCCGGCCTGGATGTCCAGGTCGACCCCGCCCAACACCTCCACCAGCCCGAACGACTTCTGCAGGCCGCGAACCTCGACGGGGTGGAACTGCCCGGGCGGCAGGACGGGGGCTCGACCGGAGACCGCCTCGGCGGGTGGTGGCGCCGCGGGCAGCGCCTGCACCGGAGGTGGGGTCGCCGGCGGGACCGGCCCGGTCGGGACGGCGACGGTCTCCACCTCTGCGGCTCCTGTCTGATCAGGCATCGACGACCTGCTTGCGGTGCAACCGGTTGACCGCCACGGCCAGCGGGATGTTGATGGCCAGGTAGAAGAGCGTGGCGAAGAGCAGCGTCTCGATGTTCCGGAAGGTCTGCGCCCCGACGCTCTGGCTGATGGACAGCAGCTCCGCCACGCCGATCACCGACACCAGCGAGGTGTCCTTGGTCAGGCTGACCAGCATGCTGCCCACCGGGGGCAGCATCCGCCGGACCGCCTGCGGCAGGATGACCCGCCGCAGCACCGTCACGTGGCTCATCCCCATGGCCGAGCCGGCCTCCCACTGCCCGCGCTCCAGGGAGGTGATGCCGGCCCGGAAGATCTCGGCGAAGAAGGCGCCGTAGTTGAGCGACAGCGCGATGATGCCGCTCCAGGTGGCACTGATGTTCACCCCGGTGAGCACCGGGATGAGGAAGAACAGCGCGATGATCTGCAGCAGCAGCGGGGTGAGCCGGAACAGGTCGACGTAGGCCCGGACCGGCGTGCGGACCCACCACTTCGTGGATGTCAGGCCGACACCCACCAGCAGCCCGATGACGAGGGAGAAGACGGCGGACCAGGCCAGGATCTCCAGGGTGATCAGCGCCGCGCGCAGGTACAGCGGCCAGTTGTCGGGAACCCAGGAGAAGTCGAACGTGTAGTCGGCCATCGGTGTCCTTCCGATTCCGGTGATCGGTGGCGAGCGGTGGTCGGCTCAGGATCCTTCGATGGCCTGCGACCAGTACTCGATGCGCTCGGCCATCCGACCGGTGTCGACCAGATCGGCCACCCAGGCGTTGATGCAACCGGCGAATCCCGTGTCGCCCTGACCGAAGGCGAAGGCCACGTCGAACGGATCGATCTGGTCGGCCTCGGTGGGACGCTCGGTGGTGACCCGCCCGTTGTTGCCGATCGCGGCGAGCTGCGGGTACTGGGTGAGCAGCACCTTCATCAGGCCGCCCTCGGTCATCGAGGAATCGGCGCGGTTCGTGGACAGGAAGTCCACCAGCAGCGGCTGTCCGCGCAGCGGCGCCTCGGACCGCGGAGCCTTCGGGATGACCTTCTCGGCCACCCCACCCTGGGCGTTGCCGGTCCCGAAGACGAACCGGTTGTCCGGGGAGTCCAGATCGGCGATGGTCTGGAACGGGCCGTCCTTCAGGACGTAGAACAGCTGGCCGGAGATGTAGTACGGATCGCTGAACGCGACGACCTTGGCGCGTTCCTCGGTGTTGAACAGTTGCGCACCGACGATGTCGGCCTTGCCGGTGGTGATGGCCGGCGGCAGCAGGCCGTAGTCGTACTCGTTGATGGTCACCGGGACGCCCAGGATGGCGGACAGCTCGGCGGCGTTGTCCGGTTCGACCCCGGCGTACTGGCCGCTGGAGTCCTTGAACGTGAACGGCGGCGAGATGCCGGTCGCCCAGTTGATCGAACCCCGCTCCTGGATCGCGGCGATCGTCGGCGATGCCGCGGCCGTGCAGGCCGCGCTCACCGCGGCCGGCACGGCGCCGTCGGTGGCCGGGCGGGTGAGTTCCGGAGCGGAGCCGCCCGAGGACGACGCCCCCGCGGACGAGCCCGCCGATGACGGGACGGACACGGAGCCGGCTGACGAGGCTGGGGGGATCGAGGCACCGATGGCCCCGGCCGACCCGCCCGTCGAGCCCGCCGGTGTGCTGGATCCCCCGCAGCCGGCGGTGACCGCGAGGGCCAGCGCAGCGCCGAGAGCCAGGGACGAACGCAGAACGGAAGCAGCCATCGGGACCTCGTTCAGGATGTGCGCGGACACCACTGCTCTGTGGAGGATGGAGATGACTATATAAATTATCTGCCCCCCGTCAAGAGATGCGACGAACCTGGTCGCGGGGCTTCCTGACAAAAAAATACGACTGCTACGGTCCTGCCATGGGAGCACTTCGCGCCGCCGTGGTCGGCGCCGGTTTCGGCGGGGTCGGCGCAGCCATCGAGCTGCGCGAGATGGGCGTCGAGGTCACCGTTCTCGAACGCGCCGCATCGCTGGGCGGGGTCTGGCGGGAGAACGACTATCCGGGCGCCGCGTGCGACGTGCCGTCGTACCTGTACTCGTACTCGTTCGCCCCGAAGCGCGACTGGACCCGGAAGTTCAGCCACCAGCCGGAGATCCTGGAGTACCTGGCCGAGGTGGCCGAACGGTTCGGGATCCTGGAGCACATCCGGTTCGACACCACCGTGCTGGGTGCCACCTTCGACGAGGCGCGCGGGATCTGGGTCCTGGAACTGGCCGGCGGGGAGACCGTCACCGCCGACATCCTGGTGACCGCCTGCGGGCAGATGAGCGCGCCGGCCTATCCGCCGGTGCCGGGCCGTGACGACTTCGCCGGTCCCGCTTTCCATTCCGCCCGTTGGCGCCACGACGTCGACCTCGCCGGCAAGCGGGTGGCCGTGGTCGGCACCGGCGCCAGTGCCATCCAGTTCGTCCCGGCCATCGCCGCGGAACCGGAGTCGCTGACGGTGTTCCAGCGTTCCCCCGGCTACGTCATCGCCAAGGACGACGCGGTCTACGACGCCCCGTTGAGCCGGTGGCGGCTGCGCGCCGAGCGGTACCGGACATTCCTGCTCAAGGAACTGTTCTCCATCCGCTTCAACCACTACCCCGCGCTCTTCGCCACGGTGGAACGCAAGTTCCGGCACTACCTGCGCGACCAGCTGCCCGACGACGAGCTGCGGGCCAAGGTGGATCCGGTGGACCGGTTCGGCTGCAAGCGCATCCTCATCTCCAACGACTGGTACGCCGCGTTGCGCCGGCCCAACGTCCGGGTCGTCGACCATGCCGTCGCCCGGATCACCTCCGGCGGCGTGGTCACCGCCGACGGCACCGAACACCCCGCCGACGTCATCGTCTACGGCACGGGCTTCCGGGCCACCGAGTTCCTCGCGTCGCTGCGGATCGTCGGCCGGGACGGCCAGGAACTGAGCCAGGCCTGGCGGGAGGGCGCGGAGGCCTATCTGGGGATAACCGTCACCGGGTTCCCGAACCTCTTCCTGGTGTACGGGCCCAACACCAACGTCGGCCACAACTCCATCGTGTTCATGATCGAGGCGCAGCTGGCCTACATCACCGACGCCGTGCGCCGGCTGCAGCGACAGGCCCCGGCCGTGATGGATCTGCGCCCGGAGGTGCACAGCTCGTTCAGCACCACGATGCAGAAGCGCAGCCGCCGCACCGTGTACGCCCAGGGCTGCACCAACTGGTTCATCACCGAGAACGGCAAGCACACGCAGAACTGGCCCGGTTCGGCCATCGCCTACTGGCTCCGCACCCGCAGGGTCCGCTGGGCGGACTACCGGGTCACCGCCGTCCCCCGGGACCGGGCACAGATGACGGCCAGTCCCACGAGCTGACCGGGCGGGCCGCAGGCCCACCCGCGCCGGGCTCCGGGGTCATCGGCGTGGGCGGAGGTGGCGCGCGAGATGGTCGGGCAGGACCGGACGCCGGGACACCGGCATCGCCTCCACGACGAGGAGATAGGCGTCGACGACGAGATCCGTGACCAGCTGTTCGGTGATGCCCGGCCCGTCGGCGACCGAGATCCAGTGCCGCTTGTTCATGTGGTACCCCGGGGTGATGGTGGCGAACTCCGCGCGCAGGGCCACCGCCTGTTCGGGTTCGCACTTCACGGTGACGATCGGCGCGCCGGGCACCGCCGTGGTCAGCACGAACACCTTGCCGCGCACCTTGCCGACGTCGTAGTCGGGCCCGAAGGGTCGGGTGACGGTCACATCGGGCAGGCCGGACGCGATCCGCACGGCCGCGGCGGGCAGCGCGTCGGAGTCCGCCCCCGGGGCCCCCGGCTCCACGGGTGAGGTCATGACTCCCCCTCCGGGTCGCTGTCGCACGTGCCGGCCGATCGCCGGACAGTGCACCAGATCCGGCCCACCGCCGTCATCTCACCCCACGGCCGCGACCTCGAGGCCGGTGGCCCGCCGGTAGTTGACCGGGTCGGTCACCCCCTCGGTGTTCACCAGCAGCACCCGGCTCGCCGGGGTCAACCCCAGCGCCGCCCGCTGCTCGTCGGTCCCGTCCTCGACCACGGCGAGCAGACCGCCCAGCGACGCCGCCCCCGACTCCCCCGCGGCGATCCCCTCGGCGGCCAGGGCCCGCATGGCCTCCTCCGCGGCCTGATCACCGATGGCCACGAACACATCCGTCCCGGCCGCCACCACCGGCCAGGCCAGCGGGGACGGCGCACCGCAGTTGAGCCCGGCCATCGATGACAGATGCGGGCCGGGCACGGCGACCGGACCGCCCGCCCGCGCCGACGCCAGCAGGCACGCGGCGCGGTCGGGCTCGACGAGCACCGTGCGCGTGGCGGTGTCGGTGGCCCGGTAGTGGCGCAGGCCGGCCGCCGCGAACGCACCCACCCCGGCCTGCAGGGCCACCACCGTCGGCGCGGCCCACCCCTGCGCAGCCAGCTGGTCGTCGATCTCGAAGAACATGGTGGAGTACCCGCGGACGACTTCCCGGGGAACGAGATCGTAACCGGGCCAGGAGGTGTCGGAGATGACCAGGGTGTCCGGCGCCGCGTACCGGGCGGCGGCCGCCACGGCGTCGTCGTAGTCGCCCGGCACGACGAGGACGGTGGCACCCTCCGAGGAGATGCCGTCCAGCCGCGCCTGTGCGGAACCCTCCGGCAGCAAGATCTCGCACTCCAGGCCGAGCAGCCGGGCCATCCGGGCCACCCCGCGACCGTGGTTGCCGTCGGTGGCCGCGACCAGCCGGCGACGGCCGGGCAGACCCGCCAGCCGCTCGCGGAGCAGATCGAGATCGCCCGTCGGGGCGGGGTCCTCGGCCAGCCAGGCCCGGCCGATCTCCCGCAGGGTCGCCCAGGACGCACCGAGGATCTTGAACGACGGCAGCCCCAGCCGGCTGGCCTCGTCCTTGACCAGGACCGACGCCACCCCCAGCCGCCGTGCCAGCGACGGGCACGACACCAGTGGTGTCGCCGCGTACCCCGGGAGTGCGCTGTGCACCGCCGCGGGCTCGCGGGTCTCCGGGCCGAACACGCCGTCGCCGACCACGCCGGCCGCCGGGTTCTGGAACACGTCCATGGCACTCCTCGTCAGGTGACGATCGCAGGTGGGTGGAACGGGGGCGGCTCAGACGGCGGTGTAACCGCCGTCGATGACCAGGGCCTGGCCGGTGATGTAGCCCGATGCGGCGGAGGCCAGGAAGGTCAGCAGGCCGGTGATCTCGTCCGCGGACGCCTGGTGGCGCAACGGGATCCGGCCGACCAGGTCGGCCAACGCCGCCGGCGGATCGTCCTGGTGCGACCAGAACGCGTCGTTGAACGGGGTGTCCACCCACCCCGGCAGGACGGCGTTCACCGTCACGCCGTGCGGGCCGAGCTCGTCGGCCAGCGCCCGCACCAGTCCGAGCAGACCGGCCTTGGTCGCGTGGTAGGGCGCCATCCCGGCGTGGCCGCGCAGGGCGCCGGTGGACGAGGTGAGGATGACCCGCCCGCAGGTCGAGGCCCGCAGGTGGGGAGCGGCGGCCTGGGTGAGCAGGAACGGCCCGCGGAGGTTGACCGCCACGCTCCGGTCGAACGCCTCGGCCGTCCACTCGCCCAACGGGAAGGCATGCAGCACACCGGCGTTGTAGAAGACCGTGTCCAGGCCACCCCCGAGGTCGGCGGCCGCCGCGACCAGCGGGCCCAGCGAGGAGGCGTCGCCGACATCGGCGGGCAGGAAGTGCGCCGCGCCCGCGCGCCGCTCCCCGACGACCGCCCGGCCGTCGACCTCGTTACGGTCGGCCAGGGTGACGGTGTCGCCACGATCGCGGAAGGCGCGGACGGCAGCGGCGCCGATCCCGGTGCTGCCGCCCACGACCAGGATCGAGCTCACGGCTGCGCCGGGCGAGCGGTGCCCACCGGGGCGGACCGGACTCTGGCCATGATCACTGCGCGCCTGCTTCCCCCGGGATCGGTGTCCTACCGATCGAATCAAATATAATTCATACTGTCGAGGCCCACCGTCCCGGCGCACCCCGGAGACCCATGACGACGCCTCATCACGCCACGCCACGCCGACCCGGACCGGCGGTGCACTGCCGTGCGCTGACCGGTGATCTCGGGGCCGTGTCCGCGGCCCACCCGTCGGCCGCCGCGGCCGCCGTCCGCGCCCTGCAGGCGGGGGGGACGGCGGTCGACGCCACCATCGCCGCACAGGCCGTCGTCGCCGTGCTCATGCCGCACTCGGCGGGACTGGGCGGCGACATGTTCGCCCTGGTGCACGAACCGGACGGCACGGTGGGCGCGGTGAACGGCAGTGGTCGCAGCGCGGCCCGGCCCGTGCCCGGCGGGTCGGCCACCGGGATCGGGATCGGCGCCCAGGTCACGGTGCCCGGCATGGTGGCCGGATGGTTCGCCGCGCACGAGCGGTACGGCCGACTCCCCGTCACCGAGATCCTCGCCCCCGCCCGCCGACTCGCCCGCCGCGGCGCCGTGGTGGACACCGACCTGGCGGCTGCGGTGGCCCAGCAACGGCCCCGGTTGCAGGCCGGCGGAGCCGGCGGCTGGGACCTGCTCGCGCTGTCCGCCGGCGACCGGTGGCGGCAGCCCGCGCTGGCCGACGCGCTCGACGCGCTGGCCGGGCAGGGGCCCGACGCGTTCTACCGGGGCCCGGCCGCCGCCGCGATCACCGCCGCGGTCGGCCGGCACGGCGGGACGCTGTCCGTCGACGACCTGGCCGCCCACGTCACCGATCTGTCGCCGCCCCTGGCGCTCGCCTGGGACGGGGGCAACGCCCACGTCCAGCCGCCACCGTCGCAGGGGGTGCTGCTGGCCATGGCGCTGGCCTGGCTGCAGGACCGGCCACCGGCCGACGACCACCTGCTGGTCGAGCTGACCGAGGCGGTGTTCGCCCACCGCGCGGACTGCTTCCGCGGGGCGGCCCTGCTGGACGCCGAGCTCGTGGTGGATCCCGAGCGGGCCACCCGCCGCGGCGGCCCGCGCGCCTACCTGCACACCGCCGGCGTCGCCGTCGCGGACGCCGCCGGGATGGTCGTCTCCAGCCTGGTCAGCGTGTTCGACGACTTCGGCAGCGGCATCTGGGTGCCCGAGCTCGGCTGCACCCTGAACAACCGCGGCGCCGGCTTCACCGACGGGGCCAACGCCCCGGCCGCCGGCGCCCGTCCGGTGCACACCCTGGCCCCCGCGCTGACGGTCGACCGGAACGGCGACGTGCTCGCCCTGGCCACCCCCGGTGCGGACGGACAGATCCAGACGCTGCTGCAGGTCCTCACGGCCCTGCGACGGGGCGACGACCTGGCCACCGCGGTGGCCGCGCCCCGCTGGCGCAGCGAACACGCCGAACTGCTCGTCGAGGCCGGCCATCCGGCCCGGGACGACCTCTCGGCCCGGGGGCACGGCGTCCGCGACCGGGACGGCGGCGACCCGGTCTTCGGCGCCGTGGTGGCCGCCGGCACCCGGCGCGGGGCCCCCTACGCCGCCGCCGACTGGCGGCGGTTCGTCTGGTCGGCCGTCGCCTGACGCCGATCCCACCCACGACCGGCACCGTCAGCCCCACCCGATCCCACCGGCACGACCCGGCGGGACCGGACGGCCACAGGAGAGGACAGCGATGACCGCAACGAGCAGCCCCGGGGGTCCGGTCACCGCCGGGGTCGGCACCGACGTCGGCACCGAGGTGCTGGCGGACGTGGCCGGGCGGCGGGAGGAGATCGTCGCCCTGTGCGCCGATCTCGTCGCCGCACCCAGTGTCAATCCGCCCGGCGACACCCGTCAGGTGGCCGGGGTGGTGGCGGCCGCGCTCGGCGACCGGGGGATCGACACCCGCACCGAGCACACCGATCCGCTGATGCCGTCCGTGCTGGCCGGCCTGGACTCGGGTCGGCCGGGGGCCCACCTGATCCTCAACGTGCACCTGGACACCATGCCGCCCGGCGACGAGGCCGCCTGGTCGGTCCCGGTGTGGGAGCTGACCCGCCGGGACGGGCGGCTGTACGGGCTGGGCATGGGCAACATGAAGGGCGCCGTGGCCGCCATGGTCACCGCCGTCGACCTGTTGGAGCAGCGGCGCGGCGACTGGCCCGGCCGGATCACCTTCGCCGCGGTGAGCGACGAGGTGGTGTTCGGCGACAACGGGGCCGCCTTCCTGCTGCGCACCCATCCCGACCTGCTGGGCGACGGCCTGATCTGCGGTGAGGGCCCCGGCTTCGAGCGGTTGGCGCTGGGCGAGAAGGGGGTGCTGTGGCTCCGGGTGACCGCCGTGGGCGACCCGGGGCACTCCTCGTCGGTGCGGCGCGGCGCCTCGGCCACCGCCCGGCTCGCCGAGGCGGTGCGGCGGGTCGACGACCTGACGGGCCGACGCGGCGCACTGCCCGCCGACCTCACCGCGATGGCCGACCTCACCGGGGTGCCGGGTGACACCGGACTGGAGCTGACCGTCAACGTCGGGACCGTGGCCGGCGGCACCTTCATCGGTCAGGTCGCGACCGGCGCGACGGCCGAGCTGGATCTGCGCCTGCCGCCCGGCCTGCCCGCCGACGACGCCGAGCAGCTCGTCCGGGACACCCTCGGCGACATCCCCGGCATCGCCGTCGCGCGCATCAAGGGTTGGGACGCGAACTGGACCTCGCCGGACTCCGCGCTGGCCACCAGCTGGCAGCGGGCGGCCCGGACGGTGCGCGGAGCGCCGCACGACCCGGCCGTCCGGCTGCCTGCCAGCGACGCGAGCCGGTGGCGGCAACGCGGCGTCCCGGCGCTGTGCTTCGGCCCGCAACCCACCTTCTCCGCCGGCATCGACGATCACGCCGAGGAGGACGAGGTGCTGCGCTGCGCCGCTCTCTACACCCTGACCGCCCTGGACTTCCTGCACGGGACGGCGGGCTCGTGACCGGTGCGCCCACGTGCCGGAGCCGCCGACCCGACGGCCGGCGAACGCCCCGCTCATATACTTCATCCCGAGCGCAGTGCAGCGCTGCGCGACTGTCGGGGGACGAGGAGTGATCAGGTGGGGACGAGCGTGAGCACGACGACCGAGCGGGTGGACCTGGGCGGCCGACTCCCCACCATGTTCGGCTCCACCACCCTGCCGTCCCGGATCCACGACCAGCTCGAGTCGGCGATCATCACCGGCACGCTGCAGCCCGGCCAGCGTCTGCATGCCGACGACCTGGCCGCCCACTACGGGGTGAGCCGCATCCCGGTGCGTGAGGCGCTGCGCTCGCTGCACGAGGCGGGCTGGGTGGACATCAAACCCCGGCACGGGGTCCGGGTCCGCGAGCGCTCGGAGACCGAACTGATGGAGCTCTTCGAGTTCCGCGCCGTGGTCGAGGACAGCGTGGCCCGCTGGGCCGCCGCCCGCCGCACCGACGACCAGCTGGCCACCCTGCAGGACGCGGTGGACGGGGAGGCCGCGGCCGTGCGCCGGCGGGACACCGACTCGCTCGTGCTGCACACCGCCCGGTTCCACGCCGCGCTGCGGGCGGCCGCGCACAACTCCGTCCTGGAGGCCACCTCCGCGGAGATGGAGAAGCGGGCCCGGTTCTACTTCTCCACCGTGGCCGCCGATCTCGGCGACCACTGGATCGAGATCCATCGCGAACTGACCGAGCTGGTGGCGGCGAGCAGGGCCCGGGAGGCCGGCAAGGTGGCGGCCCGGCACATCGCCGAGACCGGCGCCGCCGTGCGGAGTCTGCTCTTCCCCTGACGTCCTCCCCCGGACGTCTGCTCCCGGCGCGGTGACGGGCCCGAGCCCGGCCCCGTGGCGTTCGTCGCCGTCCCTCGCTGACCGGCGCTGACCGGCCCTGCCCGGCACTGTCCGGCGCCGCCCGCGCACCGTCCGACACTCGCGTGCTACAGCCGTGTAAACCCTGGGCCGGAACGGTCGTCGACCCTTGTCCCGTACCGGTACGGATTATAAGTTATCCAGCAGTCCGGACGGCGCCCGCTGCCCGCCTCCGTCGTTGCCGGCCCCCGGGAGCCCCCAGATGACCGAATCCACCGCCGCCACCGGCAAGCTCGAGGTCAACCACATCGAGGTGGTGCCGGACTCGGAACGGCACGGTCGCGCCCGCGACCTGTTCCCGGTGTGGTTCTCCAGCAACCTGAGCCTGGGCAACGCGATCTTCGGGGCGCTGGCCGTCGCGGTCGGCAACGGCCTGCTGTGGGCCCTGGTCGCCGTGGTCATCGGCAACCTGGTGGGCGGCGCCTTCATGGCCCTGCACTCCGTCCAGGGGGCCAGACTCGGTGTGCCGCAACTGATCCAGAGCCGGGGGCAGTTCGGCTTCTACGGCGCACTGCTGCCCGTGGTGCTGGCCGCGTTCCTGTACCTGGGCTTCTTCGTCACCACCGCGGTGGTCAGCGGGCAGGCCCTCTCGGCGGCGGCACCGGACCTGTTCAGCGTCAACCAGGGGCTGGTGCTGCTGGCCCTGGTCAGCCTGGCGCTGGCCCTGGCCGGCTACCGGGCCATCCACCTCGCCGCCAAGTGGGCGCTGTGGCCGCTCGCGGTGACTCTGGTCGTCGTCACGGTGGCGGCGATCGTCGGCAGCGGCGGCATGCAGGTCGGTGACAACACCTTCTCCCCCGGTCCGTTCTTCACCGCCGTCGGCCTCGTCGCCACCTTCCTGCTGACCTACGCGCCCTACGTCTCGGACTACTCGCGCTACCTGCCCGCCGACACGTCCGCCTCGGCCGCCTTCGGCTGGACCTTCGCCGGCGTCTTCGTCTCCGCCATCTGGGCCAACGTGCTCGGTGTCGTGCTGAGCCTGCAGTTCCCGGACGGCGACGTCTTCCAGTCGGTGCGCCAGCTCATCGGCAACGACGTGCTCGCGGTCGCCGTCCTGCTGGTCACCGCCCTGGCCATCGCCGGCAACAACGCGCTGAACCTGTACGGGGCGATGCTCAACCTGATCACCGCGGTGTCCTCGTTCGTCCGGCTGAAGCCGTCGTTCACCGTGCGGGTGGTGATGCTGCTGCCCACCCTGGTCATCGGGGTGCTGATCGGCCTGCGCGCCTCGGACGACTTCTACGCCCAGCTGGGGGTGTTCCTGTCCGTCCTGATGCTGACCTTCGTGCCCTGGGGGACCATCAACCTGTTGGACTTCTACCTCGTCCGGCGTGGGGTCTACGACGTGCAGGCGCTGTTCGTGCCCCGCGGTGAGTACATGCACGACCCGGCGACGTGGACCGTCGGCGGCGTCAACGGCAAGGCCATGATCTCGTTCTTCGTCGGGGTGGGCGGCTCGCTGCCCTTCGTGGCCAACGGCGCCTTCGTGGGATCGGTGGCCGCGTCCTGGGGCGGGGCCGACCTCTCCTGGGTGCCCGGCATCCTCATCACCGGCGCGGTCTACCTGATCCTGTCCCGGATCGGGGTCTCGTCCCGACCGGCACCGGCCGCCCCGGTCACCGCCGGCACCCGGCGGTGACCGGGACCGCCCGCCGGCTCTTCGTCCTGCAGTACGGGGCCGAGCGGGTCGGCAAGTTCCTGTCGCTGCGGGGCGGCTCGGCACGGCTCGGCTGGGAACCGCTGTTCGGCGTGCTGGTCGACACCGAGGACGGCTGGGTGCTGCTGGACACCGGGATGTCCCGTGCCGCACTGGATTCCGCGGACAACCAGGCGGCCTACGCCGCGGCCGCGGAATCCGGTGGCGCCGATCCGACCCCGGTCCGCGGGCACCTCCGCCCGGAGCCACCGGACCCGGCCCGGTGGAACTGGGGCCTGGCCGGGGATCCGATGGTCGCCGCCCTGGCCACCGTCGACCTGGCGCCCGCCGATCTCGTCCTGGCCGCGGTCAGCCATCTCCACCTGGACCACTCCGGTGGTGTGCCCACCCTGGCCCGCGCGGGCGTCCCGGTCGCCCTGCACCGCCACGAGCTGGAGTTCGCCCGCAGCGGCGCCGTCGGACTGGCCGACGGGTTCCACGCCCCCGACTTCTCCGATCCCGCCACGACCTGGCAGCTGCTCGACGAGGACACCGAGATCGCGCCCGGGGTCACTGCTCTCACCACCCCCGGGCACACCCCCGGGCACCTGTCGTTCCGGGTCGACCTGCCCCGGACCGGCAGCTGGATCTTCACCGCCGATGCCACGGACCTGGCCCAGAACCTGCTCGACCGGGTGACCTGCGGATCCTGTGCCGGCGGGACCGCTGCGGACGAGGAGGCGGCCGACGCTTCGCTCGACAAGCTGCTGACCGTCGCGGCGCAGACCCACGGACGACTGATCCCCGGGCACGACCAGATCGTCACCGCCGCCATCGCGCACCCACCCGGCGGCCACCGGTAGTCCCCGTGGCCCCCCGCTGCCCTAGGGTGCGGCCATGAGCCAGGAGCCCGCCCTGTCCCCCGTCGTCCGGCCGGCGCAGATCCGGGTGCTGACCGGCCCGAACCTGTACTTCTCCCGGCCCGCGGTCGCGGTGACCCTGGACGCCGGGCCGGCCCTGGTCGCCGACGCCGCCGACTTCGTCGGGTGGCAGCGCGCACTGCGGGTGCGCCGGCCGGCCGTCGGCCTGCCGTTCTCCGAGACGCGTGCCCTGGCCACCGCCGAGCTGGCCGCCGCCCTGGTCCGCCGGGCCGCGGCCCGGATCACCACCCGGCTGGCCGCGGTCGCCCGGCCCGGTGACGACGACACGGTGATCGTGGCCTTCCCGTTCCGCCACCGCGGGACCGCGGAGGTGTTCGCCGAGGCCGTCGCCGAGGCCTTCGCCGCCGTCACCGCCCGGGGCACGACGGTCGGCGCCGCCCTGGCCGGCATCCGCCCGGCCCTGGCCGGCCACGACCCGGGCGAGACGGTGACCCCCCTGCGCCCGGGCATCCCGGTCGTCGCGGTGACGGGGACCAACGGCAAGACCACCACCACGCGGCTCATCGCCCACCTGATCCGGGCCGGGGGCCGGGTGCCCGGCTGGTCCTCCACCGACGGCATCGTCATCGACGGGGTGGAGGTGGAGACCGGTGACTGGTCCGGGCCCGGCGGCGCCGCCCGGGTGCTGGCCGACCCCACCGTCCAGGTCGCGGTGACCGAGACCGCCCGCGGCGGAATCCTGCTGCGCGGCATCGGGACGGCCGCCAACGACGTCTCGGTGGTCACCAACATCAGCGCCGACCACCTCGGCCTGCTCGGCGTGCACACGGTCGAGCAGCTGGCCGAGGTGAAGTCGGTGATCGTCCGGATCACCAAGCCCGGCGGGTGGACCGTGCTCAACGCCGACGATCCCCTGGTGCTCGGCATGCGGGCGGTGTCCCGGGCCCGGCCCTGGTACTACTCGACCGATCCCGACAACCCGCACCTGGACGAGGCTCTCGCCGCCGGCGGCCGGGCCACGACCGTCATCGACGGGGTGGTCGTCGTGCTCGGCCACGGGCTGGACCCGACCCCGATCATCGCCGTCGCCGACGTCCCGCTCACCCTGGCCGGCTCGTCCCGGGTCAACGTGGCCAACGTGCTCGCCGCCTCGGCCGCCGCGCTGGGCCTGGGGGTGGGCAAGGACGCCGTGCGGCGCGGGTTGGCCACCTTCGCCGCGGACGCCGCCCACAACGCCGGACGGCTGAACGTCTACGAGCTGGACGGCACGGCGATCGTGTTGGACCTGGCCCACAACGAGGCGTCGCTGGCCTCGTTGCTGGAGGTGGCCGACGCCCTGCGGCTGCCCGGCGGGGAGCTCGGTGTCGTCGTCGGCACCGCGGGCGACCGCCCCGACGAGGCCCTGCACGCGATGGGGGCGATGGCGGCGGTGGCCGCCGACCACCTGCTCATCGCGGCCCAGCGCAAGTACCTGCGCGGTCGGGAGCCCGGCGAGATGGAGCGCCTGTGGCGGGCCGGCGCCGCCGAGGCGGGCGTGATGGACGTGCCCGAGGCCGACGGGGAGACCGCGGCGCTGGTGCGCCTGCTGGACGCCGGTCTGCCGGCCGGCTCGGTGATCGCGGTCTGCACGCTGGAGTCCCGGGCCGAGATGGCCGCGGAGATCGCCCGCCGGGGCGGGAGCGAGGCCGGCCCGACCGAGGTGGCGGCCCGGGTGGGTGGGTCCTGACCTGCGGAGAATCCGGGGTCGGCGGCCGGGGGGGTCCGGTGTTTGAACCCCCCCGGGCGGGGAATGACCGACGCGCGGGCGCCTAGGGTGGAGGTCGACGGCCCGATCGCGGGCCGAACGGAGGACCCGATGAACCGACCGACGAGCGCCGATGGGGCCGTTCGCGAGGTCCGGGTGCGCGAGGCCCGGGTGCGCGAACCGCTCGACCGACGCCGGATCCTGACCGCCGCCATCCAGCTGATCGACGAGGACGGCCTGCGGCGGCTGACCATGCGCCGCCTCGGTGCCCACCTGGGCGTGGAGGCGATGGCCCTGTACCACCACGTGCCCGGGCGGGAGGACCTGCTCGACGGCGTGGTGGAGAGCGTGGTCGACGAGCTCTACGACGACCCCGAGGTCTACCTGGAGGCCACCGACTGGCAGGAGTACCTGCAGCGGCTCTCCCACGGGCTGCGGCGCATCGCCCTCAAGCACCCCAAGGTGTTCCCGCTGCTGGCGACCCGCCCACCGGCCGCTCCCTGGCTCCACCCACCGCTCCGCAGCCTGCGGTGGACGGAGTCGTTCCTGACCACCCTGCGCGCCTGCGGGTTCGACGACCGCGCCGCCGTCGCGGCCTACCGGGCGTTCTCCAGCTTCCTGCTCGGGCATCTGCTCCTCGAGGTCGCCGGGCTCGACGCGCAGATCACCCCGTTGGACGAGCCGGACGAGACCGCGACACCGGCGGGCACCGATCTGAGCGAGTACCCGGTGATCGACCGGCTCAGCGGAGCGCTGGCGGAGGACCGGTCGGCGGAGGAGTTCGAGGACGCGCTGGAACAGCTGCTCGACCGCCTGCAGCTGCTGAGCGAGGACGCCGCCGAACGCGACCACCACGCCGGGCAGGGCCGTTGAGCCCCGTCCGGGTATCCTGAATTACGTCGTAAAGGCCGAACCGGCCCGGGCGACCCACGGAGAAGCCGATCGACCGACCGGTCGGCCGGCGAGAACAACGACGGGAGATCCCATGAGCATGGGCGACAAGATCAAGAACGCTGCCGAGGACCTGTTGGGCAAGGGCAAGGAAGCGACCGGCAACGTCACCGACAACAACGACCTCAAGGCCGAGGGCCAGGCCGACCAGGCCAGCGCCAGCACCAAGCAGACCGGCGAGAAGGTCAAGGACGCCGCCAAGAACGTCTTCGGCAGCTGATCCACCCGCCGCCCACCGGGCGGCACGCACGTCCAGCGGCGTCACCGGGTTCGTCCCGGCGGCGCCGTCGGCGTCTGCGGGGTGCACCCCCGGGAACGGACTCCGCCCGGCGCAGAATGACCCCATGCGCACCGTCGAAGAGCACGCCGCCGTCGTCTCCGCCCTGTTCTCCCCCACCCCGACCGTGTCGGTGCCGCTCGACCGGGCGCGGGGACTGGTGCTCGGCGCCGATCTGGTCGCCACCATCGACCTGCCTCCCTTCGCCAACTCCGCCATGGACGGCTACACCGTGCGCGCGGCCGATCTCACCGGACTGGTCGACGGCCCGGTGACCCTGCCCGTCTCGCAGGACATCCCGGCCGGTCGGACGGACACCGCCCCGCTGGCTCCGGGCACCGCGGCCCGCATCATGACCGGAGCGCCGATGCCCGACGGCGCCGAGGTGATCGTGCAGGTGGAACGGACCGACGGCGGACAGGGCGAGCCCGGCGCGGGCACCGTGCGCATCGACAGCGCGCCGGCTCCCGGGGTGCACATCCGCGGCCGCGGCGAGGACGTGCTGGCCGGGGCCACGGTGCTCACCCGCGGCACCCCGATCGGGCCGCCGCAGATCGGGGTGGCCGCCGCCCTCGGCTTCGCCGAACTCCCGGTCCGGCGCCCACTGCGGGTGCTCATCCTGTCCACCGGGACCGAACTCGTCGAGCCCGGGCACGATCTCGGCCCGGGGCAGATCTACGAGTCGAACTCGGCCATGCTCGCCGCCGCGGTGGCCGGGGCCGGCGGGGAACCGGTGGTGGCACGATTCGTCGCCGACGACGTGCCCACCTTCCTGGCCGCACTGTCCTCCGCCGCCGAGGCGGCCGGCGGCGTCGATCTGATCCTCACCTCCGGCGGCGTGTCCGCCGGGGCCTTCGAGGTGGTCAAGGACGCGTTGACCGACCGCGGGGTGGAGTTCGCCAAGGTGGCCATGCAGCCCGGGATGCCCCAGGGCGCCGGTCGTCTCGACGGCACACCGGTGATCACCCTGCCGGGCAACCCGGTCAGCTCCTACGTCTCGTTCGAGGTGTTCGTCCGGCCGGCCCTGCGCGCCGCCATGGGGCAGCCGGTGATCACCCGGCCCATGGTCTCCGTGCCGCTCACCGGTCCGCTCGACTCCCCGGCCGGCCGCCGGCAGTTCCGTCGCGCCCACCTGGACGCCGCGGCCGGCACCGTCACCGTGTGGGGCGGGCCGGGATCGCACCTGCTCGGCTGGCTCGCCGGGGCCGACGCGATGATCGTCGTCCCGGAGGACGTCACCCACCTGGACGCCGGGGAACACGCCGAGGTGTGGATCCTGGACTGACTGACTGACTGACTGACTGGCCCGCGCCCGACGCTGGATCGGGATGCCTCGACTGGCGACGACCCCGTCGCACGCCCTAGCGTCGATCCATGACCAGTGCGGCTCTCTCCGTCCAGCTCTACTCCGTCCGCGACGCCCTGACCTCCGACCTCGACGGCACCCTGGCCGCCCTCGCGGCCATGGGCCTGCGCGAGGTCGAGGTGTTCGACTTCGTCGATCGGGCGCCCGAACTCGCCGAGGCGTTGTCCCGCGCCGGCCTGCGCGCCCGGACCGGTCACGCGTCGTTGCTCTCCGAGGGCCTCGGCTTCGACGACCCGGCCCTGGCCGACGCCCAGGCCGGGCCGCCCGGTCAGGACCGGGTGTTCACCGCGGCCCGCACCCTGGGCCTGGAGATCGTCATCGACCCGTTCGTGGCCGCCGACCGCTGGCTGGACGAGGACGCGGTTCTGGCCACCGCGCGACGCCTGAACGACGCCGCCGGGAAGGCCGCCGATCAGGGGCTGCGCGTCGGATACCACAACCACTCCCAGGAGTTCGCGGTGTCCTTCCGCGGCGTCAGCGGGTACGAGGTGTTCGCCGACGCGCTCCGCGACGACGTGGCCCTGGAGGTCGACCTGTACTGGGCGGCCACCGCACGCCAGGACGTCGCCGCCCTGCTCGGCAGGCTCGGTGAACGGGTCAGGGCCCTGCACCTCAAGGACGGCGTGATCGGTGACGACCCGTTCCGACCCGGCGCGGCCCGGATGGACCCGACCCGGCTCGACCAGCGGCCGGCCGGCCGCGGCGACCTGCCGCTGCTGGAGTACCTGGCCGCGGCGCCGTCGACCGAGTTCGGGGTCATCGAGTTCGACCACTACGCGGGTGGCGACGTCCTGGACGGCGTGCGCGACAGCGTCGAGTACTTCCACGCGAACGGTCTGCGATGAGCGCCGGCGGGACCCGTCCCGGGACCGGCTCCGGACCGGTCGGGGTCGGCTTCATCGGCACCGGGATGATCAGCGACACCTACCTGGAGAACCTGACCGCGTTCCCGGACGTGCGGGTGCTGATCCTCGGCGATCTGGATCCGGAGCGGGCCCGCGCGCAGGCGCAGAAGTGGGGTGTGCCGGAGTCGGGCTCGGCGCAGGACGTGCTGGACCACCCGGAGGTCGAACTGGTGGTCAACCTGACCATCCCGGCCGTGCACGCCCAGGTGGCGTCGCAGATCCTGGCGGCCGGCAAACACGTGTGGACCGAGAAGCCGATCAGCGTCGACCGACCGAGCGGGCTGGCCTTGCTGGCCCAGGCCGACCAGGCCGGCCTGCTGATGGGCGTGGCGCCGGACACCGTGCTCGGGCCCGGGGTGCAGACCGCCCGGCGGGCCATCGCCCGCGGCGACATCGGCACGCCGCTGACCGCGCAGACCGTCATGCAGTACATCGGCCCGGACATCTTCCACCCGAACCCGGAGTTCCTGTTCGCGCCCGGCGCCGGACCGCTCTTCGACATGGGGCCGTACTACATCACCACCCTGGTGCAGGTGTTCGGTCCGGTGGAGACGGTGGCCGCCTTCGGTTCGCAGAGCCGGGCCACCCGCACCGTCCAGGTCGGCGATCGCGCCGGGACCGAGTTCCCCGTGCAGGTGCCCACCCACGTCAGCGCCCTGGCCCGGTTCACCGGCGGCGGGGTGAGTCAGAGCGTGTTCAGCTTCCAGTCCCCGCTGGCCCGCACCGGTGTGGTCGAGATCGCCGGCACCGAGGGCACTCTCGTCATCCCGGATCCGAACCACTTCACCGGCGAGGTGCTGATCACCCGGATCCCCGCCGCGGCCGCCCGCGACGAGGACCCGGAATGGGAGAGCATCCCGATCACCGGGGTGCTGGCCGGGCGGGGCCTGGGCGTGCTCGACCTCGCCCGGTGCGTCCGCACCGGGCGGCGTCCGCTGGCTTCCGGCGAGCTCGGGTACCACGTGCTGGACACCCTGGTCAGCATCGACGAGGCCGTGACGAGCGGACAGACCGTCGCGGTGCGGAGCACGGTGGACCCGGTGCCGCCCATGTCCGACGACGACGACCCCTTCGCCGCCACCCTGTGACCCGGCCCCTGAGCTGCATGCCCCGGAGGGCGTGCAGCACAGGGGATCTCGGGTTCTCAGATGCGGGCGCGTCCGAGCAGGGTGCTGCTCGCCGCGATGACCTCCATGGCGATGTCGTCCTCCTCGACCGTGGTCACCGTGTCCTCCTCGACGACGGTGCGGCCGTTGACCAGCAGCAGCTCCAGCGGCGGCGGGCTGCCGAGCACGAGAGCGGCCACCGGATCGGCGATGTCGATGTGCGGCAGGGTGTCCAACCGCCACACGGCGATGTCGGCCAGCTTGCCGGGCTCCAGCGAGCCGATCTCGGCCTGCCGGCCCAGCACGGTCGCGCCGCCCATGGTGGCCATGTCCAGCGCGTCGCGGACGGTCAACGCCTGCGGACCGCCCACGGCCCGGGCGAAGAGCACGGCGTGCCGGGCCTCCTCGAGCAGGCTGGACGCCTCGTTGGACGCGGCTCCGTCGACGCCGAGCCCGACGGCCACGCCGGCGTCCCGCAGGGCCCGGGTGCGGGCGATCCCTGCCCCCAGTCGGGCGTTGGACGACGGGCAGTGCGCGACGGACGTCCCGGTGCGGGCGAGCTCGGCGATGGCCGGGTCGTCCAGGTGGACGGCGTGGGCGAGCCAGACGTCCGGTCCCAGCCAGTCCAGCGAGGCCATGTACTCCACCGGGGACATGCCGAAACGCTCGCGGCAGAAACGCTCCTCGTCCTGCGTCTCGCACAGGTGGGTGTGCAGCCGGACGTCGTACTCCCGGGCCAGCACGGCCGCCTGGGAGAGCAGGTCGCCGGTCACCGAGAACGGCGAGCACGGTGCGACGCCGATGCGCAGCATGGAGTCGAACGCCGGGTCGTGGTAGGTGGCGATGGCCGTCTGGGTGGCGGCCAGGATGGCGTCGATGTCCTCGACGACGTGGTCCGGCGGGAGACCGCCGCGGCTCTGCCCGAGGTCCATCGAACCGCGGGTGGGGTGGAACCGCAGCCCGACCCGGCGGGCCGCCTCCACCTCCGCGGAGAGCAGGTCACCGCCGTCGCGGGGGAACACGTAGTGGTGGTCGGTGGTGGTGGTGCAGCCCGTGCGGGCCAGCCAGGCCAGGCCACCGGTGGCCGCGCTGTGCACGATCTCCGCGTCGATGTTGCCCCACACCGGGTACAGCGTGGTCAGCCACTCGAACAGCGTGGAGTCGACGGCGAAGCCGCGGGTGACCCACTGGTAGAGGTGGTGGTGGGTGTTGATCAACCCGGGGGTGACCAGGCAGCCGGTGACGTCGACGACGGTGGTGTCGGCTCCCTGGGTCAGGGCGGTGGGTGCCGCCCCCTCCCCGACGGCCACGATCCGGTTGCCCTGCACCACGACGTGTCCGTGCAGGTGCTCGGTACCGGCCGCGTCGACGGTGGCGATGTACCCGCCGTCCAGGACGAGGGTGCTCATCGGCATGCCCCGCGGTGGTGGTGATCGACGGTGTCGCGCAGGCGCATGGTGCCGCTCCAGGGATCTCGTGGGGCCGGGTCGACCCATCGTCGCAGGTGCCGTCCCGTTCCCGGGGACGTCCGGAACGGAACGGGTGCGTGCACCGTGCCCGACCGGGATGACCGACGGCGCAACCCGGTGTGACGGGCGGGTTGCGGGAACTACGGTGGGCCCGTCGGGCCGCCTCCGGCCCGCAGGACGGAGCCCCGTGACGCCCACCCTCGACCCCGCCGGTGACACCCTGCACGGCTGGTTCTCCCCGGACCGTCCCCCCGTCCGCAATCTCGATCCCGGCGACACCGTCACGGTCGGCACCCTGGACTGCTGGTGGTCGGCCGGGCCGTACCCGGGTGGGGCGAACCGGGACCGCCCCCGGGTGCCCGGGCACCAGCCGGGATCGGGCCATGCGCTGACCGGGCCGGTGGCCGTGCGCGGAGCCCGCGCCGGGGACACCCTGGCCGTCCGGCTGGACGCGATCACTCCGGGCCGCTGGGGCACCACGGTGAGCGGCGGGCCGACCCCGCTGGGCGAGCGGTACGGCACCGGCGACGACCCGGCCGTGCTGGCCTGGGAGCTCGACCCGGTCGCCCGGACGGGCCGGAACCAGCTGGGCCACACGGTGACCCTCCGGCCGTTCCTCGGGGTGATCGGCATGCCGCCGCCGGAGCCGGGCGAGCACTCGACCATCCCGCCGCGCCGCTGGGGCGGCAACCTGGACTGCCGGGAGCTCGTCGCCGGCAGCACCCTCTACCTGCCGGTACCGGTGGACGGGGGCCTGCTGTCCTTCGGTGACGGGCATGCCGCCCAGGGCGACGGCGAGGTGGGCGGCACGGCGATCGAGTGCCCGATGACCACCACGGCGACCCTGGACCTGGTGGACAGCCCGCTCGGCGGGGAGCTCGACGCACCGGTGGCCCACACCCCGGCGGGTTGGGTCACCATGGGCCTCGGGCCCGACCTGGACACCGCCCACGCGCAGGCCCTGGACGCGATGGTCACCCTGCTGGTCGCGCGGTACGGCGTCCGACGGTCCGAGGCCTTCGCCCTGGCCAGCGTGGTGGTGCACATGCGGGTCACCCAGGTCGTCAACGAGACGGTCGGGGTGCACGCCGTGCTGCCGGACGGCGCCCTGCGCTGAGCCTCATCCGGTGGGGACGGTCCTGCGGTCGGCCAGCGCGGCCGCGAGGTCGGCCTGGATGAGGTCGCCGTGGATGGCCGCGCCGGCCATCGCGCCACCGGCCGCCGAGGCCATCACCTGCGCGGTCAGATCGGTGACGTTGCCCGCCACCCAGACCCCGGGCACCGCCGTCCGGCCCATGCCCTCGTTCGGCACGTACTCGCCGATCGCCGCACCCATCGGGTGCGGGACCGGGTCCAGGCCGAGAATGCTCAGCAGACCGCCGCGGGCGACCATCCGGCTCGCGGTCACCATCGTCCGCCGGGCGACGACGGAGCCGTCGACGAGCCGCACCCCGGCCAGCCGCCCGGTGTCCCGGTCGGTCTCCAGCCGCTCGACGAGGCCGGGGACCACGGGGATGTCCAGCGCCGCGAGCTGTTCCCGGTCGGTGTCGGTCAGCGTGGTGGTGTGCTCGAACAGCACGACGTCCTCGCTGAGCCGGCGGAAGAGCAGGGCCTGGTGGGTGGCCATCGGTCCGGTGGCCAGCACGCCGATGGCGGTGTCCCGCACCTCCCAGCCGTGGCAGAACGGGCAGTGCACGACGTCGGAGCCCCACAGCTCGCGCAGGCCGGGCACGTCGGCCAGCTCGTCGACCAGGCCGGAGGTGACGAGCAGTCGGCGGGCCGTGGTGGCGCGTCCGTCGGCCAGGGTGACGGTGAAGTCCCCCGCCGGGTCGTCACGGCGCACCGCGACCACCTCACCGGTGGCGACCTCCGCGCCGTAGGAGACGATCTCGGCCCGCCCGAGCGCGGTCAGCTCCCGCGGTGGGATCCCATCCCGGCTCAGGAAGGCGTGCACCCCCGCGGCCGGGGCGTTGCGGGGCTCGCCGGCGTCGACCACGAGCACCGCGCGGCGGGACCGGGCCAGCATGAGGGCGCCACTCAGGCCGGCGGCGCCGCCGCCGACCACCAGGACGTCGTACCGGGACTGCAGGGTTTCGGTCATACCTGCACCGTGCACCCCGGTCCGCCAGAAGAGCAAGGATACTTGCCGTACTGGCAAGACAGGCGCAGGATGGGCCCATGGACGATGACCTGGACCAGATCCTGACCGCGGTGGGCCCCCGGCTGCGCGCGCTGCGTCTGCACCGCGAGCTCACCCTGGCCGATCTGTCGGCGGACACCGGGGTGTCGGTGAGCACCCTGTCCCGCCTGGAATCCGGTCAGCGCCGGGCCACCCTCGAACTGCTGCTCCCCCTGGCCAAGGCCTACGGGGTACCGCTGGACGAGCTGGTGGGCGCACCGGCCACCGGCGACCCGCGGATCCACCTGCGGCCGGTGCGCCGGCAGGGCCGCGTCTACGTCCCGCTCACCCGCCGACCCGGCGGCCTGCAGGCGTTCAAGCTGATCATCCCGCCGGAGGAGCGACCGTCGGACCTGTCCCTGCGCACCCACGAGGGCTACGAGTGGCTGTACGTGCTGAACGGCCGGCTGCGCCTGCTGCTGGGCGAGCAGGACCTGGTCCTGGAGACCGGCGAGGCCGCCGAGTTCGACACCCGCGAGCCGCACTGGCTGGGCGCGACCACGGCCGGGCCGGTCGAGGTGCTCTGCCTGTTCGGCCGCCAGGGCGAACGCGCCCACCTGCGCACCGGCGAAGGCTGACGGCCACGACGGACCGGGTCACCGACCGGGTATGCCCCCGCCGCCGCCGGGCATCCCACCGCCGTGCCCGCCGACCGGGACGGTGCCGGCCAGCAGCGACAGGATGATCATGAACACCAGCAGGAAGAGCAGCCAGGCCCCGATCCGGCTGCGGGTCAGCACGTCCTGCGCGGTCTCCGCCCGCCGCCAGGTGGCGGCCTGCACCTGCTCCCAGCGGTTGACGGTGGCCGCGTCGACGGGCGCGGCCCCCATCGCGGGCTCGTCCACCGGGAGATCGTCGACGAGCGCGGCCAGCTCGGTGCGGTACTGAGCGGCGTAGACGGCCCCCAGCCGGTCGTCGGCCTCGTCCAACGTCAGCATCCCCATGCCGACGGCCCGGTGCACCACCTGGCTGACGTACGCGCGGTCGGCGTCGGAGGCGCGCTGCGGGCGGGGCGGAACGGTCGAATCAGGCACGGGCGGTGATCCTCTCGGCGTGAGGGCGTCCCTGCCGTTTGTACCTGTCACACCTGAGTACCCCTTCTGGGCAGCACCGTCCGCGATCTCACGTCACTGTCCGTCGACACTTCGCCGTCGCGTGTTGCCAGTGTGTAAATGGCCTGGGCACTGGACGTTTTCTGTGGTGAGGTCTGCCCGTCAGACCTTTTCCCGAGACCATCGCCACGGAGGGACCGCCGGTGTTCGCGACGCAGATCCGGGACGCCGTGCTCGGCCGATCGGAGTGGGCCTTCGACTACCTGGAGCGCCTGGTCGCCGCACCCACCACGGCCGGTCGGGAGCAGGGCGGCCTGGACGTCTTCGCCGCCACCCTGGTCGAGCTGGGGTTCGCCGTGCAGGACATCCCGCTGGGCGACGTCGCCGGCGATCCGCGCGCGGGGGTCCCGGCCGGCCCCGCGCTGGACCGTTCGGTGTGCGTGGGCCGCCGGGGCATGGGAGCCGACGGCCCGTCGCTGCTGCTCAACGGGCACATGGACGTCGTCCCGGCGGAGTCCCCCGAGCTGTGGACCAGCCCGCCGTTCTTCCCGCAACGGCGGGACGGCCGGCTGTACGGCCGGGGTGCCGGCGACATGAAGTGCGGCTTCGCGATGGGCGCCCTGGCCGTGGCCGCGCTCGACGCGGTCGAGCCCGGTGCGATCAGCGGACCACTGAGCTTCCTGGCCGTGGTCGAGGAGGAGAACACCGGCAACGGGACGCTGGCCGCCGCACGGGCCGGGGTGCTCGCCGACGCCGTGCTGCTGCTCGAACCCACCGGGCTCGGCGTCATGCTCGCCGGCATCGGTGTGCTGTGGCTGGAGATCACGCTGACCGGCCGGGCGGCCCACGCCCAGGCCGCGCACCAGGCGGTCAACGCCGTCGATCTCGCCTACCAGGTCATCGACGCCCTCCGCGGCTGGCAGCAGTGGATCGGGGCGACCACCGACGATCCGGTGTTCGCCGGGGTGGAGAGTCCCTACAACCTGAACGTCGGCGGGCTGGACGCCGGGGACTGGACCTCCAGCGTGCCGGCCACCGCCCGACTGCGGGTCCGGGTGGGCTTCCCCCGCGCCTGGAGCCCCGAGGAGGCCGAGCGCCGCGCCGTCGAGGTGATCGAGCGGACCGCTGCCGCCGGAGCCTTTCCCGCACCGCCGACCGTCCGGTCCAGTGGGCTGCGGGCACCGGGGTATTCGTTGGCGCAGGGCCATCCGCTCGACGAGGCGGTGCGGGCTGCGCACGAACAGGCGCACGGCACGCGCCCGGACACCGTCGTCATGGGGAGCACCACCGACGCGCGTACGTACCTCAACCACTTCGGGGTGCCGGCGCTCTGCTACGGGCCGGACGCGGCGGGCATGCACGGGGTGGACGAGTCCGTCGGACTGCAGAGCATCGTGGACGGCGCGATCACCCTGGCCCACTTCCTGCGCACCTACTACCGGCCGGCCGGAGACGGGGCGGGTGGCTCGTGACCGACCATCCGGATCTGCTGCTGCCCGAGGCACTGCAGGCGCACCCGGACCCGCTGGGTCGACGGATCGCGGTGGCCGGCGCGGCCGATGCCGTGGTCGACCGGCTGGTGACCGCCGTCGCGCTGGGCATCTACGTGCCCGGTCAGCGTCTGCCCGCCGAACGCGATCTGGTGGGCATGCTCCAGGTCTCCCGGACCACCGTCCGCGAGGGTCTGCGCCGGATGGTCGAGGCCGGCTACCTGGAGGTGCGCCGGGGCCGCTCGGGCGGCTGGTTCGTGCTGTCGGGCTGGGGTCCACGCTCCGCGGAGATGGTGCAGCGGTCCATCTCCCCGGACTGGGAGCACTTCGAGGCGCTCTTCGACGCGCGTCGGCTGATCGAGGGCCTGATCGCCGACACCGCCGCCCGCCGGCGGCCCGCCGAGGCCCTGCCGGAGATGTTCCGGGCCGCCGCCGACTACCGGGCCGCCCCCGACCGGGAGGCCTCCCGCGCCGCCGACGCCCGGCTGCACCGGGCCGTCGCGCAGGCCTCCGGCAATGCGGTGCTCGTCGGCCTGAGCACCCAGATGCGGGCGCGGGTGACGTTGAACCTGGGCGCCGAGCCGTACACCGAGCAGGTGCGGGCCACGGCCGTCACCCAGCACGAGGACCTGGTGCAGGCCGTCGCCGACCAGGACGCGGAGCGGGCCCGCGCCATCGCCGCCGATCACTTCGGCCTGACCGAGAAGCTCATCCGGGATCTGCTGACCAAGGTCGGGAAGAACAGCACATGAGTCCCACCCTGAGGTTCGTCGTGCGACGGGTCGTCATCGTCATCCCCGTGCTGGTGGTGATGAGCGTGTTCGTCTTCCTCATCATCCGGCTCGTCCCCGGCGATCCGGCCCGCACCATGCTCGGCTTCCGGGCCACCGACGCCAACGTGGCCACCGTCCGCGCCCAGCTCGGACTGGACAGACCCCTGGTGTCGCAGTACTTCTCGTGGATCGGCGGCATACTGCACGGCGATCTGGGCCAGGACTTCATCAGCAAGGCCCCGCTGACCGAGCTGCTGGCGCAGCGACTCCCGGTCACCGTCGAGCTGGCCGTGCTGTCGATGGCGGTGGCGCTGCTGGTCGGTATCCCGCTGGGCATCCGGGCGGCGGTCCGCCGCGGGACGGTCGGCCGGGCCACCGACGGCTTCGTGGTGCTCGGGGTCAGCATCCCGGACTTCTGGCTCGGCATCATGCTCGTGCTGCTCTTCTCCGGGACGCTGGCCTGGCTGCCGCCGTCCGGGTACGTGCCGTTCACCCAGGATCCGATGGGCAACCTGCGGTACATGGTGCTGCCCGTCCTCACCCTGGCCGTCGGGGAGGCCGCCTACATCCTGCGCACCACCCGGGCCGCGATGGAGACCGTGCTGCACCAACCCTTCGTGGACTTCCTGCGGGCCAAGGGGGTGCGGGAGAGCCGGATCGTGTACCGGCACGCCCTGCGCAGTGCGGCCACCCCGATCGTGACGGTGGTCGGTGTCCAGTTCGGGGTGCTGCTCGGCGGCGCGATCATCATCGAGAACCTCTTCGCCCTCCCGGGTCTGGGCCGGCTCATCGTCACCTCGATCACCCAGCGGAACTACCCGGTGGTGCAGGCCGGCGTGCTCGTCGTCGCGGTGCTGTTCATCCTCGTCACCCTGGTCACCGATCTGCTCGTCGCCCTGATCGACCCGCGCGTCGCCGAACGGAGCAGTTCATGAGCACCCTCGTCCCGCTGCCCCCGGTCACCGGGACCCCGCCGACACCGGCGTCGGTCCGCCGCCGCCGGCGGCCACGCATCCGCGGCCGGGCCCGGGTCGGTGCCGTGCTGATCCTGCTGCTGGTGGCGGTCGCGCTGCTGGCGCCGCTGCTGGCCCCGCACGACCCGGAGAGCGTCGACGCCACCCAGGTTCTCGGCTCCCCGTCGTTCGCCCACCCGTTCGGCTCCGACGCCCTCGGGCGGGACGTGCTCAGCCGCGTGCTCTACGGCTTCCGGGTGAGCCTGGCCGTGGCCATCGGCTCGGTCGCGGTGGCCACCCTGTTCGCCGTGCCGCTCGGGCTGCTCGCCGGGTACTTCGGCGGTTGGGTGGACACGGTCATCTCCCGCCCGCTGGACATGGTGCTGGTGCTCCCGGCGCTGCTGCTCGCGGTCACCCTCATCGCCATCATCGGCCCGGGCAGCCTGGTCGCCGCGCTGGCCATCGCGATCATCTACCTGCCCATCCTGGCCCGGGTGATGCGGGCCGGGGCGCTGACCACCACCGCGCTGCCGTTCGTCGAGGGGGCGCGCGCCCGCGGCACCGGTCACCTGGCCACGATCACCCGGCACGTGCTGCCCAACTCGGTGGGTGCGCTGGTCGTCCAGGCCTCGGTGCTGGCCGGCTTCGCCATGCAGGTGGAGGCCGCGCTGAGCTACCTGGGCCTGGGCGCGCAACCGCCCACCCCGTCGCTCGGGCTGATGCTCGCCGACGGACGGGACGTCCTCGGCCAGGCGCCCTGGGTCGAGATCTACCCGGGCGTCGCCATCGCGCTCACCGTGCTGGCCCTGAACCTGCTGGGCGACGGCCTGCGCTCCGCCCTGGACCCGGACGGGGTGTCGGCATGAGCGCCCCCGCCCTGGAACTGACCGGGCTGACCGTCGACCTGCCCACCGGCCGCGGCCTGCTGCGCGCCGTCGACGGCGTGGACCTCGCGCTGGCGCCCGGCGAGATCGTCGGCCTGGTCGGCGAGAGCGGCTGCGGCAAGTCGACCCTGGCCCGCGCGGCCATGTCGCTGCTGCCGCGCTCGGCCGTGGTCACCGGCCAGGTGGTGCTCGACGGCACGCCGACGATCGGGCTCGACGCCGAGGCGCACCGTCGGCTGCGGGGTGACGCCATCGCGATGGTCACCCAGGATCCGGCCACCAGCCTGGACCCCACCGCCGGCATCGGCGAGCAGATCGCCGAGACCGTCCGCGCCCACCGCCCGGTCGGCCGCCGGGGAGCCAAGGAACTGGCCGTGCAGCAGCTGCACCAGGTCGGCATCACCGACGCCCGTGCCCGCTACGACGACCCCCCGCACCGGTTCTCCGGCGGCATGCGCCAGCGGGTGGTCATCGCCTGTGCGTTGATCAACGACCCGGCCGTGCTCATCGCCGACGAGCCGACCACCGCACTGGACGTCACCATCCAGGCCCAGGTCCTCGACCTGATCTCCGACCTGTGCGTGCAGCGGACCACCGCCGTCCTGCTGATCACGCACGACCTGGCCGTGGTCGCGCAGGTCTGCGACCGGGTGGCGGTCATGTACGCCGGGCAGATCATCGAGCTGGCCCCGGCCGCCGAGCTGTTCGCGCACCCCCGGCACCCCTACACCCGGGCCCTGCTCGCGGCCACCCCCGCGCCCGGGGTGGCGCGCGGCGAGCTGGCGGTCATCCCCGGCGAGGTCCCCGACCTGACCGCGCCCCCCGCCGGCTGCCGGTTCGCCGACCGCTGCCCGTCCCGGATGCCGGTGTGCGACACCGCACCTCCGGTGGTCCGGGTCGGATCGGACGAGGTCCGCTGCTGGCTGCACGCGCCGGGCCACCCGGATGCGGCGCCCACGCTGACGAAGGACGGTGTGCGATGAGCCCGCTGCTGCAGGTCACCGGGCTGGTCAAGGAGTACCGGGCCCCGCACGGCCTGTTCGGCTCGCGACCGGTGCGGGTGGTCGACGACGTCGACCTGACGGTCGACCGCGGCGAGACCCTCGGCCTGGTCGGCGAATCGGGCAGCGGGAAGACGACGGTGGCCCGGTGCGTGCTGGGGATGACGGCGCCGACCGCCGGCAGCATCACCTTCGACGGCACCGATGTGCTCTCGCTGGGCCGCCGGGCCCGCGCGGAGTTCCGGCGGCGGGTGCAGCCGGTGTTCCAGGACCCCTACGCGAGCCTGGACCCGCGGTGGACCATCGGCCGCAGCATCGCCGAGTCACTCGTCGCCCACCGGATCGGCACCCCGGCCGACCGGGAGCGCCGGGTCCGCGAGCTGCTCGGGCAGGTCGGTCTGCCCGCCTCGTCCGCGGACCGACGGCCCAGCCAGCTCTCCGGTGGGCAACGCCAGCGGGTCGGCATCGCCGCCGCGCTCGCCTCGGGCCCGGACCTCATCGTGGCCGACGAACCGGTCAGCGCGCTGGACGTCAGCGTCCAGGCGCAGGTGCTGAACCTGTTCGCCCAGCTGCAGCGCGATCTGGGCGTGGCCATCCTGTTCGTCTCGCACGACATGGGCGTCGTCGAGCACATCAGCGACCGGGTGACCGTGCTCTTCCACGGCACGGTGGTCGAGACCGCCCCGGCCGCACAGCTCTTCGCCGACCCGCAGCACGAGTACACCCGGGCCCTGCTCGCCGCCGTGCCCGTCCCCGACCCGGTCGGCGCCCGGATCCGTCGTGCCCGCCGGGCCGCACGGGCGGACCCCGCCGCCCTCGCACCCTGACCGATCTCCCCCCGAACCCCACCGAGCCGAAGGCCGTCATGACCGATACCACTCCCGCCCCCGCCCGCACCGAGATCACCGTCGACGGCGTCCGGCTGAACTACCGCCTGGAGGGCGAGGGCCCGCAGACCGTCGTGCTGATCAACGGTCTGGCCGACGACCTGGACACCTGGGCCTACCAGGTGCCGGATCTGCTGGCCGCCGGCTACCGGGTGCTCTCGTTCGACAACCGGGGCATCGGCGCCTCGGACACCCCGGCCGGCCCGTACACCACGGCCCGGATGGCCGCCGACGCCAAGGGTCTGGTCGACGCGCTGGGCCTCACCGACTTCCACCTGCTCGGTGTCTCGATGGGCGGGATGATCGCCCAGGAGTACGCGCTCGCGTACCCGCAGGACCTGGCCTCCCTCACGCTGGCCTGCACCTACGCCGCCCCGGGGCCGTTCTGCTCCCGCATGTTCGCCTTCTGGGGGGACCTGGCCCCGAAGCTGGGCGTGCCGTTCGTCATGCGCGACGTCTCCCTCTGGGCGTTCACCGTGCCGTTCTTCGAGGAGCGGACGGACGAGGCGGCCGAGTTCGAGGCCGGGATGGCGCAGCTGACCATGCCCGTGGAGGCCTACCTGGCCCAGCTCCACGCCATCCAGGTGCACGACACCACCGCACGGCTGGCCGAGATCACCGTGCCGACCCTGGTCCTCGCCGGGGAGGAGGACATCCTCATCCCGGTCCGACTCTCCCGCCGGCTGCACGAGGGGATCGCCGGATCGCAGTTCGTCACCGTCCCCGGTGGGCACGCCTCGCTCTGGGAGAGCCCGGAGCCGTTCAACGCCGCCGTGCTGGCGTTCCTCCAGTCCCGGCAGTCCTGAGCTCCAGCCCCAGCCCGTCCTCCCCGTTCCAGAGACCCCAGACCCGGAGACCCCGATGAAGCCCCAGCCCGCCCTCCTGCTCCCGCCCGGCACCTCCCTCTCCCGGCGCTCGCTGCTGCGCGGCGCCGGCCTGCTGGGGCTGGGCGCCCTGGCCGGTCCGGCGCTGGTCGCCTGCGGGTCCGGGGGGACCACCGCGTCCACGGGGGCCGCCGCCGGCAGCGGGTCCGGTACCCCCGGCGCCCCGACCGCGGGCGGCACCCTGCGGGCGGCGCTGACCGGGGAGCCGGACAGCCTCGACCCCGCCGTGTCCGCGGTCTACACCGGGGCCCAGGTGTACGACAACATCTTCAGCAAGCTCGTCGACCTGGACGCCGACGGCAACCTGGTGGGCGACCTGGCCACCAAGTGGACCGCCACGGACGACACCACCTGGGTGTTCGACCTGGCCACCGGAATCACCTGGCACAACGGTGAGACCTTCGGCCCCGCCGACGTCAAGTACACCTTCGAGCGCATCGCCGATCCGGCCACGGCCAGCGCCTACGCCCCGCTCTTCGCGGCGATCGAGAGCGTCGAGGTGACCGGGGACGCCCAGGTCACCTTCACCCTGTCGTCCACCTACGCGCCGTTCCTGACCAACCTGGCCAACAACGGCGAGATCATGAACGAGAAGGCCGTCACCGCAGCGGATCCCGCCCGCAACCCGGTGGGCACCGGGCCGTTCCAGTTCGTCGAATGGGTGCAGGGCGACCACCTCACGGTCAAGAAGTTCGACGGCTACTTCGACCAGGGACACCCGTTCCTGGACGGCGTGGAGTTCCGCTTCCTGCTCGTCGACCAGGGCCGCATCGACGCGCTGTCCGCCGGGGAGATCGACTGGATGGACGCGGTCCCACTGCAGCAGGTCGCCACCCTCACCCAGGACCCGCGGTTCACCCTGGTCACCAACCCGGTCTCCGGCATCCCGGACTTCCTGGCCATGAACACCACCAAGGCCCCCTTCGACAAGAAGGAGGTGCGGCAGGCCGTGGCCTGGGCGATCAACCGGTCCGACATCCGCGATCTGGCCTACTTCGGCACCGGGGAGGTCGGCGTGCAGGAGGTCCCCACCGGGTCGGTCTGGTACGACGGCCAGGACCCGTTCGCCGGCGCCCCCGACGTCGCGAAGGCCAAGGCGCTGCTGGCCACCGCCGGGTACCCCGACGGGCTGACCGTCAACTACCTGGGACTGCCGCAGTACCCGGAGCTGCTCAAGACCGGGCAGGTCGTCCGCGACCAGCTCAAGGAGATCGGCATCACCATGGAGATCGAGCAGGTGGACGTCTCCATCTGGTTCGACCGGTTCTCCTCCGGCGACTACGAGATCACCAGCGCGTACCAGGAGCGCACCATCGACCCGGACAACTTCTACTCCCTGGTCATCCGCTCGGGCGGCTCGGTGAACACCACGGGATACGCGAACCCCGAGGTGGACGCCATGATCGACGCCGCCGCGGCCGAGATCGACGAGGCGAAGCGCAAGGAGATGTACACCGCGATCCGCGCGGCGGTGGCCGAGGACGCCCCCATCACCTTCGTCCACTACGAGACGCTGAACTACCTGATGACCACCGCCGTCGTCGGCTCGACGATCACCCCCAGCCTCGAGCTCAACCTCGGTGACGTGGGGCTCACCGGCTGACGGCGCCACGGACGGCGCGTTCCCGTCCCCCGGCGCTACCGTTGAGCCATGAGCACCCTGGACGACTGGATCGCCGACGCCGAGAAGGCCCTGGACCTCACCCCCGGGTCGCTGCCGAAGGACCTGCGGGACGACCTGCTGGGCCTCACCCGGGACGTCGCGCACGGGGTGGCCCGGGTCGCGGCGCCGCTCACCTGCTACCTGGCCGGCCTGGCCGTCGCCCGCGGTGACGACCCGGCACAGGTCACCGCGACCCTGCGCGGGCTGGTCCCGGCGGAGCAGGCCGAGAGCGGGTCGGCGGAAGCGGGGCAGTCGTGAGCGTCATCGGCTGGATCGTCTTCGGCGCGCTGGCCGGGTGGGTGTCGTCGCTGATCGTCCGTGATCCCCGCCCGCGTGGCTGCCTGGCGAACATCGCCACCGGCATCATCGGCGCGGTGCTGGCCGGTCTCGTGTACCAGCTGTCCACCGGCCGGTCCTGGCAGTTCCGCTGGGACTGGCCGAGTTTCGGGGTCGCCGTGCTCGGGGCGCTGGCCCTGTCCCTGGTCGTCAGCCTGGTCGGCCGCAGTGGTCGCAACGGCCGGCGGAACATCCGCCGCTGACGTCCTCCCCCCGCCCATCCCGTCCCGCACATCCGTTCCCACCCCACCGATCTGGAGATCCCATGTCCCTGGAACGCCCCCTCGCCGCCGATCCGTACGAGCGCATGCCGGCGGTCGGCCGCTTCACCCTGACCAGCCAGGACGTCACCGACGGCGCCCCGATGGACAAGACGTTCGCCGCCGACGGCGGGAACACCTCGCCGCAGTTGAGCTGGAGCGGATTCCCGGCGGAGACGAAGAGCTTCGTCATCAGCTGCTACGACCCCGACGCCCCCACCCCGAGCGGGTACTGGCACTGGACGCTGGCCGATCTGCCCGTCTCGGTCACCGACGTCCCGCGCGGATTCGGCGACGGGTCCGGCGAACACCTGCCCGCGGGCGCGGTACAGCTCGAGTCCGACGGTGGCGCACCGGGTTTCGAGGGCGCCGGCCCGCCGCCCGGGGACCGCGCCCACCGCTACTACTTCGTGGTGCACGCCGTGGACACCGAGAAGCTGGGGGTGCAGGCCGGTGACACCCCGACCAAGGCGGCGTTCCTGCTCGCGTTCCACACCCTGGCCCGCGCGATCATCACGCCGACCTACCAGAACTGACCCACCCGGCACCCGGGTCGGGAGGACGCCGCCCTCCCGACCCGGGTCACCGGACGGACACGGCTCAGTTCTGCTCGTCCTTGGCCGCGCCGGCCTGGGCGACGTGCCCGAAAGCCTGCAACGCGTCCCACACCTCGCGGGCGCGGTCCACGCACAGCACGACCAGATCACCGGGATTGGCCTGGGCCACACCCGCCCGGGTGGCGTCGATCTCGTCCAGCACCGTCTCGATGTGCCGTACCCGACCGCCGCCGGCCTGCGCCTCCCGGGCGCCGAGTTCGATGAGCGCCGCGGTCTCGCCGGGCTTGCGCCCCCGCAACCGCTCGTCTTCCCGCACGATGATCGTGTCGAAGTGCCGGCCGGCCTCCCGGCCCAGGTCGATCATGTCCTGGTCGCGGCGGTCGCCGGCCGTCGCCACCACCCCGATCCGCTGGGGACGTTCCACCGTGGCCGGCACGTCGTCGAAGAACCGGTCCACGAAGTCACCCAACGCAGCCATCGCCGGGACGTTGTGGCAGTAGTCGACGATGACCTTGACGCCCTGCACCTCGGTCAGGTTCATGCGGCCGGGGGCCTGGTAGTACGACGGGGTGAAGGAGCGCAGCCCGGCGCGGATGTCGTGCAGCGGGGCGCCGGCGCAGTACGCCGCGGCGGCCGCGGCCATCGCGTTCTGCACGTTGAACATGGCCTTGCCGTTGAAGGTCGCCGGCAGCAGATGCGTGTAGGCCAGCGGCATCCGGCGCCGGCCGTGCACCAGCACGATGAGATCGCCGAGCTCGCCCCGCTCCAGGATGACGGCCTTGCCACCGCGCCGGCAGTGGTCGGTGATCATCCGGTTGTCCGGCTCGAGGGAGAACCACACCACCTCCCCCGAACAGGCCTTGCGCATCGCGGCGACGAGCTCGTCGTCGGCGTTGAGCACGGCGGAGCCGTTCTTGGGCACGGCCTCCACGATGACCTGCTTGACCTTGGCCAGCTGCTCGACGGTGTCGATGCCGCGCAGCCCGAGGTGGTCGGGGGCCACGTTGAGCACCACGGCGACGTCGTTGCGGCCGTAGCCCAGCCCCTCCCGCAGGATCCCACCGCGGGCGACCTCGAACACGGCGAAGTCCACCCGCGGGTTCTGCAGCACCATCCGCGCGGACTTCGGGCCCGACGCGTCGGACTTGATGATCAACCGGCCGTCGATGACGATGCCGTCGGTCGAGGTCATGCCGACCTTCTTGCCGATGGACTTGAAGATGCGGGCGATCATCCGGCTGCAGGTGGTCTTGCCGTTGGTGCCGGTCACCGCCACGATCGGGATGCGGGAACTGGTGCCCGGCGGGAACAGCAGGTCCACCACCGGCTTGGAGACGAACTGCGGTTCACCGATCGTCGGGTGGGTGTGCATCCGGAAGCCCGGGGCGGCGTTGACCTCGCAGATGCCACCGCCCGTCTCGCGGACGGGCTGGGTGATGTCCGGGCAGATGAAGTCGATGCCGGCGATGTCCAGGCCGACGACCCGGGCCGCCTCCTCGGCGATGTCCACGTTGTCCGGGTGGGCCTCGAAGGTGCGGTCGATGGAGATGCCGCCGGTCGACATGTTCGCCGTCAGTGCGAGTTTCACCGTCTCGCCCTTCGGCGGGACCTGGTCCATCTCGAAGCCCTGGGCCCGGACGAGGGCGACGGCACCGTCGGTGACCTCGATGCGGGTGAGCACCTTCTCGTGCCCCACCCCGCGGCGGGGGTCGGCGTTGGTCAGCTCGACGAGCTCGTCCACGGTGTGCGTGCCGTCGCCGATGACGTGGGCGGGGACGCGTTCGGCGATGGCGACCATGTTCCCGCCGACCACCAGCACGCGGTAGTCCCGGCCGGTGATGAACGCCTCGACCAGCACGTAGCCGCGGCGGGACTGGTCGTAGGCCTCCCCGAACGCCGCCCGGACCTCGTCCCCGTCGCGCAGGTTGATGGCCACACCGCGACCGTGGTTGCCGTCCAACGGCTTGACCACCACGGGGTAGCCGATGCGGCGGGCCGCGCGCACGGCGTCCTCCACCTCGCGCACCATGGCCGACCCGGGTACCGGGAGACCGGCCGAGGCCAGCAGCCGGTTGGTGAGCTCCTTGTCGGACGCGATGTCGACGGCCAGCGAGCTGGTGATCGAGGTCATCGTGGCCCGGATCCGCTGCTGGTTGACGCCCTGCCCGAGCTGCACCAGGGACGCGGAGTTCAGCCGCTGCCAGGGGATGTCGCGGGACATGGCCTCGTCCAGGATCGCCTGGGTGGACGGCCCGAAGGCCACCCGCTGGCTGGTCCGCAGGAAGGCCTCGTGCTCGGTGGCGAAGTCGAAGGGCTCCCCCTCGGCGCCCTGGTTCCCGGCCGCCTGACCGGTGGCGGCCTGGCCGACGGTGGCGGGGTCGACGACGAGGTCGTTGACCAGCCGCACCGCGAGCTGGCCGGCCAGCGAACCGACGGTCTCGTCGAGATAGCCGTAGATGACGTTGTAGACACCGGTGGCGCCGGTGGACCGGGTCTTTCCGCGGGTCATCTCGTGACCGGCGGTGCGCTGCAGCTCCAGGGCGACGTGCTCGACGACATGCCCCGCCCAGGTGCCCTCGATGAGCCGCTCGACGAACCCACCGTCGTGGCCGCGGGAGCACTGGTGGTCGTGCAGGCCGGGGAGGAGCCGGATCAGTTCGTCGGTGAAGCCGGGCAGGGTGTCGGTGGGGAACTGCTCGAGCCGGCCGATGTCCACGGTCAGGTGGACGGCCGGGCCGTAGCTGAAGTAGTTGGGCCCCCGGTAGATCCGTGTCTCCTGGATGGTCACGGCGAACAGCTTCTCGGACATCGGCTGCCTCTCGGGTCGAATGCTGGGGTCCACCACGGCGGACACGATCGACGGCCCGCCCACCCCGTCGGGGACGCGACACGATCGTGCGATTCTGCCCCGCCCGGACGGGGAACGCTCCCCCGGGCTCCGGACCGACCCGGCTGCCCCGACCGACTGCCCCGACCCGACGGCTCCGGTCAGCCGGCCGGGGCGGGCCGGCGGCGCAGCTCGGCGATGCCCACGTGGGCGCCCTCGGCGGCGATGCGGCGCGGGGAGGGCCGCATGCCCTCGGGGATGTCGGCCACCGTCGCGACCGTGGGCGCCGTGGAGGTGTCCGGCAGACCCGGCGCACTGACCAGGGTGCGGGTGGTCAGGTCGAAGACGGCACCACGGGGCAGGGTGTGCAGCTTGATCCCGGACAGCATCAGCGGCTGGGTGCCGGCGGCCGTGTAGGCGGTGGTGACCACCTCGCTGCCGTCCACGATCGTCACCACGCCGCGTCCCTTGACCTCCAGCAGGCCGGGGGCGCGCACGATGGCTGCGGTGTCCTCGTCGACGCCGATGCCCAGCTGGGCGGGGTTGGCGGCGACCAGGGCGAGCAGCCGGCCGAACCGGTTCCGCTGGGTGAAGTGCTGGTCGACGATGACCTCGCCGAGCAGACCGAGCCCCTGGGAGACCTGGCCGATGCGGAAGCGCGGGGTGGCCCCGCCGGTGCCGAACGAGACCATGTGCGAGGAGCAGATGCTGGCGCCGGCCGACGTCCCGGCGACCAGGGCCCCGCGCTCGTGCGCCGCCACGATGGCGTCGCCCAGTGGGGTGCCGACGACGACCGTGGCCAGCTTGGTCTGGTTGCCGCCCGTCATGAACACCGCGGTGGCGTCGTCCAAGGTGGCGACCAGCTCCGGCGAGGCGGCCTGCGCCCGGCTCTCCGGCCGGATGCCGACCACGTTCTCCACCCCGAGCGAGGAGAACAGCTGCAGGTAGGCGTGGGTGATCTCGTCGCCCAGCGAGGACGCGGTGGACAGCACGACGACGCGGGCACGGGGGCCACCGGCGAGTCGGACCACCTCGCGCAGGATGGTCATCTTGCCGACCTTGTCCTCGGCGCCGCCGATCGGCATGACGATCCCGGCGGCGGTCGACGCCGCGCTCTCGGGGGCCGGCTCGTGCGCAGCGTCGGTCATGCCACCCACCGTAACCGGGCCGGAACCGCCGTCCGGCCGCCGTCGGCCCCCTGGTCCGTGTCCTGCACCACCGGTGCGAGGCCGGTCCGGGTCACCGTGATCCCGGCCACTGCCCGGTAAGGCCGGCCTGCGGGCCACGTTGTCCCGGGCATGAGCAGACTCTTCACCCCGCTGACCCTGCGCGGGACGACCTTCCGCAACCGCGTGTGGGTGGCCCCGATGTGTCAGTACTCCTCGCGCGACGGCCACCCCACCGACTGGCACCTGGTGCACCTGGGCGGCCTGGCCCGCGGCGGCGCCGGTCTGGTCATCGCCGAGGCCACGGCAGTGTCGCCGGAGGGTCGGATCTCGCCGGCCGACGCGGGGATCTGGACCGACGAGCAGGCCCAGGACTACCGCCGGATCACCGCGTTCATCGCCGACCAGGGCGCGGTGCCGGGCATCCAGCTCGGCCACGCCGGCCGCAAGGCGTCCACCCGCATCCCGTGGGAGGGCAGCGGATCGGTCGACCCGGCCGACGGCGGCTGGGCGACGGTCGCGCCGTCCGCGCTGGCCTGGGGCGACTACGCCACCCCCCGCGAGCTGACCGCCGCGGAGATCGCCGGCGTGGTGGCCGACTTCGCGGCCGCGGCCCGCCGCGCGGTCGGCGCCGGGTTCCGGGTCGTCGAGGTGCACGCCGCCCACGGCTACCTGCTGCACCAGTTCCTCTCCCCGGTGTCCAACGTGCGCACCGATGCCTACGGCGGCGACCTGGCCGGGCGCAGCCGCGTCCTCGTCGAGGTGGTCGAGGCGGTCCGCGCGGCCGTGCCGGACGACGTGCCGCTGTTCGTCCGCTTCAGCGCCAGCGACTGGGTGGACGGAGGCCTGACCGTCGAGGAGGTCACCGCGGTGGCCGCCGATCTGGTGGGTCGGGGGGTGGACCTGTTCGACGTGTCCAGCGGCGGGAACCATCCCAACCAGCAGATCCCGGTGGGACCCGGCTACCAGGTGCCGCTGGCCCGGGCCCTGCGCGAAGGGACCGGTGCGCCGGTCGCCGCCGTCGGCCTGATCACCGAGCCCGCCCAGGCCGAGCAGGTGCTGGTGGACGGAGCCGCGGACGCCGTGCTGCTGGCCCGGGTGCTGCTGCGGGAGCCGTCCTGGCCGCAGCGCGCCGCGGCCGCCCTCCGCTCCGAGACGTACTGGGCGCCCCAGTACGAGCGGGGCCGGACCCGCTGAGCGTCGCCGGGCCGACCATTCGTGCCCGGTGACCGGCCGGACCTCCGCCGACCGCCCGGCGTCCTCCGATACCGTGACGGCGACCGCCACGGACGGCCCGGGCGGTCACGGCGAGAGGATCCCCCCAGCAGTGGCTGACATCGACCGCACGAAGACCCCCGCACCGGGATCCGGCGGTGGACACCTGCTCGGGTTGATCCGGCAGACCGTCCCACCGATCCACCCGGGCGGACGACCCATCGTGCTCGGCGCGCTGGGCGCCACCGTCACCGCCCGGCAGCTGTTGCGTGCGGTCGGCCTGAAGAAGGCCGGCGGTGTGGTCGGCCGGGTCGGCGCGGTGGCCACGGTCGCCTGCGCCGCGTTCTTCCGGGCCCCGGCCCGGGTCGCCCCCCGCGGTCAGGGCCTCGTCGTCGCCCCCGCGGACGGCCTGGTCTCGTTGATCGAGGAAGCCGTCCCCCCGGTTGAGCTGGGCCTGGATCCCACGCCCCGCCTCCGGGTGTCGGTGTTCCTGTCGATCTTCGACGTCCACGTGCAGCGCATCCCCGTCGACGGGGTCGTCACGAAGATCGCCTACCGACCGGGCAAGTTCCTGTCCGCCGACCTGGACAAGGCCTCCACCGACAACGAGCGGAACTCCGTCGTCATCGCGCCGACCTGGGGCGGGGAGCTGGTCGTCACCCAGATCGCCGGGCTGATCGCCCGCCGGATCGTGTGCCAGGCCGTCACCGGCGCGCCGGTGCTCACCGGCTCCACCTACGGGCTCATCCGCTTCGGGTCGCGGGTCGACACCTATCTCCCCGCGGGCAGCGAGCTGCGTGTCGAACTGGGCCAGCGCACGATCGGCGGCGAGACGGTGCTGGCCTCGTTGCCGGCGGCACCGTCCGGCGGGGTCTGATGACCGGCGTTCCGGGGGTCCGCTTCCTGCCGAACGCCATCACCGTGCTGGCGCTGTCCTCCGGGCTCACCTCGGTGGCGTTCGCGCTCCGGGGCCAGTGGTTCTTCGCCGTGACCGCGGTGGTCGCCGCGGCCATCTTCGACTCCCTCGACGGCCCGGCGGCCCGGCTGCTCAACTCCACCAGCCGGATCGGTGCCGAGCTGGACTCGCTGTCGGACTGCGTGTCCTTCGGCATGGCCCCCGCGCTGATCACCTACATCTGGCTGCTGGAGGACACCCCGGTCGGCTGGACGGCCTGCCTGGTCTTCGCCGTGTGCGCGGCGCTCCGGCTCGCCCGCTTCAACTCGCTGTTGGACGACGACAGCCCGAAACCCTGGGCGAAGGGCTTCTTCACCGGGGTGCCCACCCCGGCCGGCGGCCTGCTGGCCCTCATGCCGGTGCTGCTCTCCAACCGCCTCACCGGGCAGGGGCCGTGGAACAACCCGTGGGTGGTGTCCTTCTGGTTGGTGCTGGTCGGCGTGCTCATGGTGTCCCGGGTGCCGTCCATCGCGCTCAAGTCGGTGCGGGTGACCACCGAGTGGATCGTGCCGATGCTGGTGCTGCTGGTGGTGGCGGTGGCCGCGCTGGTCTACCAGCCGGAGATCGTCTTCTCCCTGGGCCTGCTCATCTACCTGCTGCACCTGCCGTACGCGGTGTGGAAGTTCCAGTACCTGAAGAACCACCCGGAACTGTGGGAGGGCCAGCGCTTCCGCAACCGCCGGACCCGCCGGCGAGTCCGGCTGTCCGTGCGCGCCCCGCGCCATCAGCGCGTCGCCGGCCGGTCGCCGGACGGCTCCCCGTTGCCGCCACAGCGGCGCCGCGGGGCGGCGGGTTCGCGCAATCCGGGCGCGCGGCGCCGATTGCGCTAGTGGACTGGGCCGACCGTCCCGGGCCTAGCTGTCGAAGCCGAGGAGTCGGGCCGAGCGGGTCTTGCGGCGGCTGGCCCGCACCCGGAGCAACCGGCGGACGAGCAGCGGATCGACGGCCAAGGCCGCCGGATTGTCGATGATCGCGTTGAGCACCTGGTAGTAACGCGTCGGGGAGAGGTCGAACCGCTCCTTGATGGCCTGCTCCTTCGGGCCGGCGAACTGCCACCACTGGCGTTCGAAGGCCAGGATGTCGCGGTCCCGCCGGTCCAGTCCGTCGCCGGATTCCTCCTGCGCTGCCGCGGCTGCGGTGTCCATCCCGGTGTTCCCCTCCCGCGGGGCAGCGCCCCCTGACATGCCCGACCCACCCGAATCACACACGTGTCATTCGGGCTGCGCCCATGACATCACGGACACCGATGGCCTGACCAGCGGCGCGCCCGGCCACCGGGACACTGCGAGACGTCCGTCGTATCAGGGTTCCCATCGGTCACAGCGGTCACAGCGGTCACAGATCGACCCCAGCACACAGACCGGAAGTCGATGGGCTCGGACGGGCCAGGTTCGGTGCCGTCGGCCAGAGATCCCATCGCAGCCGTAATCCGCCCGCGATCGGTGCAACCGCGGCGGGAGCGGGGCCGAGGGGTTCGGCCGGGCTGGCCCTGGCCGGCTGGAGCAGGTCCCCCCGACGAGGACATGCGTCATGAGTCCTGATCGACATGGGGTTCCCTGTCGGCGACGCCCGGCCCCGCACCCTTGCCCGTCCTGCCGCGGACGAGCACAGTCGTCCGGATGACCGACGTTCCCGAGCGTTGGACGGCGGCCACCGTCTACCCCGACATGTGGCTGGACCCTGCGGTGGACCCGCGCAACACGGACGGGGTCAGCCCGGACGGTGAGCTGCCGACCCTGCAGGACTACCTCAGCGATCACCGATCGACGCTGGCGATGAAGTGCGCGGGGCTCGATCCCCACCAGCTGGCTCGACGGTCCGTCCCGCCCTCGACGATGTCCCTGCTCGGCCTGGTCCGGCATCTCGCCGAGGTCGAACGGGACTGGCGGACGTGGGTGCGCCCGGATGTCGCCGAGCCACGGCTGTACGGCGGGGGCAACGGGGACTTCGACGGCGCCGTTCCAGAGCAGGCGGTGGTGGACGGGGCGTTCGCCGACCTGGCCCGCGAGCAGGCGGCCACCGACGCCCTGCTCGCCGCACACCCCGACCTGCACGAACGGGTCGGCCCGTCCGGTATCGCAGTCCGGGAGCTGTGGGTGCACCGGGTCGAGGAGTACGCCCGGCACAACGGGCACGCGGATCTGCTGCGGGAGTGCATCGACGGGCGGGTGGGTCAGTAGACGGCGCCTCGCGGGACTCAGACCACCGAGCTCAGCAGCAGACTGCTCTCGCTGTTCACCACGCCGGGGATGCCACGGATGCGGCCGAGCAACCGGTCGAACCCGCCGAGCGAGTCGGTGCTGATCTCGGCGACGAGGTCCCAGGCGCCGTTGGTGCTGTGCAGGGCCCGGATTTCCGGGATGCCCCGGAGCGCGGCGATGACCTGGTCGGCGTTGCGGCCCTCCACGGCGAGGAGGGTGACGGCGCGGATCGTGTCCGGGTCGTCCTGGGCCCGGACCCGCACCGAGAAGCCGAGCACGATCCCCGAGCTGACCAGTCTGTCCAGCCGACTGGTCACCGTCGCCCGGGTGACCTGCAGCCGGCGGGCCAGGGAAGCGACCGACTCGCGGCCGTCCGCGCGCAGGGCGGACAGCAGGCGGCGGTCGAGATCGTCCAGGCTCATGCACCGGACTGTGCGTTCGTGATGCGCGACCTGTCAAACCCGGTACTCAGAATGACGTGATCTGTCCATTGTGGGAGCAACCTGCGCGTTCCTAGGCTGGAGCATTCAGCAGGGGTGACCCTGCCGTTCTCGGGAGGCCCCATGGTGCAACTGGTCGACGTCACGGACATGACCCGCTGGTGTGCGCGGACCGGGGTGGAGCCGGTCGTGCGCGGCATGGTCGAGACCCTGCGGGAGGACTTCCTCCGCTGGCCGCGGTTCGATCTGGCCCCGCGGGTGGCCGCCCATTCCGCGGTCGGGGTCATCGAACTGATGCCCACCAGCGACGGGGAGACCTACGCGGTCAAGTACGTCAACGGTCATCCCGCCAACCCGGCGCAGGGCCTGCAGACCGTGACCGCGTTCGGCGTGCTCGTCGACGTGGCGACGGGGTATCCGGTGTTCCTGTCCGAGATGACCATCCTCACCGCGCTGCGCACGGCGGCCACGTCCGCGATGGTCGCCCAGGTGCTGGCCCGACCGGACTCCCGGGTGATGGCGATGATCGGCACCGGCACCCAGGCGGCATTCCAGGCGCTGGCCTTCCGGGCCGTGCTCGGCATCTCCGATCTGCGCGTGTTCGACGTCGACCCCGCCGCGGTGGACGCGTTCTGCGCGAACGTCGAGCCGCTCGGCTTCCGGGTCGTCCGGGCTGTGGACGCCGCCGAGGCGGTCCGCGGCGCCGACATCGTCACCACCTGCACCGCCGACAAGGCCCGCGCGGTCGTGCTCACCGACGAGATGGTCCGGCCCGGGATGCACGTCAACGCCATCGGCGGCGACTGCCCCGGCAAGACGGAATTGGCCGCCGCGATCCTGCACCGCGCGTCGGTGTTCGTGGAGTACGAGGAGCAGACCCGGATCGAGGGCGAGATCCAGCAGGTCGCGCCGGACTTCCCGGTGACCGAGCTGTGGCGGGTGCTGACCGGTGACGCCCCCGGCCGCACCGACGACACGCAGATCACCGTGTTCGACTCGGTGGGCTTCGCCATCGAGGACTTCTCCGCCCTGCGGTACCTGCGGGATGCGGTCCGCGGCACCGAGTTCGTCCAGGACGTCGATCTGGTCGCCCGTCCGGTCGACCCGAAGAACCTGTACGCGCTCATCGCCCAGGCCCAGCAGGTCGCCGCCGTCTGAGCCGGTCTGGGAGCATCTGGCCATGACGATGCTGCTCCCCGAAGAACGCGCCGCTGTCGCCGACACCTGTCGCACCCTGCAGGCGCGCGGACTGGTGGTCGGCACGGCCGGCAACGTGTCCGTCCGGGTGGGGGACCTGGTGGTGATCTCGCCGAGCGGGGTCTCCTACGACGCGATGCGGGCGCAGGACGTGGGCGTGCACCGGCTGGACGGGTCGGCCGAACAGGCCACCCTGGCGCCGTCCAGCGAGCTGCCGCTGCACCTGGCCGTGTACCGGTCCTCGGACATCGCGGCCGTCATCCACACCCACGCCCCGGCGTCGACGGCCCTGTCGACCGTGGTGACCACTGTGCCCAACACGCACTACTACTCCGCGCTGTTCGGGGGACCGATCCGGGTGGCGCCGTACGCACGGTTCGGCACCGACCAGCTCGCGGCGAACGTCGACGAGGCGATGCGCGGGCGGACGGCGGCCCTGCTGGCCAACCACGGCGCGGTGATCGGGGCCGGCAGCCTGCCCGCCGCCCTCACCCAGGTCGGCTACCTGGAGTACGTGTGCGACGTGGCACTCCGGGCGCTGGCCACCGGGCGGCCGATCACCGAGCTGGACGACGACGAGATCCTCGGTGTGGTGGGCGATCTCCACGGATACGGGCAACAGCCGACCCGCTGACGGGGTCAGCCCGCCGGGGCGTGGGCCGGCTCAACGAGGGTCTCCAGCACGGCCGGGCGCGGGTTGGGTGCGCCACGGACACCGACGAGGTCGAGACCGGCGCGGAGCACCAGCCGCGGGTCGAGCATGGCCAGCGGTGAACCCATCAGGTGGTAGGTGGTGGTCAGGGCGCGGGTGGCGCGCCGGTCGCCGTGCACGCCGAGCCGACCGACCTCCCGGGCCCAGGCGCCGGTCAGCTGCTGGACGAGGCCCTGGGAACCCGGGGTGGTCGGGAAGCGCAGGTCCTCACCGACGGCCATCGCCCACGGCAGTGCCGTCGTGGACGTGAGGCGCGACAACAGTTTTCGCGTCGCCGCCGGATCCATCCGGGCGGGCCATTCCCGGCGCAGGGTGGTGGCCTGCAACGCGGCCACGGTGATTCCCTGCCCGTAGACGGGGTTGAAGGCGCACATCGCGTCGCCCACCGGCAGCAGCCCGGCGGGCCAGTGCGGCACCTGGTCGTAGGCGCGTCGACGGTTCGCCGTCTGCCGGTGGACGGCGACCGGGCCGCCGCCGGTGCAGGACGCGGCCAGGTCGGCGAGAGCGGGGTCGCGCAGGCCGGTGAGGTAGGCGTCGAACTCGGCCTCGTCCCGGGGCGGGCGGCAGTCCCCGGTGCCGGTGGCCGCGATGATCCAGCCGCCGTTCTCCACGGGAAGGCCGATGCCGCCCTTGGGCAGGGTGGGGTCACTGAGCACGACGACCCCGGCCAGCTCCCGGGGGTCCGGTCCGCCGGCGTACAGCCGGCAGGAGTAGCCCAGGCGGGCGTCGACGACGGTCTCGTCCGCGGGCCCGACGCCCATTCCGGCCAGCCACTGCGGGAGGCGGGAGGACCGACCGGAGGCGTCGACGACGACGTCGGCGGTGAGGGTGGAACCGTCGTCCAGCCGTATCTGCCAGCTCCGGCCCACCCGCCGGAGATCGGTGACCGCGGCGCCCCGGCGGATGGTCACGCCGGGGAGGGCGCCGACCTGCTCGGCGACGACCGCCTCGAGCAGCGGGCGGGTGAGGGAGAGGATCTCGTGGGCGGGCTCGCCGTGCAGCGCCCAGCCGGTGACGTCGCGCCAGGCGAGATCGCCGGTGTCCAGCGGGACGGCGCCGCGGGCCAGCAACGCCGGGCGCAGATCGGGCAGCAGCTCCTGGAGAGCGAGCAGTCCGCGGCGGAGCAGCACGTGGGGTTGGCGGCCCTGCGGGACCCCGGGCCGGGCGGTGCCGTCGACGGGCGTGGGGTCGCGGTCCAGCACCGTCACCGGCCGGTTCGCTCCACCGGCGTCGGAGATACCCGCCGCGGCGAGCAGGCCGGCCAGGCTGGCCCCGATCACGATCACCCGTTGCATGAGCCGCTCCCCCCGTACCCGCGCGCCCCCGACAGCGGCGCTCCCCCGATCAGTGTGCGCCGGTGGCGGGGGGCGCGTCAGGGGTTTCGTCAGGCGGCGGAGACCTGGTCGAGGACGGCCTGGGCGACTCGTTCGGGTTCGCGTTCGGGCAGCCAGTGCCCGGCGTCCAGCTCGACGAACCGGTAGGGACCGGTGACGTGGCGCGCGGTGAGCCGGGCGGCCGTCCCGCCGAGGGCGAAGTCCTTGCGGCCCCAGACGTAGGTGGTGGGTACCGAGATCGCGGGGGTGGGACTGCTGACCGACAGCGGCAGACCCCGATACCAGTTGATCGCCCCGCTGAGCGCGCCGGGCTGGGCCATCGCCGCGACGTACCGGTCGACATCGGCCTGCGGGAGCCCGGACGAGCGCAGCGTCCTGGCCAGGGTGCGACCGGCGGCGATCTCGGGCAGCACCGGGAGCTGGAAGACACCCATGTACCAGGACTTCAGCAACTGGTCGCTGGTCACGAAGGAGCGGTAGAGGGCGGCCGGGTGCGGCGTGGAGAGCACGGTGAGGGTCGCGACCCGCTCGGGGTGCGCGCCGGCCACCGCCCAGGCCAGCGCCCCGCCCCAGTCGTGCCCGACCAGATGCACCTGCGGCGCGTCGGCGGTGTCGATCAGGGCGAGGACATCGGCGACGAGCTCGCCCATCCGATAGGCCGCGCGCCCCTTCGGTCGCGCCGTCGGCGCGTATCCGCGCAACGTCGGCACCAGGGTGCGCAGGCCGGCGTCGCGCAGGGCGGGCGTCACCGCGTCGAACGCATGCGCATCCTGCGGAAAGCCGTGCAGCGCAACGACGATTGGCCCGACAGCCGGACCACCGTCCAGGACGGGGAACGTCAGGCCGGCGCGGGCGAAGGAGTCCATGGGAGGACTGTAGGACCGGGTGGTCACCGGGGAAAGGTCGCGGGGGACGCCGACGGCTCGGGCCGTCCGACCGCCGGGCCACCGCGGCGCCGGGCCAGCGGGCCGCCGGGCGAGCCGGGTCACTGGCCGTCGTGCGAGCCGCCGGTGCACAGCTCGGGCCACCGCCGGGTCCCATTCGAATTTCGAACCCACGCAGGGCCGCATCGAAGCACCGCGACGTCGAACCGGTTGCCACCAGCTGGTGCCGAACAGCACTGCCCCGCCGGATCTCCGGCTGGGCAGTGCTGCCGCCCGCCGGATGGTCAGCCTCCACCCCTCGGGCATGCCGGCGTACTGCCCGCCTCGCCGTTCCTGCACCGTCGCCCGGGTGGTGAGGACAGTGCACGCCCCGGATGGGGGTGCTGTGCACCTACGATCGACCCCCGGTCGTCGTCCGTGCGTGACCGTCCGATGGGAGGCACCGTGGCCCAACGGGTCAGGCTGGTCGATGTGGCGCAGCGCGCCGGGGTCTCCCCGACGACGGTGTCCCTGGTGCTGGCGGGGCGGGGCGCGGAGCTCCGCATCTCGGCGGACGCCCAGCGGCGGGTGATGGCGGCGGCCGAGGAACTCGCGTACCGCTCGAGCCGGGTGTCGGCGAGTCTGCGGACCGGGCGCACGCACACGCTCGGCTTCGTGTCCGACACGGTGGCCACCTCCCGACTGGCCGGCGACATGATCCAGGGAGCCGTGGAGGCGGCGCGCGAGCGCGGGATGATGCTGCTGATCGGGGAGACCGAGGGGCGGGCGGATCTCGAGTCCGGTCTGCTGGAGACGATGCTGGACCGGGGAGTCGACGGCATCATCTTCGCCTCCATGTTCACGCGGGCGGTGGGGGTGCCGGACATCCTGGCGAGATCGCCTGCGGTGCTGCTGAATTGCGTCGCGGACGGTCCGGCGGGTCTGACCAGCGTCGTGCCGGACGAGTTCGCAGCGGGCCGGGATGCCGCGCAGGTCCTGCTCGACGCCGGTCACCGGGAGGGGATCCACCTGATCGGAGTCGGTTCCGGACCGGGCGACGCCCCGCCCGGATCGATCGCCGCCGCCGAGCGGACCGCCGGGATCGACACGGCGCTGTCCGAGGCGGGTGTGGAAGTGTTGAGCCGCCGTGGATGCCTGGACTGGCTGCCCGAGCACGGCTATCGGGCGGCCGTGGAGCTGCTCGCGGGTCACCGCCCGCAGGCGGTCATCTGCTTCAACGACCGCCTCGCGCTGGGGGTCCTGCAGGCACTGAACGACGTGCGCCTGGTCGTCCCCGAGGATGTCTCGCTCGTGTCGTTCGACGATCAACCCATCGCCCAGTGGTTGCGCCCCAAGCTGACCACGGTGGCCCTGCCTCATCAGGCGATGGGTCGGGTGGCCGTCGAGACGCTCGCGGCCGAGATCGATGCCCAGCAGGGCGATCTGCCGTCCGGTGTTCGGACGATCCGCATCCCCATGCCGCTGCGGGTGCGGGAGTCGGTGGCTCCTCCGTCGTCGCGCCGTCCGGACCACCGGATCTCACCGACCCACCCACTCCGGCCTGTCACCCCTTGACACCGTTGCCGAGACTAATAATCCTGTACTAGTTCGCTTTAGCAGATTTCAGCAGGCAGGACCTGGATCGGGCCGAGCAGTGGTCCCGTTCCTCGTCGCCAGGCATCCCGGCATGCCCATGGAGGACGCCCGGGCAGGCCACGCCGCGTCCTGCCCGCTGGGCCTTGCTCACTTCAACGCAGAAGGAGCCACACGCATGCAGGCACTCTCCCGACGGTCGGGGAAGATCCCCTTGGCACTGATGGTCTCGGCCGTCATCGGGCTCGGCGGCGTGACAGCGTGCACGTCGAGCACTGACTCGGTGTCCGCCGCAGGCGCTCCTGCCGAACAGTCCGCCTCGCCGTCCGCCGCCCCCAGCACCGCATCCACCTCGGCCACGACGGCCGCCTCGGACCCTGCCTCACCCACCCCCGCCGGCGACCTGCAGGTCGGCGCCGCAAAGGTCGACGTCACCCCGACGGGGGCGCAGCTCCCCGAGCGGTACACCGAGGCACTCGACCCCCTGTTCGCGCGTTCGATCGCCGTGCGCAGCGGGGACCAGACGGCGTTGATGATCACCGTCGACGCCGGCGGCGTGTCCGCCGAGGTGTGGACGCAGGTCACCGACCGTCTGCAGACCGATCTGGGGGTCGCGCCGGAGAACGTCATGCTGGGGGCCACCCACAGTCATTCGGCGGGGCGGGCCAACCAGGACGGGTACGTCGACGGGATCGTGCGGTCTGCGTCGGACGCGGTGGCCGCGGTCCAGCCGGCTCGGATGGGTTTCGGGACCGGGACCTCGTACATGAACGTGAACCGCAACATCATCGACGAGAAGACCGGAACCTGGTGGGAGGGTCCGAACAAGGACGGCCTGTCCGACAAGACGGTCTCCGTCGTGTCCTTCGAGACCCTCGACGGGCAGCCCATCGCCGTCCACTACAACTACGCGATGCACGCCGTGACCAACGGGGTCCAGGACCGCATCAGCGCCGACTACCCGGGAGCGGCGTCGACCTACATCGAGGACTCGCTCGGCGGGAACACCGTGGCGCTCTTCTCCAGCGGTGCGGCCGGTGACCAGAATCCGTTGTTCTTCAACCAGACGTACGAACTGCGGGAGATCCGCACCCAGGACTACGCGGAACGGGGCGAGGACATCAGCAACGCCCTTCCGCCGGGTGGCGAGGGCCTCGACCGGAACGACCCCCGAACCGCTCTGCTGCTGGACCAGCAGGTACAGCTGAGCCGGAGCATGGGCCAGCTGCTCGGCGAGGAGGTGCTGGCAGTGGACCGCGACATCGAGATCTGGGACGTGGACGGCCAGATCACCGGACAGCAGACCACGGTCACCTGCCCTGGCCGAACGCGCACCGACGAGGGCCGCGCGGGACAGCCGGGCACCTACGAGGACGGCGAGGACGTCACCATCCGGTTGAGCCTGCTGCGGGTCGGCGATCTGTATCTGCCGGGGGTCGACGGCGAGGTGTTCAACGAGATCGGACAACGCCTGATCCAGGAATCCCCCCAGAAGCACACGGTGCTGACGACACTCACCAACGGCCGCGCCAACTCCGGCTACATCTACAACGACGAGGCAGCAGGCTTCACCACCTTCGAGGTTCTCTCGTCCCGTCTCAAGCCCGGCTGCGCCGAGAACTCCATCGTCGACGGGCTTCTCGGTCTGATCGAGACAGCCTGACCTGCGCCGAGTGAACGACGAGGAGGGGTGCCCGTTCAGACGGGCACCCCTCCCCCCGTCTCGCCGACTGGGGATGACAGGACGAGCGCCGACCCCGCCGGGCGCGCGGGCCCCCTGCCGCAGCTCGGCCTCGGGCATGGCCGCGAGTGGCACACGCTCAGAACGGTGGTGGCTCATCGCGGCCCTCTCCCGGCTGCCGCGCTGCGGCGCCCTCATCTGGCGCGTCACTGCGGTCGGAGCGAGTGCGGAAGTGGTGGAGCAGGAGGAGGGAGACGAGATCGTCCTCGACGAGACCCGTACTCGGACCGTGTTCCGTGCTGACCACCGTCTCGTTCTCGGTGTGGGTGTCGGTGTCGTTCTCGGTGTCTCCTCCTGAGGTCGCGATCTCGTCGATGTCGCCGACCTGGCGTCTGCGAACACCCGCGGGATCTTCGTCGGTACCGCTGCCGATCCTGGTTTCTCGGGTCCCGGCACCGTCCGATTCGGCGATCCGCAGTCCTCGGGCAGTGGTGGGTCCGGTGTCCCACCGGCGGTGCAGGCGCTCCAGAACCTCGGGGATCGGTTCAGGATTGGTACGGGGAGCGGCGTCGTCCCGGTCGGGAGAACCGACCATGGGTTCGGGGTCGTAGATGTCGATATTCATCCCGGGGAACAACGCCGCGGTGCCATCCGGACCGCCGGCAGCGCGCTTCCTCCACCGGAGGGGGACGGTGACCTGTCGGGGTGGGTCGGGGTAGGTGTGTCCGGTGGGGCTGGTCCAGGTGATGCCGAGGCCGGCGGGGTCGGTGGGTGAGGGCTGGTTTCGGCGCAGGGTCCAGTCGGTGTGGTGTTTGAACAGGTGGTGTCGGCGGCAGAGCGGGTCGAGGTTGGTCGTGGTGGTGGGTCCGCCGGCGGTGGGTCGGTGGTGGTCGTAGGGGTTGCGGTGGTCGATGTCGCAGCGCCAGGCGGGTTGGCGGCAGGAGGGGAAGCGGCAGGAGTCGGCCAGGGCGGTGAGGTGATCACGCAGGTCTTGGCGTGGCCTGTACTGGTGGGTGCCGGCGTGGGTGACGGCGCCGGTGGTGGGGTCGGCGAGCAGGGTGCACAGGGATCCGGCGGAGGCGGCGATGGTGCGGGCCATGCCGGCGGTGATGGCGCCGTAGCCGGCGAGGTCGGCGGGCAGGTCGTCCAGGCCGGCGAGGGTGTGCAGGCCGAGGGTGACTTGAAGGTGGGGTCGGCGGCCCTGCCGGGACAGCCGGCGGGTGGCGCGCTGATCAGCGCGACCGGGGGTGACAGCCGGTCCGTTCACCGGCGGAAGCGTTGGTGTGGAGGTGATCTCGGTGCTTGCAAGCATGCCGCCGACCCGGTGATCACCCGCGCCAGCGCCAGCCGCGCCGGTCGCGTCTGCCGTGAGATTGGTGTCGACCGTGACTGGGGTGTCGGCCGTGACTGTGGTGTCGGCCGCGACTGTGGTGTCGGGGGTGAGGTAGTCGGCCAGGTCGACCTGTCCGTGGGTGAGGATCTGCCCGGCCAGGTCGGTGAGCGCGTCAACCCGACGGGCCCCGATGGACCGGTCGTCGTCAGCGAACCCCACGGTGTGCGTGGCCAGGAGGTCGGCCAACTGGAAGATGCTGACCGCGCCGTCCGCGGCCAGATAGGCCTTCAGGGTGGACATGCCGTCGGTGCCGGGCTGCACCAACAGCCCCCGCTCCCTGCGCGCCTGCTCGTGCCGTTCCTGGGCTCCGCGGGGGTCGACCGTGATGACCGCGGCCGCGGTGGCCTTGCGGGTCGCCGCGGTGGACTGCGCAGAGGCGATCGGCAACACCCGGCCTTCCACCACACCGGCGAGGTGAGCGGGCAGCGGAGCGGTGTACTCCGCGATGACCCTGGCCTTGCCCCGGTCGATCACCCCGGCCGACAACGCCGCCAAGGTAGCGGGCAACTCGGTGCACATCCGGATCGCGTCCCGGACCTTGACCCCGGCGGTGACCGGGGAGATCCGGAACGCCGCGGCGACCTCACCGGCGGCCATCGACTGCGCTGCGTCCAGCACGAAAGACCCCAGCACATCGGGATCGGAGTCGGCTGGACCGGTCACTTCCCGGCCGGCCAACCGACCCGCCAGCGCGTACGGATCTCCGGCCACGCCCGGGACGGCGAACGCCGCCAAAGCTCGCATCTGCCACGCCGCCACCGCGGACATCAGCCGCTCGGACTCTGCGATCGCATCCACCAGGTCAGCACCGGACATCGCACCCGGGTCGGCACGCAACAGGTCAGGCACGGCAAGGGGCGGGACGACGTCGGCCGCCGCCCCGCCCTGCTCGTTCCCGTCGTCGTACATGTGTTCGATTCTAATGCTTGAACAGCAGGTCTACGAGACCCCATCGGAGTGACGGCAGCCGATCTGATCACCGCACCGGTAGCCGAATCGAAGACGCGCCATGTGCCTCCACCGCCCATGCAGCCGCCCAGGACGACCGAGCCGAGCGTCGGTCGGCCAGGCGCGAACGCAGAGCAGCGCCCCACAGGGCTGAACCACCGTCCCCCTGACCCACCCAGACCGCCCGCGGCGGACCCTCCCCACACGCGTGCGCAGGCGCGAACGCAGAGCAGCGCCCCACCGGGCTGAACCACCGCTCCCCTGACCCACCCAGACCGCCCGCGGCGGACCCTCCCCACACGCGTGCGCAGGCGCGAACGCAGAGCAGCGCCCCACCGGGCTGGACCACCGCTCCCCTGACCCACCCAGACCGCCCGCGGCGGACCCTCCCCACACGCGTGCGCAGGCGCGAACGCAGAGCAGCGCCCCACCGGGCTGAACCACCGCTCCCCTGACCCACCCAGACCGCCCGCGGCGGACCCTCCCCACACGCGTGTCGCAGGCACGAACGCAGGGCAGCGCCCCACCGGGCTCACAGACCAGCGGTCTTCCTGACCCACCCGGGCCGTCCGTGGCGGACCCTGCGCCCGTGCGTGCCCGGGGACGACAGGGCGGGGCACTCCGCCCCGGAAGACGCCGGCGAGTACTTCCTGCCGTGGGCTGACGCGAGAAGGGTGGGGGCGACCGTCCCGGCCACCACGAGACTCGTGAGCCACCCGCGGATCGACATCACAGGAGCGCCGTCGTCCCCCGCCCCGACCGGGGCCATGCGAGGTCCGTCCGCCTTCGACCGATCCAGCACTCGCTCAGCAGGTGCGAATGCCCCGGTCATGGGATGGATCGGGCGCCCGGCTTCGTTGCACCCCCCGGCACCGCAACGGTGCCGCGGTCGAACACCGGCGCCCCTCATCGGTGGCGTCGCACGTGCTCGACGAGGACGACGGAGGTCAGCATGGCGCAGAAGACGTGGTTCATCACCGGTACGTCCCGAGGGTTCGGGCGGGAGTGGGCGATCGCCGCCCTGGATCGCGGCGACCGGGTGGCCGCCACGGCGCGGGACGCGAGCAGCCTGGACGAGCTGGTGCAGCAGTACGGCGACGCGATCCTGCCGCTGTCGTTGGACGTCACCGACCGGTCCGCGGTGTTCGCCGCCGTGGACCAGGCCCACCAGCGGTTCGGTCGACTCGACGTCGTCGTCAACAACGCCGGGTTCGGCCAGTTCGGCATGGTCGAGGAGGTGTCCGAGGCCGAGATCCGCGGCCAGTTCGAGACCAACGTCTACGGGGCCCTGTGGGTGACCCAGGCGGCCCTGCCGTTCCTGCGTGAGCAGGGCAGCGGGCACGTCATCCAGGTGTCGTCCATCGGTGGGATCTCCGCGTTCCCGAACATCGGCATCTACAACGGGTCCAAGTGGGCGCTGGAGGGCATCAGCCAGGCCCTGGCCGCCGAGGTGGCTCCGTTCGGCATCCACGTCACCATCGTCGAGCCGGCCGGCTACTCCACCGACTGGAGCGGCTCGTCCGCCCAGCACGCCACGGCGATCGAGGCGTACGAACCTGCGCGTGAGCACGCCGCCGAGCTGCGCAAGACCCGCCAGGGCACCCCGGGCGACCCGGTCGCCACCCGTGCGGCGATCCTGCAGGTCGTCGACGCCGAGACGCCGCCGCTGCGCATCTTCTTCGGCGACGGGCCGCTCGCCCTGGCCACCCGGGACTACGAGTCCCGGCTCGCCGAGTGGCGAGAGTGGGAGCCGGTGTCCGTCGCGGCCCACGGCAAGGTCTGATACGGAACCGCGGGTGGCTCCCTCCTGGGGTCACCCGCGGACCCGTCCCGCTCAGCCCTGGCCGTACCGTGCGGCCAGATCGGCCTCCCGCTCGAGGCTGATGCCGATCCGGGGCCCGGAGCCGTCGCGTGCCGCCGACCAGGCGTGGGTGTCGCGGATCGTCTCGACGAGCGGGCGGGTGCGGAGCCCGGCGGCCAGCGCACGGCCCGGGTCGAGGGCGAAGAAGCCGGCACGGCCCGGCGTCCCGGCCGGCAGCCACAGCGGTAGATCCACCCAGGGCTGCACCTGCTCCTCCTCGAGCTCCGCCTGCGTCAGAGTGAAGGTGCGCACCCCGCCGACCACCTCGTCGATGCCGTCGAGCACCTCCTGGAACGTGGTCGGCCGCGCGGCCGCGGTGAACGGCCCGGTGATGCCCTGGGCGGCCACCCGCACCATGAAGTCGGCCAGGTCGCGGGCGTCGATGTACTGGAACGGGGTGGTGGTGTCCGGCGGCACCAGGTGGGCGCCCGGGGCGGCCAGACGGTCCACCCACGACGTCAGCCGCTCGGTGGTGTCGAACGGCCCGTCCACCACCGTCGGCCGGATCATCGTGCTCACCGGGAACCGGTCCGCCACGACCTGCTCGCAGAGTGCCTTCAGCTCGCCGTAGTACTGCTTGTCGTACTCGGCCGGCACCGGACCGTCGATCACCGCCAGCGACGCGTCCTCGGTCCCCCCGGGTCGGGACACATCGGCGTACGCCGACACGCTGGAAACGAGAACGTAGTGGCCGCAACCGTCCTGGATCACATCGGCGACCCGGGTGACGTCGGCCGGGTGGTACGCGGACACGTCGAACACCACGTCCCACCGGCCGGCCGCCAGCGCCGTCACGTCGGACTGCCGGTCACCGACCAGCCGCGCCACCCCGGGGAACAGGTCGGGGTTGGTACGGCCGCGGGAGAACAGCGTCACCGCCCACCCGGCGTCGAGCAGGGACTGGACGAGATGGCGTCCGACGAACTGTGTTCCGCCCAGAACCAGGGCCGTGGAGGGGGTCATGCCCCCACGCTAGCGACCCGGGCGGATCACTCGACCCCGGGCAGGACCGGACGCATCCCGGCATAACCGGTGATGGCCTCGAACGCCTTGCCCACGGCGAGCAGGTCGGCCTCGCCGCGGTGGCGGCCGACGATCTGGATGCCGACCGGGGTGCCGGCGGCGGTGAATCCGGCCGGCATGGCCAGCACCGGGTGCCCGGTGACGCTCAGCGCGTAGACGAGCTGCATCCACCCCAGGTAGTCGCCCTGGTGTTCCCCGCGGACCGTGTCCGGGTACTCGATGCCGGCATCGAACGCGCGCAGCGGCGCGGTGGGCAGGACGAGCACGTCCCACCCGCCGCCGTCGGGCTCCAGGAACTCCCGCAGCCGGTGGTAGAGCGTGGTTCGCAGCACGGCGGCCCGGCCCACCTGCGGACCGGTGAGAACCCTGCCCGCCAGCATGTTCTCGTACAGGCTGGGCTTGACCAGCTCCCGGTGTTCGTCGAGGACGGCCCCCAGACCGGCCTCGAACTGCCACGCACGCAGGACGCGGAAGCACTCGTCGGCCTCGGTCAGATCCGGGCAGGCCTCGTCGACGACCGCGCCGGCCTCGGCGAACCGATGCGCGGCCGACCGGACGATCTGGACGATCTCGTCCTCGACGGGCACCAGGCCACCCAGGTCCGGGGAGAACGCCACCCGGACGCGCGAGAGGTCGGCCGCATGCACGGTGGCGAACCCCGCACCCGGGGTCTCCAGGCTGCTCGGCGAGCGGCGATCCGGCCCGGCCAGCACCGAGAGCAGCAGTGCGGTGTCGTCCACGGAGCGGGCCATCGGCCCCTGCACGGACAGCCCGACGAACCCGTCCGCGGCCGGCCACTGGGGCACCCGCCCCGGCGTCGGCCGCAGGGCGACCACGTTGCAGTACCCGGCGGGCAGTCGCAGGGAGCCACCGAAGTCGTTGCCGTCGGCCAGCGGGTGCATGCCCGCGGCCAGCGCGGCCGCTGCGCCGCCCGAGGAACCACCCGCGGTGACGGAGAGGTCGTACGGGTTGCGGGTCACCCCGAAGACCTCGTTGTAGGTGTGGCCCCCCGCGACGAACTCGGGCACGTTCGTCTTGCCCAGGGTGATGACCCCGGCAGCCTTCATCCGCTCGATGACCAGATCGTCGACATGGGGCACGAAGTCGGCGCGGGACCGGGATCCGAAGGTGGTGCGGACACCGGCGGTGAGGTGGTTGTCCTTGTGCGCCACCGGGAGTCCGTGCAACGGCCCGGCGAACTCGCCGCGGGCGGCGAGCTCGTCCTGCGCCGCCGCCCGGGCCAGGGCGGACTCGGCGGTCAACGTCACGATGGCGTTGACCTGCGGGTTGGTCGCGGCGATCCGATCGAGGTGGGCCTGCACGACCTCACGCGCGGAGACTTCACGGGTGCGGATCATGCGGGCCAGCGTCGTCGCCGACCGGTGGTGCAGCTCGTCCCCCACGCGTGACTCCTCGCTCCGACCGTGGCCGGGCCGGGCGACCCGTCACAGGGCGATTCTTCCCCGTGACGGGACAGCTCAGACGATCCGGGCGCCGATCGTGGACGGAACCGTCGCGGTGAAGCGCTTCTCGTCGAAGATGCCGGTCCCGCTGTAGTTGTACGATCGGACGTCGGTCTTGAGCACGGTGGCGATGCGCTGGCAGGTCACCGACTGCCCCGGCTTGAGCCGGACCGTGCCGGCAGCGCTGGCCGAGTCACTGGCGGTGGCGGAGACCTCCGTCGAGGCGGAGACCCCGGCGGTGGCCTCGGCGGCGAACGGGATCTTGCCCTTGACCTCGGCGGACACCGTCGCGCTGACGGTGAGGGAGCGGCTGACCGTGCCGGAGAACGAGCAGCTCATGGTGGCGGCGTACGGCGAGTCGTTGATCAGCGGAACCTGATCCAGCACGTCGATCTTGGAGATCACGTTGGTGGTCTCGACGCACGTGCCCGAGCTGTTGGTGCCGTCGCACTTGACCGCGGCCGAGGCGGTGGCCGGGACGGCGAGCGCGGCGCCCGCGGACAGCGCGAGCGCGCCGATGCCGGCGGCGAAACGGTTCTTGAGTGTCGTCATGTGGTCCTCCTGGTGAGAGTCGGTGCCGTGACGCGTGTTCAGCTGTCGGCCGTGACCGGGGGAGAGCCCCCGTGACCGTTCCGTTACCCAAGCAGACCGGCCCCGGGGCTTGGCAACCCCCCGAGACACTCGGAAAGGACGGTGACGAGCGAGAGCGACGGCGGGCTGGCAGGCGTGCCGCGGCGACGGGCCGCCGGCGCAGATCGGCAGGGAGCACCACAGGAACTGAGCTGTCCTCCGACTGCCGGAGGACGACGCGACGCGGTCCTACCGTTCGTCCGGGGTCCGGCCGAACGCGTCCTTCTCGGCGATGCGTTCCGGGTCGACCTCGGCCAGGGCGGCGTCCTCCTGGGCGGGCATCAGACCGGACGCGTCGTGGGTGGGCTGCTCACCGGCCCGCGGATCGTCGGTGTCCTCGTCCTGGCGGCCGACGGCGTCACTGCTGCTGGTCATGGCGGTCCTCTCCGAACGTGCTGCTCGTCCTGTCGATGATGCGCCGCCGGCGGCCGCGCGGCGCGGTGGACCGCGGTCGTCGCCCCGAGACGCCGAACGGCCGGCGATCACCGATCGCCGGCCGTTCGGTGGAGATGTCCCCGGGTCAGTGCGCGACGACCTTCGGGGCGTCGGGATCGACGGCGACGGCGCCGTGGCGGAGCAGCGCCCCGCAGACGACCGCGCCGAGGGTGAAGATGCCCGCGGCCCACCAGAACGCGGTGGTGTAGCTGTCCATCGCCGCCTGCGCGGCCGCGGCCGGGGAGGTGCCGTTCTCGGTGAGGTAGGCGGTGGCCGCGGCGGCGGAGACCGCACTGAGCACCGCGGTGCCCACGGAACCACCGATCTGCTGGACCGTGTTGACCACGGCGCTGGCGACACCGGCGTCGACCGGGTCGACGCCGAGGGTGGCGGCGCCGAAGGCCGTACCCATGACGGCGCCGATGCCCAGACCCATGACGATCAGCCCGGGGAGGATGTGCGCCACGTAGGTGCTGTCCAGGTCGAGCCGGGTCAGGTAGAGCATGCCGGCGGCAGCGACCAGCATGCCGACGGTGACCGGGACCTTGGCGCCGATGCGGCTCACGAACGCCGGGGTCAGCTGGACCGACACCATGATCCCGCCGATCATCGGCAGGAAGGCGAAGCCGGTCTGCAACGGCGTGAACTGCAGCGTGGCCGACATGTAGTAGGTCAGGAACAGGAACACCGCGAACATGCCCGCACCGACCACGGCCACCGCGGCGTAGGCGCCACCGCGGGTCCGGTCACGCAGGATGCGGATCGGCAGCAGCGGGTGCGCCACCTTCGTCTCGATGACGCCGAACACGCCGATGAGGGCGATGCCGGCGAGGGTGAAGCCGAGGGTGACCGCGCTGGACCAGCCCTTCGTCTCCGCCTGGGCCAGCCCGTAGACCAGGGACACCAGACCCAGCACGATGACGATGCTGCCGGGCACGTCGAAGCCGGGCTTGACCGCGGCCTTGACCTGCCTGGGCAGGAACACCGCGGCGCCGATCACGGCCAGGGCCGCGAGCGGGACGTTGACGAACATGCACCAGCGCCACGACGCGTACTCGGTCAGTGCGCCACCCAGGATCAGACCGAGGGCGCCACCGCTGCCGGCCACGGCACCGAAGACGGCGAACGCCCGGGCCCGCTCCCTGGAGTCGGTGAAGGTGACGGTGAGCAGGGACAGCGCGGCCGGGGCGATCAGGGCGCCGAACACACCCTGCAGACCGCGCGCGGTGAGCAGCACCTCGAAGCTGGCGGCGGCCCCACCGAGCGCGGACGCGGCGGCGAAGCCGATCAGCCCGATGGTGAACATGAGGCGCCGACCGAAGAGATCGCTGAGCCGCCCACCGATCAGCAGCAGGGCACCGAAGGCCAGGGCGTACCCGGTGATCAGCCACTGCCGGCTGTCGTTGGAGAAGCCGAGGGCGCCCTGCGCCGTGGGCAGCGCGATGTTCACGATGGTGGCGTCGAGGACGACGATCAACTGGGCGAGCGCGGCGATGCCGAGCACCCACCAGCGGCGGCCGTGGGCGCGGGACGCCCGGTCGTCGGGGTGTCGGTCGTCGGCATGACGGGCGACGGTCGCCGTCGAGGTCGCTGTCCCTTCCGGGTCGAGCTGAGCGGTGTTCGTGGACATCAGGCCTCCAACGGCAGAGATACGGAAGGGTGCTTCCGCTTCGAGGACGGTAACCGACGAAACGGAAACTCTGTTCCGGATGGTGACGCACGCCTCATCGAAACGGAAAGATGATTCCGCTCCCTTAGGCTGACGGTCATGACCGCCGACGCCAGCACCGATGCCGGCCCGCGCCCGTTGCGCGCCGACGCCGAGCGCAACCGCAGGCTGATCCTTCAGGTGGCCGCCCAGGTCTTCGCCGAGAAGGGCCTGGACGCCGGCTTCGACGAGATCGCCCGCCGCGCCGGTGTGGGCGCCGGGACGGTCTACCGGCGGTTCCCGCATCGCGACCAGCTGATCGAGGCCCTGCTCGCCGATCGGTTGGACGAACTCGCCGGACTGGCCGAACGCGCTGTGGAGAATCCGGACGCCTGGGTCGGTCTCGTCGAGTTCCTGGATCGCAGCATCGGCCTGCAGATCGAGGACCGGGGTCTGCGCGAGTCGATGGAGGTCTCCGGCCGGTGGTCGGAGTGCTCGGTGGATCTCAAGGGCCGACTGGTCCGGGCCCTGCGGCTGGTGCTCGCCCGGGCGCAGGAACAGGGACGGGTCCGCCCCGACGTGGGGATCACCGACCTCGGCGTGATCGCCACCATGGTCAGCTCGGTCCACGATCCCGAGCAGCCCGAGCTCTGGCGCCGCTACCTCGCCGTCTTCCTCGACGGGCTGTGCACCCGGCGCGACGACCCCACGCCACTGCCCCTGGCCGCTCCGTCCGAGCACTTCTACACCCGCTTCCGCGACTGAGGCCACGCCCGGCGGAGATCAGCACCGGTGCGCAGCGGACCGGCGTGAGAACCTGATCCGGCGATCCGGACATCTCACCGAGGGCAGGACCCATGCGAGCTGGCAACGAACTCGTCACCGCCTGCGTGATCGACGACCACCCGTTCTTCCGGGACGGGGTCGCGCGGGGTCTGGCGAACAGCGGCCGCATCCGGGTGATCGGTGAGGCCGAGGACGGTGTGGCCGGGCTGGAGCTGATCCGGGCCGAGCTGCCCGATGTCGCCGTGGTCGACCAGCAGATGCCGCGGATGGACGGGGTGGAGCTCACCCGGGTCGTCACCCGCGACAAGCTGCGCACCCGGGTGCTGCTGCTCTCCGCCGTGACCGACAGCGCCGTGGTCTTCCGCGCCCTCGAGGAGGGCGCGGCCGGTTACCTGTCCAAGGACGCTCGCCGCAGCGAGATCGTCGCCGCGGTGGTCGATGTCGCGGCCGGTCGGACGGTCGTGCCGCCCGAGCTGGCCGCCGGGCTCGTCGACCAGATCCGTCGGCAGGGCTCCCGGCCGGCCCTGGTGCTCAGCGAACGCGAGCGGCAGGTGCTCGTCGGGTTCGCCGCCGGTCGGAGCATCCCCGCGCTGGCCAAGGAACTCTTCCTCGAACCGAGCACGGTCAAGACCCACACCCAGCGCCTGTACGAGAAGCTCGGCGTCTCCGACCGGGCGGCGGCGGTCGCCGAGGCGATGCGTCAGGGTCTGCTGGAGTGACCGGCGGGGCAACGGACACCGGGCCCGTGCTGACCGACGCGGGGCTGGCCCACCTGCGCCGCAGCAACCCGGCGGCCGGGATGGTCCTCCAACGGTACGCGGCCCGCGGCATCGTCCTGCAGGTGGTGCTGCGGATCCTGCTCGTGGTGTTCTGCGTGGCCACCCTGGTGATGCTGCCGCCCGCGGTGGACGCCCCGTGGTCGTTCACCCTGGCCGGCCTGTACGCGGTGCTGACCGCGGTGAGCTCGGTCTGGCTGCTCCGGGGCCGGGTGTCCGCGCTGCGCCGCGGCTGGCTCGTCCTCTATCTCGATCTCGTCGCGCTCACCGCCATCACGCTGTCCACCGTGCCGTCGGCGGTGGACACCTGGACGTCCGACGTGCTGGTCCGCGGACTGTTCGTGCTGCCCGTGCTGGCCGCCACCCAGCTGCGTCCCGGTCTCTGCGCGGGGGTCGGCGTGCCGACCGTCCTGGTCCACCTGGGCATCACCCTGGCGATCCGGCCCATCGACGACGAGCCGTGGCAGTCGATCGCGCTGCGAACGGTCGCGGTCAGCGCCGTCGTCGTCGCCGCGGTCGGGCTCTCCCGCATCCAGCGGTTCCGCTTCCAGGGGCTCGCCGCTCTGGTCGCCGAACGGGTCGCGCTGCTGACCGAGATCACCACCCTGGAGCAACGGGAACGGCGCCTGCTGGCCGAGAACCTGCACGACGGCGCCCTGCAGTACATCCTCGCCGCCCGGGGCGACCTGGAGGACCTGGTGGACGGCGACGCGTCCGCCGCGACCCGGGTGGACGAAGCCCTGCGGACCTCGGCCACCCTGTTGCGCGACACCGTCAGCGGCCTGCACCCGGCCGTACTGGAACAGGCGGGCCTGGCCGCGGCCCTGCCCGCCCTGGTCGACGCGGCCGGCGCACGCGGGGACCTGGACGCCCGCCTGGACACCACCGGTTGGCCCACCCACGAACGGACCGACCTGGACGGTCTGCTCTACGGCTGCGCCCGGGAGCTCATCACCAACGTGGTCAAGCACTCCGGCGCCCACCACCTGACGGTGACCCTGGCTCGCGTCGGGAACCTCGCCCGGCTGACGGTGACCGACGACGGCACCGGCCTGGACCCGGCGGTGGCCGAACGCCGGGTCGCGCAGGGCCACATCGGGCTCGCCTCGCGCCGGGCCCACCTCGAGGCGGCCGGGGGTTCGCTGACCATCCGGCCGGCCGTGCCCACCGGCACCGTCGTCGACGTCACGGCGCCGTTCGCGGCGTGAGCCCGGTGACCGCCCGGGCGAACCGACCCGACCACTGGTCCAGGAACGCGGCGAACGCGGGCGGGCCCAGCACGGAGAACTCCGCCCCGACGGAACCCAGGGCCATCGCCGGCCAGTCCAGCACGTCCGCGGTCATCGTCACCAGGCAGCTGCCGTCGGACCGCGCCTCCACCTGCGACCACGATCCGATCCGCGCGCGCACCTCCTCGGCCGGAGCCTGCACGACCGCGGTGACCGTCATCTGCTCCCCCGCCTGCCGGCTCACCCCGGCGCGGACGAACGCCGCCGCGTCCTGCGCCGGCAGGTCACGCGGCCGGAACCGCGCGCCCGTCCGGTGCGGCGCGTCGAGCCGGTCGAGCCGGAAACTGCGCCAGTCGTGCCGGTCGAGGTCGTAGGCGACGAGATACCAGCGCCGCCCCAGGGAAACCAGCCGGAACGGCTCCACCGCCCGCTCGGCACGCTCCCGGCCCGCCGCGGTGTATCCGAAGGTGACCCGCTCGGCGTCCCGGCAGGCCTGGGCCAGGGTGGTGAGGACCCGGGAGTCGATCGGGTCGCGGACGGCCCCCCAGCTCGCCGGTTCGGTCATGGCCCGCAGCGCCTCCACCCGCTCGCGCAGGGCCGCCGGCATCACCTGCACCACCTTGGCCAGGGCCTGCACGGCGGCCTCGGCCATCCCGGCGACCGACCCCTGGGTGGCCGCCTGCAGACCTACGGCCAACGCCACCGCCTCCTCGTCGTCCAGCACCAGCGGCGGCAGTGCGCCCCCCGCCGCCAGCTCGTACCCGCCGTCGACGCCGGGCCGGGCCGTCACCGGATAGCCCAACTCCCGCAGCTGGTCCACGTCGCGACGCAGCGTCCGCAGGGAGACCTCGAGCCGCGCGGCGAGATCGGCGCCCGTCCAGAACCGATGGGCCTGCAGCAGGGACAGCAGATGCAGGGCGCGGGCGGTGGTGGACATGCCGCCATCTTTCCCGGCATTGCGGCCAGAAGCTGGCACTGATGCTTCCTAGGCTGGTGACACACCCCGACGAGAGGAACCGTCATGACGAGCTCCCCGACCACGACCGACACGGCCGCTGCCACCGCCCGCGATCAGTCCGGCGAGAAGGCCGACCTGCTGCAGGCGTTGGGCCAGCACCGCTTCTTCCTCACCAACACCCTGCGCGAGATGACCGACGAACAGGCCGGTGCCCGGACGACCGTCAGCGAGTTGTGCCTGGGCGGGCTGGTCAAGCACGTCGCCGCGACCGAGGCCCAGTGGGTGCGGTTCATCCTCGAGGGGCCGGCCGCGATGGCCCTCAGCGGGGACGGGGACTACGAGGGTGACGAGAACGGCCAGGAATGGGCCGCCGCCTTCTCCATGAACGGGACGGACACGGTCGAGTCGGTCCTCGCGCAGTCCCAGGCGGTCGCCGAACGCACCGCGGAGGTCCTCGCCGCCCTCCCCGATCTCGACGCCTCGCAGCCGCTGCCCGAGGCACCCTGGTTCCCGCCGGGCGCCCGGTGGACGGCCCGCCGCGTGTTCATCCACCTCATCGCCGAGACCGCCCAGCACGCCGGGCACGCGGACATCATCCGCGAGGCCATCGACGGCGCGAAGAGCATGGGCTGAGGGCACGGGCCACCACAGGTGGGTCGCCCACCCTCGGCCGCGCCGCGCGTCCCGCCCCGGCTCCGGGAGGGCCGCCGACCGTAGGGTCGGAGGATGGAACGCCGCCGGGCAGGAGCAGGGGCCATCGCAGTGGCCGCCCTGCTCACCGTGCTGGTTCCCGCCCTGGGGGGACGCGCGATCCCCGGACAGCCCCAGGCGATCGACATCGCCGCCCCGCCGCAGATCGGCGACTGCGTCCTCACCCCGCCCCGTCCGCCGTCCGGATTGTCCGGGCGGCTGACGACCGACGACGCCGGCCGGGTCCAGGTGGGCCCGTGCACCGGCCCGCGGTACGGCGAGGTGGTCGGCCTGCTCAGCGGACAGGTCCTCTCCAGCAGCCTGGACAGCGGCCGGAGCGCCGTGCCGGACGAGGACCTCGCCGGCGCGGCGTGCGATCGGATGGTCGAGGAGTACCAGGAGGTACCGCCCGAGCTCCGCGACGGAGCTCTGTACGCCGGCACCTGGGCCGCCCCGCTCTTCACCCCCACCCTGCCGATGCGGGCGGACGCCCTCCAGCGTGCGGCCGGCCGGGACTGGACGGCCTGCGTCGCTGTGCACTTCGCCGGCGGAACGGAGCTGGGCACCTTCCCCAGCACCCTCCGGGACAGCTACGGCACCGGGTCGCCGCCGCCGGGCTCCGGCGAGTGCGGTGATGCCATCGGCACCGGCACGGCTGCGAACGGGGCCGGTGCCGTGCTCAGCCCCGTTCCTTGCGATCGGCCACACCAGGTCCAGGTGTTCGGGTACGACCTCGCCGCCTCACTGGACGCCTTGTCGACCGACCCGGCGACCGGCACGACCGCTCGGAGTGACGCCGACCTGCAGGCCAGTTGCGCCGGGCTCGTCGCCCTGCTCACCCGGATGCCCGACCCGACGGCGGGCGGCTCGCTCGCCGTCTCGGCCGGGTCGGCATCGGCGGCCGATCAGGGCGGCACAGGGCACTGGGTCGATCCGTCCCAGCCGGTCCGGCAGTGCCAGGTGATCGCGCCGGCCGGACGCCTGCTGTCGGGCACGCTGCTGGGCCTGGACCGGCGGCCCGTGCCCTGGGCCTGACTCCGGCCCGTCCGCCGCAGACGCCACCGGGCCGGCCCCCGTGGGGGAACCGGCCCGGCGCGATGCTGTCCTGCTCGATCGGCGGATCAGCCCTCGAAGACCGCCACGGTCCGCGCGGGCACGGTCACTCCCCCGGCCCCGACGGTGGACTGCTTGACCACGGCGTCGGACCCGGCGGCCTGCACGGCACTGAGCGCCATCCCGGTGGTGTCGGCCACCGGCACGGTCTGCTCCGCGGCGGAAGCGTTGAACACGACCACGATGCGGTCACGGTCCGGATCGACGTCGGGCCCGACGGTGTCGTCGATGACCATCACGATCACCCCGGCCGTCTGGTCCGGCCCACCGAACGGGAACGACACCTTCTGCTCGATCAGTTCGGCGGACCCGAGTCGGAACAACGGCGAGGAGAACCGCAGCTTGAGCAGGTCCTGCGCACCGGCGGTGGCCGCGGCCATGTCCGCCGCCTGCGGGCGCAGGGCGGTGTTCGCCAACAGCGGGGCCATGAACGGCCACTTGGCCTCGTTGTCGGTGGCCGGCGGCAGACCGGAACCGAAGGTGTTCTCCTGCCCGGTCCAGTCGATCCGGTTGAACCAATCGCCGCTGTTGAACGAGTTGCGGTCCAACGACTTCGACCGCAGCAGGTCGACCCCGGCGTGCCAGAGCATCGGCCCCTGGCTCAGCGCCGTGGTGGACAGCGACACCGTGTTCATCCGCACCCGGTCGGCCATCGTGGTGGCCACCGGCAGCTTCAGCGTCAACGAGTCGAACAGCGTCTCGTTGTCGTGCGCGTCCACGTAGGTGATCACCTCGGACGGGTCCGCGGTGTACCCGACCGGCGCCGAACCCTCGGCCCCGTAGGGGATCTCGCCGCCGGTGACGGTGGCCCCGGTGCGGTCGACGAGCGGGTAGTCCCGCAGGTTGCCCGTCAACCCGACCTTGATCCAGTCCTGGTACTGCAGCAGGGTCTGCTTCGCCGCATCCCCGTCGTTGGCGGCCAGCGCGTTCGGGTCGGTGAACAGCCCGGAGCCGAAGCCCTGCACCCGCGGATCCTCGTCGAACGGTCCGCCGCCGCGCACCCCGTCCCGCAGTCGGTCGTTGAACGTGCCGATGCCGGTACCGGCCATGTTGGCCTGGGTGGCCTGCTCGAACCGGGCGTTGTCGGCGACCTCGCCGAAGTTCCAGCCCTCGCCGTAGACGTAGACCTTCTTCCCGTCCACGCCGTCCCTGGCCACGGTGAGCGCGTCCAGCGCGGCCCGCACCTTGAGCAGGGTGGCCTTGCTGTGGTGACCCATCAGGTCGAAGCGGAACCCGTCGACCTTGTACTGCACGGCCCAGGTGACGATCGAGTCGACGAGCAGCTTCTCCATCATCGCGTGCTCGGAGGCGGTGTTGGCGCAACAGGTGGAGGTCTCCAGGGCGCCGGTGGCCGAGAGCCGCTGGTAGTACCCGGGAACCACCTTGTCCAGGACCGAGGTCGGGTCCTGACCGGAGGAGGCGGTGTGGTTGTAGACCACGTCCATCACCACCCGCAGACCGGCACGGTTCAGCCCGGCCACCATCTGGCGGAACTCCCGGGTCCGGCCGGCACCGTCCGGGTTCGTCGCGTACGAACCCTCCGGGGTCGTGTAGTGGAACGGGTCGTACCCCCAGTTGAATCCGTCGGTGCCGGCCACGGCGTCGACGCACTCCTGCTGCGCGGTACCGGCCGGGTCGGCCGCGGACAACGCGGCCAGGTCGCAGGCCGGGGTCTGCTGCGCCGCGCGGCGCTCCTCGATGGTGGCGATGTCGAACGCGGGCAACAGGTGCACCGTGTTCAGGCCGGCGTCGGCCAGCTGGGTCAGGTGCGTCATGCCCGCCGACTCCGGGTGGGTGAAGGCCAGGTAGGTCCCGCGCTCGGCCTCCGGGACGGTCTCGTCGGAGATGGAGAAGTCCCGGATCTGCAGCTCGTAGATGCTGGAGTCCTCCGGCTGGGCCAGATCCGGCTTGGGCAGGGAGTTCCAGCCGGCCGGCTTCAATGCGGACGAGGACAGATCCGCCACCACCGAGCGCTCGGAATTGGTGGTCAAGGCGATGCTGTACGGGTCGGTGACCGTGGTCGTCCGGACCTCACCCGCGGACGGCACGTACACCGTGACGTCGTAGGCGTAGGTCGCCCCGATCCACCAGGGCAGGCCGACGCCGGTCCACACGCCGTTGCGGTCCCGGTACATCGGGATCAACCGCTCGGGCGAGGCGCCCGGCGGGTCGATGCGCAGGGACACCGCGGATGCGGTCGGCGCCCAGAGCTTCATCACGGGCAGCGGGATCCGCAGGAAGCCGAGCCGGATGGTGCGGAAGCTCAACCCCAGCGTCTCGTTCCTGGCGCCCGGGTAGAGATCGTCGAGCACGCCCGGGATCTGCACGCCGGTCGCGTCCACCAGGGCGCCGGTGTCGTCGAACGCGGCCACGGCGAGCTGCCCGGAGGTCAGCGCCCGCAGCAGGTTCGCGTCGGCCGCGTCGGAGTCCCGCAGCCGCAGCGTGTCGTACGCCGCGAGCTGCGGCCAGGTGCCGGCCAGGTCGGCGGGCAGCCCCGCCGGATCGCGGGTGAGCGGGATGCTGTCGCCGCCGGTGATCGCCTCGGCGTCCAGACCGAGACCGCCGGTCGGGGCGGAGTACAGCCGGAACGTCCAGCCCGCCGCCTCCGCCGGGAGGTCCCAGGCGAGCAGGCCGCGTCGGATCCACTGGCCCTTCGCCGCGGACAGATCGGCGGCCGTGTTCGCGGCACTGGTCACCGTGAGCACCTTCGTCGCGCTGTCGAAGCTGAAGCGCACCACCGCGCCGTCGGTCACCGTGAACGGGATGTTCGCGCCGCCCGGAGCGCCGCCGGCGCCGTAGTTCTCGTCGAAGCTCAGACCCACCGTCGCCTTGGTCTCGTACGACCCGGCCGGCAGGGAGGCGGTGGCGAAGGTGAAGATCCCGTCGCCGTCCGGGTCCTGCAGCCAGCTGCGCAGGCAGTCCGGCGACCAGTCGGCCGGGCAGCCGAGTTCGGACTGGAACGACCCGGCGGCCGTGACGATCGGCGTCTGCAGATCGGTGGTCACCCAGTGCGTGCCGTGGTCGTAGTAGAAGGTGACCTCGGCCCCGCCCGCGGGGATGACCAGCGGGATGTTGGCGCCGTTGAAGGCTCCGCCGGCGCCGTAGTTCTCGGTCCAGGCGTTGTCGATGGCGACCTTGTGCACGTAGCTGCCGGCCGGGATCGTGAACGTGCCCGACCAGACGTCGTCGTCGCGCTTGGTCAGCTGGGCGTGGGGGCAGTCCGTCGACCAGTCGGCGGCGCAGCCGATCTCGCTGTTGAAGTCACCCGGCACGGAGACCGCGTCGGGCTGCTCCACGGGGCCGCCGGGCTGGCCGGGGTCGACCGGCGCGGGGGCCGGGTCGCCGACCACCGCGGAGGTGGCGGCGACGGACAGGTTGCCCGAGTTGTCCTTCAGCACCGCCCGATACTCCACCACGGTGCCCTTGGCCAGGCCCTGCACGTCGTGGAACACCCGGTAGGGGGCGTTGTCGTCGGTACCCAGCGGGGTCCAGTCGGTGGTGCCGGCGGGCCGCCAGGCCAGCGACACCTCGTTGAAGCCGCCGGCCGGGACGGATACGCCGACCTCGGCGCGACCACCGACGGTGCTGCCGGCGGCTTGGGTGAACACCATCGCCGGGGCGGCGGCGGAGGCGGGGATCGGTGCGGCCGCCTTCCACACCGCGACCGACAGCGGCGGCACGGTCACGGTGACCCGGCCCTCGTCGTCGGCGGTGAGACCGGCGGACCCGGACGGGTACAGCCCGCCGAAGGAGCCTCCGGGAGTGAACGTGTCGAACGTGGCGGTGGCGCTCTGCTCGGAGTTGTTGGCCGCGACCACGTACTCGACCTGGTCGGTGGCGTCGATGCGGCTGAAGGCGTAGATGCCTGCGGAGTTCGAGGAGTAGCGGTGGATCTGCGCGCCGTCGGCCAGCGCCGGGTTGGCGGTGCGCAGGGCGGACACCTCGGCGATGTGGGTGAACACGGGGTTGTCGGTGCCGAAGTTGTCCTGTGCGGTGGTGGCGTCGGTGCCGATCAGGTCGTCGTCGTTGTAGCTCGCGACCTGACTGGGGAACATGTCCTGCCGGGCGTTCTGATCACCGCCCGGGTCACCGACGAAGCCCTGCTCGTCGCCGTAGTAGACGACCGGCTGGCCGCGCGTCAGGTACATGAGCGAATGGGCCAGCTCGTCCCGGTCCAACAGTTCGGCCGGATCCACCGGACCGTCCGCGGCGATCGAGTCCGTCAGGAACCGTCCGATGCGGCCCATGTCGTGGTTGCCCAGGAAGGTGGGCGTGGAATACACGTTGGAATTGGCGTCGGTGTAGTAGTCGTCGCCCGCGAACAGGTCGCGCAGGCCGCTGGTCGGCTTGCCCTGGGCGAAGCCCGTCGCCGAGCTCTGGAATCCGAAGTCCAGGGTGGCCTGCAGGTCTCCCTCGGTGGTGAACCGGGACATGTTGGCCGGGTTCGCGTCGTAGACCTCGCCGAACATGAAGAACTTGTCCTTGCCGACCGTGGCCGCAGCAGCCCGCATCGCCGGCGAGAACTTCTGCCAGAACTCGATGTTCACGTGCTTGACGGTGTCGATGCGGAACCCGTCGATGCCGTACTCGGCCCAGTAGGAGTAGACGTCGATGAGCTTGTCGATGACGTCAGGGTTCTCGGTGAACAGGTCGTCCAGACCGACGAAGTCACCGTAGATGTCGCTCTCGCCGCCGTCGAAGGCTGCGTTGCCGCGGTTGTGGTAGTAGGTCGGGTCGTTCAGCCAGGACGGCACCTTGACCGTGCGGTCGGCCTCGGTCGGGAACGTCGGCGGGTACGGGAACGACACGGCCGGATCGAGCGTCGGGAAGGTGTCGCCGCCGGCGTAGTCGCGGTCGTCGAACGGCGCCCCCGAGGCGTCCCGGTAGGGCTGGTCGGCCTTGGTGATGTAGGTGCCGGGCGTGCTGATCACGTCGGCCGTGTGGTTGGCGATGATGTCGAAGAAGACTTTCATGCCCTTGGCGTGGGCGGCGTCGATGAGCGCGGTCAGATCCTCGTTGGTGCCCAGGTGGGGGTCGATCTGGGTGAAGTCGGTGATCCAGTAGCCGTGGTAGCCGGCGCTGATGCCGTCACCCTCGCCCTGGACGGGCTTGTTCTTGAACGACGGGGTCAGCCACACCGAGGTGATCCCGAGATCCTGCAGGTAGTCCAGCTTCTCGGTGATCCCGTTGATGTCGCCACCGTGGTAGAAGCCCTTGGCGGTGGGGTCGAACCCGGTGGTCAGCCGCTCGTCGCCGGCCGGGGTGCCCTCCGGCACGACGTAGCCGCCGGTGTCGTTGGTCGGATCGGAGTTGGCGAACCGGTCGGCCATGACGAAGTAGAACTGCTCGCGGGTCAGGTCGTCGCGCAGGCTGCTGCCGGCCAGGGCGGCGTCGGAGTCCTGCAGGCCGGGCTGCGCCTCCGTCGGCGTCATCGAGATCTGGTGGCCGACCTGGTCGAAGGTGAAGGTGATCGAGGTCGGGCCGTCGAGCACCACGGGGATGTTGGCACCGTTCTCGGCGCCGCCCAGCCCGTAGTTCTCGTCCCAGCTGCCGTTCAGCGCGATCTTGAACTCGTAGCTGCCCGCGGGGAGCGCGAACGAGGCACTGGAGGTGCCGTCACCGTCGTCGGTCAGCACGGTCTCCAGGCACGCCGGATCCCAGTCGGCCGGGCAGCCCAACTCGCTCTGCAGGCTGCCGGCGAGGGAGGCGACGACCGGTGCGGCGGCGGCGCGGACGGCCGGGGCCTGCGGTGCGAGGGGTGCGGCAGCTGCGGGCACGGCGCCGAGCAGGGAGGCGCCGAGGGTCAGCGCGGTGAGCGCGGCCAGCGCGCGGCGCGGCCCCCGTCGGTGTCGTGTGTGAGATCCGAGTGGGGTACCGACGACCGACATGCACAGGCTCCCGACGCTGGGTAGTTGTGAATCAGGTGTGACGCTAACCACCGGATCGGGTGACGGCAATTCCCGGCAGGTCACGAAACAGCTGTGCCGGGCGTCGTCGCGGGGGGAAGGATCACGGGATGACGCGACCGGTGATCGGCATCAGCACCTACCGGGTGCCCGCGACCTGGGGCATCTGGCAGGGCGTGGACGCCGCCGTGCTCCCGGCCGCGTACGCCGACGCGGTGAGCCGGGGCGGGGCCACCCCCGTGCTGATCCCCCCGCTGGGTGTCGCCGACGAGGTGGACGCGGTGGTGGCCCGGCTCGACGGCCTGGTCATCGCCGGCGGCTCCGACGTCAACCCCTCCCGCTACGGACAGGACCCGCACCCGGCCACCGCCGGCTGGCGCGACGACCGGGACGTCAGCGAGCTCGCCCTGCTGAACTCCGCCGAGGACCGCGGGGTCCCGGTGCTGGGCATCTGTCGGGGCATGCAGCTGTTGGCCGTGCAGGCGGGCGGCACGCTGCACCAGCATCTGCCCGACCTCGTCGGCCACGACGGGCACCGCCCGGGTGACCGCGCCTACGGTGCGGTCGAGGTGGCGGTGACAGCCGGCTCGCGCGTGGCCGACATCCTCGGGGCGGACGCCACCGTCCCCTGTCACCACCATCAGGCCGTGGCCACCCACCCCGGGTTCGTATCCGCGGCGTGGGCCGCGGACGGGACGCTGGAGGCGATGGAACGGCCGGGGGCGCGATTCTGCGTCGGGGTGCAGTGGCACCCGGAGACCGACACCGACCGGCGACTGTTCCGGGCGCTGGCCGACGCGGCGGAGCGGTACGCGGCCGAGAAGTGAGTGCCGGCCGCCCCTCCCCGGACCGGTGGCGGGATCGGGGCCCACCGAAGGGCCCGCCCGGTCTAGGGTCGGCCCGACGGTTCCCCGGGACCGACCGACCCCCGCCCCCACACCTGACGAGGCCCCCATGGACGAAGTCGCCCCCAGCGGCAGCGAGACCCAACTGATCGTCGCGGCCCTCGTCGGCATCGCGGCGATCATCACGTTGATCACCTGGCTGAAGGTGCACCCGTTCCTCGCCCTGCTCGTCGGCGCCATCGGGATCGGCATCGGTGCGGGGCTGTCCCCCGCCGACTCCATCGCCCAGTTCGCGGCCGGCTTCGGCTCGACCATGGGCGGCGTCGGCATCCTCATCGGCCTGGGCGCGATGTACGGGAAGCTGCTCGCCGACTCCGGCGGCGCCGATCGCATCGTGGACACCCTGGTCGGGGCGTCCAGTCAGAAGGCGCTGCCGTGGGTGATGGGCCTCGTCGGCGCGCTGATCGGGCTGCCCATGTTCTTCGAGGTCGGCCTGGTGCTGCTGATGCCGGTGATCATCCTGGTCGCCCGCCGCTCCGGTCTGCCGCTGATGAAGATCGCGATCCCGACGCTGGCCGGGCTGTCGGCCATGCACGGTCTGGTCCCGCCGCACCCCGGCCCGCTCGTCGCCATCACCACGCTGAACGCCAACCTGGGCCTGACCCTGGCGTTCGGCGTCATCGTGGCCATCCCGGCCGTGATCATCGCCGGCCCGCTGTTCAGCACGTTCGCCGCGCGCTGGGCGCCGGTCTCCGTCCCCGCCCTGTTCACCACCGGTGAGGACGCCGACGGCGCCGCCGCGAAGGAGCGCCCGCGCCCGTCGTTCGGCGCGGCGTTGTTCTCCATCCTGCTGCCCGTCGTCCTCATGCTGGCCAAGGCCATCGCCGACATCTGGGCCGAGGGATCGGACGCGGCGTGGAAGTCGTTCCTGGACTTCGTCGGCACGCCGACCATCGCGCTGACCCTGGCCGTGATCGTCGGCATCGTCGTCCTCGGGCGCGGCGGTCGGATGGGCAAGGCGGGCATCTCCAGCACGCTGGAGCGCTCCCTGCCGCCGATCGCCGGCATCCTGCTCATCGTCGGCGCCGGCGGCGGACTCAAGCAGGTGCTCATCTACACCGGCATCGGCCAGGTCATCGCGGACGCGATCGAGGGCAGCAGTGTCTCCGTGCTGATCCTGGCGTGGCTCGTCGCGGTGTTCATCCGCATAGCCACCGGGTCGGCCACCGTCGCCACCGTCACCGCGGCCGGCATCCTCACCCCCGTCGCCGCGGACCTCTCCACCCCGATGGTCTCGCTCATGGTGCTGGCCATCGGCGCCGGCTCGGTGTTCCTGTCCCACGTCAACGACGCCGGCTTCTGGCTGGTCAAGGAATACCTGGGCACGACGATCGGGCAGACGCTGAAGACCTGGACCGTGCTGGAGTGCCTCATCTCGGTGTGCGGACTCGGCGGCGTGCTGGTCATCAGCATTTTCGTGTAGCCGGGTGCGGCACTCCCTGCGCCGGGCGGCGGTGACGGCGGCGGTGCTCGCGCTGCTGCTGGCCGGCTGCACCGGGACCGGGTCGGTTCCGGCGCCGACCCCCGGGGGTGCGGCACCCTCGACCGGCGCCGCGGCACTGGTCGCCCCCTCCGGCCCGGCGGCGGAGGCGCTGGCCGGGTTGGCCGTCGCCGACCGGGCGCCCTCGACGGGGTACTCCCGGGACGCCTTCGGGCAACGCTGGGCCGACGTCGACCGCAACGGCTGCGACACCCGCAACGACGTGCTGGCCCGGGATCTCACCGACGTGGTGTTCCGGGCCGGATCGGCGTGCGTCGTCGCGTCGGGCGTCCTGGCCGACCCGTACACCGGGGCCGCGATGCCGTTCCTCCGGGGTGACGGCACCAGCGACGACATCCAGATCGACCACGTCGTCGCGCTCGCCGCGGCCTGGCGCACCGGCGCCCAGAGCTGGGACGAGCCCACCCGCACGGCGTTCGCGAACGACCCGCTCAACCTGCTCGCCGTCGACGGTGACGCCAACCAGGCCAAGGGCGACAGCGACGCGGCCTCCTGGCTGCCGCCGGCCGCGACGGAACGCTGCCCGTACGTCGCGCGGCAGATCGCGGTGAAGCAGCGGTACGGGGCCTGGGTCACGCCGACCGAGCGCGACGCGATGACGGCGGTGCTGATCGGGTGCCCGGGCGAGGCGCTGCCCGGATCACCGGGCCTGACACCTACCCCGAGTACCTCGAGCACGGCCGTCCCGACCACGGCCCCGGTGGCCGGCTGCCTGATCAAGGGGAACATCAACGGCGACGGCGAACGGATCTACCACCTGCCCGGGAGCCGCTCCTACGACGAGACCCGCATCGACACCGACCGGGGCGAGCGGTGGCTCTGCACGGAGCAGGACGCCGTGGACGCGGGCTGGCGTGCCCCCCGCACATAGGGGCCGTTGCCACGCGGGCGCCGGCCTCGCTGAGCGGGGAATGCGGCTGCATGTCCGGTGCAGCCCGTCTCAGGCACCGGGCCGGCGAGGACCACTCGTCGCTGTCCCAGGTGCTCCTCGGATCGACCGACGGTCGGTCGAATCAGCTGGTTCCGAGGGTCGTGGTGAGCTGGTCGGCGAAATCGACCAGGGCGACCAGGGGTGTGGTGCTGCCGTCCGCGGAGATGTTGATGACGCCATCGGCGGTCTTGAGGTAACAGGTCAGGTTGGTCTCCACCGAGGTGGATCCGCAGACGCCGGCACCCACGACCGTCCGACTGTTGGTCACGTTGGTGGCGATGCCGTCGTAGTCCGAGCCGGCCAGGAAGCTCAGGGAGACCGAGCTGTCGCCGCTGGTGTAGACGGGGTACTGGCCTCCCGCGTCCGCCGTGACCCAGGTACCGACCTGGGCCGGAAGGTTCGTGCCCGCACCGGCTTTGATCACGCCTCCACTGCCCGAGATTGTCGCCTCCGAGCCCGGCGCCGAGCCGGCCGGGGTGGTGCTGTCCACGGACTGGCTCGACGCGCTGGTGGCCGAGGTCGGGCTGCTCGCCACCGACGAAGACGAAGACGAAGACGAAGTAGAGGATGACGACGACGACTGCGCAGATGTGCTCGACGGCGCCGAGGACGTGGACATCTGCGTCATGGTCGCCGAGGCCGAGCCGGCGGCACTGGATGTGCCGGTGGCTGAAGGCTGCGAACCGCACGCCGCCAGCAGAGCGGCAGCAAGGGCAGTTGTGGCGATGAAGAGGGACCTGGGGGCGCGGGTGCTCATCCGGGAATGTTAGCGAGTCGAACGACTGTGCTGGGAGGGATTCCCCCGAAAGATGTGTGCGCCCATGGGGTCGAGGCTCGCAGGGACCACGTCTTCGTCGGCCGCCGGCGCTGTGAACGGAGTCCGGTCGATCGCGGCGACCGCGCGCCGATGGTTGCGGACCACGTGCGCGGCCCTGGCGTCCAGCGCGACCACGTCCGGCGCGGTCGTGTCGCGGGCGGGTCGATCCGGCGGCGGCCGGTCATCGGGAATGTGCACGGTCGCCTCACCCCCGCCCGAGCGAGGTGCACACGCACACCCGGTTGCCGTCCGCGTCGGCCAGCACGGTGAACGCCGGAGCGCCCGCGTCGTCCACGACGGTGCCGCCCGCCGCCACGGCCGCGGCGATCCTGCCCGCCGCGGCCTCCGGCGCCAGCCAGAGGTCGAAGTGCCAGCGCTGCGGCACCGGACCGGGCAGATCGGTGCGTTGGAACCAGGCGCTGGGGATGCGGTCGGTGGGGTCGAAGACGCTGTCGTACACCCGGTTGTCGGTCGACCCGGTGAGCAGGGCGGCCCAGAACGGTGCCACGGCCTCCTCGCGCACGGTGTCCAGCGCGAGTTCGAGCTGGGTGACCTCCGCCGGCGCGGGACGCGCACCCCGGGCCGCGGCGACCGCGCTGATCGCCCGGGCCAGCTCGACGTCCCGGTCGGTCACCCAGCGCCCGTCGACCCGGGTGCACAGCGCGATGTCCACCACCCCCCGGGCCAGCCGGACGTCGGCGTGGGCGACCACGTCCTCGGCGACGGCGTGGATCTCGGACACGAACGCCGGCGCGGCCCCGGGACCGTCCAGCACGAAGCGGGCCGCGAGGCCCTGGGCGAGCTTGCGCCAGTCGGTCAGCCGGGCGTCGGCGATCCGTTGGTTCCCGAGTCGGTCCATGGCCGACTGTTCTACGCCCCCGGGCCCGAACCGGGGAAGGCCGTCGCGGCGGGACGGGACACCCGCCCCGGTCACCAGGGGAGGGTGTCCCCGTTCCGGTCCAGGAAGTGCAGTCCGGTGCGCCCGCGCCAGGCGTCCACGGTGTCGACGAGCGGCGGGATGCTGTCCTGGACGGTCAACGGCGCACCCGCCCCGCCCAGTCCGGTGTTTCACCCACCCCGGCGCCATGAGCAGCAGGGTGCGCGCCTCCCCGGCGCGGCGGGCGGCGTAGCTGCGCATCAGCTGGTTCAGCGCGGCCTTGGTCGCCCGGTAGATCTCGAACCCGCCGGTGGTGTTGTTCGTGATGCTGCCCTGACCGGAGGACATCACGGCGATCGTCCCCGCCGGGTCGACCAGCTCGCCGAGTTCCTCCACGGCGCGGATGGCCCCGAGCACGTTGGTGATCATCATCGCGGTGAAGTCGGCGTCGCTCGACGACGCCGCGGACGCGTCGGCCGCCGCCAGCTGGATGCCGGCCACCACGAAGAGCAGGTCGAACCGCCGCCCGCCCAGCCGCCGGGCGAGATCGGAGATCTCCCCCGGCCGGGAGATGTCGACGTGCTCGATCTCGACCGCACCACCGGCCCGATCGGCCACCTCCTGCACCGGGGTCGGGGCGTCGCCGCGCACGGTGGCCACCACCTGGGCCCCCCGGCCGGCGTACTCCTCGACGACCGCTGCCCCCAGGCCGCGGGACGCGCCGACGACCAGCACAGCGGGGTGGGTCGTCGCGGGCGGTCGCTGCGCACCGGTCATGGTTCTCCTCCCGGCCGACGGCTCCACGCCGGATCGTCCAGCGCGCGGCGCACGGCACCTACGCTCCCCCCATGACCCAGTACCGGATCCGGGAGTCCGCCGAACTGCTCGGCGTCAGCGACGACACGGTACGACGCTGGGTCGACGCCGGCACGCTCCCCGCCGGGAAGGACGCCTCCGGCCGCAAGGTCATCGACGGGGTGGACCTCGCCGAGTTCGCCCGGAACCACGCGACCCCGGCGGCCGACCCGTCCGGGGTACGGCGCTCGGCCCGCAACCGCTTCGTCGGGCTGGTCACCCGGGTGATCGCGGACGGGGTGATGGCGCAGGTCGAGATGCAGTGCGGCCCGCACACCGTCGTCTCGCTGATGAGCAGCGAGGCCGCCCGGGAGCTCGGTCTGGAACCGGGGCGGATGGCCGTCGCCGTCGTCAAGGCGACCACCGTCATCGTGGAGACCCCGGGCGGGTCGTCCTGACCGGAGCGGCCCGGGGAACAGACCGGCCCGGGGAACCGGGGTGTGCCAGGCTGGCCGGGTGCGTATGCAATTCGCGACCGGGCCGGACCCGACGGACCTGCTGACCCTGCCCTGGTCGACCCCCCTGCTGGAGTGGCCCAAGGACCGTCTCGTCGTCCTGCCGCGGGGCATCTCCCGGCACGTGGTGCGCTTCGTGCGGATCAGCGGCACCGTGTACGCCGTCAAGGAGATCAGCGAGGGGCTGGCCCAGCACGAGTACGAACTGCTCCGCGAACTGTCCAAGCTCGGCATCCCGACCGTGCAGGCCGTCGGTGTCGTCGCCAACCGGATGACCCCCGAGGGCGAACCGCTGGACGCCGCCCTGGTCACCAAGCACCTGCGCTTCTCGCTGCCCTACCGGGCGCTGTTCTCCCGCCGGATGGACGCCGACCTCGAACCCAAGCTGCTCGACGCGCTGGCCGAACTGCTCGTCCGCCTGCACCTGGCCGGGTTCGCCTGGAAGGACTGCTCCCTGTCCAACACCCTGTTCCGCCGCGACGCCGGCGCCCTGTCGGCGTACCTGGTCGACGCGGAGACCGGTGAACTGCGACCGAGCCTCTCGGCCGGGCAACGCCTGCAGGACCTGGACATCGCCGAGACGAACCTGGCCGGCGAGCTGCTCGACCTGCAGATGTCGGAGATGCTGCCCGAGTCGGTGGATCCGCTCGAGACCGCGATGTCGGTGATCTCCCGGTACGAACGCCTCTGGGCCGAGCTCACCGAGCCGCAGACCATGGGCGAGGACGAGTGGTGGCGCATCGAGCGCAGGCTGCGCCGGCTCAACGAGCTCGGCTACGACCTCGCCCAGATCCAGATCAACGAGAAGGAGGGCGAGCCGCACGTCCTGGTGCAGACCCAGGTCGTCGACGCCGGCCACCACCGGCGGCGGCTGTTCTCCCTCACCGGCATGGACGTCCAGGAGAACCAGGCCAGGCGCATCCTCAACGACCTGGACACCTACCGCGGCCAGGCCGTCATGCCCGACACCGAGGCCGACGAGGACACCGTCGCCCGGCACTGGATGACCGACGTCTTCCAGCCCGTCATCGAGGCCGTCCCCGGGCACCTGTCGTCCAAGCTGGAACCGGCCGAGGTGTTCCACGAGGTGCTCGAGCACCGCTGGTTCCTCTCCGAGGCGCAGGGGTCCGAGGTCGGCATGGACGCCGCCACGAAGTCCTACGTGGAGAACGTGCTGCGCTTCCGCCCCGACGAGAAGTCGTTCCTGGAGCCCAGCCTGATGGGGCTCGGCCCGATGGACGAGGACGAGCCGGAGGATCACGCCGTGGACAGCGACCCGGACACCCGGTCCTGACCGTCGGGGACGGCGTGCTCGGGCGCAACCCGCATGGGCACCCGGTGGGCCGCCTTCGGATCACCGGGGCGCATCCGGACCTCCGCGGGACGGCGCTGCGCCGGGGGCATCATCCGTGCCGGGGCCAGGCCTGATCCGGTCACCCAGCGGCTGATCGTCGTCATGACCACCGGAGCGAGGAACACCCACCCGGATACATCCGCCAACCAGGATGACTATGTGTCTAGTTAACACTACGCAGTGTCATGATGGGCGCGTCCCGTTTCGCGAGCAGGAGGAACCGTCATGACCAGCACCCTCGATCTCGGCCCGGGGCTCGGCGCCTTCGCCCGGCAGTACTGGTGGCTGCTCCTCGCCCGCGGCGTCGGGGCGGTGGTCTTCGGCGTCCTGGCGATCGGCTGGCCGGGCATCACCGTGCTCGCCATCGTCTTCGTCTTCGCGATCTACGCGTTCCTGGACGGGATCGCGTCCATCGTCATGGCGCTGTCGGAGAAGAAGGCCGGGCACAAGTGGGGTTGGTCGGTGTTCACCGGGGTGGTGTCGATCCTGGCCGGCGTCGTCGCGATCGCCTGGCCGGTGATCACCGCGGTCGCCCTGCTCTACGTCATCGCCTTCTGGGCCCTGCTCGCCGGGTTCACCTCGATCGCCGGGGCGCTGGCCCTGCGGAAGGCCGGCTTCAAGCAGTGGGTCTGGACGATGGTCTTCGGCGTCTGCGCGGTGATCTTCGGGATCTCGCTGCTGGTGAACCCAGGCCGCGGCATCCTGTCGGTGCTCTGGGTCGTCGGCGTCTTCGCCGTCGTCGGCGGCATCTCGCTGGCCGTCGCCTCGTTCACGGTGCGCAGGTTCGGCCGGGCCAGCACGCCTGCGGCGGCCTGACCTGCGCACCCGGGGCCCGTCACCGGCGGGCCCCGGGTGCGCGGGAACTACAGGGCGATCCCCACGTACTTGGTCTCCAGGTACTCCTCGATGCCCTCGAAGCCGCCCTCGCGGCCGAGGCCGGAGGCCTTGACGCCGCCGAACGGAGCGGCCGGGTTCGACACCACCCCCTGGTTGATGCCGACCATCCCGCTCTCCAGTCGCTCGGCGACGGTCAGCGCACGGGTCAGGTCCTGGGTGAAGGCGTAGGCGACCAGCCCGTACTCGGTGTCGTTGGCCAGCGCGATCCCCTCGTCGTCGGTGGTGAACGTGACCACCGGGGCGACCGGGCCGAAGATCTCCTCGCGGAACATCCGCACCGTCGGCGGCACGTCGGCGAGCACTGTGGGCCGGTAGAAGTGGCCCGGGCCGTCGATGGCCGAACCGCCGGTCACCACGGTGGCGCCGGCATCGAGGGCGTCGGCGACCAGCGCGCTCACCTTCTCCACCGCCGCCGCGTCGATCAGCGGACCGACCTTCGTGTCGTCGTCCACCCCCGCCCCGACGGGCATGGCGGCCAGCCGCTCGCCCAGCCGCGCGGCGAACTCCTTCGCCACCGACTCGTGGACGATGAACCGGTTCGCCGCCGTGCACGCCTCGCCGATGTTGCGCATCTTGGCCAGCACCGCGCCCTCGACGGCGCGGTCCAGATCCGCGTCGCCGAACACCAGGAACGGGGCGTTGCCGCCGAGCTCCATCGACACCTTGAGCACCTGTTCCGCGGACTGCGCGATGAGCTTCTTCCCCACCCCGGTCGAGCCGGTGAAGGTGAGCTTGCGCAGCCGGGGGTCGGCGATGATCGGCGCCGACACCGCCCCGGAGGACGTCGTCGGGATGACGTTGACGACCCCGGGCGGCAGTCCGGCCTCGGTGAGGATCGACGCCAGGGTGAGCGTGGTGAGCGGGGTCTGCGCCGCCGGCTTGATCACCACCGTGCAGCCCGCGGCCAGCGCCGGGCCGATCTTGCGGGTGCCCATGGCCAGCGGGAAGTTCCACGGGGTGATCGCGAAGACCGGGCCGACCGGCTGCTTCATGGTGAGCAGCCGTGTCCCGCCCGACGGGGCGACGGCGTAGCGGCCGGAGATGCGGACGGCCTCCTCGGAGAACCAGCGGAGGAACTCCGCGCCGTAGGTCACCTCGCCGCGCGCCTCAGCCAGCGGCTTGCCCATCTCCAGCGTCATGACCAGGGCGATGTCCTCGGCGCGCGCGGTCAGCAGGTCGAACGCCCGGCGGAGGATCTCCGCCCGGGCCCGCGGATCGGTCGCCGCCCACTCCGCACCGGCCGCCACGGCGGCGTCCAGCGCGGCCGCACCGTCGGCCACTCCGGCATCGGCGACGGTGGTCAGCACCTCGCCGGTCGCCGGGTTCTCCACCTCGAACGTGGACTCCCCGGCCCGCCACTCCCCACCGATGAACAGCCCGGTGGGAACCTCGCGGACGACCTGCGCACTGCGTTCCGCCGACACACCCATGACGCTCCACCTCTCAGCCGGTACGCCGACCGTCGACCCGGCCGGGCCGATCCTGCCACCCGGGTCGGCCGGGGCGGGGCGGGCCCAGGCCCGGGGATCAGGCACGGATGCTGTCCGGGGATGCCCGGATTCCTCGCAGTGATCCACCCGACAGGCGTCGGACGACTCCAGCGGGCCGGCCGGGAACCCGGCGCCCGTCCTGTTCGTGGACAGGACGAGACGCACAGCCCGGAGAACGCCCCCGGGAGGTGCGTCGTTCCCGTCCTCAGATCGCCGCCGAAGGGTCCCCCTCCGACATGACCGTGTCCCCCGTCATCTGGATCGCCACCATCGTGGCGATCGCAGCTCTCCTGCTGTTCGATTTCATCTTCCACGTGCGCAAGGCGCACACCCCGACGCTCAAGGAAGCGGCCATCTGGTCGAGCATCTACGTCGGTCTGGCCATCGTGTTCGGCATCGGCGTCTGGGTCTTCGGTGGCAGCACCATGGGCTCGGAGTACTTCGCCGGGTATGTCACCGAGAAGGCCCTCTCGGTGGACAACCTGTTCGTCTTCCTGATCATCATGACCAGCTTCAAGGTGCCCCGCGAGGACCAGCAGAAGGTGCTGCTGTTCGGCATCGTCTTCTCGCTGATCGCCCGGACCGGGTTCATCTTCCTGGGCGCCGCGCTCATCAACAGCTTCGCCTGGGTGTTCTACCTGTTCGGCCTGGTCCTGCTGCTCACCGCCGGGAACCTGCTCAAGCCCAGCGGCCACGAGGACGACTCCGCTGACAACTTCCTGATCCGGCTCACCCGCAAGATCTTCCACACCACCGACTACTACGACGGCGACAAGCTGTTCACCCTGCAGAACGGCAAGCGGGCGCTAACCCCGATGCTGCTGGTCATGGTGGCCATCGGCGCGACCGACATCCTGTTCGCGCTCGACTCCATCCCGGCCATCTTCGGGCTCACCCAGAACACCTTCATCGTGTTCACCGCGACCGCGTTCTCGCTGATGGGCCTGCGCCAGCTGTTCTTCCTGATCGACGGCCTGCTCGACCGGCTCATCTACCTGTCCTACGGGCTGGCGGCGATCCTCGGCTTCATCGGCGTCAAGCTGATCCTGCACGCGCTGCACGAGAACAACCTGCCGTTCATCAACGGTGGGGAGCCGGTCGGCGTCATCGAGATCAGCACCGGCCTGTCCCTCTCGGTCATCCTGGGCGTCCTGATCATCACCGTCCTGGCGTCGCTGCTCAGCCCCAAGGGCAAGGCCCTGAACGCGATCACCGAGGCCAAGGTGCACGCCCAGAACTACCTGAACCCGGAGTACACCGACGACCCGGCCGAGCGCGCCCGCGTCTGGGACTCCTTCGTCAAGGAGGAGGCGGCGATCAAGGCGCTTCCCGAGGAGAAGCGCAAGTTCATCCGCGAGGAACACGACTTCATGGAGCTGCTCAGCAAGGCGCACGACGAGCACGACCGGCAGACCGCCCGCTGACCCGGGGTCCTGCCCGCTCCGTCACGAAGCCCCCGTCCGCATCATGCGGACGGGGGCTTCGTCGTTCGGTGGTGATGGTCGCTCGGGGCGCAGGGGCGAGCGCCGGGCCCGGGCGCCGGGGCGGGTCAGGACGCCGGGGAACTCATCCGGCGCAGCGGCGTGGTGCTCTGCCGGCGGTTGCGGCTGGCCGCGCTCTCGTGGGGGACGAGCACCCAGCCGCGGACACCGGAGTCCCACAGGATCAGATCCCCGGAGGCGTAGGCGGTGGTGCAGCAGTCGCATCGACCGGAGCGGGTGGCGGGAACGGGAGCGGTCATCGGAGATCCTTCAGGCAGGGGGCGGGGGGGGCGGCGGTACGGGGACGACGCCGCAGGAGGAGGAACGCCGGCGCCGACCGGCACGGGGGGCGCGGTTCGGTGCGGTTCGGTGCGGTTCAGGGGGGCCGCGGATCGCGGCGGTGTCCATCGGAGAGCGGGGCCGCGAGCAGGAGCGTCAACGGGGCGGGCACGGGAACGGGCACCGGCACGACGAGGGGGCGGCATCCGCCTCGGCGTCACGAGAGGGACGACGAGCGGGGAGGAGGTCGGGCGCCCGGCGGGATCGACCGGCGGGGCAGTTCCTCGGTGGTGACCCGAGACTACCCGGCGAGCGGCCGATCGGCGCCGGTCGTGGGATGCGTCTCCATCCCGACATCGGCCCGGGAGCGGGTCGGAGGGGGTTGCGACAGGGAGCCGCCGAGGGGACTTGAACCCCTAACCGCCCGATTACAAGTCGGGTGCGCTACCAATTGCGCCACGGCGGCCGGCCGGACGCAGGACGTCCGGATACGGCTGATCGAGCCTATCGGGGCGTGGGCCACCACCGGTACGTGCCCACGCCCCCGACCGCCCACCCGGGGCGATCGGCTCGCCGGCGACGGTCAGCCGCCCGCCGCGGCCGGCGGGACCTCGGCGGCGGTGGTCGGCGCCGCCGTCGTGGAGGGCGTGGCGCGCGCCGGCGCCGGGGCGCAGACGATGTTCTGCTGGCCGTTGTAGACGGTGGTGAAGTTCTCGCGGCGGATCTCCGCGCCGTTGAGGTCCCGGATGATCCGGGTGTCCACGATCGAGAAGCCGTTCGTCCCGCCCGAGGCGCTGCACGATTCGCCGTAGGGGATCACGACGCGTTCCGGCGGGGTCGTGTCGAACCGGTCGCCGGTGACGGACTCGACCTCGACGTGCTTGGTCCCCCACAGCCGGACGGTGATGTCGTCCGGGGTCCAGATGGTCTGGATGAGGACGCCGGTCGGGTAGTCGTTGGAGAAGGCCATGTCGATCTCGCCGTCGTAGACGGTCGCCTCCCGGCCCGGGGGGTACCGGGAGATGTAGAACGAGTGCGGCGTGTGCGTCACGTCGCCCATGCCGGCGAAGTACCCGGCGTTGTAGAGCGTGGTGGAGAACTGGCTGATGCCGCCGCCGACCGCGCTGGAGATGCGGCCCTCCTGGATGACCGCGGCCGGCACGTAGCCCTCGGCGCTGGTCCGCTGGCCGGTGAAGTCGTTCAGGGAGAACGTGGCGCCCGGCTGCACGATGGCGCCGTTCACCTTCTCGGCCACCACCCGGATGTTCTCGCCGGAGTTCGACGCGAAGCCGCCGGTGGTGAACTCGCCGATCACCTCGTTGATCCCCAGCGCCTGGACCTGTGCGGTGCTCAGCGCCGGCGCCGCGGACACGTAGACCACCGGGACGGCGCGCGCCGCGGGGTCGGCCGCCAGGACGGCACCGGACATCGCCGCCTGGGTGGCGTTCCAGTCGACGGTGCGGCCGTCCGTGCTGGGGGTGATGACGGGGGCGTCGGCGACGATGGCCACCGACGCATCGGCCGGGGCGGTCTGCGTGGCCTCGACCTGGGGGGTGACCGGGGCGCGGAGGGTGGCGGTGTCGACCGCGACGGTGAACCCGTCCGCGGCGTCCGGGGTGACGGTGGTGACCGCGGCGATGTCCGCGGCGGTCCGCTCCACCGTCGTGCCACCGGCGTCCAGCACCAGCGGTGCGGAGACCGCGGCACGCAGCTGATCGGCCGCCGCCTGCGTGGCCTGCGCCCCGGCCCGGACGGGCGACTGGACCAGGGGCAGGGTGGCCGCCTGGAACGCCTGCGGGCCGGCCCGCCAGGCCTGCTCGAGTGCTGCGGCGGCCGCCGGCACGTCGATGGCCGACCCGACGACCGGATCGACCTGCACGACGGTGGTGCCGTCCAGCCGGACGTCCCCCTCCACGGCCGCGACATCGGTCGCCGCGGCCGTGCTGGTCAGCCAGCCGGTGAAGGCGGCGTCGTCGATGCCGACCTGCGCGTCGACCGTCCGCTCGGTGAAGAAGGACCGCACCCAGGACACCGGGTCGGCGGCGCGCAGCGGCGCGGCGGCCACGGTCGCCGCGACGTCGTAGGTCAGACCGTTGTCCTGCGGGACGAACTCGACCGGGCCGGACGCCGTCTGCAGGGTCACCGAGGCGCCGTACGTGTCGCCGCCGAGGTGGTCGGCGAGCTGGGTCCGGGCCTCCTCGGGGGTGAGACCGCCGACCTGCACGCCGCCGATGCTCGTGTTGCGTTCGATCTCGCCGCTGGTCGTGCCCAGGTTGATGAGGTAGAGCAGGGCCACCACACCCACCAGCGCCCCGACCACGGCGGCGACGACGACCCCGGGACGGCGGCGGGCGGACGTGCCGCCGGGCTCGTCCGACCGATCCGGCTCGCCCTGTCCGACGGACGGATCGGCTGCCGCATCCTGCACCGGGACGGTGCCGTCCCCCTGCGCCGGGCGGTCGGGTTCCGGGCTCTCGTGGTCGATGGGCCCGGGCACTCGATCGTCGCTCAACGCGGCTCCTCAGCAGACTCGACCGTCGGGGTGATGACCCCGGACACGTTCGACCGGCACGCACAGTGCCGGCAGGGCCATTGTCCCCGACGGTCGACGCCTCAGATCGCGGCCGGTTCCCCCCGGAAGCCGGTGCGCTCGGCCACATCGTCCCCGTGCCGACCGGCGACGGGCCCGGAGTCCTGCTCCGGGAGCGGCACCGGCGCACCGCCGGCCTCCGCCGCGGTGCCCACGAGGATCTCCCGGCACTCGGCCGGAGACACGTTCATCAGGGCGGCCAGGGCCAGGATGGCGCCGTCGTCCAACGTCATCGCCGAGGCCGACCCCCCACCGGACCGCAGCTCGAACCACCGACGGACGGGCGCGAGACGCGGATCCTCCGCCTCCATCACCTCGTCGATGTCGACCGTCACCGACCCGGTTCCGGCGGTGCTCTGCCACCGGCCGATACCCCGTTCGGCCATGTTGAGCAGACCGCCCAGGTCCTCCCCCAGTGCCCGGGCGATCACCCACAGCACGTCGATCCGCAACGAGCGGTGACCCGTCTCGTAGTTCGCCAATGCCGCCTTGCTCACCAGCCCCCCGGTGCGCTGTGCGACGTCCGCCTGCGTCAGCTTCTGCCGACGCCGGGACTCGCGTAACGCGCGACAGACAGCTGCAGCGAACAGCTCCTGTGTGTGCGCGTCGTACGCCTGTGACACAACGGACCCCCGTCAATCGTCGGTGCGGGAACGCGGTGTTCCCGGTCGAGCGCCCGCGTGATGTCGAGTGACCCACCCGGCCGTAAGCCCAGGTGGGTGATCACCCACCACGGAACGTACGACGCTCAAACATTTCTACCACAGAGTAGCCGATTTTTGACTCTTTTGGAGCAATCGGCACCACTTGACGTAACCGTTACGACGACTTCATGGCGGATAGTCATGGTGTCCACCCCCAATGCCCACTATCGGTGGCGGTTGGTGACGGAGCGACTACCTGGACCTCGGTCACAGAGGGTATCTCCGGCGCAGATCGTCGGGAACCCCAGGGGTACTCCAGGCGACCGTCGGGTGAACCCGGCAGCCGGCGACCACGGAGCGCGCACTGCGGCTCACCCGGTATGAGCGTTCACAAGGACGAGTCCGAGATCATGTCGACGGCCCGGTCGGGGGTCGACGGGCGGCCGACCTCAGACCAGGTCGCCGAGCAGACCCTTGCCGAACCAGTCGCCCGCTCCGCTCACCCCGGGCGGGCAGGCCCACAGGCCGCCGCCGATGTGCGCGATGTACTCGTTCAGGGCGTCGGACCGGCCGAGGCGGGTCTGGATGGCCTTGAACTGGGTCTGCGGATCTCGCTGGAACGCGATGAAGAAGAGCCCGGCGGCCAGCTTCCCGGTATCCGGGTCCTGTCCGTCGGTGTAGTTGTACCCGCGCCGCAGCAACCGCGCCCCGCCGTTGGTCTCGGGGGCGGCCAGCCGCACGTGGGAGGCCACGTCGATGACCGGCTTGCCGTCGGCCTGGGCGGCGAAGTCGATCGGGGTGAACTCCTCACCGCCGGTCAACGGGGCACCGCTGGACTTCGTCCGCCCGAAGATGCGCTCCTGGTCGGTCAACGGGTCGGTGTCCCAGGACTCGATCTCCATCCGGATCTTCCGCGCGACCAGGTAGGAGCCGCCGGCCATCCACGCCGTCGGACCGGCGTCCGCGGCGGCGGGCACGAACACCTGCTCCTGCACGGCGGTCACGTCGTCGGCGTGGATGTTGTTGGTGCCGTCCTTGAACCCGAACAGATTGCGCGGCGTCACCTGGCCCGCCCCGGTGGCCGAGGCGCGCCCGAAGCCGAGCTGGGACCAGCGCAGCACCGCCGTGCCGCGCGCCGCGCGCACCATGTTGCGGATCGCGTGGAACACCACCTGCGGATCATCGGCGCAGGCCTGGATGCACAGATCGCCGTCGGACAGACCCGGCTTCATCACCGCGTCACCCGGGATGGTGCCGAACGGCGTCAGCTCGGGGGGCATCCGGTCGGCCAGGCCGAACCGGTCGTCGAACAGCGACGGCCCGAACCCCACCGTGATGGTCAGCGAGTGCGGGCCGAGATCCTCCGCCTCGCCGGTGTCGAACGGCGGCTGCTCGTCGCGCACCGGGGAATCGCTGACCGGCCTCCCCGCGGTGAACCGGGCCGCCATCGCCGCCCACCGGCCGAGCATGCGCGCCAACTCCTGCACGTCGGTCGTCGTCACGTCCAGCGAGGCGAACATCAACCGTTCCTGCTGCGCGGTGGTGATGCCCGCCTGGGTCGAGCCGTAGAACGGCACCACCGCGGCCGCCCGGTCCACCGACGCCGCACCCAGGTCCGCCGTCGCGGCCTGCGCCACCGGGGCGGCGGTGGCCTCCCGGATCCCGAAGCCGGCGGCGCCGCCGACGGCCAGACCGGCGGTCGCCGCTGCGGCACCACCGAGGAAGCGGCGGCGGGACGGCCCGGGTTCGCGGGTGGGGCTCATGACTCTCCGAGACAGGCGGCGGGGCGGACGTGCGGCGGTGGAACGGGTCGAACGGTGGAACGGACCTTCGATCAGGTGGTGATCTTGGCCGAGATCGCCGACAGCGGCTCCTGCACGGCGAGCAGGGCGTCGGTCAGCGTCTTCTTGTCCTCGGTCGTGAGCTGGTCGTACGGCCGCCAGCCACCCAGCGCCGCCGGGTCGCGGTAGGCGGACAGGGTCGTGGTCAGCGCGTCGAACTGGGACGAGATCTGCGGGACCAGGGTCGGGTCGATGACGTCCAACGCGGGCTTCAGGGTGGCGAAGGCCTGCAGCGAACCCTCCACGTTGGCCTCGAAGTCGAGCAGGTCGATACGGCTGTAGGCCTCCTCCTCGCCGGTGATCTTGGAGGCCAGCACCTCGTCGAGCAGGCCGGAGGCACCGTTGGCGATCTCGAAGGCCTGGTAGCCGCCGGAGCCGGCGGTGGTGGCCGCGGACAGCTCGGCCGCCTTGCTCTGCAGCTCGGCGCAGTCGGCCACGAGCTGGTCGGCCAGTTCGGTCAGTCCGTCGGTGGTCCGGTCGACGAACAACGCCTTCTCGATGGGGTGGAAACCGGTCCACGGGGTGCCGGCCTCGACGTCGCCCTCACGCAGGTCGATGGCCGGGTCCAGGTCGGGGAACGACTCCGCGACGGGCTCGATGCGCTCGTAGAACGGGCGGGCCTTGGCGTACGCCTGCTGGGCGGCGGCCAGGTCACCGGCCCGGATCGCGTCGGCCAGCTCCTGCACGGGCGGCAGCAGGAACTCGATCTGGTCGTCGACGTAGGTGGCGTAGTCGACGGTGGCCTGGGTGAGCAGGGCGCCCACGTCACCGCCCTGCTCCTGCGCCTGTCCGCCGGTCACCGTGAACGCCCGGCGCTCGGTGGACCCGCCCGGGCAGTAGATCTCGTAGGAGCCGCCGTCGAGCCGGGCGGAGAAGGTGCTGTCGAAGCCGGGCGCCAGGTTCTCCCGCTCGCCGACGATGCGCTGGTCGGAGACCAGTTCGACCTCGGTCACCCCCACCGCGTCCAGGTTGGTGACCGTGAAGGTGACGGGGCCGGCCGGCACGGTGTCCGGGCTGGCGGTGCAGCCGTCCGCGTCGGAGACGGTCACCGTGACCTGACCGTCCACGGCCGGCGTCGAGCTCCCGGTCGAGCCGGCCCCGCCGGACGACTCCGCGGCGGACGTGGCCGCCGAGGTGGCCGCGCCGGTGGAGGCGGCCGGGCTCGACCCGCAGGCTGCCAGGGTGAGGGCGGTCAGGGCGGCGGCCGTGACGGCGACGGGGCGCCGGACGGAGCCGGGACGGTGGATGCGCATGCGAACTCCCAGGGGTGGGCGGCCGGAGCCGCTCGGGGTGTGACGGGGGGGGTGGCTCGGGGGCGGGATGGCTCAGGAGCGGGTGACGCTCGGCGCCGGGATCTGCGGGGAAGCCGCGACGGGCGGCCGTCGGTCGGGAGCGGGCCCGGACCCGGTGACGACGCGGGACCGGCGGCGGCCGACGAGGGCGGCGGCGATCAGCAGGGTCACCCCGAACACCCCGACCAGGGCGGGGACGACCTGACCGAGCACCTGGTGCTGATCCCGCTGGCCGGCGGCGGCCCGGGCCAGCGCGACCTGGTCGGCGCGCACCTGCTCGGTCCAGCCCGCGGTGAGCGAGGCGACGTCGCCGACGGGGATGGTGCTGCCGGCCGGGGTGGTCACCCGCAGTGCGGTGGTCCGGGCCAGGTCGACGCCGAGGATCTCGCCGGAGACCGGGTCGATGCGGACGGTCGCCTGCGTGGTGTCGACGTAGGCGACGGCCATCGCGGTGTCGGCGTCGCCCGACCGGAGGCCGACCGGGAAGCGGCCGCCGTTGGCCGCAGCCACCTGGGTGCCGGTCACCGTGGCGGGCAGACCGGCCGCCACGACAGCGTCGGCGTCCAGGGCCGTCCCCGCCGCAGAGCCGATCAGGTCGACCGCGGCGAGGCCGCCGACGGTGTCCGCCCCGCCGACCGTCAGGGGCACGGTGATGGTGGACGCCCCGCCGTCGACGGTGGCGGTGATCTCGGCCTGCACGGTGCTACCGGGGGTGAGCGCGAGGCGGCCGGTGTCGCCGGCGGTCAGACCGGACAGCTGCACCGACGCCGTCCCGTCGACGCTCGCGTCGGCCTGGCCGGCGGTCGCCCGGGTGCCGGCCAGCGCGGCCGGTCCGGCCGGGGCGCCCGCCTGCACCAGCGGGGCGGGGGCGGACGGCGCCAGCACGGCGAAGGCCAGCGCGAGCACCAGGGCGCCGGCGCCGACCCCGGCGAGCAGCCGCCGCAGACCGGCCGGGCTCGGCATGCGCTTCACCGGCCAGAGCACGACGGCCAGCATCGGCACGACGTAGAGCACCCAGGCCAGCACCTCGACCAGGGGCATCGCCGAGCGGATGCCGAGCATCCCGGTGAGCAGGGACTCCACGACCGAACCGGGCCGGGCCACGGCGGACAGGTCGACCGCCTGCTGCTGGCCGCCGGTGAGCCAGCCGGCCTCGTAGGCCGCGCGCAGGGTGCTCATCACCAGGCCGCCGGCCACCAGTACCAGCACCACCCCGGTGATGCGGAAGAAGCGGGAGAGGTTGAGCCGGACCCCGCCGCGGTAGATGAGGTAGCCGAGCACGATCGCCAGGGCGAGCCCGAGCACGATGCCGACGACGGCCTCGACGGGCGACAGCGCGGACTGGAACGCGGCGAGCAGGAAGACCGCCGTCTCGAAGCCCTCCCGGATGACGGCCAGGAAGGCCATCGACGCCAGGGCCAGCGCCGACCCACTGGCCAGCGCCGATCCGGCGGCGGCCTGGAGATCGCCGCGCAGGTCCCGGCTGTGCCGCCGCATCCACAGCACCATGTAGCTGATCATCAGCACGGCGACCGCGGCCACCACGCACTCGAGCATCTCCTGCTGGCGCTGCGGGAGACCGGCGTTGACGACCTGCAACCCGATGCCGACGGCCAGGCAGAGCAGCACCGCGGCGCCCACTCCGACCCACATCCGCACCAGCGCGTCGCGACGGCCGCTGCGGGTCAGGAACGCGGCGATGATGCCGACGATGAGCGCGGCCTCGAGGCCCTCGCGGAGCCCGATCACGAACGTCGCGAGCATGATTCTCCGGTGTCCTGACGGTGGGGGGCCTGGCCACTAGCGGCTGCAGACCTGAGCTGAGCCTAGGCTTGGTTAGGGCGACCTTACACCCGGCGACGGCGACCGAACCGGCCCCGGCGGCCACGTAATCTCTGCACCCATGAGCATTCGCCGCATCGTGATCGTCGGGGAGCCCGTGCTGCACCGGCCCACCCGCCCGGTCACCGTCTTCGACCAGGAGCTGGCCGACTTCGTCGAGGACCTCTTCGACACCAACACCGCGGCCAACGGGGCCGGACTCGCAGCCAACCAGGTCGGCGACGACCGCCGGGTGTTCGTCTACGACTGCCCGGACGGCGGCGAGCGCCGCCGCGGCTACGTGGTGAACCCGAGCATCACCACCTCCGGGGTGCCGGAGACCATGCCCGACCCGGACGACGACTACGAGGGCTGCCTCTCGGTGCCGGGCGAGAACTTCCCCACCGGGCGGGCCGAGTCGGCCACCGTGACCGGGGTCGACGTGCACGGCGAGCCGGTCGAGGTGTCCGGCACCGGGTTCTTCGCGCGCTGCCTGCAGCACGAGGTCGACCACCTCGACGGGTTCCTCTACCTGGACCGCCTCGTCGGCCGGAACGCCCGGGCCGGCAAGCGGGCGGTGCGGGACAACGGCTGGGGCGTGCCCGGGCTCTCCTGGCTGCCCGGGTCGGATCCGGACCCGTTCGGCCACTGATCTCCTCGATCCGTCCGACCACCGGTCGTGTGCGCCTGCACACGCACGGGGGTGTCCACCGGCCCGGATAGGGTCGGGGGGTGCCGATCACCACCCCTGGAACCGTGTCCGAGCCCGAGTCCGACCCGAGCGGGACGACCGGAACCGGGCAGGTGACCCACCAGGCCGAGATGGTCATCGTGGCCAACCGCCTCCCGTTCGACCTCGAACAGCAGCCCGACGGCACCACCCGTGCCCGGCAGGCGCCGGGCGGTCTGGTCACCGCCCTGGCCCCGATCCTGTCCCGCCGCCAGGGCGCCTGGATCGGCTGGCCGGGAACCCCCGACGTCGACCTGGACCCCACCGAGAACGACGGCATCAGCCTGTTCCCGGTGCGGCTGTCCCAGGCCGAGGTGGACGACTACTACGAGGGTTTCTCCAACGACACCCTCTGGCCGCTCTACCACGACGCGGTCAACCCCTCCACGTTCGATCGCAGCTGGTGGGAGTCCTACCAGGCGGTCAACCAGCGGTTCGCCGAACGAGCCGCGGAGGTCGCCGCGCCCGGTGCGACGGTGTGGGTGCACGACTACCAGCTGCAGCTCGTCCCGCAGATGCTCCGGCGGCTGCGGTCGGACGTGCGGATCGGCTTCTTCCTGCACATCCCGTTCCCGCCCGTCGAGCTGTTCATGCGGCTGCCGTGGCGGCAGCAGATCATCACCGGCCTGCTCGGGGCCGACCTCATCGGTTTCCACCTCCCCGGCGGGGCGCGCAACTTCGTCCGGCTGGCCAAGTCGCTCGTCGGGGTGTCCACCACCGGGACGACGACCATGCAGTTCGACGGCCGCACCATCCGGGCCGGCGCGTTCCCCATCTCCATCGACTCCGCCGGGCAGGCCTCGCTCGCCGCCACCCCCGAGGTGCACGAGACGGCCCGCCAGCTCCGCAAGGACCTGGGCAATCCGGCCAAGATCATCCTGGGGATCGACCGGCTCGACTACACCAAGGGCATCGACGTCCGGCTCCAGGCGTTCGAGGAACTGCTGCTGGCCGGTGACCCGTCGGTGCAGGACGCGGTGATGATCCAGGTCGCCACCCCCAGCCGGGAACGCATCGGCTCCTACATCCGCATGCGCGAGGACATCGAGCGGCGGGTCGGGGCCATCAACGGCAACCACGGCCGGATCGGCCGCCCCGCCGTGCACTACCTGCACCAGTCGCTCCCCCGCGAGGAGCTCGCCGCGTTCTACGTGGCCGCCGACGTCATGACGGTGACCCCGCTGCGCGACGGGATGAACCTGGTGGCCAAGGAGTACGTGGCCTGCCGCGTCGACGGCGGCGGGGTGCTGCTGCTCAGCGAGTTCACCGGTGCGGCGCGCGAACTGCGCACCGCGCTGCTGGTGAACCCCTACGACACCGACGGGGTGAAGGAGGGGCTCCGCACCTCGCTGACCATGCCGACGGTGGACGCGCGCCGGCGGATGCGGGCCATGCGCCGGCAGGTGCTCACCCACGACGTCGACCGCTGGGCGGCGGCGTTCCTCTCCGAGCTGGAGGGCACCCGGGACGTGCTGGCCGAGGCGGCCGGGCGGCTGTCCGAGGACGTCGTCGCCGCGATCAGCCAGATCAGCGAGACCGAGCGGCTGCTGGCCGCCACCGACTTCGACGGCTGCCTGGCCCCGATCGTCGACGACCCGGCCTCGGCCCGGGCCCTGCCCGAGTCGCTGCAGGCGCTCCAGACCCTGGCCGCCATCCCCGGGACGGTGGTCGCGGTGGTCTCCGGGCGGGCGTTGAGCGTGCTGACCGAGCTGCTCGGTGAGACCGCCAACCTGCAACTGGTCGGCAGCCACGGCGCGGAGACGGGCGCCGGGGAGGGCGCCACCCCCGGCCGGCCCGGGTCGGCGATGACCGAGGAGGAGGGTCGCCGGCTGACCCGGCTGCGCCTGGAGCTGCAGCAGATCACCGCGGAGTACCCGAAGGTGCGCCTGGAGCTCAAGCCGACCGGTATCGCGGTGCACCTGCGCGGCCTGGACGACCGGGAGGCCGCCGCCGTGGCCGAGCTGATCGAGGAGCCCGCGAGCTGGCAGGGCGTGCACCTGCTGCGCGGCAAGAAGGTGCTCGAACTGACGGTGGTCACCACCGACAAGGGCCGGGCGCTGCGTCGGCTGTCCCGCGAGTTCCACTGCACCGCCACCCTGTACATCGGGGACGACATCACCGACGAGAACGCGTTCGGTGTGCTCACCGCCCCGGATCTGGGCATCAAGGTCGGCAACGGCCGGACCGCGGCCGACGTCCGGATCGCCGACCCGAACCGGGTCGCCGACGTGCTCCGGGTTCTCGCCTCCTCCCGGCAGCGGGCCGCTGCCCGCCGCTCGCAGGACGCAGCCCAGGGGGACGGCGAGAGCTGACCGACCTGCGTCCCGCTCAGTGCCGGGGCGCGGCGGTGGTGCGGCCCGGGACGAACGTGGTCGGCAGGGTGATGCGACGCCCCTGGGCACTGCGCGCCGGGTCCATCATCAGCCGGCCGGCGTGCCGGCCCTTGTCGGTGACCGGCTGCTCCATCGTCGTCAGGCCGGCCTCGACCGCCGAAGCGATCCCGTCGAACCCGATGACCGAGACGTCCTGCGGCACCCGCTGCTGCCGGCGGACCAGTTCGCGGATCACCCCGACCGCCAGCACGTCCGACGTCGCGATGACGGCGGTGATGCCCGGGTCCAGGGCGAGCACCTCGGCCGCGGCGGAGGCGCCGGAGTCCTCGGTGTGGTCGAACCGTTCCACCACCGGGATCCGGTCCCAGGCCACCCCGGCGGCCTCGAAGGCCTGACGCAATCCGGCCAACCGGTGCCGCTGCACGTGATAGCGCGCGTTCTCCTGCCGGACCAGGTCAACCGGGCCGTCCCGATTCACCCGGCCGAGCCGCATGCAGACCACGCCGACCCGCCGGTGACCCAGGCGGACGAGGTGGTCGGCCATCTGGCGGGAGGCGGCCCGGTCGTCGATGCCGACCAGATCGACCCCGGGGACGAACGGCTGGTCGCAGATGACCGCCGGGACCGGCCGGCCCAGCGCGGCCGTGAGGTACGGGTCGTCGTCGGGCATCGAATAGGCCACGAAACCGTCGACCGCGGCACCGGACACCGCGGCGATGTCGTCCGAGCCGGGTGTCGCCGGGACGAGGAGCAGCCCCACCCGGGCCGAGTCGCACTCCAGGGCCAACCCCTCCAGGAAGGCGACGGCCGCCGGGTCGCGGAACGCGTAGGAGACCTGCTCGGCGAGCAGCAGACCGATCGCGCCGGCCGTGCGGGTGCGTAGCGAGCGTGCCACCGGGTCCGGCCCGGGATAACCCAGCCGTCGGGCCGCCTCCATGACCCGGGCGCGGAGCCGCGGGGAGAGCTGGTCGGGTCGGTTGTAGGCGTTGGAGACGGTGGTCCGGGAGACACCGAGCTCGGCGGCCAGCGACGCCAGGGTGGCGGGCGGCCGGGAGCCGTGTCTTTCCATGCAAGAAAGGTAGTGGGACGGGCGGGGCGGTCGCACCACCCGACCGGGCCGGGACCTCGCGCTCGGGGCACCCGCAACGGCACGTCCCGCCCTCGGTCGGGTGAATCGGGTCCGCCCGCCGCCGTCCAACCCACCACCGCGGGCGACCGGCACCCACCCGTCGCCCGACGGATGCGCGGGAAAACGTTTACCGACACCCTTCCGTCACCGACGGCCAGAGGTTAATGTCGGCCGCGAGAAGGCTGCGCCGTGGCGCGTGGCCGCGGTTCGACGAGGAACAGGAGCCAGACATGGCAGAGGTCCAGTACGAAGAGGCATCCCGCGTCTACCCGGGCAGCCCCCCGGTCCGCGCGGTCGACCGGCTGAACCTGGACATCGTCGACGGCGAGTTCCTCGTCCTCGTCGGCCCGTCCGGTTCCGGCAAGTCCACCGCGCTGCGCATGCTCGCCGGCCTCGAGGACGTCAACGAGGGCAAGATCATCATCGGCGGCCGCGACGTCACCCACGTCCCGCCGAAGAACCGCGACATCGCGATGGTGTTCCAGTCCTACGCGCTGTACCCCCACATGACCGTGGCGGAGAACATGGGTTTCGCGCTCAAGCTGCGCGGGGTCAACAAGGCCGAGATCGCCACCAAGGTCCGTGAGGCCGCCGGCCTGTTGGACCTGGAGAAGTACCTGGACCGCAAGCCCAAGGCCCTGTCCGGTGGCCAGCGCCAGCGCGTGGCCATGGGCCGCGCCATCGTGCGCGAGCCCTCCGTCTTCCTCATGGACGAGCCGCTGTCCAACCTCGACGCCAAGCTCCGCGTGGAGACCCGCGCGAACATCGCCGAGCTGCAGGCCCGGCTGGGGACCACCACCGTCTACGTCACCCACGACCAGGTGGAGGCCATGACCATGGGCCACCGCGTCGCGGTGCTCAAGGACGGCATCCTGCAGCAGGTCGACACCCCCCGGAACCTCTACGACCAGCCCAGCAACGTCTTCGTGGCCGGCTTCATGGGCTCCCCGGCGATGAACCTGGTGACGGTCCCGCTGACCTCCGAGGGCGCCCAGCTGGGCGAGACCACCGTGCCGCTCCCCCGCGAGCTGATGTCGGAGGCCTCCAGCAAGGGCCTCAAGGAGGTCATCTTCGGTGTGCGCCCGGAGAACTTCACCCTCTCCGGCCAGGGCATCCCGGTCACCGTCGACCTCGTCGAGGAGCTCGGCGCCGACGCGTTCGTGCACGGGCACTCCCCGGACGGTGGCCGCCTGGTCATCCGGATCGACGCCCGCCAGTCGCTGACCCAGGGCTCGACCATCCGCGCCACCCCGACCGACCCGGAGCACCTGCACCTGTTCGACCCGAGCACCGGCCTGCGGCTGTCCAGCTCCCGGGCCGTGCCGGCCGACGCCGTCGCCGGTGGCAGCACCAGCCTGAGCAAGTAGTCCCCGGGCCGGACCAGGGCCGGCCGAAGCACCCCGACGGGCCGGGAGCATCCACGTGATGCTCCCGGCCCTCCGTCGTTCGCGGGGGCCGGCCGACCGGCGCAGGCCCGGTCGGTCGGTGCCGGGTCGGACGGTGCCGGGTCAGACGATGCGGACGGACTTCCCGTCCAGGCCGACCACGTCCCCACGGTGCAATTGGCGGCCCCGGCGGATGTCGACCTCGCCGTTCACGGTGACCAGTCCGTCGCCGAGCAGGTCCTTGACCTCGGCTCCGGTGTCCACCGCGCCGGCCAGCTTGAGGAACTGCCCGAGCCTGATCATCTCGCCGGTGATGCTGACCTCGTCCATGCCGGCATTCTCCCCCGGTCAGCCGGGGAGCAGCGCCCGCAGCCGCGGCGGCAGGTCGGCCAGGCGGGGAGCGGTGCGGCGGATCCACGCGGCCAGGGCCCGGTCGCCAGGGGGGTCCAACGGCCCCAGCACGACCGGAGGGGACGTCCAGGTCAGCGTTCCCGGTACTGCCGGACCGGTCGACGGGTGGGCGTGACCGACGGTGGCCACCGGTCCGAGCGGACAGCGCCCCTGGCAACCGGTGGAGATCAGCACCGCCCGGGCCCGCTCCCGCACGGCGGCGCGCAGGGCTTCCCCACCGGCCGGGTCGGCTTCGCCACCGGTGCCCGCGGCGGACGGCGCAGACCGGCGCACCGGTGTCCGACGCAGACGGCCACCACCAGCAGGGGGTCGGCCGCGGCCGGTATCGCTACCGCGACGGGTGCCGGTGCCGACGGGCGGCGCCCATGGCCCCGGTCGCGTGGGCTGTCCCCACCCTCGGCCCGCCGGCCGTGCCTCCTGCGCATGACGCCTCCCGAACGGACCGTCCTCGACCCCTGCACACCCTAGTGCTTATGGTAATCGTTCTCACCACAGCGGTGTCCGGATGGTGCCGGCGATGCGGTAGAGAAGGGCCATGCCCAGCGCTTCCGTCCTGTTGCTCGTGCTGGATCTCATCGGCACTTTCGCCTTCGCGCTGAACGGGGCACTGACCGCGATCCGGACGGCGCACGTCGACATCGTCGGCGTCATCACCCTGGGTGCGATCACTGCGGTGGGCGGCGGGATCATCCGGGACGTGCTGCTCGGTGCCCTGCCGCCGGCCACCTTCCGCGACTGGCGTTATCTGGCCGTGGCCACCGCCGGCGGCCTGCTGGTCTTCCTGTTCTTCCGCGCACTGTCCCGGATCATCCGGGTCATCGACGTCCTGGACGCCGCGGGGCTGAGCCTGTTCGCGGTGACCGGCGCCGGCCGCGCCCTGCAGCTCGGCGGGGGGCCGGCCCAGGCGATCCTGCTGGGCGCGATCACCGCCGTGGGCGGCGGCACGCTGCGCGACGTGCTCGTCGGCCGGGTGCCCGGGGTGCTGAGCAGCGGGCTCTACGCGATCCCGGCCCTGGTCGGGGCGGCGATCGCCGTGCTGGGCTCGAGCGGGGGTGACGGCCGACTCGGCCTGGTGGCCGCGGTGATCGCCGCCGCGGTCTGCTTCGGGATCCGACTGGTCGGCCTGCACTTCGACCTGCAGGCACCCCGACCACGGGGCCTGCGACCCGACGTCGACCGGGACTGACGCGCGGCGGACCACGGCGAAGACCATCAGGTATCTTCGCCGCGATCAGGATTCATTATCGTTATCAGGCGTCGTGGACGTCGGAACGGAGAACCCATGCCTCTCGGACATCTGGCCGGCCGGGCCGCGGCCGCCCTGGCCAGCGGCATCGCCGGTGCGATCGTCGTCGACCGGGTCAAGTCCGGATCGGGGCGGCGCCCCCTGCGCGGGGCGGCCGTGGCCGTCACCACCTGGGGGATCAGGGCCCGCCGATCGGCCGAGACCGGAGCGGAGAACGTGCGCCTGGCCACCGGGGACATCGTCGCCGAGGCCCGCGAACGGGTCGGTGAGCAGGCTCCCCCGCCCACCGTGGGCGGGACCCACGGTGATCACGAGCACTGACCCGGTGGGACGGGATCTCCGGACCGCGCGCGCCGCGCGGGCCGTCGGAACCGTGGACGCCGTCGAGGCCGGGCTGACCGCGTTCGTGCGGTCCGACCACGCCGGGCGGCGACGGCTGCAGGTGGACGGCATCCGCGGCGCCACCGCCCGGGCCGTCGCCCTCGAGGACGCGGTCGGACCGTTGCGCGGGGTGCGGGCCGTGCAGGCGTTCCCCCGGACCGGCGCCGTCCTGGTCTGGTACTCGGCGGCCTCGCTCGACGAGGACGCGCTCACGGCCGCCGTCGCGTCCGCGGGTGCGGTGTCGCCCGCCGCGGTGGCCACCCGGCTGCCCCGCTCGGCCGACGTCACCGGATCGGATCTGGTGCGGATGATCGTGGGCGGTGCCGCGCTCATCCTCCTGGGTGGGCGCCGGTACGTTCTGCGCCGCCCCCCGGCGCTCGGCCCGACCAGCCGACTGTTCGCCTCCGGGGTCACCCTGTTCACCGGCTACCCGTTCCTGCGCGGGGCCGTCGCCGCCCTCCGCGGGAGACGCACGGCCGGCACCGACGCCCTGGTCTCCGCCGCCACCATCGCCTCCTTGCTGCTGCGGGAGAACGTCGTGGCGCTGACCGTCATCTGGCTGCTGAACATCGGCGAGTACCTCCAGGATCTGACCCTGCGCCGCACCCGGCGGGCCATCGCCGACCTGATCACCGGGACGGCGGACACCGCGTGGGTCCGGGTGGCCGACGACCTCGAGCAGCAGGTCGCGACCGACACCCTGCGGGTCGGTGACGAGGTGGTCCTCCACGAGCACGTGGCGGCGCCGGTGGACGGGGTGGTGATCGACGGGGAGGGCATCGTCGACCAGGCGGCGATCACCGGCGAATCGCTGCCGGTGGCCGTCGCGGTGGGCACCACCGTCCACGCGGGCAGCGTGCTGCTGCGGGGACGCATCGTCGTGCGGGCCACCGCGGTCGGGTCGGACACGGCCGTCGGCCGCATCATCGACCGGGTCGAACGGGCCCAGGACGACCGGGCGCCCATCCAGACCGTGGGCGACACGTTCTCCCGCCGGTTCGTGCCCGCGTCCTTCGCACTGTCCCTGCTCACCCTGGTGCTCACCCGGGACGTCCGGCGGGCGATGACCATGCTGCTCGTCGCGTGTCCGTGCGCGGTCGGGTTGTCCACGCCCACCGCGATCAGCGCAGCCATCGGCAACGGCGCCCGTCGCGGCATCCTGATCAAGGGCGGCTCGCACCTGGAGCGGGCGGCGCAGGTCGACGCCCTGGTCGTCGACAAGACCGGTACCCTGACCACCGGGCGTCCGGTGGTGACCAACGTGGTGTCGTTCAGCCCGCGGTGGGAACCCGAGCAGGTGCTCGCCTACGTGGCCAGCTCGGAGATCCACTCCCGACACCCGTTGGCGCAGGCGGTGATCCGTTCCACCGAGGAGCGGCACATCGTCATCCCGTCCCACGAGGAGTGCGAGGTGCTGCTCGGCCTGGGCATGCGTACGCAGGCCGACGGTCGGGTGCTGCTGCTGGGCAGCGTGGAGCTGCTGCGCGCCGAGAAGGTGCGGATCCCGGCCAAGGCGAAGGGCTGGGTCACCCGGCTCCAGCAGGAGGCGGAGACACCGCTGCTGCTCGCGGTGGACGGGAAGCTGGTCGGGCTGGTCAGCCTGCGGGACACCGTCCGTCCGGAGGCGCGGGAGGTGCTGGCCCGGCTCCGCCGGGACGGGATCCGCCGAATCGTCATGCTCACCGGTGACCACCCGGACACCGCCGCCGCCGTCGCGGCCGAGCTGGGTGTCGACGAGTGGCGGGCGCAGGTGATGCCGGAGGACAAGCAGGACGTGGTGCGGGCCCTGCAGGAGCAGGGGCACGTGGTGGCCATGGTCGGCGACGGCACCAACGACGCCCCCGCCCTGGCCCTGGCCGACATCGGCATCGCCATGGGCCTGGCCGGGACGGACGTCGCGGTGGAGACCGCCGACGTCGCGCTGGCCGGGGACGACCTGCACCGACTGCTCGATCTGCGGGAGCTGGCCCGCCGCACCATCGGGGTGGTCCGGCAGAACTACGGCCTGTCCATCGCCGTCAACGCCGTCGGGCTGGCCGTGGGGGCGGGCGGGGCACTGTCCCCGGTGATGGCCGCCATCCTGCACAACGCCTCGTCGGTGGCCGTGGTGGGCAACAGCTCGCGCCTCACCCGATACCGACTGCCACCCGACTGAGCGGTCGCACCGCATCCCGAGGGCCCGGGCGCATTCCGCGTCCGGGCTCTCCGCGTCCCCTGCTACGCTCTATTGCAACTGATTCTCATTACTGTGCGGAGAGACCATGACCGTTCCGGTGACCATGCTGTCGTCGATCGACACCGTGCTGCGGGACACCGCGGTGTTCTCGGTGCTGACCGATCTGCCCGGGACGGGGGTGCTCCGGCAGGATCTCGACCCCGCCGCCGGCACCCTGCGCCGGGTGATCAGCGATGTCACCGGCATCGCCCAGGACGAGACGATCCTCCTGGAACACACCTGCCTGGGCTGCGCCGTCCGTGCCGACCTACTGCCCGCCCTGCGGGACATGGCCGCGTCCGGCCGGTGGGAGCGCATCGTGGTGGCCCTGCCCGTGTCCGCGGAATCGGCCGCCGCCAGTCACGCCCTGTGCGATCCGCGGGACGCCGCCGAACTGGGCGTGGCCCTGGCCAGCGTGGTCACCGTGCTGGACACCGACACCGCGGCCCACGACGTGATGGGCGAGGACCTGCTCGCCGACCGCGCCCTGGCCCTGTCCGTGGACGATCGGAGGTCGGTCGGCGAGGCGCTGGCCGCCCAGATCTCCCACACCGACCTGGTGCTCACCGTCGGCGCCGACGAGGTCGGCACCACCCTGGCCGACCACCTGCGCGGCGTCCGCTCGCACCGGTTCCCGCTGTTCGGGCTCGACCCGGCGGAATGGTTCACCCCCCGGCACGTGGCCGCCCACGCCCGGGCCCGGCTCGACCCCCGCACCGTCGCCCCACCCGCCGCGGCGAACGCGCACGGCGTGTGGAGCCTGGACCTGTCCAGCCGCCGCCCCCTGCATCCGGAACGGTTCGTCGCACGTCTCGGCGCCCTGTCCGGCGGCCGGGTGCGTTCCCGGGGCCGGTTCCGGCTCGCCACCCGACCCGACACCGTCGGCGTCTGGAACGGCGCCGGCGGACAGCTGTCCATCGGCGATGCCGGCGGATGGCAGGGCTTCACCCCGTCCACCCGCCTGGTCTTCACCGGCCTGGACGAGCACCGCGCCCGGATCACCCGCGCCTTCGCCGAGTCACTGCTCACCGATGCCGAGCTCGCCTCGGCCGACTGGCCCGGCCGGGCCGACGGCCTGGACGACTGGCTCGGCGCCCGCTGAGCCGCCCGGCTCCCGGGCGGAAGCCGGGATCACCGGCAACCGCAGGAATCACGTCGTCGGAGCTCCGTGGTGAATCGCACCGTCTCCGCGGGCCGGTCGGGTTCGGCGATGCGCCGCAGGAGCAGGGCGACGCTGGCCGCGCCGATCCGATCGGTCTGCTGGGCCACGCACGTCAACCGGGGGGAGAACAGGTCGGCCCACGGAAAGTCGTCGAACACGCCCAGGGCGATGCCCTCCGGCGGGACGATCCCGCGGGCCCGGAGCGCCTGCATGATGCCGATCGTCATGCGGTTGTTGCCGGAGAACAGCGCGGTGGGGGGATCCGGATGGTTCAGCAGTGCGTGAGTGGCCTGCTCGGCCCGCGTCTCGTCGGAGTGCCCGGGTTCGATCAGGGTCGGATCGAGCGGGAGTCCGGCGGAGTCCAGCGCCGCCCGGTAGCCGGCAAGTCGCTCCTCGGTGGTGGAGCTCCCGGCCTGCCCGCAGACCATCCCGATCCGTCGGTGGCCGTGGTCGATCAGGTGGCGGACGACCGCGATCGTCGCGTCGTAGTTCTCGGTCCCCGAGAAATCGTGGCCGCCCACCCCGTGACCCAGGTCGAACCGGTCGACGAACACCGTGGGCACCCGCTGGTCACGCACGACCTGCAGGGCCCGACTGGGATCCCCCGACGGCTGCATGAGCAGACCGTCGACCTTGCGGGTGCACAGGTTGAGCACCGAGCGGTACTCGAGCTCCGACTCGTCGCGGTGATCGGCGAGCAGGAGGCTGTACCCGTTGGCGACCGTGGCGTCCTCGATCGAGGTGACCACGTCGTTGAAGTAGGGATTCATCACCGCCGACATGATCAGTCCGAAGGTCTGGGTACGACCGGTCCGCAGCGACGCCGCCGCCCGGTTGCTGACGTAGTCCAGCGAGGCGATCGCGCTCTCCACCCGCTCACGGGTCTCCTCCCGGACGAAGCGGGTGCCGTTCAACACGTGCGACACGGTGGCCACCGATACCCCGGCCTGCCGTGCGACGTCCTTGATGGTGGACAGGCGTATCTCTCCCATCGACCCGGGGTCGGGGGGGCGGCTCCCACCGCCCCCCCGACCTCGACCTGTCAGAAAGAGAAATCTTTCATGTTCTCCGGCGTCACGATGGTGGGCTCGCCCAGCAGGACCGTGCCGTTGTCGCCGACGGTGAACTCACCCAGGCCGTCGACGCTGTACTTCGTCCCCGCCTTGGGTTCGATCTTGCACTGGGCGTACTGCTGGGCGGTGGCGAAGGTCAGCGTGCCGAGGTTGGTCACGTTCCACCACACGTCCTGGACGTTGCCGGTCTCGATGTACTGGCTGACCAGGGACACCGGGCCGAGACCGGAGATCTTCACCCGGCCGAGGTCACCGCTCTGCGACAGCGCCTCCGACGCGGCCGGCAGCCCGATACCGGCGGGGACGATGATGCCCTTGAGGTCGGGATAGGCCTGCACGAGTTCCTTGGCCTTCTGGGCGTTGACGTCGGCCTTCTCCTCGCCGTACGCCACCGTGACGAGCTTCATCTTCGAGTACTTGCTGTCGTTGGCCAGCTTGTCCTTGATGCTCTCGATCCACGCGTTCTGGTTGACGGCGGTCTGGGTCGAGGACAGGATCGCGAAATCCCCCTCACTGCCGATCATGTCGGCCAGCGACGCCAGCATCTGATCACCGATCTTGCTGGTGTCGGCCTGGTTCAGGAAGAAGGCACGCGAGTCGGTCGCGACATCGGAGTCCCAGGCGATGACCTTGATGCCGGCTTCCTTGGCCTTGGCCAGCGCGGCCGAGGCACTGTTCAGGTCGCTGCCCGAGATCGCGATGACGTCGACGTCCTGGGAGATCAGCTGGTTCACGAACGGGATCTGGGCGGCGCCCGTCGCGTCGCTGGGCGAGGTGTAGATGACCGTGGACCCGTCCTTGGCCGCGGCCGCCTCGACGGCCTTCTGCACCGTCACCATGTACGGGTCCGTCCCCAGCTTGGGGATCAGACCGATCTTGATCGGGCCGTCGGTGCAGTCCGCGGAGGCGCTCCCGGCGGCCTCGGAGGTCGTGCTCCCGGCATCCGCGGCGCAGCCGGCCAGCGAGAACGTCAGCAGAGCCGCAGCTCCCAGTGCCAGGGGGATGGATCGCTTCATGGTGGGCCCTTCGTGGGTGGACATGGCGACCGCCGTGGGTGGCGACCGCCCAGGGGGGGTGGGGCGAGGAGACCGACGCGCGTGCTGCGTCCGGTCAGCCGGCTTCGACGCCCAGCGTCGGTACGGGGCGGCGGCGTTCGCGGACGGAACCGAGTAGGCGCTGGGAGAGGTTTGTGACCAGGAGGGACGCGATCAGGACTCCGCCCACGGCGATGCCCTGGGTGTAGCCGCTGACGTTCATCAGCTGCAGTGACTTGCGCAGCGAGAGGATGAGGATGCTGGCCAGGACGACACCGGTGATCCGGCCCTTGCCGCCCAGCACGCTGACCCCGGCCAGGAACACGACCGTGATGACGTCGAGTTCCAAACCCTGCGCGCCGTCGGGCGCGACCTGGCTGGTGATACCCATGTTGATCATGCCGGCCAGGCCGGCCATGACGCCGGAGACGAGGAACAGGACGAAGCGGATCCGGGCGACCCGAACCCCGCTGTACCGGGCGGTCTCCGGATTGCCGCCGATGGCGTAGATGCGCCGACCGACCTTGCCGCGGTGCAGCACGATCCCGAAGACCACCGCGAGCACGACGAAGGGCACGATCGCCCAGGGGATCGACAGCCCGGGGATGTTGTCGTTGCCGAGCACGGTGAAGAAGTCGGGCAGCGGCGAGATCGGGGTCCCCCCGAGGAGGACGTAGCACAGCCCCCGGAACAGGGCCAGGGTCCCGAGGGTGACCAGCAGGGCGGGCAGCCCGAGCACGGCGACGAAGAAGCCGTTGATCGCGCCGCACAGCAGACCGGTGACCAGCGCGGCCACCACGACCATCGGGACGGACAGTTCGGCCCGGATGGCCAGACCCGCGGCGACCGAGGAGAGCCCGGCGATGCTGGCCACCGAGATGTCGATGTCACGGACGATGACGAGCAGGGCCAGCGGCAGGGCCATCAACGCCGCGGGGGCGAACGTGGCCAGGCCGGTGGAGATGCTGAAGGGGCGGGTGAAGCCCGGCACCAGTGCCGCTGCCACCAGGAGCATCACCACCACCAGGACGAACAGGATGAACTCCCAGGAACGGAGCTTGGTCTTGACCGTGGTCAGCATCAGCGCACTCCCCGGGTGCTGCGGCGGGACAGCAGCGTGTCGACGAGAACGGTGAGCAGGATGGCTCCACCGAAGAAGGCCTGCAGGTAGGACGGATTGATCCTGGCCACGGTGATGGCGTTCTGGATGATGATCAGGGTGATGGTGCCCAGCAGGACGCCGAGGACGGAGCCCGTGCCACCGCGCAGGGACACCCCGCCGACGACGACCGAGGCCACCAGGGTGAGTTCAAGCCCGTACGCGAGCTGGCCGTCGACGGTCGCGAAGTGGGAGGCCCACATCGCGCCCGCGAAGCCGGCAAGCGTGCCGGAGATGACAAAGGCGGTGAAGGTACGGGCCTTGGTCCTGATGCCGATGAGGTCGGCCCCGGCGGGGTTGGACCCGGTGGCGTAGACGTCGCGGCCGACCCTTGTGGTCCGCAGGAAGACCGCGAACACGATGAACAGCAGCAGGCCGATGTAGACCAGCAGGGAGACCCCGAGGAACCGGCCGGCCGTCCAGGCCAACCATCCGGGCGGCACCATGCTCGAGGAGATCTGGCGACCGCTGGACAGGATGGCGTCGATCCCCCGGAAGATGGCCAGCGTCCCCAGCGTGACCACGATCGACGGCACCCGGCCGTAGGCGATGATCACGCCGTTCACCGCACCGCAGACCAGACCCACCGCGATGGCGACCGCGATGCCCAGGACGGCGGGTGCGTCGGGCAGTGAGCTCATCGTCCAGGCCGAGACGTACGCCGACAGCCCGATGACGGACCCCTGGGAGAGGTCGATGTTCCGGGTCAGCATCACCGTCATCTGACCCAGGCACGCCACCCCGTACAGCGCCGTGGTCACCCCGAGATCGCCGATGTTCGACGCGCTCACCAGGTTGGGGTTGATCAGTCCCAGCGGTACCAGGATGGCGGCGACGGCGATCAGCAGCCCGAACTCGCGCCGGGCGAGGGCCTTGCGCCACCACTGCCGCCGACCCGGGCTCTCCCCCACGCTGACCAGCTCGGACTCCTGCCGGGCCTCGAGGGCCCGCACATCGGCGGTGGTGGTGGTGCCGGGCTCACGACCCGCGACGAGCAGGCCGGTGGCGGCCAGTCCGATGTCGATCTGGTTGGCGTGCTCGGCGTCGAACTCCGCGGTGATCCGGCCCTGGTGCATGACGTAGATCCGGTCGCAGGTCCCGAGGAGCTCGGGCATGTCCGAGGAGATCATCAGGATCGCCAGGCCCTGCTCGGCCAGCTCGGCAATGATGTGGTGGACCTCGGCCTTGGCCTGGATGTCCACCCCCTGGGTGGGTTCGTCCAGGATCAGCAACCGTGGCCGGGTGGCCAGCCACTTGGCCAGCACCACCTTCTGCTGGTTGCCGCCCGAGAGGTTGCCGATCGGCTGGGCGTAGCCGGCGAACTTGAGCCGCATCCGCTGCAGCGGCCCGTCGACCAGGGCGAACTCGGCGCGCCGCCGGATCAGACCGGCGCGGGACGCCTGGTCCAGGACGGGCAGGGTCGCGTTGTCCAGGATGGAGAAGTCCTCGATGATGCTCTGGCCACGGCGGTCCTCGGACACGTAGGCGATGCCGTGCGCCAGAGCGGCCGCGGGCGAGGCGATCCGCACCGGCTTGCCGTCCAGCTCGACCGTTCCGGTGGCGACCTTGTCGATGCCGAAGACGGCCCGCGCCACCTCCGTCCGTCCGGCACCGACGAGGCCGGCCAGGCCGACGATCTCACCGGCACGGACATCGAGGTCGATGCCCGAGAAACGACCGGTGACGCCGAGATCACGCAGGCGCAGCACGATGTCGCCGATCGTGGCGACCTTCGGGGGGTAGATGTCGGTCAGCTCCCGGCCGACCATCAGTTCGACGATGCGGTGCTCGTCGGTGTCGGCGGTCACGAGGTCGGCGACCCGACGACCGTCACGCATCACGGTGACCCGGTCGGAGACGGCCATGATCTCCTCCAGGCGGTGGCCGACGAAGAGCATGGCGACCCCGCGAACCTTCAAATCCTGGATCACCGTGAACAGCCGCTGGGTCTCCCCCATGGTCAGCGAGGCGGTGGGTTCGTCCAGGATCAGGATCCGGGCATCGAAGGCCAGCGCCTTGGCGATCTCCACCAGTTGCTGCTCGGAGGTGCTGAGCTGGCCGGTGGTCATCACCGGGTCGACCTGCAGGCCCAGGATCTCCAACCAGCGGCGCGATTCCCGGCTCATCCGGGCGTGGTCCAGCAGACCGAACCGGGTGGTCAGAGGTCTTCCGGCGTAGACGTTCTCGTAGATCGGCAGATCGGGGAACAGGCCGGGGTGCTGGTGGACCACGGCGATACCGAGATGCTGGGCGTCCAACGGCGTGCGGAGCGCCACATCCTCACCGTTGACCCGGATCTGACCCTCGCTGGGTTGGTAGACGCCGCCGAGCATCTTGACGCAGGTGCTCTTGCCCGCACCGTTCTCACCGACCAGGGCGAGCACCTCCCCGGCCCGGAGTTCCAGGGACACGTCCCGGACGGCGTAGACGGTGTCGAAGCGCTTGGATACGCCGACGAGTTCGGCCGTCGCGCGGTCGCCCTCACCCAGAGCGACGGCGCCGCCCTCGTCCGGGTGTCGAGTGGTGCTGGTCAATGGTCATCCTCACCGTCGAGTGACACTCCGTGCTCTGCCGGACGCGACGCTAGACCATCAAATCGTTTACGTAAACGATTTTCTTACGACGTCAGCACCGACCGCGGCGCAAACCCTCGGTTCGGCCGGCACGACGCGGGGTCCGTGACGTCCGCCCGCGGGGAGCTGCATGGCGGCCGCCGCATGACGACGAAGCCCCCCACCACCGGTGGGGGGCTCTGTGCTGACCGCTCAGACCGGCTCGGGCGCCGGATCGAACCGGTCGGCCTCCCGGCGACTCCACCCGCGCCGCGCGCGTTGCGCGCCGACGAACCGGCAGATCAGCCAGATGGTGAACGAGATGGTGGTGATGTACGGGCTGATGGGCAGGCTCCCGCCCAGCGCGAGCAGGATCCCGCCGACCACCGAGATCAGCGCGAACACGGTGGAGAGCACCGGCACCCAGAGCGCGGACGCGGTCACCCGCATGGCGGCGGCGGCCGGGGTGACCAGCAGGGAGAGCACCAGCAGTGCCCCGACGATCTGCACGGACATGGCCACCGTCAGGCCCAGCACGATCATGAACACCGGCGACAGGGCGCGGACCGGGACGCCGCGGGCCGCAGCGATCTCCGGGTCGACCGAGGCGAACATCAGCGGGCGCCACATGATGGCGAGAGCACCGAGGACGACGACGGCGACCCCGCCCAGCCAGAACAGCTGGGGGTCGTCGACCGCGACGATCTGACCGAGGAGCAGGCCGAACTTGTTGGCCGAGCGGCCCGGGTACAGGGCCAGGAACAGCACCCCGAGCCCGAGCCCGAAGGGCATGAGCACGCCGATCACCGACGACCGGTCCCGGGCGCGGACCCCGAGCACGCCGATGATGAGCGCCGCGGCCAGCGAGCCGACCACCGAGCCGACGACAACGTTCAAGCCCAGCAGCAGGAACAGCGCCGCCCCGGCGAAGGACAGCTCGCTGATGCCGTGCACGGCGAACGGCAGGTCGCGCATCATCACGAAGACGCCGATCAAGCCACCCATGATGCCGAGCAGCGCGCCGGCGATGATCGAGTTGTGCAGCAGCGCGAGCAACTCGCCGTAGTTGTCGAAGTTGAACATCTTGTCCCAGATGCTCGGGGTCACGTCCGCCTCCTGCGCCCGCCCGCGACGACCCGCTGATCCACCTCGGTGGCGGCGTGGTCGTCGTGCGACTGGTGGTGCACCGCGTGCAGTTCGGTGGAGGGCACGACGATGACCCGGCCCTGCGTCCGGAAGACCTCGACCGGGGCCTGGTACAGCTCGGTCAGGGCCTCACTGGTCAGCACCTCGTCCGGCGGCCCGGCCCGGAACCGCCCACCGGCCAGGTAGAGCACCTGGTCGACGTAGGGCAGGACGGCGTTGACGTCGTGGGTCACGAAGAGCACCGCGGTGTTGGTGCGGCGGCGCTGCTCGTCGATGAGGGCGGCGACCTCGCGCTGATGGCGCATGTCCAGGGCGGCCAGCGGTTCGTCGCACAGCAGCAGGGCGGGATCGGAGGCCAGCGCCTCGGCCACCCGGACCCGTTGCAGCTCCCCGCCCGACAGCATCGACACCGGGGCCTGGGCGAATGCGGACGCCCCGACCGACGCCATCAGCGCGTCGATCCGGGCGGCGTCGGCGCGGCGGCGGGCGCCGAACGCGACCGGCATCCCCCACCGGTGCCCGTCCAGGCCCATCCGGACGACATCCCGGGCCTTGACCATGGTCGCGGAGTCGATGGCCACCCGCTGCGGCACGTACCCGACGCGGGTGTCACCGCGGCTCACCGGGCGGCCCATCACCCACGCCCGGCCGGCGGTCAGCGGCTGGGTGCCGAGCAGCACGCGCAGCAGGCTGGTCTTGCCGGAGCCGTTGGACCCCAGGACGGCGACGAACTGACCCTGCGGGACGTCCAGGTCGAGGTCGTGCCAGAGCGCGTGCGAACCGTAGGACAGGCAGGCGCCCCGGAGTCGGAGCGCCTGCCTGTCCTCGGGAGCCTGCGGATCAGCCACCGAGGGCCGTGTCCAGGGCGGTGAGGTTCGACCCCATCCAACCCAGGTAGTCCTGCCCGGCGGGCAGGGTCTCGGTCACCGGGACCACCGCGATGCCGTTGTCCTTCGCCGCCTGCAGGACGGCCTCGGTCTGCGGGCCGGAGGTCTGGGAGTTGTAGACCAGGGCGTCGACCTTCTTGTCGGCGAACAGCGCCAGGGTCTGCTGCAACACATCGGCGGGCACGTCGGTCTCCTGCTCGATGGCTTCGGCGAACGCGTCCGGGGTGAGGTCGTCGAGGCCGGACGCGTCGAGCATATAGACCGGGACGGGCTCGGTGATGGCCACGGGGGCGCCGTCGTGGGTCGCCTTGATCTGCTGTTCCTGGGCGATCAACGCGTCGACCTTCCCGCTGAACGCGGTGGCGTTGGCCCGGTACTCGGCGGCATGGGCCGGGTCGGCGGCGGCGAGGTCGTCGGCGATCGCCGCGGCCACCTTCTGCACGGTCGGGAAGTCGTACCAGACGTGCTCGTTGAGTTCGTCGCCGCTGTACCCGGCGACCTCGACGGCGTTGACCACGGTGGCGTTGCCGCCGCTGGAGGCCATCATCGTGTCGACGAAGTCGTCGTACCCGCCGCCGTTCTCGACGACCAGGGCCGCCTTGGAGAGGGCGAGCTGGTTCTGCGCGTTCGCCTCGTAGGAGTGCGGGTCGGCGGACGGGTCGGAGATGAGCGACAGCACGTCGACATGGGTGCCGCCGATCTGCTCGGCGACGTCGCCCCACACGTTGGTGGAGGCGACGACCTGCACGGTGCCGGCCGACGCCGCGGCCGCCCCCGAACCCGTGGTGTCCGAACCCGCGGTCGCAGCCGACGGGGTGGTGCTCGACGAACCGCAGGCGGAGAGCACCACCACGGCGACGGCGAGACCGCCCACCACCCCCGTGACCCGTCCGCGTGCCCGGGATGTCCCGATCGACCTGCCCATCATCGACTGCCACCCTCGCTGTAATCGGACTGAGAATCAGTCTCGACAGACTAGCGAAGTCCAGGGCCGGGGAGAAATCGGCGGCCGGCCACCCCGTCGGTCGTCACGGGGCCGGTCGTCCCAGGGCTCGCGGTGTGTCCGGGCCGTCCAGCAACTGCCCGACGAACTCGTCGACCTCGACCCCGGCCCGGTCGGCGCGTCGCCGGAGATCGGTCGCGGCCGCGGCGGCCGAGGCTCCGGTCAGCGCCATCAGGATCCCGACGGCGCGACCGCGCCGCCCGCACCTGGTCACCCCGGCGACCAGACGACCGGCGGGATCGGTGTCCGCGGCGCTCATCGGAGGTCGGCCACGGTGGACGGCCCGGACGGCGCACGGCCGGGCGGCCGCCCGGAGGGCGGGCCGAAGGGCGGGCCGAAGGGCGGGCCGAAGGTCTCGGGGGGAGGGGGCATGTCGGTCCTCGGAACGGGCTCCGGCGCACTGCTCCCCGGGGCGACGCCTGGGCCGACTGTCCGACCCGACGCCCTCGACACTAAACCCGGCTGCGGCGCGGGGAGTCGTCCCGAGGTTCTGATTCAGGCAGATCGGGGTGATGCCCCTGGAAGAGTGAGCCCAGGCATGGAATGGTGACGTTCACCCGTCGGAACGTGAGCGGACCGCACGGGCGTGCGGCGGGGACCCCGGGAGAGCCGGGGCCGGTACGGGGGTCGCCATGAACGTGGTCGAGGAGTTCGCCGCCGCGATGGACGCCGTCACCGGACGCTCCCGCGCCGAGCATTCCGCGCTGCTGCCCAACAAGCTCGCCTGGGCGTGCGTCCGGGTCCTCGGGGTCAGCGGCGCCAGCCTCAGCGTCAGCACCGATCCCGACCTGCGCATCCCGCTGGGCGCGAGCAGCGAAGCCGCCAGCACCGCGGAATCCCTGCAGTACACCACCGGGACGGGCCCCTGCCTGGACGCCCACGCCACCGGTGTCGCCGTCCTGGCGCCCGAGCCCGTGCTGGCCCGACGCTGGCCGGTCTACCACCTGCACCTGGTCCACCGCACGGCGTTCCGGGCTGTGCACGCCCTCCCGCTCCGCGGTGGACTGACCGGGATCGGCACCCTGGACCTGTACTTCGAGTCCGACGCCGCCCTCGCCGCCCACGATCCCCGCGCCGCCGAGGCGGTGGCCGATGCCGTCGCAGCGGCCCTGCTGGCCGACCCGGCCGCCGCCGGGACCGGTGAGCCGATCTGGCTGAACTCGCCCCTTGCCCGGGCCCGGACGACGGTGGCCATCGCGGTCGGCATGGTGGTCATCGACCAGGACCTGTCCCCCGCGACCGCGCTGGAACTGATCCGCGGGCACGCCCGGGGGCTGGAGTCCACCGTCGACCTGATCGCCCGGCAGATCGTCGACCGCGCCCTGACCCCGGCCGCACTCACCGCGGACGCACACACCGCGGCGATCGCAGCCGGCGGCTCACCCGTCCTCGACCTACCTGTCGCGGACGACGGGCCCATGCCGCTGACCACCACGGACGTCCAGCCGCACTGAACCTCCGGGCCGGCACGTGAGCGCCCGGGCCCGACCGTGCTCGAACCGGCTCAGTCCTCGCGCAGGGACGCCCCGGCCAACACCTCCCGGGCGATGTCGATGAGCGGCCGGTCCTGGGCGAAGGCGGCCGCCCGCAGTTCGGCCAGCGCGGCGTGCACGGAGATGCCGTGGCGCGCGGCGACCATGCCCGTGGCCCGGGGCACCTCGATCTCCCCGATGCCCCGCTCGTCCTCGCCCGGCCCGGCGAACAGCTCGGAGCGGGTGAAGTCGTCCATCACCGAGTGGGCGGCCGCGTCGGCGAGCAGCAGGGCCGTGGCCAGCTCCTCCGGGGCCAGCACACCGGGAGTGGCGCGGTACAGCTCCAGGACGCCGAACGGGACGGCGCCGATCTGCAGCGGGAAGGCGAACACCGCCGCCACCCCCAACCCCAGCGCCTCGCGGGTGAACAAAGGCCAGCGCCTCGCCACGTCCGGTGCGGTGAGATCCGGTTGCAGAACGGGGATGCGCAGGCGATAGGCGTCCCGGCACGGACCCTCCCCGACCACGAACTGGATGTCGTCCAGCCGGGCGACCACGGGGTCGGTCGCGTGCAGGAGTTCCTTGGTCACCAACGAACCGCGGACGGTGACCGCGGCTCCGTCGACGGGAAGCAGGGTGACGCATCGCCGGCACAGCTCGACGGTCCGACCGATCGGCATGCCGCCGGCCCAGACCTCGTCCGGCGTACCCAGCTGCATCCGGGGTTCCGCTCCGGTCTGCTCTCCCTCGGATCCGTGCACCCCGTCCCCCTTTCGGCGGTGCGGCCCCGCCCCGACACGCCGGGTCGGGCACCGATGCGACAAGCGTGCCGATCCACAGCTTGTCACGCAAGCTGCACCCGGTGACGGTCCCGGACTAGTGTCGTGACCACCACGAACGGACCGCCCGGCCGTGCCGTCGGCCGGGCGGCACGCCCGGCCGGATCCGAGGCTCGAGACCTGCCGACCTCCCGGGTCGGCGGGCGGACGACACAGGCGGGGGCGGGATCGATGACGGAGCCGGAATCCGCCGGGGCTAACATCTCCCCGGACGCGGTGCGCCGGGCGCTCGACGCCCTGCCCCAGGACGCGTCGCGCCTGGTCCAGGAGCTGGCCCGGCAGGTCGACAGCGAGGCCGCCCTGATCGAGATCATGCAGCGTGCGTCGGCCGAGGCCGTCCGGCTGATCGCGGACGTCAGCTGGGCGGGCGTCACGGCCCACGTCGACGGGGTGCCGTTCACCGCCGCGCACACCGACGCCCGGATGCTGGTCATCGACGAGGGCCAGTACCACGAGGGCGACGGTCCGTGCCTGCGGGCGATGCGGACCGGGCAGACCATCTGGATGTCCCTGGACGACGTCCGCCAGGTCTGGGCAGATCTGGCCGAGGTCGCCGACCGGATCGGTGTGCGGGCGTTCCGGGCCGAACCCCTGCACGCCCGGGACACGGCCGTGGGCGCTCTCAATCTCTACAGCGAACGCGACGGCGGACTCCGGCAGCCCGACATGGCCGTGCTCACCGTGCTGCGCCACTTCCTGGACCGGGGCTTCACCGAGTACTCGGCCCGGCAGCCCGGTGAGGATCAGGCCGTCCTGATCCGGGAGGCCGCCCGGGCCCGGGTGGTGATCGGCCGCGCGACCGGCGTGCTCATGGCCCTCCGGGGGCTCGACCAGGACACCGCGCGGGAGGAGTTGACCCGGCTGGCCGCCGAACAGGACGTCGACGTGGTGATCGCCGCCCAGGACGTCATCGATCGGCACCTGCCGCCCCGGGATCGCGACAGCCGCTGACCGGCGGCAGATCCGGATCCCCTCGCCCCGGGTGGTTGCACCCTCCCGCTCCGACGCCGTACCGCTATCCTCTGAGACGGGTTCGACACCAGCCCGACCGTTGCTCACCCACGGCGGATGGTCCTGCGCTCGCGCACCCTGTCCGTCGCTCGCCTCCGGAGCGATCGCATGACTGGTTCCCCCTTCGCCCTCCCCGCCGGCATCCCGCACCCCGCCCCCACCGCCCCGGATGCCCCCGGTCGACCCCGGGTGGGTGTGGCCGCCGCCCTCGAACGCCTGCACGTGCTCACCGGTCGGGACGCCGGTGACCGCCGGTCCGCCGGCACGATGATGGACGAGCTGGTCCCCGTGCTCGTCCCCGCCCTCGCCGACCGGTGCGCGGTCGAGCTCCTCCCCGCCTCCTCCCCGACCCCGCCCGCCGAGCGCGCATCCGGTTTCCTCGTGTTGACTTTCACCTCCGACATCGACACGGATGTCCGCGGCGTGGTGCGGTGCAGCTGGGACGGGGACCATCTGCCCTCGGACGCCGACGTCGCCGTCATCCGGGCCATCGTCGACCAGTGCGTCCTGCTCGCCGATCAGTCTCGCCTGACCGAACGGATGGACCAGCTGCACGTGCACACCGAGCAGCTCCGGGCCGCGGTGGAGTCCAACCGCCGCATCGGTGCGGCCATCGGGGTCCTGATGGTGCGGTCGTCGCTGACCGAGGAGGCCGCCTTCGACGCTCTGCGCCGGGCCAGCAACACCGCCAACCGCAAACTGCGGGAGGTCGCCGACGAGGTGATCTACACCGGAGCGCTGCCCGAACGGCAGAGCGCCCACCGCGCTCCGGCGCACTGACATGTCACGGCCGGGCGAGGCCCAGCCGTTCGACCCCGGCGTGCCCCCGCCCCCCGGCGAAGCGCCCGACCGGCGTCCCGGGCCCCGGGTCGACGTGGCCCGTGTGGTCCACGGCCTGCAGGCGCTCGACGCGGACCCCGATCCCGTCCTCGTGCTGCTCCAGGGCATCGGGGACGTCCTCGTCCCGGCGGCCGCCGACCGGTGCGTGGTGGAGCTGTTCCCCCGGGAGGGCCGGGCGGGTATGCGCACCGAACACGGCGGGGACGTCGCGGAGCGACTGACCCCGATCTTCGCTCCGCCGGCGCGGTCGGCGACCGCACGGCGCCTGGTCCGGCGACGGGACCGGGTGAGCGTCGGTTTCGTCACCGCCGGTCTGGCCGAACCCTCCTCGCGCGGGTCGGTGACCTGCCGGTGGGACGACGGGCACGTGCCGACCGAGCAGGAGGCCGAACTCATCCAGTTGGTCGTCGATCACTGCGTGCTCGTCCTCTACCGTCAGCGCCTGGCCGAGTCGCTCCGCTCGGCCCGGCTCCGCGCCGGGACGCTGCAGAACGGGGTTCGCGACACCCTGCAGACCGGCGCCGCCGTCGGGGTGCTGATGGCCCGGTACGGCCTGAGTCAGGAGCGGGCGACCGACCTGCTGCACCGCAGCGCGTTGTCCGGCGGGCGCAGCATGGGCGAGACCGGGGAGACCGTCCTGCGGACCGGGGAACTTCCCGGTGGCATCCGCCCGCCGGCCGGCCCCTAGAACTCCACCCCCGGGGTCAGCCCCGACCGGCCTCGACCCGACGGCGCCGGGCGACCTCGGCCAGCACCACACCGGTGGCCACGGACGCGTTCAGCGACTCCACCGTGCGGGCCATCGGGATGGAGACGGTGACGTCACAGACGGTGCGGGTCAACCGGGCGAGCCCACGCCCTTCGGACCCGACCACGATGACCAGCGGGCTGGTGGCCAGCTCGAACGTGTCGGTGTCCATGTCCCCGTCGGCGTCCAGCCCGGCGATCATCAGGCCGGCCGCGGCCAGGTCCTTCAGGGTGCGGACCAGGTTGGTGCAGCGCGCCACGCGCAACCGCGCGGCGGTGCCGGCCGAGGTGCGCCAGGCCGAGGCGGTGACGCCGGCGCTGCGCCGTTCCGGCACAATCACGCCGTGCGCGCCGAAGGCGGCGGCGGACCGGATGATCGCGCCCAGGTTGCGGGGGTCGGTGACGCCGTCCACCGCGACGAGCAGCGGGGCCCGGCCGGAGTCCTTGGCCCGGGCGAGCAGGTCGTCCGGGTGGGCGTAGGTGTAGGGCGGCACCTGCAGGGCCAGGCCCTGGTGGATGGCGTTCCCGGTGAGCCGGTCGAGCTCGGGCCGGGCGACCTCCATCAGGGCGATGCCCTTGTTGCCGGCGAGCGCGACCGCCTCGGCCAGCCGTTCATCGGTGTTCACGCCCTGGGCGAGGTACAGCGCGGTGGCCGGGATGCCGGCCCGCAGCGCTTCCACCACGGGGTTGCGGCCGACCACGGTCTCCGGCAGCTCGCGGGTCTCGCGGCGGGGGCGGGCGGCGGCGGTGCCGGCCGGGGCGTCCCGGCGGGCGGCGGCCGCGGCGCGCCGGGCGGCGGGATGCCCCTTGCGCTCGACACCGGGAGGGGTGGGGCCCTTGGGCTTGATCGCCCGACGGGACTGGCCGCCCGAGCCGACCACCGCGCCCTTCTTGGTGCCGGTCTTGCGGACGGCGCCCTTGCGCTGGGAATTGCCGGCCATGGTGTTCCTCCTCGTCAACGTGCTCGCGCCGGGGCGCGGGCACCGCACAGATGGTACGGGGCGCAGGGCGGGGAGCAGGTATGCCGGGAACGGCGACGGGTCGGTGGGTCAGCGTCCCACGGCCAGGTGCAGCCGGGCGAAGGAGAGCGATTCGGCCAGGTCGTACTCCCGGTCGGCGTGATCGGACCCGCGGGTGGAGATCTCGACGACGACCGATCCGTCGAACCCCTGGGCGGCCAGCCCCTCCAGCACCTCCGCGCACGGCTGGCCGCCGCGGCCGGGCACCAGGTGCTCGTCGCGCACCGATCCGGACCCGTCGGCCAGGTGCAGGTGGCCCAGGCGCCGCCCCATCGCCGCGGCCATCTCCCGGGCGTCGTTCCCGGAGGTCGCGGTGTGCGACAGGTCCAGGGTGAACCAGCGGTGCCCGGCCGAGACCGGGTTCCAGTGCGGGCGGTAGGTGTTCACCAGCAGGCCGCGCACCTGGGCCGGGAACATGTTCTCCACCGCGATGCGCACATCGGTGCGCGTCTGCAGCTCGGCGACGGACTCGGTGAAGCTCGCCGCCGCGGCGCGCTGCCACACGAACGGCGGGTGCACCACCACGGTCTGCGCACCGAGCTGTTCGGCCATCCCGATCGACCGGGCCAGCTTGACCAGCGGATCGGTCGACCAGACGCCGGCGGTGATCAGCAGGCACGGGGAGTGCACCGACAGGACGGGCACCTGGTAGTGGTCGACCAACGCGGCCAATCGCTCGGCGTCCTGGCTGGCCGGCTCGGTCTGCACCATGATCTCGATACCGTCGTACCCGAGGTCGGCGGCGAGGCTGAATGCGGCCGCGGTGGGTTCGGGATAGACCGCGGCGGTGGACAGGCCGATCCGTACCTCGGGCACCCGGACCGCGGGTCCGGCCGGATCCGGCCCGGGCACCGACGTCCCCGGGGGGCGGACGCCCGGCGCGGGGCCGCTCATCGGTGGGCCTGGCTGATCACGGCTCCATCTTGTACCCGAGACCGCGCACGGTGATCAGATGCCGGGGGTCGGCCGGGTCCGGTTCGATCTTGGAGCGCAGCCGCTTCACGTGCACGTCCAGGGTCTTGGTGTCCCCGACGTAGTCCGCGCCCCACACCCGGTCGATCAACTGCCCACGGGTGAGCACCCGCCCGGAGTTGCGGATCAGGTACTCCAGCAGGTCGAACTCCTTGAGCGGCAGGGCGATCTGCTCGCCGTGCACGCTCACCACGTGCCGCTCCACGTCCATCCGGACGGGCCCCGCCTGCAGCACCGGGTTGCCGGCCTCCTCGGCGTCGCTGCCCCGCCGCAGCACGGCGCGGATGCGGGCGATGAGCTCCCGCGTCGAGTACGGCTTGGTGATGTAGTCGTCGGCGCCGAGCTCCAGCCCGACGACCTTGTCGATCTCGCTGTCCCGGGCGGTCACCATGATCACCGGCACCGGTCCCCGGGTGCGCAGCTGCCGGCACACCTCGGTCCCGCTCATCCCGGGCAGCATCAGGTCCAGCAGCACGATGTCGGCCCCGTGCCGGTCGTACTCGTCCAGCGCCGCCGGGCCGGTGTCGGCGATCGCCGTGCTGAACCCCTCCTTGCGGAGGAGGAAGGCCAGCGGATCGGCCATCGACTCCTCGTCCTCGACGATCAGGACCTTCGTCACGACGACACTCCTCGGTTCTCTGCGGGGACGGCCGGGGTGGATCCGGCCCGCGACTCGGTGGCCGGGACGAGCTCCCCGGCAGGAGGGCGGTGCTCGGTCGGCGACGGCGGGCCGTCGACCGCCGGAAGCACCAGGGTGAAGGTGGATCCGGTTCCCGGCCGGCTCCACAGCGTCGCCGCCCCGCCGTGGTTGGCGGCGATGTGCTTGACGATCGACAGGCCGAGACCGGTGCCGCCGGTGGCCCGGGAACGGGCGGGGTCGATGCGGAAGAACCGTTCGAAGACCCGTTCGTGCAGGTCCTGGGCGATGCCCGGGCCGCGGTCGGTGACGGCGATCTGCACGTGACCGCCGCGGACGGTGCGGGTCACCGAGACCGGGGTGCCGGCCGGCGAGTAGTGGATCGCGTTCTCCACCAGGTTGGTCAGCGCGGTGACCAGCAGGGCCCGGTCGCCGCGGACCAGCAGCCCCGACGGGTGGTCGGTGGCCACGGTGATGTCGGCCTGCTCCGCGCTGGTCGCCGTCCGGTTCAGCGTCTCCTCGACGACCTGGTCGACCTCGACGACGGTGGGCTCCGGGATCGGCTCGGTGCTCTGCAGGCGGGACAAGGTGATCAGTTCGGTGACCAGCGCGGCCAGCCGGCGGGCCTCCCGGTTCATCTGCCCGGCGAAACGGCGGACCGTGTCGGGGTCGTCGACCGCGTCCAGCACGGCCTCCGAGAGCAGGGCGATGGCCCCGACCGGGGTCTTGAGCTCGTGCGAGACATTGGCGAAGAAGTCGCGCCGGACGGCCTCGAGACGCTGGGCCTCCGAGTCGTCGAACGCGGACACCATCACCATGCCGCCTCCCAGGGAACGGGCGACCGCGTGCACCGTCCGGGACGGAGCCCGGGCCACTCCCACGACGCGGGCGGACTGAAGCACGCCCAGGGAGAGATCGACGACCTCGCCGGAGATGGTGGCCCGGCTGGCCCCGGACACGACGGCGGGCAGTGCCTCGCCGTGCCGCACCACGCCCAGCTCGTCCGCGCGCCCGTTGCTGAGCACGACGAGCCCGTCGGCGTCCAGGATCAGATACCCGGTCTCGGAGCGGGCGAGGACCTCGTCGGCCAGGGACAGCGGTGCCGCGCCGACCTCGTCGGAGCGGGTCGCCCGCCGGGAGAGCACCACGGCGCAGACCAGCCAGCCGATGAGCGCTCCGCCCAGGGCGGCGAGCAGATATCCGACTCCCGACACACCCAGGATGGTAGGGCGCCGTGTCGCGCACCCCGGACGTTTCCCGGCCCGTCCCCGCCCGGTGGGCCGCCCATCAGGCCCGGGTGCGCAAGGTTTCAGCCCCCGTTCACCGGGGCGTCACCCGGTGGGTCCGCCCCGACCGGTCCGCGCCCGACCATCCGGTCGGGGCGGAGCCGTGGATCAGCGGCCCTGGTTGGCCACGGCGGTGATCGCGGCGGCGGCCGCGGCCGGGTCCAGGTACTGCCCGCCCGCGGTGACCGGGCGCATGTCGGCGTCCAGGTCGTAGCGCAGCGGGATCCCGGTCGGGATGTTGACCTTGGCGATGGCCTCGTCGCTGATCCCGTCGAGGGTCTTGACCACGGCGCGCAGCGAGTTGCCGTGCGCGGCGACGAGGACCGTCCTCCCGGCACGCAGGTCGTCGAAGATGTCGGCCTGCAGGTAGGGGACGAGACGGGTCACCACGTCCTTGAGGCACTCGGTCTTCGGGGCCGCATCACCCAGGTCGGCGTACCGCGGGTCACCGGCCTGCGAGTAGGTGTTCGTGTCCGAGATGGGCGGCGGCGGGACGTCGTAGGAACGGCGCCACAGCATGAACTGCTCCTCGCCGTACGTCTGCAGGGTCTCCTTCTTGTCCTTGCCCTGCAGGTCGCCGTAGTGCCGCTCGTTGAGCCGCCAGGACCGCCGGACCGGGATCCATCCGCGGTCGGCCGCGTCCAGGGCCAGGTTGGCCGTGGTGATGGCCCGACGCTGCAGCGAGGTGTGCACGACATCGGGCAGGACGCCGGCCTCGGCCATCAGCTGTCCGCCGCGGGCCGCCTCGGCCGTGCCCTTCTCCGACAGCGGGACGTCCACCCAGCCGGTGAACAGGTTCAGCGCGTTCCAGGTGCTCTCACCGTGACGCAGCAGGATCAGGGTCGCAGTCATGGCGGTCAGTCTGCCGCAGGTCGCCGGAGGGGCCCAACACGGGTCACGCCGGGCCATCGGAGGACCGCCCGGCCACCCGGCCGCTCATTCGGTGGCCGGACCTGCGGCCGGGCCTCTTGCGGACCGCGCCGCCCGGCGGGACCTTCCCCGCAGCAGCCACCACGCCGCCCACCCGGCCACCAGCAGCACGGGCAGGAACGGCAGCAGCGCCCCGAGGACCGCGGCCAGCCCGGTGAGCAGGGCGGTGACCGCGCCCCACCCGTTGGCCAGACCGGTGACGAACGCATTCCGCTCCGGCTCGGCCACCACGACCTCGGGGGCGCCGTCCGCCACGGTCGCGGTGATCGCGACGCTGATGGTAGCCAGGTCGACCTGCCCGCCGAGCGCGGCGACCTGCCGCTGCCAGGACTCCAGCTCGGCCTCGCGGGCGGTCAGCTCGGACTCGATGGCCAGCACGTCCCCGATGGCCTGCGCCCCGGCGAGCAGCTGCCGGACCCGCGCGACGCTGGCGGTCATGGTGTCCACCCGGCTCTGAGCGTCGACCAGCTCGGCGGTGACGTCGGTGGCGGATTCGGTCGAGGAGGTGACGGTGCCCAGGGCGGCCAACGTCCCCCGCGCCTGGTCGTAGGCGGCCGTCGGCACCCGCAGGGTCAGTTGGGCACTCGCTTCGTCGTCGGTGGCGGCGGCGACGAACCCGCCCAGCCCGGCGACCGTGCTGCGGGCGGAGCTCACGGCGGCGGCGAGCGCGGCCGCGCGGTCCCGGTCCCGGGCGGCCCGGTCCTCCGCGTCGGACCCGGTGGCCGCCGGGGCGGGTACGTCGAGTCGGACCCGCAGGTCGGCCGTCCGGATGACCGATCGTGCGGTGGTGGCCTGTGGTGCGACGTCGGGCGCGGACCCGGGCGCGACACCGGGAGCCTCCGCGGCAGCTCCGCCGGCGGCGGCCGACGCGGACCCGGCCGCCGAGGACGCAGCCTGTGCCGGAGCGGCCTCCGCCGGTCCGGCCATGGTCGAGGCGGCCGCGAAAGTCTCCATGGCGGGGGCCACGGCGGAGGTGGAGGACGCCTGGCCGGTGCACCCGGCGGCGGCGAGGACGAGCCCCGCGGAGAACACGGCGACCCCGGAGATCAGGGCGGCGCGGAACCGGGACGGGCGGACCCGGGACGGGCGGGCGGTGTGCGGAGCGGCCATGACGGAACCGTCTTCCCCCGGGGCGCCGGTCGCGCCCGTTCACCGCTCAGACGGAGGTGCGGGCCCGTGGGGGTGCAGGCGGGCCGGTCACGATCCGGACACACCTGCGGACGGGCACCCGATCCCGGCCGTCAGGAGTCAGACGGCGGCGGGGACACCCGGATCAGGCGACGCGACACCCGGACGACCGGGAGGTGCGCCGGCCCGCGGGACGACCGGCCGGCAGCGCGGCGACCGTGTTCACCGGACCGGTCGGTGCGGTGGGCCCGGCGGGCGAACCGTCGGCGGGGTCGGTGCAGGACGGCTCCGGCGAGGTGGTGACCGGGGCGGCGTCGACGGGGACCGGCTCGGGGCACGTCTCGGGCGCCGTGGTGGTGGCGTCGGGCGTGCTCGTCACCGGCGGGACGGTGCTGGTGGAGGCGTCGGTGCTGCCGGCGGTGGGCGCCGGGAAGGTTGGCGCCTCGGTGCTCGGGACGGCGTCCGTGGTCGGGACGGCGTCGGTCGTCGGCACGGCGTCCGTGGTCGGGGCGGCCTCCGTGGCCGACGTGTCCGTCGACGGGTCGGTGACGGTGCCCTCCGCGGCTCCGGACGTGCTCTCCCCGGTCGACACCGGCGTCTCGGAGGTCACCGCCGGGGGCTGGACCGGAGTCGGGTCCGAGGTCGGCGCGGTCGAGGTCTCCGGCGCCGGTGCGGAGGTGGCCGGGGTGGTCTCCGGGGTGACGACCGGGTCGGTCGCCGGCGCGGGCGGGGCGGGCGCCGGCGCCGGGACGGCCGGTGCCGGGGTGGGCGCCGCGGGTGACGGCGCCACGGGGGCCGGGGTCGGATCGGGGACGGGTAGCAGGACCGGCGCGGGCCGGGTGCTCTCCGGGACGACCACGCGGCGGGGCGGGGCGGGGGTCGCGGACCGGGTGGGGGCCGGGGTGGGCGAGGCGTACGGCGAGGTCGAGCTGCCGGCGAGGAACGGGTAGGCGGTCTGGGCCGGAGCGGTGGTCGACGAGGTCCAGTAGCGGTGGACCTGCGCGTCGGCGTCGCTGCGCCGCATCGGACCGACGTGGATGGGCTGACCCACCGTGGACGCCTCGAGGATGTAGCGGACACCGCCGATGGTGCCGAGGTAGATCGCCACGTGGCCCGGGAACCCGACGACGTCACCGGGCAGGGCCTGGTCCCAGGGGACGCTGAGACCGGCGGCACGCTGGCTGCCGGAGTTGCCGGGGATGGAGAACCCGGCCTGGCCCAGCACGTAGGCGGTGAGCCCGGAGCAGTCGAAACCGATCTGCGGGCCGCAGCTGTTGAGCTCGCCGCCGCCGCGGGTGCAGCCGTTGTTGGGTCCGGCACCGGACCCGCCGCCGCCCCAGACGTAGGGCAGGCCCAGGGTGGAGAACCCGGCGGCCAGACCGGCGGCCATGGCCGGGCTCGGGGCGGTGATGGCCTTCCCGGCGAGCACCTTGTCGACGTACGGGCTGTTCGGGATGGTCACGCTGACCCCGCGGGCGATGACCGAGCCGGCCGCGCCGCCCCCGGTCGAGCCGAAGTACTTGCGGAACAGGAAGAAGAAGTTCCGGTTGCCGTACGCCGAGCAGGCGTCGCCGGTGGACGGGTAGGACGCCAGCGCGGCGGCGTTCGGCTGGTACGGCGTGTAGTTGTACAGCGAGGCCGTCGCGGTGTTGGTGATGGTCACCGGGGCGCTGCCGCAGCCGGACTCGGCCACGTTCCACAGGATGTCCACGGTCTGCCCGGCCCGGTAGTTGTACTTCTCCGGCTGAACCTTGTAGCGGGCCCACTGCTTGGCCATGCCGTAGCCCTGGTTGAAGAACCCGGCGTACGCGGGGTCGCAGTTGGCCGTGCCGCCGGGGCCGGTGTCCGGGCAGTGCCAGCCCCAGGCCGCCTGGTAGCTGTTCATCGTGGTGTCGGTCCGGGTGAGCAGCCCGGACTCCTTCTGCAGGGTGGTCAGCATGACCTGCGGGTTGACCCCGCAGGCGACGGAGAACTTGACCAGGACGGTGGCGACGTCCTCGTTCACCCCGCCGCGGTAGGCCGCGCAGAACGCGTCCGCGGGCTGGTCGGGGGTGCTCAGGCGCAGCGAGCGCAGGCAGGCCGGTCCGGAGCAGGCGGCGTTCTGGGTGTCGACGAACTGGCGCACGGCGTCCGTGCTCATCGCCGTCGTGTCGTAGAAGACCTCGTCGGAGATGATCGTGCCCGGGTCGAACACGGTGCCGGCATCGGTCAACGTGGCTGCGGCGCTGCCGTCGGCCAACGTGTCGACCGTCGTGCAGGCCAGGGTGTCGGTGGGGGCGGCCGGAGCGGTCCCGGCGGTCGCGGAGATCTCCGTCGGGGCCGGCGATACGGCCTGGGCCGGGGCGGTTCCGAGCAGGGAGTCGGTCAGCGCGCCGGCCAATCCGGTCCACCGGGCGGCGGACTCCCCGTCGGTGATGCGCTGGGCGGCCTCGCCGAGTTCCCAGTCCTGGCGGGTGTCGGTGTCGTAGCCGGGGACGACCCGGACCAGTTCGGTGTAGAAGGCACGGGCGGCTGCGGCCGGGTCGGTCCGGTCACCCTGGGAGTAGAGCCCGGCCTGCGGCGCGGCGGCGGCTGCGATCAGCGGGGCCCAGGACCGGTTCAGCACCTGCGGCTGCAGACCGGATCGCGCCATGGCGACGGCGAGGGCGATCTCCACCCCGCGGCGGGTGATCCCGGCCCGCTCGCCGACGGCGACCACGGTGGCGGCCGTCCGCACCTGCTCGGTGGTGAGTCCGACGCCGGCGTACTCGACCCGCGGGACCGAGCCGGAGCCGACTCCGGTCAGCGTCCGCAGCGGATCGGCGGCCGCGGCGGCGGGCGCAGCAGCGGGAGCGGCGGAAGCCGAGGAGACGGCGGGGGTGAGCTGGGTCGGCAGGGCGGGAACGGCGAGCAGGTCCGCCGGAGCGACGGCGGGGGCGGCGGCCGGCACGGTCGGCACAGCCGGCACGGTCAGCGCCGCCTGCGCGACGGTGGGTCCGGTGGGGCACGGGTTGGTGGCCGGGGTCCCGGCCGTCCCGGTGGTCCCGGCGGGGGCGACGGCCGAGACGGCGGCGCCGACCCCGTCCCCGACGGCCGGGTCGGCGAGCGCGGAACCGGCCAGCGCCGAGGCCATGGCGGCGGCCACGAGCAGGGCGAGGGTGGAGCGGAAGCCGGTGCGGCCGGCCCGACGCAGTCGGCCCCGGAACGGGGACCCGGACGCCGTCGCCGTGGGTGTCGCGCGGTGGAGCGACCCACCGAGCTCGTTGTCCCCCACGGTCACGCCGTTCCCCCTGATGTCGACTGCACGAGTCCCCGGTGCCGGAGTCCTGCGCGCACGAGCCGACGACCCGGAGCGGGACGCAGGGAAGGGGCGGTCATGCCGACATCACGAGTCTAGGGACAGGCACCGACGGGCACATCCCCTTGACCGGGTAACGGTTGATGACGTTTTCCCTGCTGTCCGTGAGATCCGAGCTGTCCGTCGTGTCGACGACACGATCCAGTCGTTGACCGGGGGTGCATCGTCGCTGACGGTGAGTATGCACCCGGAACGATCAGCCGTCGGCAGGCTCGACCGACACCAGGTGCCGGAAGGCGGCGAGGTTGCGGACCGACTCGCCGCGGGAGGTGCGCCAGGCCCACTCCCGCCGGATCGCGCCGGCGAACCCGCGTTCCAGGATGGGGTTGAAGTCGGCGTCGGAGGCCTGCAGCAGGACCCCCAGCACGGTGTCCAGCTCGGCCGTGGTGAGCGTGTCCCGGCCGAGCCGGCCGACCAGGTGGATGTCACCGACGGCGTCGATCGAGTAGGCCACCGAGCGGAGCTTGGCGTTGCGCTGCAGGAGGTACCGGTAGACCCCCTCGGCGTTCTCGTCCGGGGCCCGGCAGACGAAGGACTCGACCAGCAGATCGCGACGCCCGAGGATCAGCCAGACCAGCGTGCGCTGGCGCCGCTCCCCGGGCAGGGTCAGCAGGAACGCGTCCTGCTCCGTGCGGTCGGCCGGGACCTCCAGCTCGGCGAGGGCGGCGGCGAGCTCGTCGCCGTTCATCGGCTGCCCACCCGCTCGCCCGTCCCGGCCGGGACGGAGCGGCCGGGATGGCGGGCGGCCGCTGCGTCCGCGATGGCCCGCCGGTAGGTGTCCAGCAACTTCTCCACGGTGTGCTCCCAGGAGAACGCGGCGGCCTGTCGTACGGCGCCGGCCGACAGCCGTTCCCGCAGGGCGGCGTCCCGGCAGATCCGGCCCAGGGCGTCGGCCCAGTCGCGGGCGTCGTGGCCGGGGAGCAGCAGGCCGCTCTCGTCGTCGCGGACGGCCACGGTCAGCCCGCCCCGGGCGGCGGCGACCACCGGGGTGCCGACGGCCTGGGCCTCCAGGGCCACCAGCCCGAACGACTCGTTGTGGCTCGGCACCCCGACGACGTCGGCGGCGCGGAAGTACTCGGCGAGCAGCTCGGGCGCGACCGGTGGACGGAACTCCAGTCGATCGGCCACCCCCTCGGCGGCGGCGAGCTCGCGCAGGCTGTCCGGGGAGGTGGTGACCGAACCGGACACCCCACCGACGACGACGAGTCGCCAGCGGTCGTCCGGCGACCGGCGGTGCAACTCGCCCAGCGCCCGGACGAGCACGTCGGGGGCCTTGAGCGGCTGGATGCGGCCGGCGAAGACGATCAGCCGGGCGTCGGCGGGCAGGCCGAGCCGAGCACGGGCCCGGGATCGGTCGCCCGGGCGGAACACGTCGGTGTCCACCCCGGGGGCGACCACGTCGACGCGGGCCGGGTCGGCCCCGTACAGCTCGATCAGTTCCCGGGCCTCGGTCGCGGTGTTGGCGACCAGGCGGTCGGCCTCGACGACGACCTGCTCCTCCCCGACGACCCGGCCGAACGGTTCGGGGCGGTCGCCGTCGGCCAGCGCGGCATTCTTCACCTTGGCCAGGGTGTGCGCGGAGTGCACGAGCGGGACGGCCCAGCGGTCCTTGGCCAGGTACCCGACCTGGCCGGAGAGCCAGTAGTGGGAGTGCACGAGGTCGTAGTGGCCGGGCTCGCGCGCGGCCTCGGCCCGCAGCACTCCCGCGGTGAAGGAGCACAGCTGCCCCGGCAGGTCGATCTTGTCCAGCCCCTCGAAGGGGCCGGCGACCACGTGCCGGACGAGGACCCCGGGATGCCAGTGCACCACCGGCGGCTGGTCGGACCCGGTGGCGCGGGTGAAGATCTCGACCTGCACGCCGCGGTCGGCCAACCGGCGCGCGGTCTGCGCCACGTAGACGTTCATCCCGCCGGCGTCCCCGCCGCCGGCCTGGGCCAGCGGGGAGGTGTGCAGGCTGATCAGCGCGACCCGGTGCGGGAGTGACGACTGTTCCGCACTCACCGGAGGACCGCCCTTTCCCACCCTCGATCCGTCGCGCGAGACCCGGACAACGGCCCCGGCGGACGGCCGGCGCCCGCCGGATCCTGCCCCGTCACGGTACGCGGGCCCGTCCCCGCACGACCGCTCGGTCCCGAGCCCGGATCAGATCTTGGACAGCGCCTTCCACTCGTCCCAGCTGTAGCTCCAGTCGTAGATGGCGTCGGCGTTCGTCATCGGTGTCCCGGTGTTGCTGACTTCGACCGGGTCGCCGTACAGCGCGGAGTTGTAGTAGTCCTCCGCGTCGCCGGGCCCCATGTTCACGCAGCCGTGGGAGACGTTCGCCTTGCCCTGGAACTCGACAGACTTGAGGTTCTCGTGGATGAACTCGCCGTTGTTGTTGATGCGCACGGCCCACTTCTCGTCCACACCGCAGTAGTCGAACTGCTGGTTGCACATCGAGAACACCGGAAACTTCTCGGTCACCACGTGGATGCCGCTGACCGTGGCCCGCCCGGGGACCGACTCCTTGCCGTAGGAGACGGGGTAGTTCTTCACCACGGCGCCGTCGACCTTGACCACCATGCGGAAGGTGTTGACGTCGGCCTCGACGATCTGGGCGCGCCCGATGGTGAAGTCCGACGAGATGTCCTCCCGGCCCCAGGCCGTGCCGTAGTCGACCCCGTTGAGATCGGCCTCGAAGTGCACGTTGGTGTAGGCGGGCCAGTACTCCTTGGGGCGGAAGTGCACGATCGACTGCAGCGTGCCGTTGCCCTGGATGTCCTCGTCCTGCAGCCAGCCCCAGGACCCTTCGATGTCGCCCTTGTCGGTGGTCACGTGCAGCGTGGCCTGGGCCGCGGCCTTGTCGGTGACCTGCCCGGCGAAGGTGATGATGAGCGGAGCGGCCACGCCGACGGTGGTGCCGGTCGGGATGTTGAACGCGGCCCGCATGGTCTCGGTCGGGTTGACGGTCGACATCTGACCCTGGATGGGGGTCGTCGCACCGTCGGCGGCCACCGCGGTGCCGGCGAAGGTGTAGGTCGTGTTGTAGGCGAGCCGATCGGTCAACGTCCAGGTGGCCCCGTCCTCGGCGATCTCCCCCTTCACCTCGACGCCGTCATCGGCCTTGACGGTCAGTTCGCCGATCTTGGCGGAGAACACGGTGATGGTGATGGGGTCGTTCGGGGGGAGGTCGGTGCTACCGAACGCGGGCAACGCGGACACCCGCACCTTGGTCGCCAGGTCACCGGCAGAGCTGGTCGCCGGGGCCGACGAGGCGCCGAGCCCGGGCGCGGTGACGCCGCTCGAGGTGGCCTGTGCGGTCACCGTGACGACGACCTCGTTCGAGGACGAGCAGGCGGTCAGGGCCATCAGCCCGGCAGCCGCGACGGCCGCCACCGCCGCCCAGCGGGGGCGGCCACCGGCCGGTCGTCGACGGGCGGGGGTCGATCGGAACATGCGTCTCCCTGTGTGCTGCGTCCTGCCGGGTGCTGCGTCCAGTCGGCTGTCCCGCCGACGGGCGACGAACCGGACATCGGTGACGATCAGTGCCGGGACCTGCGGTGATGGGACGCGCAGGGGGCCACGGCAGCCGACGTGAGGACCACGGTACGGCCCCACCCTGGGAGAGAAGGATCAAGAACTGATCACGACCGGCGGGCCCGGGCCTCCCCGGAACGGCACGGAACGACACCCGACGACGGAGCGCGAGTGGCTGTCACGGAGCGCACCCGGGACGACGATCAGCGCGCTGCGACTGCGGCGGTGACGGCCTCGAAGTGTTCGGCGGCGGCCACGGCGTACTCGTCGGCGAGCATCGTCTCGAGCAGGGCGGGTTCCAGGGTGAAGTCGACGATGCCGCCGGCGGCGAGCTCGGCGACCTCGTCCGGGGTGGCGAACCCTGCGGCGAGGATGCCGACCCCGGTGCCGGCCAGGATGCGGGCCATGGCCAGGGTGGTGGCCGCCCCGTCCCGGCCGTGCCGGGTCATCGGAGCCACGTACGGGGCGACGGAGTGCGCGCCCGCGGCCACGGCGAGCTGGGCGTGGGTGGCGTGGTGCACCGCGGTGATCAGCACCGGCACGCCCTCCCCGGACAACCGCGCCGCTGCGGTCAACCCGGCGCGGGTGGCCGGGATCTTCACGATGACGTCGTCACCGAGGGCGGCGATCTCCCGGCCGTGGGCGGTGACGGCGTCGGCGTCGTCGCCCAGGGTCTGGAAGTACACCCGCCGCGCCCCGGCGGCGGTGAGCCAGCGGTGGACGACCGGGAGATCGGCACGGCGGTAGCCGTTCCGGGCGAGGATCTCCGGGTTGGTGGTGACCCCGGCGAACAGCCCGGTGTCCAGCAGGGACTCGACGACCGGGCGGTCGGCGGAGTCGATGTAGAGGGCCATGACGGGCTCCGTGCTTCTCGTCGGGTCGCGGGCGGGTCAGGACGGGCGGTCGGCGCCGCGCCAGTCGGCCAGCGGGGTGTACCGCGGATCCAGCCCGACGGCGCGCTCCACCCGGGGCTCGATCGTGGACGTGGTCGGCGGGCACCAGGCGTCCCGGACCCGGGTGACCGGTCGCCCGGTGAGCACCGCGGCGGCCTGGACGCACGCGCCGCGCGCGGTGGCCTCGGGGGCGTCACGGGTGTGCACCGGTCGGCCGAGCTGGTCGGCCAGCACCTGCCGGTAGGCGGTGGACCGCGCTCCCCCGCCGGCGGCGACGATCTCCCCGCCGGTGGCGATGCCGGCCCCGGTGAGGGCCTGGTGGCCGCGGACGATGCCGCTGATCACGCCCTCGACGACGGCGAGCGCGAAGTCCTCGCGGGTGAGGTCGGTGGTCAGCCCGGCTAACAGTCCCTCGGCGGCGGGCCGGGCCGGGCTGCGCTCCCCGTCCAGGTAGGCGACGAGGACGGGGCGGCGCCGGGACGGGTCGGCGGCCAGCGCGAGGTCGCCGAGCTCGGGCGGGGTGACCCCGAGGACGCGGGCGAACGTGTCGGTGACCTTGGTGCAGTTCAGCGTGCAGACCAGCGGCAGGTACCCGCCCGCGGCGTCGGCGACCCCGTCCACCCAGCCGGAGGTGTCGTGCACGGAGTCCGGGGTGGTGGTGAGCACGACGCCGGAGGTCCCGAAGCTGTAGGCCACGTCGCCGGGCCGCAGGCCGAGCCCGAGCGCGCCCAGGTGCTGGTCACCGCCGCCCGCGCCGACCATCACGTCGGTGCGCAGGCCGAGCTCGGCCGCGGCGGACGCCTGGACGGTGCCGGCGGTCTCGTCCGGCCCGAGCACCCGGGGCAGCGCGGCCGCCCAGTTCAGGTCGGCCGAGACGAACCGCTCGAGGATCTCGGTCAGCCAGCGCCCCTGGGCCGCGGCGTAGTACCCGGTGCCGGACGCCTCCGAGCGGTCGGTCACCTTCTCCCCGGTCAGGCGGAAGGTCAGGTAGTCGTGCGGCAGCAGCACGGTGCGCAGCCGGGCCAGGTTCGCCGGCTCGTGCTCGGCCAGCCACGCGAGCTTGGTGACGGTGAGCGCGGCGGACGGGGTGAGGCCGATGGCGGCGACCCAGTTCGCCGCGCCGTACTCCGCCACCAGCCGGGCGGCCTGCGGGCCGGAGGTGGTGTCGTTCCACAGCTTGGCCGGACGCACCACGGTGTCGTCGGCGTCCAGCACGACCATGCCGTGGCACTGCGCGCCGACGCTGACCGCGTCGATGTCGCCCGCGTCGATCCCGGCGTCGGCGCAGGCGGCGGCCAGGGCGGCGGTGAGCGCCGACCACCAGCGGGCCGGGTCCTGTTCGCTGACCGGCGGATGGGTGACCGGGTGCGGGGCGCCGCCGGAGCCGAGCAGGGCACCGTCGTCGGCCCGGCGGATCTCCACCGTGCAGGACTGGGTGGAGCTGTCGATGCCGGCGACGAGCAGCCCGTGGGTGCCGCTCATCGGCCGGCCCCGGCCGGCGCGTCCAGGGTGAGCGGCGGCAACGCGTCGGGCGCCTCGTGCAGCTGACCGACGGCTCCGGACGGGTGGCTGTGCAGCACCTGCTCCCAGCCGTAACCGCGCAACCGCATGAGGACCAGCGCGAGCGCGTCCCCCCAGGCCGCGGTGACCAGCGTCGACCCCATGGCGATGACCTCCCCCGGGTCGACGCCGAGCGGGCTGGTCAGGGTGACGACGAGATCGGCCAGGGTGCCGAGCTCGGACTCCGGCGCAGCGGTCAGCGCGATGACCCGGGCCCCGCGGGCCTGCACCCGGGTGGTCAGGTCGTTGATCTCCCGCGAACCGCCGCCCCGCGAGATGGCCACGACGATGTCGCCGTCGCGGACGGCACCCATCGTGCCGTGCAGGGCGTCGGCGCCGGGCAGGTGCACCGAGGGGGTGCCGCAGACCGAGAACAGGTGGGCCATCCGGCGGGCGATCGCCCCGGAGGTGCCGGCTCCGGTCACGAAGACCATGCCGGTGCAGTCGAAGAGCCAGCGCGCGGCCTGCAGGAAGGTGTCGTCGAGCTGGTCGGCGACGGCGAGCACGCCCGCCGCCTCGCGCCGGATCGCCTCGCGGGCCTCGGCGAGAACAGTGCCGGCCGCCTCGTTCTGTGGCGTCTGCTGTGGCATCTGCTGTCCGGCCGTCTGCTCGGGGTGGGTCACGGTTCCTGCTTCCTTCACGCCGCGTCCCACGCGGCTTGGCGGAGGTCGACCACGGAGAGCTCCGCGGCCGGCCGGGTACGGCCGTCGCAGCGGCCCGAGCTGAACGTGACGACATCGTCGGCGACGTCCAGGATCTCTTCCTCCTCACTGGATACCACCACCACCGTCATGCCCTGCCGGTGGGCCAGGTCCTTGAGCAGCCGGTGGATCTCGGACTTGACCCCGATGTCCACGCCCTTGGTCGGCTCGTCCAGCAGCAGGACCCGGGGGCGCTGGGCCAGCGCCCGGGCGAGCAGCACCTTCTGCTGGTTGCCCCCGGACAGGCTGACCACCGGGGCGGCCCGGTTGCCGCGTACGTGCAGCAGGTCCATGTACTCGGTCGCGGTACGGCCCAGCGCGCGCTTGTCCAGCAGCCCGAGGCGGGAGAAGCGGTGCAGGATCGGCAGGACGACGTTCGTGGCGGAGTCCAGTCCGGGCACGATGCCGTCGGTCTTGCGTTCCTCGGTGAGGTAGACGAGCCCGGCCCGGGCGGCCTGCGCGGGGTTGCGCGGCCGGAACTCCCGGCCGTCCAGCCGGACGGTGCCGCCCTGCACGGTGTCCAGGCCGACCAGAGCGCGCAGCAGTTCGGTGCGGCCCGACCCGATCAACCCGTACAGCCCCAGCACCCGGCCCGGTCGCGCGCTCAGGCTGACGTCGCGCAGCGCCGCGGTGGCCAGGTGGTCGACCTGCAGGGCGACGGTGCCGTCCGGCCGGTCGGACGCCGCGGACGGCGCCGGGACATGCCCGGGGGCACCGGCCGGGTCGGTGGGCGTGCCCTCGTCGGCCCGGCCCTCCTGCAACAGGTGGACGGCGGCCTCCTCCCCCGCGATGGCCCGGACGACGTCGGCCCGGTCCACCGTGCGGGCGGACCCGGCGATGCGCACCCGCCCGTCCACCAGGGCGACCACGGTGTCGGCGACCTGGTACAGCTCGTCGAGCTTGTGGTCGACGAGCAGCACGCCGATCCCGGTGGTGCGGGCCAGCTCCCCGACGGTGTCGAGCAGCCGCACCACCTGTTCCCCCTCCAGCGAGGTGGTCGGCTCGTCGAGCAGCAGGAACCGTGATCCCCGCTGGGTGGCGATGGCGATCTCCAGCAGCTGCCGGGTGGCCACGGGGTAGTCGCCGAGCCGGCGGTCCACGTCGACCTGGACGTCGAACCGTTCGACGAGTTCCCGCGCGGCACGGCGCATCCGGTCCCGGGACAACTGCCCGAACCGACGGATCTCGTCGCCCAGGAACACGTTCTGGGTCACGGTGAGGTTCGGCAGCAGCGACAGCTCCTGGTACACCGTGGAGATCCCGGCGGCCAGCGCGGCCGCCGGGCCGGTGAGCGCGAGCGGGACGCCGTCCACCTCGATCGTCCCCTCGTCCGGGCGGACCGCCCCGGACAGGCACTTGAGCAGGGTCGACTTGCCGGCCCCGTTGTGCCCCACGAGCCCGACCACCTCACCGGGCCGGACGGTCAGATCGACCCCGGCCAGAGCGGGGACTCCCGCGTAGCGCTTGACGATGCCCGTGGCCCGGAGTCCCCCCTGCCCGGTGTCGTCGACCGTCCGGTCCGCCATGTCAGCCGACCTCGCCCGGTGCGGGCGTCTCGCCGTTCACGAAGAGCTTGAGCGGGCGCAGGATCTCGGCCTCGGGGGTGCCGCCGCCGAGCCAGCCCTGGATCTGCTCGACCACGCGCTTGCCGTAGTCGGCGGGCTCCTGGGCGACGCAGGCCGGGTAGGCGTCGGTGAGCGGCTCCTCGGAGGCGCAGAACCCGTACACCTTGACGTTCGCGTTGCCGGCGATGGCCTGCAGGGCCCCGTAGGACGCCGGGCCGGTGCTGGCGAACAGCACGCTGACGTCCGGGTTGCCCTGCAGCAGTTCGGTGGTGGCCTGCAGCGACACGTCCGGCTTGACGTTGCCGTCCACCTCGGCGACGACGCTCGCGTTCGCATCGGGGGCGATGGCGTCCTTGAAGCCCTGGTCGCGCACGACGACCGGGATCTCGTCGGGCTCGGTGATCAGCCCGACCTTGAACGCGGCGTCGGCACCCAGGTCCTTGAGCACCTGCTCGCCGATCTGCCTGCCGCCGGCGGCGTTGTCGGCGCCGAGGTACTGCACGATGCTCGCGCCCTGCGAGGACAGCGCGTCCGGGTCGACGGTGACGTTGACGGTGAACACCGGCACGCCGGCGTCGTTGGCCGCCTTGACGATGGCCGCGGCCGGTTCGGACTTGACGGCGTTGAGAGCCAGGGCGCAGGGCTGCTTCTGCAGCATGGCCTGCACCTGGCCGAGCTGGGTGGCGTCGTCGTCGTTCGCGATCTGCACCTCGATCGTGTAGCCGGCGGCGGACCCGGCGTCCTCGAAGCCCTGCTTCATGGCGACGTAGTACGGGTTGGTCAGGTTGGGCAGGGCCACGGCGATGTACGGGCTCGCCTCGTCGCACGCGGCGGGCCGCGGGATGGCGGCGGCCGCCGCCCCACCTCCGCTGGATGCGGAGCTGGAGCCGGCCGAGCTGGAGGCGGCCGAGCTCGAGCCGCTCGCCGCACTGCTCGTCGCGGCACTGCTGGAGGCCGCACTGCTGGAGGCGGCACTGCTGGTCGCGGTGGGGGCCGCGCTGGAGGTGCTGGCGCCGGTGTCCAGTCCGCCGCAGGCGGCCAGGGAGAGGGACGCGGCCGCGAGGAGCCCGGTGAACGCGATGCTTCGTCGCACGGTTCTGCCTTCCTTTGGGGGGTGGGGGGTGACTGCCGGGTGGGGGGTGGGGGGTGATTGCCAGGGGGAGGTGGGTCGGTGTCCGGTGGTGCGGAGGGTGCCGGGGTCAGGGCGCGGCACGGGCGGCGTCGAGAGTCCCGACCGCCTTCTCCGGGCCCGGTGGTGCGGACGGCCCGGTCGGCGGCCCGCCGCCCGGGCGGCCCAGGAGCCGACCGAGGTCCCGGAAGGACAGCCGCCGGCGCACGGTGTCCAGGCTGACGCCGATGAGGATGATGACCCCGATGACCAGGGGCTGCCAGAAGCTCTCGACCCCGATGACGTTCATGCCGTTGGAGACGGTGGCGATCAGCAGGGCGCCGAGGACGGCCCCGAGGATCGTGCCGATGCCACCGAAGAGGGACACGCCGCCGACCACCGCGGCCGCGATGGAGAAGAACAACTCGTTGCCCGATCCCGCGGTCGGGTAGCCGACCATGAGCCGGCTGGTGGTGATGAGCCCGCCGAAGGCCGCGCACAGTCCGCTGATCGCGTAGACCAGAATCGTGGTGCGGCCGATCTTGATACCGGCCAGCCGGGAGGTCTCGGCGTTCCCGCCGACGGCGTAGATGTGCACGCCGGTGGCCGTCCGGCGGAGGACGACCGTCAGCACCACCGCGGCGATCACCACGAGCACCACGGGCATGGGGACGCCGTAGAGGGACCCGCGTCCGATGATCGCGAAAAGCTGCTCGCGCACCGGCACCGAGCTGGCCCCGGTGAGGATCTGCGGGATGCTCGCCGCGATGCCGAACGTCGCGAAGGTGACGATGAACGGCGGCAGCCGCAGGTAGTGGATGACGGCGCCGTTGAAGACGCCCACGGTGACCCCGGCGACCAGGGCGATGAGCGCGGCCACCGGCCAGGACGCCCCCTCGCGCATGGCGATGGCGGCGAGCATCCCGGTGAGGGCGACGTTGGAACCGGTGGACAGGTCGATCCCGCCGGTCAGCAGCACGAAGGTCTGCCCGAGGGCGAGGAAGGCGATCACGGCCCCGTTGAGCAGCAGGACCTGGAAATTACCGACGGTGCCGAAGTTGTCGGACAGCAGGCTCAGGGTCAGCACGACCACGATCAGGATCCCGAGGATGCCGATCTCGTCCGGGATTCGCCGCTTGGTCACTCGCGCCTCCTTGCGCTACCGCTCATATGAGCGTTACTCTCGCTCGTCTGTGCCACCCTAGGAGGGCGGCTCGGGGACGACAAGCCCCTTCGGTCACGAAGACGTCACGACTGTGCGGGGAGGATGCTCGGATGAGCGGCGACGGAGCGCTGGCCGAACGGCGGCTGATCACCTCGGTGGCCCGGCGCTTCTACCTGGACGACATCTCCAAGGTGCAGATCGGCCAGGAGTTCGGGCTGTCCCGGTTCAAGGTGGCCCGCCTGCTCGAACAGGCCCGGTCGACGGGCATCGTCACCATCACGCTGGACGACGGCGGCCTGCCGGACGACCCGCTGTCCGCCCGTCTGCGCGAGCACCTGCAGCTCGCCGAGTGCCTGGTGGTGGGCACGCACGGCGGTGACGTCGAGGCCCGCCGGCAGGTCGGCGGCGCCGCGGCGGCACTGCTCACCGACACCCTGGGCGACGGGGACGTGCTCGGCCTGGCCTGGGGTCGGACGATCACCGCGATGACCACGGAACTCCGCTCCCTGCCGCCGGTCTCGATCGTGCAGCTCACCGGGGTGGTCGGGGCCGACCTGACCGAGTCGCCCGTGGAGGTGGTGCGGCGGGCGTCGCGCCGCGCGGGCGGGCAGGCCCATGCCATCTTCGCCCCGCTGCTCCTGCACGACGCGGCCACCGCGGCCGGGCTGCGCCGGCAGCCCGATGTCGCGCAGGCACTGGCGCTGTTCTCCCGGATCACCGTGGCCTTCGTCGCGGTGGGATCGTGGGACCCGCCGATCTCGCAGCTGCGCGAGGTGATGACGCCGGAGGACCGTGCGGAACTGGAGCGCCAGGGTGTGCAGGCCGAGGTGGCCGGCGTGCTCATCGACGCCGACGGCACCCTGGTCGGGCGGGAGATGGCGGAACGGTGCCTGTCCATCACCGCCGCACAGCTGGCCGCCGTCCCCCGCGTGGTCGCCGTCGCGGCAGGGGCGGCCAAGGCAGCGGCGGTGATGGCGGTGACCCGGTCCGGGCTGATCTCGGCCCTGGTCGTCGACCGCGCACTGGCGGAGGCACTGCTGGCCATGCCTTTTCGAGCGGACCCCCCGGCATGACCCGTCGCGTGGCGGTCTCCCTGTGGTCGGTGCCGGAGCCCGCCCAGGACCCCACACTGAGCACGCTGCGGACCGCGGGCCTGGACCACGTGCACTGGGACCTGACCGACGGGGTGTTCGCCGCCGCCGGCGGCTTCCCGGCCGATCGCGCCCGCACGCTCACCGCCGCGCACGGCCTGCGCGCCGAGGCCCACCTCATGGTCACCGACCCGCTCGCCCACGTGGACGCCTGGACCGACTTCTGCGAACTGGTCGTGGTGCACGCCGAGACACCGGACCACCTCGCCGCACTCCGGCGCATCGAGAAGCGCGGCGCCCGCGCCGGTCTCGCCCTCTCCCCCGGGACCCCGGCCGACGTCGTGCCGCCCGGTGAGCTGGCCGTGCTGGTGATGAGCATCGTCCCCGGGCAGGCCGGATCCACCTTCACCCCGAGCACCCTCGGCACGGTCCGCGAGCTGCGAACCGGCGACCCCGACCGGCTGGTCGGACTGGACGGCGGAGTGCAGCGCCGCCACCTCGACGACATCCGGCAGGCCGGTGCGTCCTGGTTGGTGAGCGGGACCGACCTGACCGGCGCGGGCGATCCGGCCGGGTGGTTGGCGGACGCGCGCGCCTGAGCGGGCCGAGGCCACCGTGTCTCGCGAGTCCGGGCCGGGGCTGCAGGGTCTCCCCGATCACGGCCCCAGGGCGCGCGTGACGACCAATCGGAGCGCGGCGCGGCGCCGTTCGTGGTCGGCCCCGCCGTCCGCGGCCGATGCGGTGTAGGTCGCGCTCACCGGTGACCAGGTGCCGGCCAGCGCGATGACCAGGGAGTACACCTCGTCCGGCCGGATGCCGGCGAGGATGCGGCCCTGCTCCTGCGCCCGGGCAATCGCCCGGTTCTTGGGCTCGGACAGCTCGCGGTGGCCGCTGAGCAGATCACCGGTCGGCACCCGTTCCAGCCGGTTCCAGCTCGCCAACCGGACCAGTTCCGGTGCGGCCAGGTAGGAGTCGTACAGGCGGACGGCGTAGCCCGGGAGGTCGTCGGCGTCGAACGGCACGGAGTCGACGATGCCGTGGAGCTGATCGTCGAAGACGGCGTCGAACAGGCCGTCCTTCGACCCGAACCAAGCGTACATCTGGGCCTTGTTCACCCCGGACGACGCCGCGATGCGGTCCACCCGTGCCCCCACGATGCCGTGCTGGGCGAACTCCGCCGCGGCCGCCGCGAGCAATCGCCGCCGGCTCGCCTCCCCGTCCCTCACCATCGCCCGAGCATACAACCAACTAGTTGGTTACCATGGTCGCATGACACGGATCCGGAGTGAGTTCAGCAGTAGGTCCACCGCCCTGCAGGTGGTGGACGGCGTCGACCTGGCCGGGCGACGGGCCGTCGTGACGGGCGCTGCCTCGGGCATCGGGGTGGAGACCGCCCGCGCGTTGGCCCACGCCGGCGCCCAGGTGACCCTCGCCGTGCGGGACACGGCCGCCGGGGAGCGCGTGGCCGCCGACATCGCCGACTCCAGCGGCCGGACGGACCTCGTCGTGGCCCACCTCGATCTCGCCGACCTGGCGAGCGTCGACGCGTTCACCCGGGCCTGGCAGGGCCCGCTGCACATCCTGGTCAACAACGCCGGGGTGATGGATTCCCCGCAGGGGCGGACGGCGCAGGGGTGGGAGACCCAGTTCGGCACCAATTATCTCGGTCACTTCGCGCTCGCCACCGGTCTGCACGGCGCGCTGGCCGCCGCCGGCGACGCGCGCATCGTGGCCGTCTCCTCCAGTGGTCACGCCGCCTCGCCGGTCGTCCTGGACGACCTGTTCTTCGATCGTCGCCCGTACGACCCCAACCTGGCCTACGGGCAGTCGAAGACGGCCGATGCCCTCTTCGCCGTCGAGGCCAGCCGCCGGTGGGCCGCCGACGGGATCACCGCCAACTCGCTGGATCCGGGTGGCATCTGGACCCCGCTGCAGCGCCACTGGAGCCCGGAGCGCCGCGCCGCCGCGGAGGAACAGGCGCGGGGGGCGGCGGCGGCGGGCCTGTTCCACATGAAGTCGACCGAACAGGGCGCGGCCACGTCGGTCTTCCTGGCCACGTCCCCGCTCGTCGCCGGCATCGGCGGCCGGTACTTCCAGGACTGCCAGGAGGCCGAGGTCGTGTCGGAGCTCAACGGACTGGACGGCGTCCTCCCGCACGCCCTGGACCCGCAGGCGGCCCGGCAGCTCTGGGACGTCAGCGAGCAGCTGATCACCCGGGCCAGGACGACCGCCTGAAGTGCGGCGAGGAGTCGACCCAGGGCCCGCGTGCACGGACGAATTGCTCAGTCGGTCGCGCATCGACGCCGTGGCACCGGCGCCCCGGCCGGTGGTCTCGGAACGGTGGGCCGAGCCGGTAGTGGGGTCCCGACGCGCCCGAGGGGGGGCAAGAATCGGCCTACCCGACTCGACTTCCCTCAGAGGAAGTGCCCGGGTCAGGCCGCCGGGACCAACCTGCCGTCGATACGCCGCGTGAGGTCGGTACGGCCGTCCTGGAGCACCGGCGGCAGCAGACCCTGCGGCATGTCCTGGAAGCTCACCGGGGTGAGGAACCGGCGGATCGAGGTGGGGCCGACCGACGTGTGCAGCGAACCCGTGGTGGCCGGCCACGGGCCACCGTGGTGCATCGCCCAGGCGACGGCCACACCGGTGGGCCAGCTGTTCATGATGATCCGGCCGCACCGGTGCCGCAGTCGGTCGACGACGGTGCCGGCCAGTGCGATGTCCGACTCGTCGTCCAGATCCGCGTGCACCGTCCCCGTCAGGGAGCCGGGCAGGATCGAGGACAGGGATGCCAGTTGTGTGGCCACGGTGGTCGAGTCGGTGTCCTCGTAGGTGATCAACAGCGTGGCCGGGCCGAAACGTTCGGCGAGATATGCGTCCGGCGCTGCGATCACGTCCGCGAGCCGCACGGAACCGAGCCACGGCCCGGCCGACTCGACGGTGCTCCTCGCATCGTGGTCGACGAGAACGCCCGGCAGCTGACCCAATTCCGCGGTCCCCTGGACGAATGCGCGGCCGATGCTCTCGGTGAGCAATGCACCGGTGTCCATCCCGGACAGGTGGGCGGTGACGGCATCGCCCAGTCGGGCCGATGCCGGCACGGCCACGACACCGGGTTTGGTGCAGAACTGCCCCCGTCCGAGGGTGAAGGAAGCGGCCAACCCGCCGGCGATCTGTTCGCGCTGGTGGCGGGCGGCGGCGGGCAGGACCACGACGGGGTTGACGGAGCCGAGTTCGCCGTAGAACGGGATGGGGTCCGGCCGGTCCTGCGCGACCGACAGCAGTTGCCGGCCCACGTGCTCCGACCCTGTGAATGCGCCTGCTTTCACCCGCGGATCGGCCAGAGCCTGCCGGCCGGCCTGCTGTCCGGTGAATCCGATGATCCAATCCGGCGGCGCCCCGGCGGCCCGCAGGGCCGTGCGGGCGACCTGCAGGGTCGCCCAGGACAGCTCCGGGTGACCGGAGTGGATCTTGAGCAGCACGGGACAGCCGGCCGCCCAGGCGGCAGCGGTGTCTCCACCCAGGACGCTGAAGGCGAACGGGAAGTTGCTCGCCGCGAAGACCACCACGGGCCCGACGCCTTGGAGCATCCGGCGCAAGTCGGGCCGGGGCGGAGTCTTCTCGGGGTCGGCGTGGTCGATCGTCAGCTCGTAGCAGCTGCCGTCGAGGGCAGCCGCGGCAAGCAGGCGCAACTGCCCGGAGGTCCGCGTCACTTCCCCGCTCAGCCGGGCGGGGGTCAGATGGGTCTCCCGCTCGGCGATTCCGACGAGGTGGTCCGCTGCGGCGTCCAGCGCATCGGCCACCGCGGTCATCCAGGAGGCCCACATGGACGGCTGGGCGTCTCGGGTCGAGAAGTACACCTCCTGACCACGTCCGATCAGGGCATCGATGGTGGAGGTCGAGGAGGTGGCCGGGGCGGTCGAGACGTCAACAGGCATAACGGTTCACGGCTTCCTCGTCGAGGGTGATCCCGAAGCCGGCGGCCGACGACGGGGTGATCCGACCGGCGTCCGGGAATGCGGCGCCGTGCAGAACGGTGGGGGCGGTGTCCCAGGCGGCTCCCTGAGCGGTGCCCACGAACCACTCCGCCGGGTGATCGGGACAGCGGGCGGACACCAGCGGCAGGGAGAAGGGCCCGGCGCCCAGGTGCGGAGCCAGGCGCGAACGGGCTGAGGGTCCGAGTCCGGCAACCGGTGTGCGGTCGGCCAGGTCGGCCAGGCGCAGGGCCGCGGTGAGTCCTCCGCACCACATGACGTCCGGTTGCCAGATGCCCACCCCGGCGGCGGCGAGCGCCAGGAACTCGTGCGGGTGGGTCAGGTGTTCACCGCCGGCGATGGGTACCGGCGCAGCGTTGACCACCGCCGGCAGGTCTCCGGTGTGATCCGGGGGCAGCGGCTCTTCCAGCCAGGTCAGCCCGGCGGCGTGCAGTGCGGGCGCGACCTCGGCCACGAACGCCGGTGTCCAGCCCATCCACGCATCTGCCATCAGGGCGGCTTCGGGCCCAGCCTCCACCCTGGCCCGTTCGAGCACCCGGCTGACCGCCTCGACGGCGGAAGGCCCGTCCCAGGGGCCGCGGGGCATACCGATCTTCACCGCCGGGAAGCCGGCCGCGACGAACTCGGCGACCCGGTTGCCGGTGGCGTAGACCGGTATCTCGGTTCCGGTGCCGCCCAGGAGTGCGGTGACCGAAACGCCTTCTGCGTGCCCCCGCATGTCCCACAGAGCGAGATCCAGCGCGGACCTCGCCATCGCGGCCAGGCCACCGGTCCCGTACGGGTAGCACGCCCGGCGCAGCCGGTCCCATTGGGCCGCGATGTCGGTGGGGTCGGTCCCGACCAGCAGGGGGCCGAGGTGTTCGCGCAGCAGCGCCGCGACGGCCTGCCCGCCGTGGGTCATCCCGATGCCGCGGAGAGGTCCGGCGCTGATCTCGACCAACACCTCCCCCATGGACCCGTACCAGCTGGACCGCCGGTGCCGGTGGGCCGGGACGGCGTCCATCGGTGAGGTGATCTCGGCCGAGGCCAGGACGGTCGGGACGGCCAGTGCCGCCACCCTGACCCCGTCGATCTGCGGCACGCTCATGGTCGGGCTCTCCCGAATTCCGCGGGCACCACCGGTCCACCGTCCCGGCCCGCCCGCGCCACCGCCTCGACCAGGGCCATGGCCCGCAGCCCGGTCGCCGCGTCGACCTCGGGGGTGCCGCCGCCGCGGACCGCCGTCACGAAATCCGCGAGCTCGATGGCCACCAGGGTGCCGTCGATGTACGCGAAGTCCCCCGCGCCGGCCACGGTGCGCGCATCGCCCCACAGGCCGGCCTCCACCGGGGGCAGCGACCAGGCGGGGCCGTCGTCCGGGTCCGCCAGGGCGGCCAGCTCCTCCCGGCCGACCACGGCACCGTCCAGGGTGACCCTGGGCAGCGAACCGGATCGGTCGGGGGGCAGTTCGATGGACCCTGCCGCACACCAGATGGTGCGTTCAGCACGCCGCAGGCCATGAGCGGCCTGGTGTTGCACCCATTGGCCCACTGCACCGCCGGTGAAGGACAACAGGGCCGCCAACACGTCGTCCGCGTCTGCTTCGACGGTCTCCGGCAGTTCGGGGGTGAAGCGGTCGTAGAAGGCCGAGGAACCGACCGTCATGGTGCTGGCCCGTCGCCGGATCGGTTCCTCCAGCCTGGTGATCCCGCCCAGGACGGCCGCGACCGGTCCGAGCAGGTACTCCAGCACGTCCGCGTTGTGCACGGCGACGTCCAACAGCAGCCCACCGGATTCCGCGCGATGCCGCCAGGGCGTGAGCTGGATGGCATCGGCACCGGTGAACACCTGGTCGAGCACGAAGCGGGGACGGCCCAGACGCCCTGACCGCAGAACAGAACGCGCCCACCGGTTGACCGGTTCCCGGCGGACGTTCTCGGCCACGGCCAGCACCACCCCTGCCGCGTGGGCTGCCCGCATCGTCTCCACGCCGGAGTTCACGTCGGTGGTCAGGGGTTTCTCCACCAGGATCGACACTCCGGCAGCGACCAGCTCGGCACAGATGGAGGCGTGGGCGATGGTCGAACTGGCCACGACGGCACCGTCCACGGCCGCCGCGGCGAGCCCGGCGGCGATCGAGCCGGCCACGGCGGGCCGGTGCCCCGTTGCCTCGGCCACCTCATCGGCCAGGGCCTGCGCCCGCTCCCGGACCTGATCGACCAGACAGCTGAACCGCACCTGGGAGCCGTCGAAGCCCTCGTGTCCGATGCCCACGAGCCTGCTCAGACCCGCGACATAGCGCCGGCCCATCCCGCCGCAACCGATGAGCATCAACTCCATCGGACGCACCATCCCCCCGGCATCGCTACCGCGGTGCTCGCGAAGGAAGTTGCGACGGCGTCCGGCCCGCTCACGCGGGCGTCTCCAGGTCGAACTCGAGGAGCACCATGCCGTGCATCGGGACTGCGACGGTGAGCCGGCCGCCGTCTTCCCCCGGCTCGGCGATGACCGGTTCCCAGGTCAGCATGCCCTCGCTGCGGAGTTGCTGGACCTGACCGGCATCGGGCCAGGCGGGCCGGCCGAGCCGTTCCCAGGCGCGGTAGGTGTTGCCGTGCCGCGCATCCAGCCGTGACATGCGCAGTGCGCCGGCGGCCGGAAGGTGGACGGTGAGCTCCGCGTCGCCCTCCGCCCACCAGTTGTCGTGGTGATTCGTGAGCAGCACGCGCATCACCGCACCGTCACTGCCCCCGAGGGCCGCCACCTCACCGGCGGCATCACCCCGTACCTCGATGGGCAGGCGCGGCAGGCCGGTGAGGGACTCGAGCATCCGCAGGCCGTTGAGAATCGGCTTCTCGACGTCGTCGTTGTCCAGCAGCGTCCGGTTCCCCTCGAACCAGCGCTTCCCTTCCATGTAGAACGCCCAGTGGGTGATCTGCTCGACCGAGTCGAAACGCTCGTCCTGCAGGTCGTGGATGAGCCGGGCGACGAACGAGGGGTAGTACTCGGAATTGGTGACTCCGAAGGAGGGGTTGTCGAACTCGCCGTAGACGGTCCCGACGGCGGGATCGCACTCGTCCACCAGCACCGGGAGATCGGCGAGCTCGGGATGCTTCGCGATGACCGCCAGGTTCCGGGAGATGTCCTCGAGCATGACCGCGCGGGAGGGTGTCTGACGCTCGGCCGGGGTGAAGTGGTCGTAGTGGCGCCGCGGGTCGTAGTGGGCCCCCTTGGTGTGGAAGGACAGGAAATCCGGGACTGTGTCGTGGTCGATCGCGTTGCGGCAGAACCGGTCGAGCTCGGTCGAGCCGTGGGCAGTGGTGGCCGGTCCGCCGATCTGCCCGTCGGGCAGGACGTCGCGGAACGCCCGGCACGTGACGTCCCACAGCCGCATGTATTCCTCCCAGGTCCCCTTCCAGTAGTTGGGGATGTCCGGCTCGTTCCACATCTCGAACCGCCAGCCGGCGACGGCCGCGCGGCCGTACCGCTCGATGAAGTGGTTCACCAGAGCCCGGACGAGGTCGGACCATTGCTCCTCGTCGGCCGGCGGGTACTTCCAGTTGCCCAGCTCGTAGTCCTCGTAGCCGACGTCCGCTCCCGGTTCGAAGCCGGCGCTGCGGCTGCTGATGCGGGACAACTCGCGGGGCATGAACCCGAGCTCGACCAGGGGTGTCCCGCCCCCGGCAGTGATCGCGTCGTAGGTGGCGTCCAGGATGTCCCAGCGGTACCGGACGGACCCGTCCGGTAGGCGATGGAAGACGTCGCCGGACCCCCATGCCGGGATGGACCACCCGTTCCCGCTGGTCAGGGTGTTGTGCATACGGATGCTGAAGCCGGCGGGGAGGACGTCGTCACCCAGGAGAGCGAGCAGACCGACGCCCCGACGGGTCGAGGTCCAGTTGAGTTCGTCATAGCCGACCCCGTGCCAGAGCCGACGCACCGGCCCGGCCGTCTCCCCACCGACGTACACGGCTGCGGTCCTCGAGTTCCGCTTCGCCCCGTTCGTCGTGACCACGGCCTCGTTCGTGATCGTCACTGCTGACCCGCGATCGCCTTGAGTTCGCCGTCCAGGGTGGTGACCGCCCCGTCGACGGTCTGCGCTCCGGTGAACACGTCCAGGACCGCCTTGCTGAACAATGCCTTGCCCTCGGCCTCGCCGAGGTAGGGCACATTGCCGTAATCCGGTCCGCCGTACCGCACGGCGGTCTGGAGTTGTTCGATGAGCACCTTGAGGTTGGGGTCGTCGGTGAAGAAGGGGTCCGCCGCCAGCTCCTTGGTCACCGGGAGGGCGGCGCCCTTGGTGGCCTTGACGTACTCGCCGTACCACGTCGGATCGAACAGGTAGTTGATCAACGCCTTGGCATCCTCCGGTGCCTGCGTGCCGGCGAAGGCGAACAATTCGAATCCGCCCAGGAAGGACCGGGAAACATCACCGGCCTTCGGCACCGGGGTGAGCACCGCACCGATGTTCTCCGAGAGGGAGGGGTCGATGGTGTTCAACGCGAGCAGCACCTCACCGTTGGCCCAGTACATCGCCGACTTCTTCTGCGCGAACAACTGGGTGACGTCATTGTTCTTGTAGGTGGGGAAAGCTGCGGGGATCGCCCCGGCGTCGTACATGTCCTTGAGCAACTGGAGCGCGGCGCGGTGTCCTTCGGTGTCCGCCGAGATCTGTCCCTGGGCATCGAGCAGCGGCGCGCCGGCAGCGGTTGCCAGGGGGATGAACAGCTGGCCGGGCTGGGGACCCTCCGGCCCGAACAGGAACCCGAACTGGTCATCCCCGCGGGTGGTCGCCTTGGCCACGGCCAACCATTCGTCCCAGGTGGTGGGAGGCTCGACGCCGGCCTGCTCCAGCAGATCCTTGTGGTAGAAGAGCACCCTCGTCTCCACGTACCACGGCACGCCGAAGGTGGCGTCCTCGTACACCACGAAGGCGTCCTTCTGCAGGTCGAGCAGCCGATCCTCCAGGCCGGCGAAGACGTCGTCGATGTTCAGCAGGTTGCCCGCCGCTGCGAACCCGAGGGTGACATCGGGGCCCTGCTGGCCGACATCGGGTGGGTTGCCGGCCGCCAAAGCGGCCTGCGTCTTCTGCACGGACTCCTGGAAGACCAGGAATTGCGGGGTGACCGTGGTCCCCCGCTCGGCGTCGAAGGCGGCCAGACGCTCGATGATGCGCGGTTGGCGAGCACCGTTGTCCTGGGTCTCCCGCGTCCAGAACTCGAGCGCCGCACCGGCCGTGGCGCCGGAACCTGCCGCTGCACCGGCCGGCGCGGTCGAGGTCGAGCAGGCGGCGAGCCCACCCAGGGCGGGGATCGCGGCGAGCGCCGACATCGCCTGCAGCAGTTGACGTCGGTTCATCTGGTGGGTCACGAGGGCTCCTGAGAAGACGGGCGGGGTCATCCTTTGACCCCGCCGGCGGCCAGCCCACCCACGAGGTGGCGCTGGAAGAGCAGGAAGACGGCGACGATCGGGATCGTGGTGAGGGTGGCCATCGCGAACAGGCCGCTGTAGTCCGCGGTGAACTGCTCGATGAACGAGGCCAGACCGGTGGACAGCACCCGCTTGTCGCTGTCCTTGATGAGGATGAAGGCGAACAGGTACTCGTTCCAGGCACTGACCATGGCCAGCGTCGCCGCAGCCGCGATCCCGGGCCGGGCCAGCGGCAGCACGATGCGGAACAGCACCCCCAGGTGGGTACAGCCGTCGATCCTGGCCGCCTCCCCCAGTTCCTCCGGGATGGAGAGGAAGTAGCCCCGCAGGAACCACACGACGAAGGGGAGGTTCGTGGTGCTGTAGGCCAGGATCAGACCGAGGTAGGAGTTGGTCAGGTTCAGGTTGACCAGCACCACGAACAGTGGGATGACCAGCAGGACCCCGGGGAAGAGCTGGACGATCAGCAGGGTCATGCCGAAGGCCCGCCGCCCCACGAACTTCAGCCGGGCCAGGGCGTAGGCGCCGGTGATGCCGAAGATGATCACCAGAACGGTGGTGGCCGTCGAGACCAGCAGAGTGTTGAAGAACTGCTGGACGAAGGGCGTGCTGGGTGAGGTCAGCACCCGCCCGAAGTTCCCGAGGGTCAACGAGCTGGGCAGGATGCTGGGATCGGTCGAGAAGGCATCCTTCGTCGGGGTGAGTGCGGTGCGGATCATCCACAGGAACGGGAACAGGCAGACCAGCACCGTGATGGCCAGGGTGAGGAACACGATGGTGGATTCCAGCCAGGACGGCTCGTCCAGGCCACGTCGACGTCGTCGAGCCGGCCGCGGCACGTTCCGTGTCACCTGTACCGCCTCACCGGTCATCAGGGGACTCGTCATGATTGCTTGAGCTCTCGGTAGTAGGAACGCAGGAACGGCAACGCCGCCAGCAGGATGACCAGGAACATGAAGACGGCGGCGGCCGATCCGTAGCCCAGATCACCGGCGTTGAAGGCGATGTTGTACGTCGCGACCGGGATGACGTCGGTGGCCTTGGACGGTCCCCCCTGGGTCATGATCCAGGGGATGGGGAAGTAGTGGAAAGCGTTGATGGCAGCCAGAAGAATGGCGATGGAGGACACCGGACGCAGCATCGGCAGCGTGATGGAGAAGAACTGCCGCCACTTGCCGGCCCCGTCCACGCTGGCCGACTCGTACAGCTCCTTGGGGATGGACTGCAGACCGGCCAGCAGCATGACGAACTGGAACGGGAAGCTCTTCCACACCATGACGACGATAAGCGAGAGCAGCGCCCAGGTCTGATCCAGCCACGTCGGCGGGTTGTCGACCCCGACGTCGTTGAGCATCGAGTTGATGATGCCGAACTGGTCGTTGTACATCCACGCCCAGACCAGTGCAGCGACGAACGCCGGCACCGCCCACGGGATGATGATCGCGGCCCTGACCAGGCCTCGTCCACGCATCGGCCGGTTGAGCAGCACGGCCAGGCCCAACCCGATGACGTAGGAGAACAAGACGGACAGACCCACGAAGACCGCGGAGATCCACAGGGAATGCCACACCGCCGGGTCCGACAGCAGCGCCTGGTAGTTGTCCAGGCCGATGAACTGCGGAGAGGGGTTGCGGAGCTTGTTGTCCTGGAACGAGATCTGGACCGCCTGGATGAGCGGGAAGATGCAGACCAGGACGACGGCGGCGGCGGTGGGCAGGACCAGGATCCAGCCGATGCGCCGATCGACGAACGCGGCGACACGGCTGGAGGCCGGAACTGTCGAACTGGCCCGGTCGAGCGTGCCGGTACTCACGCCGGCGCCGACGCCGGGAGGACCGGCGCTGACGAGGCGAGAGCTTCGTGGCCGATGTCGATGAGCACCTGCAGACGGCGCAGGTGCTCGGGGGACGGTCCGACCAGCGGTTCGCGGACGGGGCCGAAACCCGGGTTGCCCAGGCGGAGTGCAGCCTTGACCAGGGCGACGGCGTAGCCGGGCACCTCGTCCCGGAGCTGCCCCAGCGGTCGGAAGAAGGTGGCGAGCAGGTACTCGGCGCGACCGGCGTCCCCGGCCACCAGTGCATCACGGAAGGCGACGGCCATCTCCGGGAAGAAGGCGAACACGGCGGATGAATAGCTGCGGGCACCCAGGGCCTGATAGTCGATCTGGGTGAGTTCGGCCGTCGGCAGCCCGTTGCAGAAGACCCATCGATCCCCCAGTTCGTCGACCAGCTCGCGCATCTGCCGCAGGTCCCCCAGCCCGTCCTTGAACGCGATCACTCCGGGAACATCAGCCAGCGCACGGCAGGTGTCGAGGTCGAAGCGGACCTGGTTGCGCTGGTAGAGCACGACCGGCAGATCGGTGCACTCGGCCAACCGGCTGTAGTACTCCACCCAGCCCTGCTGAGGGGCCTCGTTCAGGTAGGGCGGCAGGATCAACAGGCCGCCGGCTCCTGCTTCCTGCGCCGCGACCGCCTGGGCCGTGGCTGATCCCAGCCCCCCACCGACGCCGGCGAAGACGGGGGTCGTCCCGCAGCTCTGCACGGCCGTCTCCACGACGCGCCTGTGCTCACCCATCGAGAGGGACGCGAGCTCGCCGGTGCCGCAGGCTGCGAACACCGCCGGCGGATCGAACCGCAGTCCGCTCTGCAGATGCTCGGCGAGCAGATCGTGATCGACGGTGCCGTCCGATCGGAACGGAGTGACCGGGAAGAACAACATCTCCCGGAGCGCAGCCGTCACGGGCTGCGGGGAACCTGGCGACAGCGATGTCAAGGAGGATTCTCCAGTTCTCATATGCGAACTCTTCGGTGAGACGCTGGAAGGAAAATTAGGTGATCTTCGGCGTCTGCGCAAGGGCTGTCAGCGCCGACTACTCGTCGCGCCGTGAAGTTGCGTGACTGGCTGCGTTTGCTACGTTCACATCCATGAACTCTTCCGATTCGTCACCCCCACGGAGGACCGCCTCGTCCGAACCGTCGGTCAAATCTGCGGACCGGACCGTCGCGGTCGTCGAACTGGTCGCGGCCGAGGCCGACGGGGTGACGTTCTCGGAGATCCAGCACCGCCTGGAACTGCCCAAGAGCAGCCTTCACGCCCTGCTGGCGACGTTGGTCCAGCGATCCTGGCTGCAGATGGACGCGGCCCACCGTTACCGCGTCGGACGGCAGCTGCAGATGATCGCCGCGGCCGGGCATCGCGACGACGACTCAGTGGTCGACGCGGCCGTGGATCTGCTGGAAGGCGCCCGGGACGAGCTCGGCGAGACGGTCCATCTCGCCACCCTGGTGGACACCGACATCCTCTATCTGGCGTCGCGCTACTCCCGTCATGCCCTGGGTGTGCGCTTCCACTCCGGGCGCCGGCTCCCGGTGTACGCGACCGGCCTCGGCAAGGCCATCCTGTCGAGCCTGGACCCGGCGGACGTGCCGCACCACCTGCCCGTGACGTTGACCCCGCTGACCGAGCACACCATCGTCGAGCCCGCGTTGCTGGACGCCGAGCTGACCAGGATCCGACAGCAGCAGTACGCCGTCGATCGGGAAGAGGGCACTCCTGGACTGTGCTGCGTAGCCGTTTCCTTCTCGGCGCAGGGCCGCAACTACGGCCTCAGCTGCTCGAAGCCCACAGCTCGTTGGACCGCCGGCGAGGAGGTGCGGACCGCGGAGCTGCTCACGCAGGTTGCACGAACCATCGTTCGACGGCTGCGGTGACCTCCCCTGCCCCAGCCGGATCCGGCCGAGGATCAGGGGCGGGTGCGCACGCACCCCCGCCGCCGGACCGGACGGGGTGACGATCCGATTCGTCTCACGACTTCCAGAACACACGCCGCCCAGGGCAGGACCAGCGCACGCTGCGGCGGCCTGGCCCGGATCCGCGCCGCTCGTCCCGCCTGAGAGAGCGCTCGGGTGCACGCTCCCCCGGACAGCAGAATGCCGCCCTGCACGTCCGAGGAGGTGCAGGGCGGCAGGGACTGCCGGTTCGATCCGGAGATCAGACCTGGGTCGACTCCGTGGCCGTCCCGGACGACCGCTGGTGCGCGGCGTAGGCCGCCACCCCGGCCGCGCCGAGCAGGGCCGCTCCGCCGACGGCGAGCAGACCGCTGTTGTCGGACGACGTGGTGCTGCCACCACCGGTGTCGGGTGCACCGACCGGCATGGGGCCGGCCATCTGCGTCAGGAAGGGGGTGACCGCGGCCAGCACGGTGGCCTTGTCGATCGGCGTCTCGTACGCACCCTTGTAGACCCCACCCTCAGCAGGCAGACCCAACAGCACCGCGACGACCGCGGCATGCCGCGCCTCGACCCCGAAGATCCCCGCCGCAGCCTGCAGGATGGCCTTGTCCTTGATGAACCCGGCCGCCCCCAGATACGCACCCACACCCACGTTCTCGAACGTCACCGACGTCGTCAGATACGACGTCCGGGAATCGAACGCACCCCCGAAATCCACCCCCGGAGCCGACACCGGAGTGCCACCCAGAGACGTGATCGTGTCGGTCAACGCCGTGACGTGGAACTCCTCATCGGCCTGGATCTGCTTGAGGTAATCAGCCTCCACACCCGAGACCAGACCGGCCTTGTTGCCCTGCACGTAGAACGCCGCCTCCAGGTACTCCAACGTCAACGCGTAGTTCAGGACATCGATGTCGGTCGCGAAATCACCCGGCGCCGCGTAGGCCCACCGGTTGTTCAACGCCCCCAACGCCACCGACGCCGGAACCGACGCCATCTCGCCCCGCACGAACTCTGCACGCTTGCTCATGATGATCTTCTCTCCCGCTCAGGCGATCAGCGGCTTGACGGCGGCCAGGACGGTGTCCATCGAGGCGTTCTTCTCGATCGGGTTCGGGAACGGGTTCGTCCCCAACAGCGAAGCGACCACCGCGGCATGCCGCGACTCGACCCCCGCGATCGACGCCGCCGCAGCCAGCACCTCCAGCGACTGGATCAACGGCACCTGCCCGTGATACGCCGTCACACCCAGCTCCTCGAACGCCGACGCGTTCTTCAGGAACGAGTCCCGCGAGTCGAACGTCCCCGCCGGATACGTGATATTCGGCTTCGCCACCGGCGTCCCACCGAACGAGGACACCGCCGCCGTCACCGCAGCCACGTGCTGCTTCTCGTGATCACCGATCGGCGTGACCAACTCCAACTCGCGGTCGGTCAGCAACCCCGCCTGCAGGCCCATCGCGTAGAAATCGGCCTCCAGATACTCCAGAGTCAACGCGTAGTTCAGGATGTCCACATCCGTGGCCGCCAGCCCCGCCTCACGACGCGCCTTGGTCACCGCACCCGCAGACGGGGCGCCGAGCAGGCCACCGGCGACGAAACCGGCACCCACCCCCACCATCCCCGCGTACTTCAGGAAACTCCGACGCTGCAGCCCAGTGCTGAACTCCAGCACCGGCTTGCCGCCGAACACCTCGTTCGATCCCATCAGCTCACTCCTTCATCGGGTGGCGCAGGTGCGGCCCATGTGGCCGTCGTCCTGGGGTTCGGTGAGCGCGGTCGCCCGGATGGGTCCGTTCGCGAGGAATCTGACCGGATTTCCGGTGCGTCTCCCAGGTCGGCTGGCGCTCCGCGCCAGGACCTCGGCCGGGCGCAGATCCGCCGGTCTCACTCCACCCGGACGTCGGCAGGGCGCTTGTCCGGCCGCAGCCCGCGCCAGCTGGACGCCCGCAGATGCCCGTCGTGCGTCCACTCCACGAAGCGGACCTCGCCGACCAGCTCGGGGCGCACCCACACCGCATCCCGGGCCTCGGGGCGGCTGACTCCGTCCACCGGGGCCCGGTCGGCCTTCAGCGGGGTCAGTCGCGTCAGCAGGTCGTCCAGGATGGCCTCGGTGAACCCGGTGCCGACCTTGCCGGCGTACCGCAGCGTCCCGTCGTCGTCCGCGACGGCCAGCAGCAACGATCCGATGCCGCCGGCGCGGCGCCCGTTCCCGGGCTTCCACCCGACGACGACGACCTCCTGCATCCGTTGGTTCTTCAGCTTCACCCAGGTCCCCGCGCGCTTGCCCGGCAGATACGTCGAGGATGCCTTCTTGGCGAGGATCCCCTCCCACCCGCGGCGGCGACTGTCGGCCAGAGCCTGCTCGGGATCGCCGTCCAGGCGTGCCGGGGTCCGCCAGTGCTCGTCGTCCAGGTGCAGGGCCTCGAGCAGGGTGCGTCGATCGTCGAGGGTCTTGCGCAGCAGCGACACCCCGTTCAGGTGCAGGACGTCGAACGCCAGGAAGACCACCGGCACGGTGCCGGCCAGCCGGGCGACGTCGGCGGCGCGGCTGGTGTTCATCCGCTGCTGCAGCAGGCCGAAGTCACTGCGCCCCTCGAGGTCTCCCCCGCGGTGGGTGGCGCCGTTGGCGAAGGCGACGATCTCCCCGTCCAGCACCACGGTCAACCCGGCCAGGGCGTCGGCGAGCCCGGCCAGCTCGGGATAGCCGGCGGTGATGTCCCGGCCGGTACGGCTGCGGATGGTGAGCCCCCCGTCGTCGACGGAGACCAGGGCACGGATGCCGTCCCACTTGCCCTCCAGCCGCCAGGTGGTGGCCGGGTCGAGGTCGGTCAGGGTTCCGGGGCCGGCCAGCATCGGGGACAGATCGGTGGGGGCCCGGCCGGTCGCGGCGTCGGCGGCAGCGTCGGTGTCGTCCCCGGCGGTGTCCTGCTGCGCTGCGCGGGCCGGCGGCGGCGCGGGCGAACGGCGGGGACGGGCGGGCGCCGCCGCGGCAGCGGCCTTGGCCGGGCTCTGATCGGCCATCCGGTGCACCAACCAGTTCTTGCCGTTCGTCCGGATCAACGCGAAGCGACCGGCCACCCGCCGCCCGGTCAGCACCACGATGACCTCGTCGTCCCGCCACTTCTCGGTGACATAGGTTCCGGCATCCCAGATCTCGACGTGACCCCCGCCGTACTCCCCGGCCGGGATGTCGCCGGCAAACGCGGCGTAGTCCATCGGGTGATCCTCGGTGTGCACGGCCAGCCGGTTGCCCTTGGTGTCGGTGGGCAGGTTCTTGGGGACGGCCCAGGAGACGAGGACGCCGCCGCGTTCCAGTCGGAAGTCGTAGTGCAGCCGACTGGCGTGGTGCTCCTGGATGACGAACGTGTCGTCGGCACCGTGCGGCAGTTCCGCCGGCCCCGGCACCGGCTCGGGGGTCCGGTCGGGAGATCGCATGGACCGGTAGGTGGCCAGCTTGTCCGGGCCCGGGGGCGTACCGCCGGTGGTCACCCGGGGTCGGTCGGCGTCCTCCAGCCCGGCCATCGGGTCGACGTCCTGCGCGTCACCCGGGGTCGGGTCGCCCGCGATGCGATCGAGGACCTCCGCCAGCTCCAGATGGGCCAGACCGGACCGGCCCAGCTCCTCCCACGTCCGGGGGACGGCGACCGTGGGCCGCTCCCGACCGCGCAGCGACCACGGCGCAATGGTCGTCTTGTTCCCGTTGTTCTGCGACCAGTCGATGAACACCTTTCCCGGGCGCAGCGCCTTGCTCATCCGGGAGACCACCAGGGCGGGAAGGTCCCGTTCGACCGCCTCGGCCAGCTCCCGGGCCTGGTCCGACGCCTGCGCGGAGGTCAACGACCCGTCCAGGGCGAGATAGAGGTGGATGCCCTTGGACCCACTGGTCACCGGGATCATCGGCAGGTCGATCCCGCCGCCGGCCAACCGTTCCCGGACGGCGAACGCCACCTCCACGCACACGTCGAGGCCGACGCCGGGCCCCGGGTCGAGGTCGAAGACCAGCCGGTCGGGGTTCTGCGGAACATCGCCGGAGTCGAAACGCCATTGCGGGACGTGGATCTCCAGCGCGGCGTTCTGGGCCATCCAGGCCAGGGTCGCCGGGTTGTCGACCACCGGGTACACGTTCGGGCCCGACGAGTGCTCGATGCTGACCCGGCGGACCCACGCCGGCGTCGCGGCGTCCACGTTCTTCTGGAAGAACGGCTCGGACCGGACCCCGTTCGGCCACCGCTTGCGGGTGCAGGGCCGCCCCGCGGTGTGCGGGACCATCAGATGCGCGACGGCGGCGTAGTAGCCGATGACCTCGGCCTTGGTGGTACCCGCGTCCGGGTACAGCACCTTCCCCAGGTTGGTCAGGGTGAAACGGTGTCCGTCCAGGTCGACCAGGGTGCTGTCGCCCGTGCCGCCGCTCGCCTTCCCCCCGGCGCGCGCACGTCCGGTGCCTGCTGGGGCCACCCCCGTACCCCCTCGCCAAAGCCGTGCCGGCCGTCCATCATGGGTCGATGCGCTCCATCTGGAAAGGCTCCCTGGCGTTCGGCCTGGTCAACGTCCCGATCAAGGTCTACACGGCCACCGAGGACAACGACATCCGCTTCCACCAGGTCCACGCAGCCGACGGCGGCCGGATCCGCTACCAGCGGGTCTGCGAGGTGTGCGGGGAGAAGGTGGAGTTCGCCGAGATCGACAAGGCCTACCAGGCCGAGGACGGCCGCACCGTCATCCTCACCGACGAGGACTTCCAGCAGCTCCCGGTGAGCCAGAGCCGCGAGATCGAGGTGTCCAGCTTCGTTCCCGCCGACCAGATCGACCCGGTGCTGTTCGACAAGAGCTACTACCTCGAGCCCGCGTCCAAGTCGACCAAGGCGTACGTGTTGCTGCAGCGCACCCTGGAGAGCACCGACCGCATCGCCATCGTGCACTTCGCCCTGCGCCAGAAGACCCGGCTGGCCGCGCTCCGCGTGCGCGACGACGTGCTCGTCGTGCAGACGCTGCTCTGGCCCGACGAGGTGCGCGCCGCCCACTTCGCCTCCCTCGACGAGGACGTGGACATCAAGCCGGCCGAGCTGAAGATGGCCGCCACCCTGGTCGACAGCTTCGCCGACGACTTCCGCCCCGAGGACTACACCGACACCTACCGGGCCGAGCTCGAGCAGCTGATTGACGCGAAACTCGAGGGAGGGGAAGCGTTCCCGGCCCAGGAGACCGAATCCTCCGACGAGGACGCGGAGGTGGTCGATCTGCTCGCCGCACTGCGGAGGAGCGTGCAGCGACACAAGGGCGGCGCCCAGGCGGACGAGTCGGGCGAGAGCACGGACACCGCCGACACGAAGGCGGCAGCGAAGGACGACGACGAGGCGCCGGTCAAGCCGACGCGACGCCGCACCCCCGCGGCGAAGAAGGACACCGCCGAGAAGGACGCGGCCCCGGCCAAGCCCGCTCGCAAGCCGGCGGCGAAGAAAGCCGCCACCAAGGCAGACCCGGACGCCCAAGAGGGCGAGACCGCACCACGTCGGCGGCGCACCGCGTCGTGATCGCGTCCGCCGGCCCCGCGGTGCCGGCGGACGTCTTCCGCCTGCAGCCCGCGCTGCACGGCATCGACGTCACCCTGGTGCCGCTCACCGAGGCCGTGCTGGACGACTACCTGCTCGGCCTGGCCGATCCGGAGGTCACCCGGCTCACCGGGAGCAGCGCCGAGTTCGCGCCGGAGGCGGTACGGCGCTGGCTGGCCACCCGCGCCGACCAGCACGACCGGGCCGACTGGGCCGTGCTGCGGCGCACCGACAGCGCCTTCCTCGGCGAGGCCGTGCTCAACGAGCTGGACCCGGAGAACGCGTCGGTGAACTTCCGGATCTGGCTGAGCGGCCCGTCGGTCGGACGCGGCTACGGCACCCAGGCCACCGCACTGGTCCGCGACCACGCCTTCGCGGTCGGCCTGCACCGCATCGCCCTCACCGTCTTCGCCTTCAACCCCCGGGCGCGACGGGTCTACGAGAAGTGCGGGTTCGTGGTGGAGGGCCGCCGCCGGGACGTCCTGTGGGCCGACGGCGCCTGGCACGACGAGCTGGTCATGTCCGTGCTGGTCGGCGATCGGAAGCAGGAGCACTGATGGTGCACATCGAGATGCACGCCGACGATGAGCGGCGGTTCCTGCTCCGGGCCGACGACGGACAGGGACCGCTGGTCGACATCACCGACCTGACCCACCCGCGGCCCGTCGACATGGACTCCCTCGGGCTGACGAAGACGCTGCGGACCCGCCTTCGGGACTGGTCCACCACATCTCTCTCCGACCGGGACACCCGGTGGCAGATGGCCGGCGGGAGCGTGGCATCCGACCTCGAGGACGAGCTGGACGGCCCTGCCGTCCACTACGCACGCGGGCGGGACGATCCGTCGGCCCCGGCACCGCAGCGTCCACCCGGCGGCGGCCGGACCTCTGTGTTCTCGGACCCGCCCGCCCCGTCGGCTGCCTATTCCAGCTCGCTGACGATCACCTTCGGCGCTCCCTCACCGGAGCCGCCGCAGGTGCTGGCCACCCATGAGGACGACGCCGACCTGGCCGAGCTGCGACGTCGGGTGGTCGAGCCGGTGATCCGCAGTCTGCTCACCGACGACGAGTACCGCTCCACCCGCGTCTACTGGCAGAGCGACGCACCCGATGCGATGCGGGTCGACGTGGTGGCGGCGGAGGACGCATCGATCGGCGGCTGGCTCACCTGGACCGCCCTCGGGAATCAGACCGTCGAGCAGATCGCCGCCAAGTTCGCCTCCGACATGGAGGACTGGGTGTGCGAGACCCGGTTCGGCTGGGGCCAGCAGCGCCGGGCGGTCTACGTCATCCCGCCGCCGCTCCGCTGACCGATACTCCAGGTATGACCACACTGACCGGGCTGCCGGAGGCCCTGCAGTGGCTGCGTGATTCCGTCGCGGCGGCGCCGCTCGGCCTGGCCACCACCGGTCGCGATGAGGCCGCCCGCACCGCTCGCGCGGTGGTCGACCAGGTCGACGACTACCTCCTCCCCCGCCTGCGCGACCTGGACGCCCCGCTGCTGGCCGTCGTCGGTGGGTCCACCGGCGCCGGGAAGTCCACGCTGGTCAACAGCGTGCTCGGCGCCCGGGTGACCACGCCGGGCGTGCTCCGGCCGACGACGCGATCGCCGGTGCTCGTCTGCTCGGCCGCCGACGTGGGGTGGTTCTCCGGTGACCGGGTGCTCCCCGGGCTGGCCCGCACCACCGGCGAGGGCGACACCCTGAACGGCATCACGCTGGTCCCCACCGACGCCCTCCCACCGGGCCTGGCCCTGGTCGACGCCCCGGACGTCGACTCGGTCGTCGAGGCCAACCGCACGCTCGCCGGCCAGCTGCTGGGGGCCGCGGACCTGTGGATCTTCGTGACCACGGCGGCCCGGTACGCCGACGCCGTCCCCTGGGACCTGCTGCGGACCGCACAGGAGCGCGGCACCGCCCTGGCCGTCGTCCTGGACCGGGTGCCGGCCGAGGCGGTCGGCGAGGTGGCCGACGACCTCGCCGCGATGCTGCGGCGCGGCGGGCTGGGCGCGGCCCGACTGTTCGTCGTCGAGGAACGACCGCTGATCGACGGATTCCTGCCCGCGGAGCAGGTGGCGCCGTTGCGGAACTGGTTGCACGCGCTCTCCGCCGACCAGGAGCAACGGGCTGCCGTCGTCCGGCAGACGCTGGCGGGCGCACTGGAGAGCCTGCGCGGTCGGGTCGACGTGGTCGTCGTCGGTGTCGAGGAGCAGGTGGTCGCCGCCCGGGCACTGCACGCCGCGGCGGACACCGCCTACGCCCGGGCCCGCGCCGCGGTCGACGAGGGCGTGGGCAACGGCAGCCTGCTGCGCGGGGAGGTGCTCGCCCGCTGGCAGGAGTTCGTGGGCACCGGGGAGTGGATGCGCAGCCTGCAGGGGCAGGTCGGTCGGCTCCGCGACCGGGTGACCGCGGCCTTCACCGGCCGACCGAACCCGGCGGCGGACCTGCAGGGCGCGGTGGAGTCCGGCGTGGAGCAGCTGCTGCGGGCCGAGGCCGAGCGGGCCGCGGAGGACACCGTCGTCGCCTGGCGCTCGCTGCCCGGCGGCATCGCGCTGATCGGGGGCCGGGAGACCGAGCTGGACGGTGTCTCCCCCGCCTTCGCCGGGCTGGCCGCGACGAGGTGCGGGACTGGCAGGGCTTCGTGCTCGAGCTCGTCCGCAAGGAGGGCGCGGGCAAGCGGTCCCGGGCCCGGCTGATGTCCTGGGGCGTCAACGGCGCCGGCGCGGCGCTGATGATCGCCGTCTTCGCCTCCACCGCAGGGCTCTCCGGCGCCGAGGTGGTCATCGCCGGCGGCACCACCCGCCGGGCAGCGACTGCTGGAGGCGGTCTTCGGGGACAACGCCGTCCGCGCGCTCGCGACGCGGGCCCGGGCCGACCTCGACGCCCGCGCCGACCGGGTGCTGCGCAGGGAGCAGGACCGGTTCACCGAGCTGCTCGCGGACGTCGCACCCACCGCGGACGCCGCCGCCGACCTGCGCGCCGCGGTCGCCGGTCTGTCCGCCGCCCAGGGAGGTCGGGCATGAGGACGGGCCGGGATCGACGCGCGGAGCTCCCGATGAGCGATCGACTCGCCGCGCTGAGGGAGGCGGTGGAGGTCGCGCAGGACAGGCTCGAGGTCCCCGAGGTGGCCCGGGCCCGCACCCTGCTGGCCAAGGCCGGCGCCCGCGAGGCCCTCGGCGACGCGACCGTCGTGGCGCTCGCCGGGGCGACCGGCAGCGGCAAGTCCACCCTGTTCAACGCGCTGTGCGGGAGCGAGGTGAGCACCCCGGGCGTCCGCCGGCCGACCACCGGGGTCGCGCACGCCGGCGTGTGGGGCGAGCACGGCGCCGACCGGTTGCTGGACTGGCTGCAGGTGCCACGCCGGCACCGGTTCGAGCCGGCCGAGCCCGCGCTGGACGGTCTGGTGCTGCTCGACCTGCCCGACCACGACAGCATCCGGCTGGAGAACCGGCTCGAGGTCGACCGCCTGGTCGACCTGGTCGACGTGCTGGTCTGGGTGCTCGACCCGCAGAAGTACGCCGACGCCGCGGTGCACTCGCGGTACCTGGCGCCGCTGGCCGGGCACGCGGGGGTGCTGGTCGTCGTCCTCAACCAGGTCGACCGACTGGACGACGCGTCGGCCCGGGCGTGCCTGGCCGACCTGCGCGGGCTGCTCGACCGGGAGGGGCTGGCCGCGACGCCGATCCTCCCCACCGCGGCCCGCACCGGGGCCGGGCTCCCCGAGCTGCGCGCCGAGCTTGCCTCCCGGGTGGCCGCCCGGCGGGCGGCCACCGACCGACTGGCCGCGGACGCCCGGTCCGTCGCGGCCGCACTGGCTGAACACTGCGCGCCGGACACCGCCGGTGACCGCAACCCGGGCCGCGACGACCGGGAGCTGGCGGCCGCGCTCGCGAACGCCGCCGGGGTGCCCGCTGTCGTCAGCGCGGTCGAGCGCTCGGCCCGGCGCCGGGGCAACCAGCACACCGGCTGGCCGCTGCTCCGCTGGACCGCGAAGCTCCGGGCCGACCCGCTGGGTCGGTTGCACCTGGGCGACGAGGCGGCCCGGAGCTCGCTGCCCGAGGCCGGCGCGGTGCAGACCGCCGGCGTGGACTCGGCCCTGCGCCGGGCCCGCGACGCCGCCGGCGAGGGACTGCCCCAGGCCTGGCGGGACGAGCTGCGGCGCACCGCGGACCTGTCGAAGGACCGGCTGGCCGACCGGCTGGACCGCGCGGTCGCCGGCACCGATCTCGGGCCGGACCGCACGCCGATCTGGCAGCGGGCGCTCGGTGGCCTGCAGTGGCTCCTCACGCTGGCGGCGCTGGCCGGGGCGCTGTGGCTGCTCGCGCTCGTCGGGCTGGGCCTGCTGCAGTTGGCGGACGTCGTCCCGCTGCCCCGGGTGCAGGGCATCCCGGTCCCCACCCTGCTCCTGGTCGGCGGGCTGCTCGCCGGCCTGCTGCTGGCGCTGGTGAGCACACCGCTGGTGCAGGCCGGGGCACGCAGGCGGGCCGGGCAGGTGCGTCGGCGGCTGACCGACCGGGTGGCCGAGGTGGCCGACACCGAGGTACTCGCACCGCTCCGGCAGGCCCGCGCCGACCACGACCGGTTCTGCGCCGCGGTCGCGACGGCGGGCAGCTGATCCGCGACACAGGGGAGGTCTGCGGTGGGTGGACGGGGCGCCGCACGGAGCCACCCCGACGTGCTTCCCGACGCCGGTGGGAGACTCCGCCGGATGGACGCGCGGGACCGGGTGCAGGCGTGGCGGCCGAGGGTGCACGGGGTCGCCGAGGTGCTGCACGCCCAGTGGCGTGACCACGCCTACCCCGCGCACACCCACGACACCTGGACCCTGCTGCTGGTCGACGACGGCCTGATCGGCTACCACCTGGATCGCCAGGGACATGCCGCTCTCCCGCGAGCCGGGGTGACGGTGCTCCCGCCGCACGTCGTGCACGACGGCCGGCCGACGACGACGCGAGGGTTCCGCAAGCGGGTGATCTACCTCGACGGGGACGTCTTCCCCACCTCGCTCACCGGCTCGGCGGTCGACGGGCCGCTCATCCCAGACGCCGGACTCCTCCGGGAGTCCTCCTCGTTGGACCGGGCCCTGGTGCGCGGCGACGACCTGGAGGCCGAGAGCCGGCTGGCGCTGGTGGTCGAACGGGTGGCCTGGCACCTGACCGGTCGCCCCGACGGCACGCTCGCGCAACCGCCGGCCCTGGTGGCCCGTCGCGCCCGGGAGATCCTGGACGCCGACCCGGGCGGCATCGCCGGGATCGCCGCCGTGGCCGGGGTCGTCGGGGTGAGCACGGCCCATCTGGTGCGGTCCTTCACCCGCAGCTACGGCATCCCCCCGCACCGCTACCTGGTGGGTCGGCGGCTGGATCTGGCCCGACGTCGACTGCTCGCCGGCGACGCACCCGTCGACGTGGCGGCGGAGACCGGGTTCTACGACCAGGCACACCTGAGCCGCCACTTCACCCGGTTGCTGGCCACCACCCCGGGCCGCTACCGACGCGGGGCCTGCTGACCTCCGTGGCACCGGTGACGCCGGGGACCGCGCCCGGCAGGACGGCGACCGGCAGGACATCGAACGGCAGGACATCAAGGACGTCCAAGACGGCGGCGCCCGGCATGGCCTGCACTGGACGGGTGACCACCGATCCCCTCGTCCCCCCGTTCACCGACAAGGTCGCCGTCGCGGTGCGCCACGACCTGGCGACCTGGCAACGCCTCAACGTGACCGCGTTCCTGATCAGCGCGGTCACCGCTGCCCATCCCGAACTGGTGGGCGCGGACTACCAGGACGCCGACGGGCAGCGGTACCTGCGCATGCTGGGGATCCCCGTCCTCGTGTTCGAGGCGAGCGGACAGACCCTGGCCGCCGCCCGCTCCCGGGCGGTGGGCCGGGAGTTCCCGCTCGCGGTCTACACGCGGGACATGTTCGCCACCGGTCACGATGCCGACAACCGGGCCGCCGTGCACGCGGTGGCCGGCGCCGACCTCGAGCTGGTCGGGATCGGTCTGCACGGCGCCAGGAACGCCGTCGACAAGATCCTCAAGGGCGCCCACCTCCACCGATGAGGCGACCGGCACCCCGGTGGCCGACGGGGCGGCAGCGCCCACCGGTGGTCCCCACCGATGAGTCCACCGCACTGCGCCGGTCCACCTGCCCTGGACCCATACAGACCCACACATCCGGGAGGGCACCCCGTGCGCACGCTGACCTACGCCATGAACCTGAGCGTGGACGGCTACATCACCGCGCCCGGCGGCGACCTCGACTGGAGCGCACCGAGCGACGAGCTGTTCCGGTTCTGGTCCGACCGCGTGGCGGCCACCGGCCTCTCGCTGTACGGGCGGCGGCTGTGGGAGGAGATGAGCTCCCACTGGCCGACCGCCGACCAGCAGCCCGGGGCCACACCGGCGGAGATCCAGTTCGCCCACCGCTGGCGGGACATGCCGAAGGTGGTGTTCTCCTCGACGATCAGCGCGGTCCAGGGCGCCCGGCTCGTCACCCGTGACGCCGTCGCCGAGATCGCCCGACTCAAGGCCGAGGACGGCGGCCCGATGGACGTGGCCGGCGCCGGCCTCGCCGCGACGGCCATGCGGGCCGGGCTGATCGACGAGTACGTCACCGTCACCCACCCGGTCCTGGTGGGCGGCGGCACGCCCTTCTTCGCGACGCTGGACGACCGGGTGGATCTCGATCTCGTCGAGACGAGGACCTTCCCCGGAGGTGTGGTCCTGCACCGGTACGGAAACAGGCCCTGACGACCGGCCGCCCCCGGCGCCGCCGGTCGATGGCCCGTCCGCCCGTGTCACCCCGGCACCCGATCCGATTCTGCATACCCCCCGTGGGTATCCTCACGGGGTCGGGAGGATACCGCCCCGGAGCGACCACCCCAGGAGGACACGTTGAGCCGCGCACCCCGCACCGTGCTGACCACCCTCGCTCTGACGGGTGTCCTCGCCCTGGCCGCCTGCAGCGGTACCGACACGACCGCTTCGACGAGCAGCACCACGGCTGCCGCTCCGGGCAGCGCGGCACCCGCGACGTCGGACCCCGCCGATGCCCCCGCCAACGGTGACACCGCCGAGGCCGCGCAGGATCCGTTGTCGCACAACGATGCCGACGTGGCCTTCGCCCGGGCGATGGTCGTCCACCATCAGGAAGCGGTCGCGATGGCCGACCTCGTGCAGGGCCGCACGACGAACCCCGCCGTTCTCGACCTCGCCGGACGGATCCGGGCGGCGCAGGCCCCGGAGATCGACGTCATGAACGGCTGGCTCGCCACCTGGGGTGCCGCCGCCGGCTCCACGGACACCGACACGGCCACGGACACGGCCGGTGGCGAGATGACCGGCATGGACCACAGCGGCATGGACATGGGCGGGACGGACACCACAGGGACCGCCACCAGTGAGGTCGCCACCGACGGTGGCGGGATGTCCGGGATGGCCGGGATGGCCGGGATGATGACGCCCGAGCAGATGGCGGAGCTGACCGCCGCCACCGGCGCGGACTTCGACGCGCGCTGGCTGGAACTGATGATCGCCCACCACCGGGGAGCGGTGACGATGGCCGGCGTCGAGCTGGAGTCGGGGGTCGATTCAGACGCCCTGGAGCTGGCGCGGACCATCGCCGAGACGCAGGCGACCGAGATCGGGGAGATGGAGCAGCTGCAGAACGCGGGCTGAGTCGCACCCGACCGGTCCGGCTCCCACCGGGGGCGGCTCGAGCCGAATTGTCAGGTCCAGCGCTCCACCACCCGCCCGGCGCTCCGCCCGAGAACGGCGTAAGGTCACGGAAGGGTTGAGATTCCAGCCCCCGCGCCGCCCGTCTCGGCGCCCTCTCCCGCCACGGTCGCCATCCTGTTCGGCTCACATTCCCACGCAGCCAACATGTTTCGGCCCCGTGGAAACCGGGAACCCGCTCAGAGACCGACCTTGTCGATCGTCGCCCCCGCGCGATCGACCGGTCCCCTTCTTCGTCGCTCCGACCACGTGAGCGGCGTCCTGCCTGTCGAACGAGGAGCATTCATGAAGTCTCGCAACACCGTCATCCGCAGCATGCACGACGTCGGCCTGGCCGCCTGGTTCGGCGGTTCGCTGATGGGCGCCGTCGGCCTCAACGGTGGCGCCAACTCCGTCGACGACGCCACCCAGCGTCCCGTCGTCGCGTCCGCCGGATGGGCCCGCTGGGCCCCGGTGAACGCCGCCGCGATCGGCATCCACGCCATCGGCGGCGTCGGCCTCATCCTCGCCAACAAGGGTCGCATCGCCGAGCAGAAGGGCGCCGGCTCCAACACCGCCGTCAAGGCCGCACTGACCGGTGTCGCGCTGGCCGCCACCGCCTGGAGCGGCCTCCAGGGCGCCAAGGTCGGCAAGGCCGGCGCGTTCCCGACCGAGGGTTCCGTCGTGCCGTCCGCTGCCACGCCCGCCGATGTCGCCTCGGCCCAGAAGCAGCTCCGCATCGCGCAGTGGGTCATCCCCGCCGCCACCGGCGTGCTCATCGTGCTCGGCGCCCAGCAGGGCGAGCAGCAGAAGCCTGCCCAGCTCCTCGCCGGCCTGCTGAAGGGCTGACCGTCGGGCTCCGGCCCGATGTGCACCACCGCTCCAGCGCCAGCAGCTCGATCCCGCACCGTCCCCCAGCTCGAGGAGACCGCCCGTGTACTTCCACGTGCAGCGACTGATCAACGACATCGAAGCCGACGAGCCGGATCCGGCCGCGGCGAACGCGCTCCAGGAGGGCCTGGGCGGGCAGTTCGGCGAGATGCGCACGATGATGCAGTACCTGTTCCAGTCGATGAACTTCCGCGGGCCGGCGGGCAAGCCCTACCGTGACCTCATCCAGGGCATCGGCACCGAGGAGATCAGCCACGTCGAGCTGATCGGCACCACGATCTCCCGGCTGCTGGACGGTTCTCCGCGCTACAACGGCGAGAAGACCGACCCGCTGGACACTCCGGGAGCCGGTGGGGCGACCCCGCTGAACCTGGCGCTGGACCAGGGCAACATCCACCACTACCTGGTGGCCGCGCAGGGCGCTCTGCCCGTCGACTCCGCGGGTAATCCGTGGAGCGGGAGCTACGTCTACAACTCCGGCAATCTCGTGCTCGACCTGCTGTACAACCTGATGCTGGAGGCCACCGGCCGCCTGCAGAAGTGCCGCATCTACGAGATGACCAACAACAAGACGGCGCGTTCGACCATCGCGTACCTGATCGTGCGCGATCAGGCCCACGAGAACGGATACGCCAAGGCGCTCGAGTCGCTCGGGGTCAACTGGAACACCCTCCTGCCGATCCCCAAGACCAACGCCGAGCGGTTCCCGGAGGTCAAGAAGTTGACCGACCTGGGCCTGCAGAGCAAGCAGTACACGTTCGACCTGGCCGCGCAGTCCGAGGCCGGCCGGATCTTCCAGGGCATGTCGCCGTCCAAGGACGGCACGAACCTGGTCGCCGACGAGCAGGCGCCGCAGGGCGTGCCGTCGACCATCGCCGAGGAGCGCTTCGAGGAGTTCTCCCCGGGGCTGGACGCCGATCTGCTCGCCCTCATCCAGGCCAGCGCGGAGATCGAGATGGCCGAGGTCAGCCAGACCTACGGGCCGGTGGCACCCACCAGCTGATCCGGCTCCCCGCACCACCCGGCGCCCGGTCGTCGTGTCCTCGCGGACGCGGCGGCCGGGCGTTCGGCATCCCCCGGGCGAGATCCGGACGGGGTCAGCGCAACTCCAGCGGCTGCGCCGTGGACTCGAGCACCGACAACCACAGATCGCCGTCGGGGGCGACCTCGTTGCGCTCGGCGACGACCACCGCGATGGGGACGTGCACGAAGCGGTTGTGCCGGCGGCCGACCACCATGTCGGTGCGTCCGGCCATACCGGCGTGCACCGCGGCCTGGGCCAGCCGCACGCAGTACACCGAATCGTGCGCTGGCCGGGATCGACCGGATCTGGTAGCCCGGATCCAGGTACTTGAGTGTGAGTTCCTCATCCCTGGCGGCGAAGTCGTCGGTGATCGCCCGCTGCAGGAACCGCCCGATGTCGCCCAGTCCGGCGTTCCCGGACGCGTCCGCCGCCCGCTCCGCCTGCACCAGCGACTGTCCCGCCCCCTCGGCGACCACCACCACGGCATGGCCACGGTCGGCGACCTTGCGCCGCAGGGCGGCCAGCAGACCGTTCTCCCCGGCCAGCCCGAACGGCACCTCCGGGACGAGGACGAAATCGGCGTCGTGGTTGGCCAGCGCCGCGTAGCAGGCGATGAACCCGGAGTGCCGCCCCATCAGCCGGACCAGACCCACCCCGTTGACCGCGGCCTGCGCCTCCACCCGAGCCGCGGTGATCGCCCTCGCTGCCTCGGTGAACGCGGTCTGGAAGCCGAAACTCTGCCCGATGTAGGGGATGTCGTTGTCGATGGTCTTCGGGATGCCGATCACCGCGATGGGGAGGTCCCGTGCCCGGAGAACCCCGGCGATCCCGGACGCGCCGCGCATCGACCCGTCCCCGCCGACCACGAACAGGATGTCGATGCCCAGCTCGACGAGTCGGTCGACCATCACCTCCGGGTCCTGGGCGCCGCGGGAGCTGCCCAGGATCGTCCCGCCCTGCTCGTGGATCTTCTCCACCCCGGCCGGGGTCAGGGTGAGCGGCGTGTGCCCGAGCGCCGGCACCAGCCCGGCGAACCCGTGGCGGAACCCGGTGACCTGGGCGACGCCGTAGTGGTTGCACAGCTCCTGGACCAGACCGTGCAGCACGTCGTTCAGGCCGGGGCACAACCCGCCGCAGGTGACCACGGCGACCCGGGTGGCACCGGGGGCGAAGAACAGCCGTCGGCGCGGCCCGCCCGGTTCCAGACTCGGCACCTCGTCCAGCGGCAGTCCGTGGGCGATGAGCAGGGACAGGGTGTCGTCCATCAGGACACGGTCGTCCTCGTCCACGTAGTGCTCGTTGGTGCGGCGGCCGCCGATGTACCTGGCCAGCGGGGAGTCGTGGGTGCACTCGCCGAGCCGCCGTACCTGCAGGTCACCGAGGGTGGGCATCGGGCCAGGGTGGACCCGGGCCGTGACTGCCGCGTGTCCGCGGGGTCACCAGTGCGTGATCGGGATCAGCCGGCGCGGCGGGGCCGCCAGCTGCGGCGCACGGCCTGCACGTCCCGGGTGAGCGAGGTGCCCACCAGGACGCCGAGCGCGATGGCGAACACGGAGATCGCGGTGGCCACCACGTACCCGGCGCCCAGCCCGTTGGCCAGTTCGGAGACCCCGCGGAAACCCAGGGCGCCGGGCACGAGCAGCCAGAACGCGGGCAGCATCATCACCGCGGCCGGCGGGCTGTAGGGGATCCGGGACAGAGCCTGGGTCAACGGCACCAGGACGAGTCCGCCGACGAACCCGGAGAGCTGCGCGGTGAGCAGCACCGACCCCAGCGCCTGGGCGCCGTAGGCGGCGACCAGCGCCACCCACAGGAACACCAGCGACCCGCGCGGCGCGGAGGAGAACAGCAGGTACCCGACGCCGACGACGAGCACCCCGACCCACGGCGCCCAGGCACCGAGCCGGTCGATCGGACCGGCCGCGGGCACGGTGACCAGGCTGAGCCCGACGAAGACACCGAAGGTGAGCAGCAGGAGCTGGGAGACCCCCCAGACCAGCCGACTCGCCCCGGACACCATCTGCCCGGTGGCCAGCTCGATGGTGGCGATGGTCAGCGTGGCGCCGGGCAGGAAGCTGACCAGCGCCGGGGTGGCCAGGCGCAGCGGGTCGTCACCGACCAGCGGGACCACGAGCAGCACCGTGAGCACGGTGACCAGCAGGGCCGCCACCACGGGCAACGCCACCGACAGGGTCGGCCAGCGCGCGGCGACCAGCCGGAGCAACCCGACGAACAGGCCGAGCGCGATGTAGGCGGGCAGGGCGTCGAGCTCGGGGTTCAGCAGCAGTCCGAAGCCCAGGCTCAGCAGCGTCTGCCCGATCACGCCGACCCAGACGCCGAACCGGGGTGGCGCGGCCAGGATCTGCTCGAGCTGCGACAGCCCCTGCGCCGGGCTGATCCCGGCCCGCTGCAGGACGACCACCAGGTCCTCGATGCCGGCGATCTGGTCCAGCCGGAGCGCGGTGGTCGGCGCCGCCGCGAGGTCGACCTCGTCGCGGCCGATCCGGAAGAGGATGCCGGTCGGCAGCACCAGCACCTGGGCGTCGACGTCGTACGCGGCGGCGATGTCCTCCAGCGTGGTGGTGATCGTGGACGCCGACTCGGTGCTGTTGAGCAGGGCGACCCCCAGGGCACGCAGCAGCAGGACGAGCTCACGCGGCGGCGGCACCTGCTCGCGGCTCAGCCGCGGCAACGGCTGGGTGTCCTCCGGGCCCAGGGCCCGCACCGTCTCGGCCACCTGGTCGCGCCACCGGCCGACCCATTCGCCGGCCACCCCTCAGCCCGCCCGCCCCAGGTCGATGGTGGTCCGCAACCGGGTGATGGCCGGCTCGGGCGGGGTCGACCCGAACCCGAAGTGCACCGGTGGGTCGACCGGTCGGATCTCGCCCAGGTCCTCGCCGTCGAAGTTGGCCGAGACCCCCTCCAGGCGGTGCAGATCGGTGGCGGAGTACCACTCCCGCCGCCCGCCACCGGCGGTCCCCCGGGTGCGCACCCCGGACAGCGCCACCCGGGCCACCGGGTCGATGGCGCTGGTCCACCAGCGGGTCCGGGACAGCGTGCGCGGCACCAGCTGCAGCGCGGTGCCCAACGGCGCCCGGCGGCCGACCCGGAAGGCGACGGCCAGCTCGGGAGCCACCACGTCCCAGCGCCGGCCCTCCAGGCCGCGCCGTACAGGGGTCACCCGGACCTCGTCGAACGTGTAGGTGGCGGCGATGAAATCGGCGAGCTCCTGGGTGGGGGCGAGCAGGATCCGGTGCCCGTCGCCACGTTCGATCATCACGTCGGTGACCGACCCGAACGGCGAACGCGGCCACATCCCGATGACCAGGCGCGTCCCGCTGGCCGTGCCGAACCCGGCGATGGCCCCGTCGAACACGAGGAAGGTCCGCGATCGCCGACGCTCAGGTCCCATGACCGAGGACGGTACTGCCCGGCCCCGTCAGCCCCCGGTGCGGTGGCGGCTCAGGAGGAGGCCGGTCCGATCGTCACGGTTCCCCCGACGTAGTCGAAGGCGATGGTGCGGCCCAGGTAGATGTGGTTGGAGGTGTTGAACACCGTCGCGCCGCCCAGCGTCATCACCTCGGTCTGCACGGTCGACGAGCCCGGGGCGAAGGACCACACGGCCTGTCCCGACGGGGTGGTGATGGCCACGTCGGTGAGGGTCTCGGAGGCGGCCGGGACGCCGGGCTTGCCTTCCCCCAGCAGCACCGAACCCGCCCCGGAGTCCAGGTCGGTGGCTCCGCAGGTGCTCGTGCCCTGGTTGAACGCCCAGCACAGGGTGACGTCCTTGCCCCAGCCGGTGACCCCGCCGCCGGAACCCTCCGCGGTCAACGGCACCTGGACGGCGCCGGCAGCCGGTGCCGCGACGGGCCCCAGCACCCAGCTCCCGGGGGAACCTCCGAGCTGGGCACCGGTCAGGGTGGACCCGCTGTCGTAGGGAGCCGGGAGCAGCCCCTGGACGGCCATCACCGTCGGGTTCTCCCCGCCCGAACCGGCGGCGATACCCAGGATGCCCTTCGCCGCCACCCCGAAGCTGCTGTTGCCCGACCCGCTGGCGTAGGTCCCGAAGGTCACCGGCCCGCTCGTCGACACACCCCCCAGGTCGACGACCGCGCTCTGCAGGGTGCCGGTCAGCTGACCCTTGGCGTAGGTCATGGAGAAGTTCTGCGCGGGCGAGGGTGTGGTGACGGCCGAGCCGACCACGCCCTGCTCGACGTAGAGCCCGGTGGACCCGGTGTCGAGCAGGACCGGGAAAGGCGCCCCGCCGCCGACGGAGATGTCCACCGTGAAGGAGATGCCCTTGTCGTCGTGCGTGGTCAGGGGCAGGGACACCGTCGACCCGCTCGGGGCCACCGTCGATGTCGTCCCCGACGCCGACGCCGATCCCGCCGTGGACGACGCCGCCGGCGACACCGCTGAGGACTACACCGCTGAGGACGACACCGCTGAGGACGACACCGCTGAGGACGATGCCGCTGTGGCAGACCCGGCGGAGGTGGCGGCCGGAGCAGCGCACCCGGCCAGCAGCACGGGGAGCAGGATCAGGGCGGGGCGGCCGATACGCATGGATCAAGGATGCGCTGAGCCATGTGTGCTCACGATGAGTCATCGGCCCAGGTCAGCGGATGCCGCTCCGGGCGAAACCCTGCACGAAGTACTTCTGGAAGGCCAGGAAGACGACCACCATGGGCACCACGTTGATGAGGGCGAAGGCCATCGTCCCGCCGTAGTCCGACCCGAACTGGCCCTGCAGGTACAGCAGGCCGATGGGCAGCGTGTAGAGCGCGTTCTCCTTGAGGGCGATCAGCGGCCAGGCGAAGTCGTTCCAGGTCTGCAGCAGGTTCATGAAGAACAACACCGCCAGCAACGGCTTGCACAGCGGGAGCACCACGCTCCAGAACACCCGGCCGTGGCCGGCGCCGTCGATCCGGGCCGCCTCGATGAGGTCCCGGGGGATGGCGATGATGAACTGGCGGGCCAGGAACACCCCGAAGGCCGAGCCCGCGGTGGGCAGGATGACGGCCCAGTAGCTGCCGTACAGGCCGAGTCCGGTGACCAGGTTGAACAGCGGCACCATGATCACCTGCACCGGGATCATCAGGGTGGAGAGGATGACCAGGAACAGGGTCGAGGATCCGCGGAACCGCAGGAGCGCGAACGCGTACCCGCCGAGCATGCTGGCCGTCACCGAGATCAGCGCGACCACCGCGGCGATGGCCACCGAGTTCCCGAACCAGGCCACCACCGGGTAGTTGTCGAACACCCGGCGGAAGTTCTCCAGGGTCAGCGCCCGGGGCCAGAGCCGGAAGCTCCCGCCCAGCAGCTCCGCGCGACTGGTGAACGCGACGACGACCATCCAGTACAACGGGACCAGGATGATCACGGCGATCACCAGCGCGATCAGCAGCCGCAGCCACATCCAGCGCCGCTCGGTGGGGCGACGCCGGGCCGGGGCCTCCGGCGCCCGGTCCAGGACGGCGGGGCGCGTCACCGCAGACCCCGCGCGTGCGCCGGAGCGGGACGAGGCCCGTTGAGCTGCAACATCATCCCACCTGGTCCCGGGTCCGGCTGGTCTTCCACTGCACCGCGGTGAAGGCCAGCATGAGCACCAGCAGCACGACCCCGATGGCGGCCGCGTACCCCTGGTCCCGGGTGACGAACCCGGTGTCGTAGGCGTAGGTGACGAGCACGGACGTCGCGTTCTGCGGCCCGCCGCCGGTCATCACGAAGATCAGGTCGAAGACCTGGAAGGAGTAGATGACGTTCATGATCAGCAGGAAGAAGGTGGACGGGCCGACCAGCGGGACGGTCATGTAGCGGAACCGCTGCCAGCCGCCGGCCCCGTCGAGCTTGGCCGCCTCGTACACCTCGGGACTGATGCCCTGCAGGCCGGCCAGGTAGATCAGCATGTTGAAACCCAGCCGCCACCACAGGGTCACCAGCACGACGGAGGCGAACGCGGCCGTGCCGCCGGACTGCCACGGGACGGTCGGCAGACCGACGAACCCGAGCAGCTTGTCCAGCAGGCCGTTGTTCTCGTCGAACACCAGCAGGCCCATCAGCGCGGTGGCCACCCCGGAGATGGCCATCGGCAGGATCAGAATCGAGCGGAGCAGCCCCCGGGCGGGCAACACGGTGTTCAGCAGCACCGCCGCGCCCAGGCCGATGGCCATGGCCACCGGGGTGACGATCACCGTGAACAGGAACGTGTTCAGCGTGGACCGCCAGAACAACGAGTCGGTGGCCAACCGCGCGTAGTTGTCCAGCCCGACGAACGATCCGGACCCGAACCCGTTGGTGCGCTGCAGGCTGGTGACGACGGCGCCGCCCAGCGGGAGCAGCACGAAGACCCCGAGCAGGATCAGCGTGGGGGTCAGGAAGGCGTACCCCGCCGCCGTCTCCCCCGCCCCGCCCGAGGTGCGACGCCGGGCGCGACGACCGCCGCCGGCCGGCTGCGTCCCCGCCGGGTCCGCCACGGCCGTGGCCGCGGCGGTGGTGACCGGCGAGGTCACCGGGCGGTGGCCGCGGCGATGCCGGCGGTGAGCGCGGCGATGGTGTCGTCGGTGCTCTGCCCGCCCACGAACGCGTTCTCCAGCTGGTCCTTCAGCACGGTGATGATCCCGGGCATCGACGGGGACGCGACCTGGCCGGCGTCCTGCGCCTGCACGGCCGAGGCCTGCCCGACGAAGACCGGTGACAGCTCGGGCCGCACGGCGAACTCGATCCCGCTCTCCACCAGATCGCCGCGGGTGGGCAGCAGCGAGGCCCCGGCGCAGAAGTCCCGCATCGGGTCGGCCTCGGTGAGGGAGGACAGGAACGCCGCGGCCAGCTCGGCCCGCGGGGTGGCCGCGGTCGCGACCAGGGCGTTGCCGCCGAAGTCGCTGCCGGCACGGGCGTTCCGCGGGGCGAAGGTCGCGCCCCAGGTGAAGTCCAGCGTGGAGGTGGCGTCCGGGATGAGGAAGGCCCCGCCCCAGGTCATCGCCGCGGTCTGGCTGTACCAGGTGTCACTGGCATATGTGGTGGACTTGACCGAGTTGTTGGCCGGCACCCAGTTCTGCGTGAAGAAGCTCTTGCTGAAGTCCAGCGCGGCCCGGCCGGCGTCCGAGTCGATGGCCGGGGTGATCAGGTCGTCGGCCAGGAAGCGGCCGTCGGACTGGAACAGCAGACTCAACCAGCGGGTGACGCCGTTGCCCTGCCAGTTGTAGGCCATCGGGTACTTGTCGGCCGGCAGCGCGGCGCGCAGGGTGGTGGCGACCTGGCCGAGCTCGTCCCACGTCCAGGCCTGGTCCAGCGCGGTCGGCACCGACGTGATGCCCGCGGAGTCCAGGGCGTCCTTGTTGTAGAGGATCACCGAGGTGTCGGTGTGGTGCGGGACGCCGAACGGCTTGCCGCCGTTCTGCACCGCGGCCCAGGCCTGCGGGGTGAAGCGGTCCCCGAAGTTCGCCTCCAGGTGCGGGGTGAGGTCGAGCAGCTGGCCACGGCCCGCGTACCCGCCGAAGGTGTAGTACGGCACCCGGAAGACGTCCGGCGGGTTCCCGGCCTGCAGCTGGGCGTCGATGTTGGTGAACATCTGCTCGTACGGCACCGCGTTGAGCGCGACGGTCACCCCGGTGTTGGCCTGCTCGAACCGGGCGATCGCGGCCCGGAACCCGGTCAGCTCCGCCTCGGTGCCCCAGGTGGTGAAGGACAGGGTCTGCGCGCCGCCGCTGGTGGGCGTGGCGTCGGAACTGCCGGAGGTGGAGAACCCGCCGCAGCCCGCGAGCAGGGTGCCGCCGGCCACGGCGCCCGCGAGGCCGAGGAAGCGGCGCCGGTCCAGGCCGGCCCGCAGGGCCGTGATGTCGGAGTTCAGCATGTCGTCCTCTGTCTCTCTGCGATGCGTGTCCCGGCCCCGGTCGACGCGTACGGGGGCGGGCGGGTCGGGCGAGCACCCCGTCCGCGGCGGTGTTCCCCGCAGGACCGCCACTCACACCGGCCGGGCCCGTGTCGTCGTCCGGTGCACAACCGACGAGATACCGGCAGGTGCCCCCCGGTGGATGCAGCCCCCGGGGATGCGCCCGCTCAGACGAGGGACCCCCCGGACACCGCGAACAGGGCCACATCGGCCAGCACCACGACGATCAGGCACCGGAACAACCACGGGCTGGTCGGCCGCCGGTACCCGGCGATCGCGCCGGCCACCGCCACCCCGGCGAGCACCGCGGCCGCCGCCCAGGCCCACCCGGCCGTGCGGCCCGCTCCGAAGAGCACGACCGCCGAGGAGACGAACAGCAGAGCGGGAGCGAGGACCGCGCAGATCCGTGCCCCCAGCACGTGCGGGAATCCGCGCACCCCGGTGGCCCGGTCCGCGGCCAGATCGGGCAGCACGTTGGCCAGGTGGGCGGCCACCCCGAACAGGGCGCCGGCCACCATCGCCCACCCGGCGGGCAGCACCCGGTCCGGCCGCGCCAGCGTCGCCACCGCCGGCAGCGTCCCGAACGCGACCGCGTACGGCAGGAACGAGAGCACGCTCGCCTTGAGCCCGAGGTTGTAGGCCCACCCGCAGACCACCACGAGCAGCGAGGCGACGGCAGCGGGCGGGCCGAGCAGCAGCGAGACCGCGACGCAGACGAGGACCGCTGCGCCGGCGGCGATCTCGACCTGACGCAGGGGCAGGGCGCCGGCCGCGACCGGCTTGTCCGCCCGGGCCACCGCGGCGTCGCGGGCCGCGTCGATCCGGTCGTTGGACCACCCGATGGACAGCTGACCGGCCAGCACCGCGAGACCGACGAGAGCCACCCGGCCCGCCGACAGCCCGGCCAGCACGGCCAGACCGGTGCCCACCGCCGTGACCGCCACGGTCGGGACGGGGTGGCAGGACAGCGCCAACGCCCGGACGACCGACCGCGGGTGGACGGATTCCGGGCGGGACGACATGGCCGTCATGCTAGGTCGAGCCCGCTGTCCGCCCCGGTCCTGCCATCGGGGTCTGAACGCCCTCCCCGATCGGGGGTACCGCCGTAGGGTGAAGTCCATGACGATCCTGGCCGCCGTGCACGGCGTCCTTCCCGAGCACCGGTACGAGCAGGCCGAGATCACCCGGACGTTCGCCGACATCTGCCTGGGGCCGGACGGCAACCAGGAGGTGGTGCGGCGCCTGCACACCAACACCCGGGTCGAGAGCCGGCACCTGGCCCTGCCGCTGGAGCGGTACGCCGGGCTCGCCGATTTCACCGAGGCCAACGACGCCTTCCTGGCCGTGGCCGAGGAGCTCGGCGCCCAGGCCCTGCTCGGTGCTCTCGAGCAGGCCGGGATCGCCCCGTCCGAGGTGGACCTGATCGTCTCCACCACGGTCACCGGACTGGCCGTCCCCTCCCTCGAGGCGCGCATCGCCGCCCGGGTGGGCCTGCGGCCGGACGTGCGGCGGGTGCCGCTGTTCGGGCTGGGCTGCGTGGCCGGCGCCGCCGGCATCGCCCGCCTGCACGACTACCTGCTGGGCCGGCCCGACCAGGTCGCCGTCCTGCTCGCCGTCGAGCTCTGCTCGCTGACCGTGCAGCGCAACGACCGGTCGGTGGCCAACCTGGTCGCCAGCGGACTGTTCGGCGACGGTGCCGCCGCGGTGGTGGCCGTCGGCGCCGACTACGCCCGCGAGCACGACATCACCGGGCCTCGGGTGCTGGACAGCCGCAGCCATCTCTACCCGGACACCACCCGCACCATGGGCTGGGACATCGGCGCCCGCGGGCTGACCATCGTCCTGGACGCGCAGGTCCCGGTGCTGGTCAAGCAGTACCTCGGGATCGACGTCCGCGGGTTCCTCGCCGAGCACGGCCTGTCCGTCCCGGAGGTGGGCGCCTGGGTCTCGCACCCCGGCGGCCCGAAGGTGATCGAGGCCATCGAGGACGAGCTGGGTCTGCCCCCGGACGCCCTGGAGATGACCTGGCGATCGCTGGCCGAGGTCGGCAACCTGTCGTCGGTGTCCGTGCTGCACGTCCTGCGCGACACCCTGGCCAAGCGGTCGCCCACGCCCGGCACCCCCGGGATGCTCATGGCCATGGGTCCCGGTTTCTGCTCCGAGCTGGTGCTGCTGACGTGGTGAGCGGCGCCCGCCGGTCGGCCGGGAGCGGCCGGTGACCACCGCGTACCTGGTGCTGATCGCCCTGGTCGGGCTGGAACGCCTGGCCGAGCTCGTCGTCTCGAAGCGCAATCTGGCCTGGTCCCGGCGGCGCGGCGGGATCGAGGTGGGCAGCGGCCACTACCCGTTCATGGTCGTGCTGCACACCGGCCTGCTCCTCGGCTGCCTGCTCGAGGTCACCGTGGCCGACCGTCCGTTCGTCCCCGCCCTGGGCTGGCCGATGCTGGCCCTGGTCGTCGCCTCCCAGGCGCTGCGCTGGTGGTGCATCACCACCCTGGGACCCCGCTGGAACACGAAGATCGTCGTCATCCCCGGCCTGCCGCTCGTCACCGGTGGGCCGTACCGTTTCTTCACCCACCCGAACTACGTGGCCGTGGTGATCGAGGGGATCGCTCTGCCGCTCGTGCACAGCGCGTGGATCACCGCCGCGGTGTTCACGGTGGCCAACGCCGCCCTGCTGTACACCCGCATCACCCGGGAGAACGCGGCCCTGGCGTCCGCGTCGGGCACCCGGTGAGCACGCCGGCCCGACGGTTCGACACCGACGTGCTGGTCGTCGGGGCCGGTCCGGCCGGGTTGGCCGCCGCCCTGCACGCCCGGGCCCGCGGCCTGCGGGTCGCCGTGCTGGACCCGCGGGTCGCACCGATCGACAAGGCCTGCGGGGAGGGGCTGATGCCCGGTGCGCTGGCCGGCCTGCGCGGGTTGGGCGTCACCGTCACGGGGCAGCCGATCGCCGGCATCCGGTATCTCGCGTCCGGATCGTGCGCGGAGGCCCGCTTCCGCGCCGGTCCGGGCGCCGGGGTGCGCCGCACCGACCTGGCCGCCGCGCTCTCCACGGCCGCGCAGGACCGCGGCGTCCAGGTGCACCGGGCGACCGCCGGGCCCGTCACCCAGGACGCGGACGGCGTCACCGTCGCCGGCATCCGGGCGCGCTATCTCATCGCCGCGGACGGCCTGCACTCCCCGGTCCGCCGCGGGCTCGGCCTGGACGCACCGGTCCGCGGCGCCCCCCGGTGGGGACTGCGCCGGCACTTCCCGGTCGCCCCCTGGACGGATCTGGTCGAGGTGCACTGGTCCCGGCACGCCGAGGCGTACGTGACCCCGGTGGGACCCGGCCAGGTCGGCGTGGCCGTGCTGTCCGGCGTCCGGGGGAGCTTCGACGACCACCTCGCCGCGTTCGCCTCCCTGGCCGACCGGCTGGCCGGCGTCCCCGGGACGCCGGTGCGCGGCGCCGGACCGCTGCGCCAGCGGGCCCGCCGCCGGGTCGCGGGTCGGGTGTTGCTGGTCGGCGACGCCGCCGGGTACGTCGACGCGCTCACCGGCGAGGGCATCGCCGTGGCCCTGGCCGGGGCGGCCGCCGCCGTCGACTGCCTGGCCCGGGACCGACCGCAGGAGTACGAGGCGGCGTGGACGGCCGCCACCCGCCGCTACCGTTGGCTGACGGCCGGTCTGCTCGCCGCGAGCCGGGTGACCCCGGTCCGCCGGGCGCTGGTGCCGGCCGCGTCCGCCCTGCCGGCCGTGTTCGGCGGGGTGGTCGACGCCCTGGCCGGTCACTCCGACGGCGGGCGGACCACATCCGCCCGCACCCGATGGCACCACCTGGAAGGAGCGAGATGACCCTGTCGTCCCCGCCGTCCCTGACCACCGCCCGACCCGAGCAGGTGGTGCTCTGCGCACCCGACGGCTCCTTCGCCGGCGTCGCCGACAAGGCCGGCGTGCACACCACCGACACCCCCCTGCACCTGGCGTTCTCCTGCTACGTGCTGGACACCGCCGGACGCCTGCTGGTCACCCGCCGGGCCGCCGCCAAGATCACCTGGCCCGGTGTGCGCACCAATTCGTGCTGTGGCCATCCCGGACCGGACGAACCCATCGCCGACGCGGTGCTCCGCCGACTCTCCACCGAGCTCGGCCTGGAGGTGGACCGGGTCGACCTGCTGCTGCCGCGGTTCCGCTACCGCAGCGTCATGGCCGACGGCACGGTGGAGAACGAGCTGTGCCCGGTGTTCCGGGCCGTGGTGCCCGAGGGCACCCCGGTGCGCCCCGATCCCGCCGAGGTCGACGAGACCTGGTGGCAGGCGTGGCCGGAGTTCGTCGCCGCGGTCGAACTCGCCGACGACTCGCTGTCCCCCTGGGGGGCGCTGCAGGTCGACCAGCTCGCCGCCCTCGGCCCCGACCCGCTGAGCTGGCCGACCGCCGACCCCGCCGACCTGCCCGCCGCGGCCCTGCGCAGCTGACCGCCGGCCGGCTCAGCCGGTGGGCGTCGCCGTGGTGGTGACGGTCACCGTGACCGGCGCGGGGTAGGCCGGATCGTTCGCGCTCCACCCGCTGACGAAGGCGCGGTGGGTGGTGCCCAGGTCGACGGTCAACTCGACCGTCACCGGCGGCAGACCCTCGCCCAGGGTGAGGACGATCGATTCCGCCGTCTCCGGACCGTCGTACTCGGTCAGGTTCCGCCAGCTCAGCGTGGTGCCGGCGGCCGCCCCGGGGGCCAGGGTGACGGGGGCCGTGGTCGCCCGGCCGTCCGTCTCGCCCACCGTCCCCGGTTCGGCGGTGATGTCGAACCGCTGACCGTCCTCCGCCAGGAAATCGACCGCCGGGACACCGTCCAGCACCACCGGCGCGTCGGTGCAGTTCAGCGCGGTGAGCAGGATGAACCGCTGACCCATCGCGGCGTCCCGGCCGTCGACGACGACCGGCACACCGCCGTCGGCGCACCGGTCCACCACGATCTCCGACACCCCCGGCTCGGTCGGTACGGACGGCACTGTCGGCACTGTCGGGTCGGATGGCTGTGTCAGGGCCGAGCCGGTGAGGGTGGTCCACACGTCCATGGTTGGCAGGGTCGCGATGACCGCGCTGCTCGACGCGGCGGGCACGGGGGCCGTCGGGCCCGCACACCCGGCGGCCGACAGGACGGCCGCAGCCAGCAGGCCGACCGCGATGCGGCCGCGAAGCCGGACCTGCGGACGGCTGGGGGTCGGGTCGGGGTGCGCGGCCATCGGGTCATCATCGGGTACGAGCTGACGCCGGCCGGCCCGGCACCGATCCCGTCGGTCTCGGTCGGCACAGGACCCAGGTCCATGGTTCCGGCCCCGGAGCCGCGTCAGAGTGGACGAGGCAGGGCCCCACCGGGAGGAACTGCCCGACCACGACCGGGGGGGCACGGGTGAGGATGCCGGCGCGGCGACGATCCACCCGACTCGGCTGTGTCGCGGTGGCTCTGCTCGCCGTCACCGCCTGCAGCGGGGTGACCCCGGTGGCCCGTCCACCGGCCACCAGGACCGCTGTCTCGGTGATGACGACCGGGGTCGCCCCGGCCTCCCCCGTCCTGGACGACCGCCTGGGTGGCGCCCGTGACGCGGTGGCCGCGGCGGTGCAGCAGGCGGTCGTGGACCACGATCTGCAGGCGGCGATCGTCCGGGTCACCGTCGACGGCCGCGATGTGTGGACCGGCGCCGTCGGCACCTCGATGACCGGCGTGCCCGCCACGACCGACATGCACTTCCGCAACGGGGCGGTGGCCTTCAGCTACATCGGCACGCTGCTGGCCATCCTGGCCGGGCGGGGTGAGCTCGACCTGGACGGCACCCTGGACCGCTGGCTGCCGGGCCTGCCGCACGCCGATCGGATCACGGTCCGCATGCTCGCCACCATGACGTCCGGGTACGCCGACTACGTCTACCGACCCGAGGTGTTGGACGGCACCGACGCCGACCCCTTCCGGCAGTGGACGGACGACGAGCTCATCGCCATCGGTACGTCACAGCCGCTGATGTTCGAGCCCGGCACCAACTGGGGCTACTCGTACACCAACTACCTGATCCTCGGCCAGGTGATCACCCGGATCACCGGCGAGCCGCTGGACGTGGTGATGGACGAGGAGATCCTCGGGCCCCTCGGCCTGCGGAACACCTCGTCGGCCGACACCGCGCAGATTCCGCCACCGGTGCTGCACAGCTACACCTCCGAGCGCCGGGCCTTCCTGGGGGTACCGGCCGGGACACCGTTCACCGAGGACGCGACGTACTGGAACCCGTCCTGGACGACCGCGACCGGCGCCGTGCAGAGCACCGACATCGTCGATCTCGCTGCCACGGCCGAGGCGATCGGCTCCGGCGCGCTGGTGACCCCCGCGCTGCTCGCCGAGCAGGTGGGCAAGCGGCTGGTCGGGGTGGGCGAACGCACCCCGCAGTGCCCCGTGTGCGGCCCCCTGACGGCGGACCGCACGTACGGCATGGGGGTGCTGCTGCTGGGGGACTGGATCGCCCAGAGCAAGAACTTCGCCGGTGAGGGCGGGGCGATGGCCTATCTGCCGTCCGAGCGCATCGCCATCGCCCTGGTCACCACCCTGACCCCCGACGCCTGGGACGAGCAGGGAGTGGCCGGCGACCCGAGCCTGCCCGTCCTGCGCGCCATCGCCGCAGCGGTCGCACCCGACCATCCCCTGGGGCCGGGCTGACCGTCCGATCCGCGCCGTCCACGGGAGGCTGCGGCCGCTCCCCTGCCACACTAAGACCGTGACCCCGCCTCGTCTCCTGACGACCATCAGCAGCCTCGTGACCACCCTGTTCCTGCGGCGTCGGCCGCGCACCACCCTGCTGGTGGTCGCGTCGGTCTGGCTGATCCGGGCCTGCTGGGGTGTGCTGCCGGCCATCGGGGCCTCCCGCAGGCGCATCGCCCGGGCCGCAGCCGGGTCGCCGGAGTTCCGTGACGGCGCGTTCCGCAACACCCTGCCGACCGCGGTGATGGTGCCCGGATCCGGTCCGACGCTGCTGAAGACCATGCTCACCCGGGGTTCCGTCGGCCGCCCGAACGGTGACATCCCACTCGCCCGGCCGGATCTCGACGGACCGGTCGGCCCGCTCGCGGTGACCTGGCTGGGGCACGCGTCGACGCTGGTCGAACTGGGCGGGGCCCGCATCCTCACCGACCCGGTCTGGCAGGAGCGGGTGTCCCCGTCGCAGGTGGTCGGGCCGGCCCGGCTGCACCCGATGCCGCTCGCCCTGGTCGAGCTGCCGCAGGTGGACGCGATCGTCATCTCGCACGACCACTACGACCACCTGGAGCTGGCCGCGGTCCGCACCCTGCTGCGCACCCAACGCGCCCCGTTCCTGGTGCCCACCGGCATCGGCGAGCACCTGCGCGGATGGGGTGTCCCGGAGAGCCGCATCCACGAGCTCGGCTGGAACGAGAGCGTCACCATCGGCGAGATCACCTACACCTGCACGGAATCCCGTCACTTCTCCGGCCGCAGCCTGCGCCGCAACACCACCCTCTGGGCGTCCTGGGTGTTCGCCTCCCCGCAGGAGCGGGTGTTCTTCGGCGGCGACACCGGCTACACCCCGGCCTTCGCCGGCATCGGCGCCCAGCACGGCCCGTTCGACCTGACGATCCTGCCCATCGGCGCGTACGGCGCGCAGTGGCCGTCGATCCACATGGACCCCGAGGAGGCCGTCCGGGCGCACGGTGATCTGGGCGGTCAGCTCCTGCTGCCGATCCACTGGGCCTCGTTCGACCTCGCCGCGCACTCCTGGGCCGAGCCGATCGAGCGCCTGCAGGTCGCCGCCCGCTCCGCCGCCTCCCCGGTGCGGATCGTCGCCCCCCGCCCCGGTCAGCGCGTCGTCGTCGCCGAGCCGCTGCCCGTCGAGCCCTGGTGGGCCCCGCTCAGTTGAGCTGCTGTCGCCGACGCCGGGCGGGCGGGCGGGCGGGGCCGCCCGTCGCGTCACGGGCCGATCCCGCCGCGCCCGCGTCGGGACCCGATCCCGTGAACGCGCCTCGGACTCACGCACGCGCCTCACATCAGCAGCGCGTTCACGCAACGCGGGCGCGTCCGCGCCTCAGCCCGCCCCGGATCACCAGATGCGCACGCGCTCCTCGGGCGCGAGCCACATCGCGTCGCCCTCGGTCACCCCGAAGGCGCGGTGGAACTCGTCCAGGTTGCGGACGACCTGGTTGCAGCGGAACTCCGCCGGCGAGTGCGGGTCGATGGCCAGGTAGCGCAGAGCCTCCTGGTCGCGGATCTTGGTGCGCCACAGCTTCGCCCACTGCAGGAACATCCGCTGCACGTCCTCGTCCGGCGGGGTGCCGGGCAGGCCGTCCTCGACGCGAGCGATGACCCACGCCTGGAAGGCGATGCCGAGACCACCCAGATCACCGATGTTCTCGCCGACGGTGAGCGCCCCGTTGACGGGGTGCCCGGGCAGCTGCGCCGGCTCGAGGGCGGAGTACTGGTCGATCAACTTCCGGGTCAACGCGTCGAAGGCGTCCCGGTCGGCCTGGGTCCACCAGTCGTGCAGGGCGCCCGTGCCGTCGTACTTGGAGCCCTGGTCGTCGAAGCCGTGGCCGATCTCGTGGCCGATGACGGCGCCGATCCCGCCGAAGTTCGCGGCGTCGTCGGCGTCCATGTCGAAGAACGGCGGACGGAGGATGGCGGCGGGGAAGACGATCTCGTTCATGCCGGGGTTGTAGTACGCGTTCACCGTCTGCGGCGTCATGAACCATTCGTCCCGGTCGACCGGCTGCCCGATCTTGCCCATGTCCCGGTCGAAGTCGAGGGCGGCGGCGCGGGCGGCGTTGCCGAGCAGATCGGCCGGGTCGATGGTCAGGCCGGCGTAGTCGCGGAACCGGACGGGGTAGCCGACCTTGGGGGTGAACGCCTCCACTTTTTCCAGCGCGCGGACCTTGGTGTCCTCGCTCATCCAGTCCAGCTCGCGGATGCTGAGCCGGTAGGCGTCCATCAGGTGCTCGACGAGCGTGTCCATCCGCTCCTTGGCCGCCGGCGGGAAGTGCCGCTGCACGTACAGCGCACCCAGGGCCTCGCCCACGGCCCGCTCGACGAGCCCGACCCCGCGCTTCCACCGTTCGCGCAGCTCCGGGGTCCCGGAGATGATGCGGCCGTAGAAGTCGAAGTTGGCCTGCACCAGAGCTTCCGGGCCCAGCGGTGCCGTGGCGTGCAGGATCTCCGCGCTGAGCCAGTCGCGCCAGGCGTCGACTCGCTCGTCGGTCAGCAGGTCCGCGAGCCCGGCGAAGTAGTCGGGCTGCCGCACGACGACGGCGTCGAACGCCGTGGCCGGGGTCCGGGCGCCGGCGCACCAGCGGTCCAGCACCCAGCTGGGCAGCAGCTCGTCCAGGCCGGCCCGGTCCATCGGGTTGTAGGTCTGGTCGGCGTCGCGGCATCGGACCCGATCCCAGTGCCGGGACGCGATGTCGGTCTCCAGGGCGAGGACGCGATCGGCCCGGGCCGGCGCGTCGTCGAGGCCGGCCAGGGTCAGCATCTCGGCCAGGTGGGTCCGGTACTGCTCGCGGATCTCGGCGTACTGCTCGTCGCGGTAGTACGACTCGTCCGGCAGGCCCAGCCCCGCCTGCCACAGGTTGGCGACGTTGCGGTCCGGCTGCGCGGGGTCGGAGTCCACGTCGACGGCGAAGAACCCCCCGACACCCGCGCGGCGCAGGGCGCCCACCGACTCGACCAGGTCACCGACGGAGCCGATCCCCTGCACGCGGGCCACCTGCTCACGCACCGGGGCCAGACCGATCTGCTCGATCCGCTCGGTGTCCATGAAGCTGCGGTAGAGCCCGCCGATCAGCTGCTCCGGAGTGCCGGGCGCCGCGTCCTGCTGCCCGGCGACCTCCTCGACGATCTCCCGGCAGGCGGCCTCGGAGTCGTCCCGCAACGCGTGGAACGCCCCGTCGACGCTGCGGTCCGGCGGGATGACGGCTTCGCGCAGCCACCGCCCGTTGACCGCCCGGAAGAGGTCGTCCTGGGGGCGCACGGCGGGGTCGCCCGCGGGATCGTCGGTCGAGATCGTGGGCACAGCCGCCATGTCGAGCTCCTCCTTCGTCGGCCGTTCCCGGCCCGGTCAGCTCTGGGCACGGTACCCGCGGCCCATGGGCCCACCCCCGGCGCGGACGTGCCGTCGGGGACGGCGGTCGATCCCGTCCTTGACACTGGGCCGTTGTGACTGTTCAATCACTTACATGACGACGAAGGCCACGGCGGGTCGCTCCACGGCAGAGGCCCAGCGCCGGCGCATCACCACGTGCGCCGTCGCCGTCTTCGCCCGGACGGGCTACCACGCCACCCCGGTCACCGAGGTGGCCGAGGCCGCCGAGGTCTCCCCGGCGTACATCTTCCGGCTGTTCCCCGGAAAGCTCGGCCTCTTCGTCGCCGCGGTCGAACACTGCTATTCCCGGGTGGCGACCGTGCTCACGGAGGCCGGTGAACGCGCGTCGGCGGCCGGTCCCCGGGAACGGCTGGAGGCGATGACCGCCGCCTACGTGGAGCTCATCGCCGATCGCGACCTGATCATGCTGCAGGCCCATGCGCAGAGCGCCTGCGAGGTGCCGGAGATCCGGTCCGCCGTCCGCCGGGGCCTGGCCGGGGTCGTCACCGCGGTGACGAACGTGTCCGGCGCCCCGGACGCGGCTGTCCAACGCTTCATCGCCTACGGGCAGCTCTGTCACCTGATCGTCCAGACCGACCTCGACGGCGAGCCCGCCTCCTGGGCCCGCACCCTCACCGCCGGCATCGCCCACCCCGCCTGACCGATCACCCCGCCTGACCGACCAACCGGCCCCCACCGGCTCGCACTCCTGCGCCCGCAGAAGTGACTGTTCGATCACTCACCTGGAGACCCCGATGGCCACCACCCCGCTGCCCCCCACCACCGTCCGGGTCGTCCTGCCCGGCCTCGTCGAACCGGCCGTCCTGCTGGTCGAGAACGCCCCCGTGCCCCGCCCGGCGGACGGCGAGCTGCTGGTCGCCGTCCAGGCGACCGGGATCTCCTACGCCGAGCAGTCCATGCGGCGCGGGCGCTACTTCGGACAGCCCGCGTTCCCGTTCACCCCCGGGTACGACCTGGTCGGCACGGTCCTGGAGTGCGGCCCGGGCACGGACCCCGCGCTGCTGGGCCGCCGGGTGGCCGCGCTGACCAAGACCGGGGCCTGGGCCGGTCACGCCGTCGTCCGGGCCCGGGACGCGGTGCCGGTCCCCGACGGCCTGGCCTCGGAGGACGCCGAGGCGGCCACCGTCAACGGGGTCACCGCCTGGCAGATGCTGCACCGGGCCGCCCGCATCCGCAGCGGCCAGACCGTCCTGGTGTTCGGGGCCAACGGCGGGGTCGGCGGCCTGCTGATCCAGCTGGCCCGGCATGCGGGGGTCCGGGTGATCGGCGCCGCGGCACCCCGCCACCACGAGGCCCTGCGCGCGGCGGGGGTCGAGCCCGTCGACCCGACCGATCCCGAGCTGGCCGCCGCGGTGCGGGCACTGGCTCCCGGCGGCGTGGACGCAGTCTTCGACAACCTCGGCGGCGACATCACCCGCACGGCCTGGAACCTGCTGGCCCCCGGCGGGACCCTGGTGGCCTACGCCATCGTGGGGGAGGTCGGCGGCACCGGCAGTCTGTGGCCGCCGTTCCTGCGGGCGCTGGCTCGGATCCTGCTGTGGAAGGTGCTGCCCAACGGCCGGCGCGCCACCTTCTACGACCTCTGGTCCGGCCACTCCACCCGCAAGGCACGCTTCCGCCGCCGACTCCACGAGGATCTGGCCCAGGTCTTCGCCCTCCTGGAGGACGGGGCGATCACCGCCGGCATCGCCGCACGCTTCCCCCTGGCCGACGTGGCCCGGGCCCTGGAGCTGGCCGAGTCCCGCACGCTGAACGGCAAGGTCGTGCTGATCCCCTGACGGTGCCGACCGGCGACCGTACGCTCGGAGCCGTGAGTACCGCCGCCCCCGTCCAGATGCTCCCGGCCGTCGTCCTGGGCAGTCGTTTCGCCCAGGAGCTCCCGGAGCTCGCGATGCCCTGGCGGGCCGACCGGTTCCCCGATCCGCAGCTCGTCCTGCTGGACGAGGATCTCGCCGCCGAGCTCGGCCTGGACCCGGCATGGCTGCGGACCCCCGCCGGGGTCGCCCTCCTGTCCGGGCAGGTCGTGCCGGAGGGGGCCGCCCCGGTGGCCCAGGCGTACGCGGGCCACCAGTTCGGCGGGTACAGCCCGCGCCTGGGCGACGGGCGGGCCCTGCTGCTCGGCGAGATCACCGGACCGGACGGCGCCCTGCGCGACCTGCACCTCAAGGGATCCGGCCGCACCCCGTTCTCCCGCGGCGGAGACGGACTGGCCGCGGTCGGGCCGATGCTCCGGGAGTACGTGATCAGCCGGGCCATGCACGCCCTCGGCGTGCCGACCACCCGGGCCCTGTCGGTGGTGGCCACCGGTGGCGGCGTGCAGCGCGACGAGCTGTTGCCCGGCGCGGTGCTGGCCCGGGTGGCGAGCTCCCACCTGCGGGTCGGCAGTTTCCAGTACGCCCGGGCGACCGGCGATCCCGAACTGGTGCGCCGGCTGGCCGATCACGCCATCGCCCGGCACCATCCCGAGGCGGCCTCCGCCGAGAACCCGTACCTGGCCCTGTTCGCCGCGGTGGTCGCCGCCCAGGCCGCCCTGGTGGCCCGGTGGATGCTGCTCGGCTTCGTGCACGGCGTGATGAACACCGACAACATGACGATCTCCGGCGAGACCATCGACTACGGCCCCTGCGCCTTCGTCGACGCGTTCGACCCGGCCGCCGTCTTCAGCTCCATCGACAGCGGCGCGCGGTACGCCTACGGCAACCAGCCCGCCGTTGCCGAGTGGAACCTGGCCCGGCTGGCCGAGGCGCTGCTCGGACTCGTGGACGACGACCAGGAGCGGGCCGTCGCCCTGGCCGTCGAGGTGCTGGGCACGTTCCGCGTGCAGTACAGCGCGGTGTGGTCGGCGGGCATGCGGGCCAAGCTCGGGCTGGATTCCGCGGACGAGGCCGTCACCGGTCCGTTGATCGACGACCTGCTGAGCCTCCTGCACACCGACCACGTGGACTGGACGGGCTTCTTCCGGGCCCTGGGTGCCGCCGCGCGGGGTGACGCCGAACCGGCCCGCGCCCTGGTGCTCGACCTGGCCGCCGCCGACAGCTGGCTGGACCGGTGGCGGGCCCTGGGGCCGGACGGCGACGCGATGGACCGGGTCAACCCGGTGTACGTGCCGCGCAATCACCTGGTCGAGGAGGCGCTGAACGCGGCGACCGACGGCGATCTCGGCCCCGTGCGGGATCTGGTCGAGGTGGTCACCCACCCCTACGACGAGCGGCCCGGGTCGGAGCGCTACGCCGTGGGCGCCCCGGAGAGCTTCGGCCCGTACACGACGTACTGCGGTACATAGAACAGGGCACCTGAGGCCGGGCACCCGACGCGCAGCGGGTCAGCCGATCCGTTCCGCGAGGGAGACGATGATGCCCTCCGGACCGCGCACGTAGGCCATCCGCCAGACGTTCTCGTACTGGCCGATCCCGCCGACCGTCTTGTAGCCGTCCGCCCGCAACCGGTCGACGGTGGCTTGCAGGTCGTCGACCTCGAAGGCGATGTTGCGCAGGCCCAGCTCGTTGGCCATCGCCGTGGGCGAGCCGGGCAGGTGGTCCGGCCGGACGAAGCTGGACAGCTCTAATCGCGTGCCGCCGTCCGGCGGCCGGAGCATCACGATCTCGGTGCGCGAACCGGGGATCCCGATCACGGTGTCCAGGAATTCCCCCTCCACGGCCATGCGCTCGCCCTCGACCTCCAGCCCGAGGCCGACGAAGAACTCGGTCACCGCGCTCAGATCGGCGACGGTGATGCCGATGTGGTCGAACCGCTGGATCGCTGTCATCGGCCGATCCTGACGAACCGACTCGGGTCCGGCCACCGGAACACTGGACAGCGCCGCTATCGATAGTTATGGTATCCAATATGCGGATGGCGGCTCTGAGCGAGCGATCGGGGATCCCGGTGGCCACGGTGAAGTACTACCTCCGCGAAGGCCTCCTGCACGCCGGAGAACGCACCAGCCGCACGCAGACCGAGTACGACGACACCCACGTCCGCCGGCTCGGCATGATCCGGGCGTTGATCGACGTGGGCGGCCTGACCGTCGCCCACACCGCCGAGGTCATCGCGGCCATGGAGGACGAGGCCGCCCCCGTCGGCGAGGTGCTCAGCACCGCCCAGCGTTCGGTGTCCCGGTTCGCCGCCACCACCACCCCACTGAGCCGTGAGCACGCCCGGGGCGATCTCGAGCGGGTCATCGACGCGCGCGGGTGGCAGGTGTCCGTGGACAACCCCGGCCGGGCCGCGGCCGTCGACGTCCTCGCCACCTTCGACCACCTGGGTGGACCCGACTACACGGCCCTGGTCCAGGCCGCCGCGGAGGCCGCCGACCTGGTCGCCGAGACCGACCTGCAGACCGTTCTGGCCACCACCGGCGGCCGCGAGGAGATGGTCGAGACCGTCGTGGTCGGCACGGTTCTCGGCGATGTGCTGATGATCGCCCTGCGCCGGATGGCCCAGGAACACCACGCCCGCAAGCAGTACCCCTGACCCGACAGCCAGTCCGGCACCTCCGCACCCCCGCACCCCCGCACCCCCGCACCTCGAGACCACCGACCCCGTACCGGGTCGGCGGGCGATGCCCCCCGCCCTGACGAAGGAGCCCCGATGACCACCGTCCAGGCCCGTCCCGCCGCTCTTCCCTCCCCCGCCACCGTCCTGCGGTGGCACCGCCCGCTGGTCGTGCTGGCCGCCGTGATGGCGGTGTGCGCCGTGGTCTCCGTCGGCGGGCTGCTGTTCGACGACCGCGAGCTGGTCGGTCAGCCCATCTGGGCCAAGCCGCTCAAGTTCTCGGTGTCGATCGCGGTGTACGCGCTCACCTGGGCGTGGCTCGTCCACCAGCTCACCCGTTTCCGGCGCACGGCGTGGTGGCTGGGCACGGTCTCCGCGGTGATGCTGGGTGTCGAGCAGGTCGTGATCGTGGCCGCCGTCCTGCGCGGCACCACCAGCCACTTCAACGTCAGCACCGGCCTGAATACGGCACTGTGGGCCGCCATGGGGGTGGCCATCGGCGTCGTGTGGGTGGCCACCTTCGTGGTCTCGCTGATGCTCTTCGCGAGCCCGGGGCCGGACCAGGCCCGCAACCTGGCCGTCCGGTTCGGCGCGCTGATCGCGGTGTTCGGCATGGCGGTGGCGTTCCTGATGACCATCCCGTCCGCGGCGCAGATCCAGGACTTCGACGGGGTCGCGGGAGCCCACGCGGTCGGTGTGGCCGATGGGGGCACCGGGCTGCCGTTCCTGGGGTGGAGCACCACCGGGGGCGATCTGCGCATCCCGCACTTCATCGGGATGCATGCCCTGCAGGCGATCCCGCTGTTCCTGCTCGTCCTGGAGCTGCTCGCCCGCCGCGTGCCCTTCCTCCGGTCGGTGCCGGTGCGCGCCCGGCTCGTCACGGTGGCCGCGGTCGGCTGGACCGCCGTCACCGCACTGCTCACCTGGCAGGCGCTGCGCGGCCAGTCGATCGTGCATCCCGACGGGCTCACCGTCGCGGTCGCCGTGGTCCTGCTGGTCGGGCTGGTGGCCGGCGCGTCCTGGTCCCTGCGCGCCCGGTCCACCGCTGCGCCCGACGAGGGTTCCGACGAGTCCGGCGTCACCCGTCATCGCCCCGGAACGGTTCATCGGGCGGGGTAACGTCATCGGCTGCCCGCGGCGGACCCTCGCCGCGCGCACCGGCGACAGGGGGATCGTGACCGACAGCGTGCAGGCCACCGGATCGTCCCGCCCAGGTCCCGGCCAGGACGACGCGGCCACCGGACCCGAGGCGGAGCTGAAGGCCGAGCAGGCCTACGTGCTGCGGCTCTACGAACGCCTGGACGACATCCGCCGGCAGACGATCCAGCTGCGCGACCGCTATCTGCGGGACAGCGACGGCACACCCGGCGGACGGGTGGAACGCGACATCGCCTACGCCCGGCACGCGTCCTCCCTGGTCGCGCTGAACGCCGCCGAGGACAAGCTGTGCTTCGGCCGGCTGGACTTCGAAGACGGCGAGGACGCCCACATCGGCCGGATGGGCATCTTCGACGACCGGGGCGATCAGAAGCAGCTGCTGATGGACTGGCGGGCCCCGTCGGCCCGGCCGTTCTACGTGGCCACCGCCATCGCCCCGCTGGGCGTCCATCGCCGCCGGCACCTGCGCACCCGCCGCCGCGTGGTCGAGTCGCTGTCCGACGAGTACCTGCAGATCCGTACGGACGGCGAGGCCGGCACCGGACTCGAGGGCGGCGGGGCGCCGCTGATCGGCGAGGCGGCGTTGCTGGCCGCACTCGAGGCCCCGCGCACCGGGCGGATGGGCGACATCGTCGAGACCATCCAGGCCGAGCAGGACCGCATCATCCGCGCCGACCAGCGCGGGGTGATGGTGGTCCAGGGCGGCCCGGGTACCGGCAAGACGGCGGTCGCCCTGCACCGCGCGGCCTACCTGCTCTACACCCACCGCGAGCAGCTCACCCACCGCGGTGTGCTGGTGGTCGGGCCGAACGCGACGTTCCTCCGCTACATCAGCCAGGTGCTGCCCTCCCTCGGGGAGAACGCCGTCGTGCTGTCCACCCCGGCCGACCTGTTCCCCGGGCTGCGCGCCACCGTCGTCGACGAGCCGGCCGTGGCCGCGCTCAAGGGGCAGACCCGGATGGCCGGGGTGCTGGCCAACGCCCTGCTCGACCGCCAGCGGATGCCCGCAGTGGCGCGGAAGATCGACTTCGAGGCCGTCCCCGGCCGGGTGCTGACCATCGACAAGGCCCTGATGAAGCGAGCCCAGGCCCGCGCCTGGGGCACCCGCGCACCGCACAACCAGGCCCGACGGGTCTTCGTCCGGACGATCCTGGACGGGCTGCTCAAGCAGACCGTCGAGAAGATCGACTCCCGCGGGGTGCGGGCCGGCGGCGAGGCGGGCGACCGCATCGTCACCCCGGAGGACAGGGACGCCCTGCGCCGCGAGCTGATGACCGACGAGAACGTGCGGGACGCGCTGGCCGAGCTGTGGCCGCGGCTGACCCCGCAGACCCTGCTGGCCGATCTGCTCGGCAGCGAGCGACGTCTCGCGTTCGCCGCGCCCGACCACTCCCCGGCCGACCGGGAACTGCTGTCCCGTCCGGCGCCCGGCGCCACCCCCGCCCGGGGGGTCCGCCGGGTGTGGACCACCTCGGACGTGGCCCTGCTCGACGAGGCCGCCGAGCTCATCGGCCCGGACGACCAGGCCGAGCGCGACCGGCTGGCCCGGGAGCGCACCGAGAACACGGACTACGCGCAGGAGGTCATGGAGCTCCTGGACACCTCGCCCGACGGCGAGGGCGAGGGCCTGGCCGGCATGGTGGGCATGGTCAGCGCGGAGGACCTGGCCGATCTGCAGGAGGAACGGGTCACCCTCACCTCGACGGCGGAACGCGCGCTGTCCGATCGGGAGTGGACCTACGGACACATCATCGTCGACGAGGCCCAGGAGCTCTCGCCGATGATCTGGCGGCTGCTCATGCGGCGGAACCCGTTGCGCTCCATGACGTTGGTGGGAGATCTGGCCCAGACCAGCGACCCGGCCGGGGCGACGTCCTGGGGGCGGGTGCTGCGGCCGTACGTGCGGGACGCCTGGCGGCTGGAGCCGTTGACGGTGAACTACCGGACACCGGCCGAGATCATGGCCGTGGCCGACCGGGTGCTGCACCGCATCGACCCGGGTCTGGCCGGGCCGACGTCGGTGCGCGAGGCCGGGGTGCTGCCCTGGCGGGTCCGGGCCGCCGACGGCGAGCTGGCCGCCACCGCGGCGCGGGTCGTCGCGCAGGAGGCGGCGAGCCTGGACGGGCGGCAGCTGGCCGTTCTCGTCGCCCCGGACGACGTGCCCGCGGTCGACGCAGCGGTCCGCGCCGCGCTGCCCGATCTGACGCAGCCACGCGGGGACGATCTGCCGCCGGTGGTGCAGGTGATGACGGTCCGCGACGCCAAGGGTCTGGAGTTCGACGTGGTCGTCGTGGTCGAGCCGGCCGCGGTGGTCGCCTCGTCCCGGCGCGGCTGGAACGACCTGTACGTCGCGCTCACCCGCTCGACCCAACGGCTCGGTGTCGTGCACACCGGCGACGTGCCGGCCGAGCTCACCGACCTGCAGGACGTCCCCGCCCCGTCCTGACCGGCGCCGACAGCGGCCTCCCGGCAGCGGGTCTCGTTCCCGGAACGGCCCACGGTCAAACAGTCCTGCCCCCGTCCACCGGATCGTCCGTGACGGGGGCGGAACGGTCTCGGGGCGAGGTCGGCGTCGGTCCCCGGGCGTACGGTGGGGTACTTCCTGAGAGGAACTTGACGATGAGTGCACGCCACCCGCGGCCCGCGGACGATTTTTCCGAGGCCGACCTGAAGGTCGAGTCCCCGAAGGACCACGCCGCCGGCCCGACGGCCGTGGCCGTGTCGATGAAGCGCTCCCTGGAGCGGATGGGCCCGATCAACACCGCCAAGACGCTGCTCAAGCTCAACCAGCTCGAGGGATTCGACTGCATGAGCTGCGCCTGGCCGGATCCCGATCCGGGCCACCGGCACGTGGCCGAGTTCTGCGAGAACGGCGCCAAGGCGGTCGCCGAGGAGGCCACCACCCGGCGCGCCACCCCGGAGTTCTTCGCGCAGTACAGCATCGCCGAGCTGGACCGGCAGTCCGAGTACTGGCTGGGCCAGCAGGGCCGGATCACCCACCCGATGATCAAGCGTCCCGGTGCCACGCACTACGAAGAGGTGCAGTGGGACGAGGCGTTCGCCCTGATCGGGGCCGAGCTCAAGAGCCTGAACACCCCCGACGAGGCCATCTTCTACACCTCGGGCCGGGCCTCCAACGAGGTCGCCTTCGCCTACCAGCTGTTCGTCCGCGCCTTCGGCACGAACAACCTGCCCGACTGCTCGAACATGTGCCACGAGTCGACGAGCATCGCCCTGCAGGAGTCGATCGGCATCGGCAAGGCCAGCGTCAGCATCGACGACGTGCACAACGCCAAGCTGCTGGTCATCGCGGGGCAGAACCCGGGGACCAACCACCCGCGCATGCTCTCCGCCCTGGAGATCGCGAAGCAGAACGGCGCGAAGATCATCTCGATCAACCCGCTGCGCGAGGCCGGACTGGTCCGCTTCAAGAACCCGCAGAACCCCAGTGGCGTCGTGGGGCGTGGCACCGAGATCTCCGATCTGCACCTACCCATCAAGATCAACGGCGACCTGGCCCTGTTCCAGGCCATCGGCGCACTGCTGGTGCAGTGGGACGCGCTGGATCACGAGTTCATCGCCGAGCACACCACCGGGTTCGAGCAGTGGCGCTCGCACGTCGAGGCGCTGGACTGGGACGCGGTCGTCGAGACCACCGGGCTCAGCCGCGCGCAGATCACCGAGGCCGCGCAACTGATCCGCGAGTCCGACGCGACGATCTACTGCTGGGCGATGGGGCTGACCCAGCACCGCAACGCGGTGGCCACCATCAAGGAGGTCGTCAACCTCGCCTTCGCCCAGGGCAACATCGGCAAGCCCGGCGCGGGCCTGTTCCCGGTCCGTGGGCACTCCAACGTCCAGGGCGACCGGACGATGGGCATCTGGGAGCGGCCGCCGGCGCACTTCCTGGACTCCCTGCAGAAGGAGTTCGGGTTCGACCCGCCGCGGGAGAACGGGCTGGACACCGTCGACTCGATCCGGGCCATGCGGGACGGCAAGGCGCACTTCTTCCTGGGGCTGGGCGGCAACTTCGTCCAGGCCGTCTCCGACACGGACGTCGCGGCCCAGGCGCTGCGCAACACCCGCATGACGGTGCACATCTCCACCAAGATCAACCGCTCGCACCTGGTCACCGGGGACACCGCGCTGATCCTGCCGACCAAGGGCCGCACCGAGAAGGACATCCAGGCCAGCGGCCCGCAGTGGATCTCGGTGGAGGACTCGACCTGCTCGGTGCACTCCTCCCGGGGGCCGCTCAAGCCCGCCAGCCCGTATCTGAAGTCCGAGGTGGAGATCATCACCCGGATCGCCGAGGCCGCCATCGGCGACCGGTACGGGCTGAACTGGCAGGGCATGCGCGACGACTACTCGGTCATCCGCACCCACATCTCGAAGGTCGTGCCGGGCTGTGCGGCCTACGAGGTGAACGTGGGTCGGCCCGGTGGGTTCGTCCTGCCGCACCCCCCGCGGGACAGCCGGACCTTCCCGACGAAGTCGGGGCTCGGCGAGTTCGTCGCCTCCCCGATCGAGGTCCTGCAGGTGCCGGAGGGGCACGTCGTGCTGCAGACGTTGCGCAGCCACGACCAGTTCAACACCACCATCTACGGCCTGTCCGACCGGTACCGCGGGATAGAGGGCGGTCGGAAGGTCGTCTTCCTGCACCCGGACGACATCGCCGCCCTCGGGCTGACCGACGGCCAGTTCGTGGACCTGCACACCCGCTGGGTCGAGGACGACATCGAGCGCAGCGTCTCCGGCTTCCGGGTCGTCTCCTACGACACCCCGCGGGGTTCGGCGGCGGCGTACTACCCGGAGACCAACCCGCTCATCCCGCTGGACTCGACCGCACTGGAGAGCAACACCCCTACGTCCAAGTCGGTGATCGTCTCCATCGTGCCCACCCTGACCGGCAATGCGAAGGCCGCCGGCCAGGACGGACAGGACGCAGTGGGCTCGGACAACGGCCACAAAGCCACGCCGCAGCCGCTGCACCTGTCCTGACCCCGACCCGTCGTTGAACGCAGCGTGATGGCCTGCCCTGGTGCAGTGATCGTGAGAGGGTGGCGCGATGACCATGCCAGGGCAGGCCTACGTGCTGATCGACGGCGAGAACATCGACGCCACCCTGGGGCAGAGCATCTTCCGGCGGCGACCGGCGCCGGGTGAGCGCCCGCGCTGGGAGCGGGTGCTGGAGTACGTCCGGACCGAGTGGCAGGACCAGGTCACCGGCCTGTTCTTCCTGAACGCCGCACTGACCCCGCTGCCCAGCCCGTTCGTCCAGGCCCTGATGACGATGCAGTACCGGCCGGTCATCCTGTCCGGGCCGCCGGACGTCAAGGTCGTCGACGTGGCCATCCAGCGCACCCTGGCCTCGCTGGCCGACCGCGAGGCCGACGTCGCCCTGCTCTCCCACGACGGCGACTTCCTCGAGGAGATCCGCCCGCTGCTGGACGGCACCCGCCGCGTCGCCCTCGTCGGCTTCCGCGAGTTGGTCAACTCCGCCTATGCCGAGCTGACGGAACAGGGCCTGCAGATCATCGACCTGGAGGACCAGGTCAAGGCGTTCAACGTGCCGCTCCCCCGCGTCCGGATCATCCCCATCGAGGACTTCGACCCGGCTGCGTTCCTCGCCTGAGGCGTGTGCGTTCGGCGTCATCGTGGTTGAACCCGGAGCGAGCGGGTATCGAGAGCAGATGACCCGACCCGAAGACCTCACCGCCGACCAGCAGGCCATCGTCGACCAGTCCGACGACGTCCGCGATCCGGCCGACGACTCCGACGAGATGAACGATCCCACGCTGATGACCGACACCTACCCCGAGGCCCTGGACCGCAAGCTCGAAGCGGCCGAGGGCGCGATCGAGGCCCACCGGTCGGAGACCGACACCCGCACCATCTGGGGCAACGGTCGCACCGGCCCGGAGGAGGCGGAAGGCCTCACCGGCCCCTGACCCGGACCCGGACGCCCGGCGGGGTCGTACAGATCACCCCGCCGGGACCGGATCACCGGAATGACCGCGGGCCGCTCCCGTTGCAGTCCATGGGTACCGGGTACCCCGCGGAAGGAACTGCAGATGTGGACGTCATGGCCGGGCACGCGGCGCCATGTGGTGACGGCGCCCGGGACCGCACCGGCCGTCGGCGATTCCGTCCTGGCGACCTTCCTGCGGTTCGTGGCCGTCGGCGCGACCGGGAGCGCGGCCTACGGGCTGCTGTTCCTGGCCATCAGCGCGACCACCACCGTCCCGCACCTCGCCGTGAACCTGCTGGCCACCGTCGGCTCCACGCTGCTGAGCAGTGAGCTGCACCGCCGTTTCACCTTCCGGGCGCACGGCCCGGGCTCGGTGAGCCACGGGCAGACCGCCGGTATCGGGATGGCCGCCGTCGGGCTCGTCGTCAGCAGCCTGGTCCTGGCGGGATGGAACATCGTGAACCCCGGAGCGGAGGACCTGACCACCCTGTTCGTCGTCTACGGCTGCACCGGCCTCATGGGCCTGGTCAACTTCGTCACCCAGCGTACCGTGCTGGCCCGGACCGTCTCCCCCCGCGCCACGCTCGGCACCGAGATGCCGGAATGGCTGGGCGGCGCCGACTCCCGACCGGCCGTCTGACCCCGATCCGGCCGCGGCGCGGCGGACGCGACGACCGGATCGTCAGGAGCGGGAGCCGGTCCCGCCGTAGTGATCGGCGTCGTGGGCGTGGAACCGGTCGTACTCCTGCTGCTGTTCGGTGTGACTGACGAAGGACACCAGGGTGTCGGCCCGGCGTGTCCAGCGGTGGACGATGCCGAACTCCGCCCGCAGTCCGTCCCGCCGGCGTGGACGAGCGATCACGGCCACCGTGATGACCTCCGGTCCGACCCGCACGGTCTGCACCTCCGGCCACCACGAGTCGTCGGTGAGGGCGGCCTGCCGTTCGAGGAACGCGGTGAACCCCTCGGCCCCCACATAGGTCTGCTGCAGAGCGGAATCGCTCGTCCCGGCCGGGGTGAAGGTGAACGACGCGTCCAGGACGGGTCTCAGCGCGTCGACCGCGTCGGGCCCGGGGTGGTCGTACATCGCGCGCAACGCGGCCAGGCAGCGCTGGACGTCCGGATCACCCGCCAGTTCGGCGGGCTCGAAGATCGTCGATCCCGCGCTCATCAGGCCCCGGCCCGTTGCTCGGCGGCGTGCAGGCCGGTGGCTGCCGCCCGCTCGTCGTCGACCACCCGTTTGAGATCCTCCGGGACGAATCCACCGCTGCCGTGGCGGAAGGCGCTGTCCTGATCGGAGTACGCCCGCCGGGCCGTCGTGACGTGCTGGCCCCGGAAACGCAGGAGAGCGTGCACCGCGCTGTCGGTCAGTTCCAGTGCGGTCGCGAGCTCGGGCGTGTGATCACCCCGCTCGCCCGCCTCGAGCCAGGTCGACAGGGCGGGTCGCGCGGCCATCCGTTCCCGCGCACGCCGCCATTCCGGACGTCCGTAGCGCAAGGCCTCGGCATGCATCGCGGCCAGTGCCTCCCCGCCGCCCCACAACGCCTCGTCCACGAGGTAGAGCGGGATGAAGGCGGCTGCCGGGCCGCTCCAGGGGTTTCCCGCGACGGTGATCGGCTCGAAGAACGGACGCAGCTTCTCGATGAAGAAGTGCGGGTCCACGATCTGCCGGACCCGGGCGAACTCGCCGGCGAAGGCGACGACGGCATCGCGCATCACCGCCAGAGCCGCCAGCCCGGCGGGACTCGTCGGACCACACCGCCACGAGACGTCCAGGGCGGTTCCGGCCAGCGGCAGCAGCCGACAGCTGGTCCGCACGCTCTGGATCAGCGCCCCTTCCTGCGGGCCCCGGTCGAGGAAGCGTCGCTCCCTGTCCCCCACCGGGTTCCAGAACCCGTAGTGCACGACGGTGTCCCTGGGCACCATGTCCGTGCGCAGGGCCCACGCCGTCAGCAGTGGTTCCCACTCCGGCGCGGCGACCGACGGGTCGACACCCGCACGCCCCAGGCTGGCCAGGAGCATCCCGGCGTCGCGCAGCGCGGCCACCGCGTCCTCGGCCGCCCATCCCGGATCCCCCCGGCGCGCGGCGGTGCGGACCCACCCGAGCAACGTCCGGGCGTCACCGGCGGCGTTGACCGCCGGGAGCTCCCCGAATTCCCGGTCCAGGCCGAGCGGATCGGCCGCCCGAACGGCGTCGTGGTCCAGGATCGCCGGGTGGGCGTCCGGAAGGCCGGCCCCGCCGCCGGCCAACAGCTCGTCGGCCCGGGCATCGGCACCCGGGGCCGAGAAGGCCTGGTCCAGGGCAGCGCGCAGCTCCCGGATCACGGTCACCGGCGGTTCGACGGCAGGATGCACAGCGATCAGCCTGACAGCCTGCGCTTGAACCCGGCGTGAGCCCCCGACCGGCGCGGGGTGCGGGCCGGCCCGGGATCCCCCGACGCGGACCGGGCCGGCGATCCTGTCCCGTCCCCGACGGCACCCCCTGCGGACAGCACGACACCCCGGGCGGGGACCCACCCGGGGTGTCGAGAGGCACTGCGCGGGATCAGATGTCGACCCGGGCCCGCCCGCGGATCTTGCTGATGACGACCCAGACGATGCCCACGGCGAGCAGCCCGTAGAGGGTCAGCGTGATGCCGGAGGCGAACAGCGCACCGGCGTCGCCCTCGCTGACGGCGAGCGTGCGCCGCAGGCTGGTCTCGGCCAGCGGGCCGAGGATGACGGCGATGAGCACGGGGGCCAGCGGCATCCCGAACCGGCGCAGCACGAACCCGAGCAGGCCGAGCAGCACCAGCAGGACGAGGTCGACGATCGACGAGCTGGTGGCGTAGACGCCCAGCGCGGCGAACACGGTGATCCCGGCGTACAGGTACGGCTTGGGGATCAGCAGCAGCTTCGCCCACAGCGGTGCGAACGGCAGGTTGATGATCAGCAGCACGAACATGCCGATGAACAGGCTGGCCAGCAGCGCCCACACCAGATCGCCGTTGCGGGTGAACAGCAGCGGCCCGGGCTGCATGCCGTACTGCTGGAACGCCGCCAGCATGATCGCCGCGGTCGCCGAGGTGGGCAGGCCCAGGGCCAGTAGCGACCCCATCGCCGAGCCGGCGGTGGCGTTCGCCGCGGCCTCCGGGGCGGCCAGGCCGCGGATGGCGCCCTTGCCGAACTGGGGGTCCTTGCGGCGGCGGTCCAACCGGCGCTCCGTGCCGAAGGCCAGGAACGTCGGAATCTCCGAGCCGCCGGCCGGGATGGCCCCGAACGGGAGCCCCCACGCGGTGCCGCGCAGCCACGCCGGCATCGCCTCGCGGAACTCGCCCTTGGACAGGAACGGCCGCTTGCCCACGGTCATCGCGGTGGCCGTGGAGTCCTTGTGGATGCGGGAGGCCACGTGCAGCACCTCGCCCAGCGCGAGCAGACCGACGGTGATGACGACGATGTCGATGCCGTCCAGCAGCGACGGCAGGCCGAAGGTGAAGCGGGACGCACCGCTGATGCCGTCGATGCCGATCAGCGCGAGGGCCAGGCCGATGCCCAGCGCCGCGATGCCCTTGACGGCGGAGTCCGACACCACCGCGGCGGTGGCGATGAACGCGACGACGGCCAGCGCGAAGTACTCGGCCGGACCGAACACGGTGGCCAGATCGGCGAGCACCGGGGCGAAGAACGCGACCAGGATGGTGGCCAGCAGGCCGCCGGTGAACGCGCCGATGGCCGAGGTGGCCAACGCCTGGGGCGCCCGCCCCCGTTTGGCCATCCGGTGGCCCTCGAAGGTGGACGCGATGGCGCTGGAGTTGCCCGGGGTGTTGAGCAGGATGGCCGTGGTCGAGTCACCGAACAGGCCGCCGTAGTAGATGCCGGCGAACATGATGAACGCGGCGACCGGGTCGAGGCTGAAGGTGACGGGCAGCAGCAGGGCCACCGCCATGGACGAGCCGAGGCCGGGCAGCACACCGACGGCGGTGCCGAGCAGACAGCCGACGAACACCCACATCAGGTTCATCGGGGTGAGCGCGTTGGCGAACCCGTTCATCAGGTTCCCGAGCTGGTCTCCCATCAGAGCACCCCCTGCAGGAAGCCGGCGGGCAGGTTGAGGCCGAGCGCGACACCGAAGATGAGCTGGATGGCCGAGGACATGACCAGCGCGACGGAGATGTCGAAGATCGGCCGACGGGAGCCGAGGGCGTAGCTGACTCCCCAGAACAGCAGGGCGGCGGCGATGATCCAGCCGGCCGGGCGCAGCAGCACGATGAACGCGACCAGCGACCCGAGCACGGTGAGCAGGGCCCGCCAGTCGCTGACCGCGCGCGGCGGCCACGGCTCACGGCCCGGCGGGACGTCCGGCGGGGTCTCGACGATCGCCTCGCCGTCCATGTCGACATTCGCGTCACCGAGCTCGGCGGTGGCGGCCACGGTCCGGCGGCTGCGGAGGATCTGCACCGTCGACAGCACGGCCATTCCCAGCAGCAGGACGATGACCACGATGGGGAAGAACGTCGGGCCGGGCACCTGCACCGACGGGGGCAGCTGCATGGAGACGGTGCCGACGATGAGGAAGCCCGCGACGGCGACCAGGATCGCCGGGACGATCAGCTCGGCCAGGCCGGAGGTGCGCGGCACGCCGGGGGGAACAGGCGGATGGGCGGGGCTGGGTCCTTCTGCCGGGTCGGTGGTGCCGACCGGCACGCCGACCGGGCGGGAGGAGTGGGAGGTGGTCATCTAGGCCCCGATTCCGAGCTCGTCGGCGATCTGCTGGATCTCCTGGGTGTTCTGGGTGAGGAACTGCTGGAACTCGTCGCCGGCGAGATACGTGTCCTGCCAACGGTTGCGGGCGATGGTGTCCTGCCAGTCGGGCGAGGCGACCATCTCCCGGACGATCTCGTCCAGGGCTGTCCGCTGCTCCGTGCTCAGCCCGGGGGGCGCGACCAGGCCGCGCCAGTTGGTCAGCTCGACGTCCACCCCCTGCTCGCCCAGGCTGGGCACGTCGATGCCCTCGACCCGCTCCTTGGTGCCCAGGGCCAGCGCCCGGACGTTGCCCGCCTCGATCTGGTCGGCGAACTCGTTGTAGCCGGAGATGCTGGCGGCCACGGTGTTGGCCAGGATCGCGTTCAGCGCCTCACCGCCACCGGAGAAGGCCAGGTAGTTCAGCTGCTCCGGGTCGATGCCCACGTTCTCGGCGATCAGACCGGCAAGCAGGTGATCGGTCCCGCCCTTGGAGCCGCCGCCGATCGCGGTGCCCTGCGGGTCGGCCTTCCAGCCGGCCAGGAACTCGTCCAGCGTGGTGTACGGGGACGCGGCCGGGACGACGAGCACCTCGTAGTCCTCGGCGAGCCGGGCGATCGGCGTGACGTCGGACAGCGTCACGTCGCTGTCGTTGGCGATGATGCCGCCCACCATGACGGTGCCGGTGACCATGAGCGTGCCGGCCTGGCCGGTCATGTCCGCGAGCTGACCGAGACCGATGGTGCCGGCGGCGCCCGGGATGTTGACGACCTGGACGTTGTTGACCACGCCCTCGTCGCGCAGCGCGCGCTGCGCCTCGCGGGCCACGCCGTCCCAGCCGCCACCGGGGGCGGCGGGAGCGATGAGAGCGAGCCGGCTACGGGCGGACTGCCCGGTCCCCGACCCGAGGGTGCTCCAGAATCCGGCGCCGATCACGAGGACGGCGACGACGCCCCAGGCCACCAGCAGGGCGGGATTGCGACGCTTCCCGCCCTTCCCGGGTGGGGGGACGGCGGTGGACGCGGACGGCGAGGGTCCGGTGGTGGTGGATGCCATCGTTGGCCTTCCAGGACGCGGGACCGGTCGAGGGACGACCGGGTCGGGGGTGTGCGGCGACGGGATGCACTGGTGCGGACCGGTCGGGCCGGCCCCGGGATCAGGAGGAACGGACGGCCAGCACCGGGACGGTCGCGTTGAGCAGGACGTCCTGTGCGGCCGACCCCAGGAACAACTTGCCGACCGGCGAGCGACGGCGCAGCCCGATGACGATCATGTCGGCGGACAGCTCGGTGGCCAGGTCGACGATCTCGTCGGCCAGGTGATCGGTGCGGACGGCGGGCCGGATGGAGACCGAGAGACCCTCCGCCGCAGCGGCATCCACGTGGTCGATGGTGTGCACGGCCTCTCCCCCGCTGTGCGCGGGGGCGGTGAGGACCACCAGATCGGTGTCCCGCAGCCGGGCCTCGGCCAGGGCACGGACGACCGCGGCCTGCCCCTCGGGGGTCTGCTGGTAGGCGGCGAGGATCGTCATGCGGGACTCCCGGACAGGGTGGGGCGACGGCGGGCGGGGTGGTGCGGGGGCACGGCGTCGTCGGGGGGCGTGACCCCGGGGCGACGGGGTGACCCCGGTGGCCCGACCGGGCGTCCGGTCGCAGATGTGGTCACGATGGCTCCTTCGACGGTGAAGTGCACAGGCGGGGACGGTAACCCGCGTCACAACCTCACACCCGTTTCTCATTCTTTGCTGGACTTGTTCTCCTTGCCGGTACTTCTGAGCGTTCTGCTCACAATGCGGGCGCGGGCCGCTACGGTGACCCGATGCGGCGACGACGCCTGCGGTTCTCCACCGAGCTCCTGCTCCTGCAGGCCGCGGTGGTGGCGGCCGTGGTCCTGGTGGGGTTCGCGCTGTTCGCCCTCCTGCTCGACCGCCAGCTCAGCTCGGAGTATGGCCAGCGGGCCCTGGCGATCGCCCGCTCCTTCGCCCCGGACGACGACCTCCGCACCGCGGTGGCCGACTGGTCGGCCACCGCGGCCGCCGGTCCCGCGACGTCCGCCGAGCTGGCCGCCGGGCCGGTCCAGATCGCGGCCGAGGCCGTCCGGACCCGCAACGACGCCCTGTTCGTGGTGGTGACCGACGACCGCGGTATCCGGCTGGCCCACCCCGACCCCGCCGAGCTGGGCCTCCCGGTGTCGACCGACCCGTCCACCGCACTGGGCGGCGGCGAGGAGGTCGTCGTGCAGACCGGAACTTTGGGTGACTCCGCCCGCGCGAAGGTGCCGGTCTACGGCCCTGACGGGTCGGCCACGGCCGGGACGGTCGTCGGTGCGGTCAGCGTCGGCATCGACACCGAGGAGATCGCCGCCGCCCTCGGCGAGGACCTGCAGGTCGCCGCCCTGTTCACGGTCGCCGCCCTCGCCCTCGGGGTGGGCGCCTCGGCCCTGCTGAACCGGCGGTTGCGCCGGTTGACCCTCGGGGTCGAACCGGAGGAGCTGGCCGGGATGGCCTCCGAGCACGAGGCGGTGCTGGGCGGCATCGGCGAGGGCGTCGTGGCCGTCGACCCCGCGGGCACGCTCACCGTGGCCAACGGCGAGGCCCGCCGGCTCTTCGCCCTCGATCTCGTCCCCGGCATCCCGATCGCGCGCGCGGGGCTGCCCGGGCGACTGACCGCCCTGCTGACCGGGACCACGGCGACCGGCGAACCGGTGCTCGTGGTGGCCGGGGAGAAGGTCCTGGTGTGCAGCGTGCGCACGGTCCGCCGGAACGGCCGGGACCTCGGTCTGGTGCTGACCGCCCGGGACCGCACCGATCTGGAGCTGCTGACCCGGCAGCTGGACGCGGTGCAGACGATGAGCACCGCCCTGCGCGCCCAGCGGCACGAGTTCGCCAACCGGCTGCACGTGGTGCACGGGCTGCTGGCCCACGGCGACCGCGACGAGGCCCAAGAGTACGTGCGCACCCTGCTCGGCTCCGGTCCGCTCGGCACGCTTCTCGCCGGCATCGACGCCGTCCGCGACCCCACCGTGCAGGCGTTCCTGTCGGCCAAGGCCGCCCACGCCCGCGAACGCTCGATCACCCTGCGACTCGGACCCGAGACCTGGCTGGACGCCACGATCACCGACCCGGTCGCGGTCACCACCGTGCTCGGCAATCTGGTCGACAACGCCTGCGACGCAGCGGCCCTCGTCCCGGGGTGCCCGCCGTCGGACGCCGGGGGCTGGGTGGAGGTCGAACTGCTCGCCGACGGCACCACCCTGTTCGTGACGGTGGCCGACAGCGGCGACGGGGTCCCGGCCCCGCTGGTCGACGCGATCTTCACCGAGAACGTCAGCACCCGCGGGGTCGGCGGACGGGGCCTCGGCCTGGCCCTGGTCCGGCAGGTGGCCCGGGCGCTGGACGGCGACGTCTGGCTGGCCGATCGCGGCGGGGACGGGACAGGCGCGGTGTTCGTCGCCCGGCTTCCCGGGGTGCTGGCCGCACCCGCGTCGCCCCCCGGATCGAACGGATCCGACGACCGGCGCAGCCCGGGGACGACCCTCACGGAGGAATCATGACCCTGCGGATCCTGGTCGTGGACGACGACTTCCGCGTCGCCCGCCTGCACGCCGACGTGGTGGGCGCCCAGCCCGGGATGCAGGTGGCCCAGGTGGTCGCGAACGTCCGTGACGCCCTGCGGGCCGTCACGGACCGGGCCGCCGACCCCGCGGGCCGGATCGATCTCGCCCTCGTCGACCTCTACCTGCCGGACGGATCGGGCCTGGATCTGGTCCGTCGGCTGGACTGCGACGTGCTCGTCCTCTCCGCGGCCGCGGAGAGCGGCACCGTCCGGGCGGCCCTGCGAGCCGGCGCCGTCGGGTACCTGGTCAAGCCGTTCGCCCAGGAGGCTCTGATCGAACGGCTCACCGCCTGGGCCCGCTACCGCGCCGTCCTCACCCGCGCCGACACCCTCACCCAGTCCGAACTGGACCTCGCCGTCCGGGCCCTGCACACGCGCTCCCAGCACCGCCCCAAGGGCCACTCCACCCTCACCGAACAGACCGTCACCCAGGCCGTGCTGGAGGCCGACCGCGCCCTGTCCGCGGCGGAGGTCGCCGAGCAGGTGGGGGTCTCCCGGGCGACCGCGCAGCGCTACCTGGCCGAGCTGTCGGAGTCCGGCCGCATCCGCATGCAGCTGCGCTACGGAGCCACCGGCCGCCCCGAGCACCGATACAGCCGGCCCGCCTGACCGACCAGGAGACCGGCGCTCAGACTGGGCGCTCTTGCCGTGATCGGCGGCGACGAAGCCCCGGGGGCCCCCATGAGTGCGGTCATGTGAGCCCTGGACCGAGTCAGAGCCCCTGGTAGGTGATGGTGGAGGCGAGTGTGGGGTTGGGAAGGGTCAATCTGAGTCCTGCGGCAAGGGCGCTGCCGGTGGTGGTCCAGACCATCCCGGTGCGGGTGTCGGTGAGGCGGTAGGTCCGAGTGCCGGTGAGTCCGCGCAGCTGGACTACCTGTGCGGCTGCGCCGCTGGAGGGACGTCGGAATGCTTGGAGGAAGCCGGCTGCGGCTGTGCCGAACTGCCAGACCATCCACCGATCATCGGACACGCTGTGGGGGGTCAGAAGATGGAAGTCCTGCAGGTAGTACTGCTTGATCGCTGCCCACTCGGCGAGGGAGGCGCGAACGGTGTTCCACGGAACCGTCGGTTCGAGCGCAGCGACCGCCAGGTGGAACACCGGTCCCATGCCCGACCGCAGGTTGTAATCGTCGTCGTACTGAGCGATGGCCCGTACCGCGCCGCCATGCAGGGGGACCCAGGGTGTGAGGCCGGCAAGGTGGGCTTGGTTGGCGGTGGCTTGCCGGATGGTGTCGCTGCGCAGCAGGTTGATGGACTGGCCCAGGGTGAGGATGTCCAGGCGGCGTCCGCCGCTGGCGCAGGTGTCGATGAGCATGCCCGGGTGCGCGGCTTGGAGAGCGGTCCAGAAGGCGAGGTGTCCGTCGACGTATCGCGCTTGGGTAATGCCACGGCGCCCCGCCGGGTCGGCCTTATTCCAGAACGGGAGTGGGTTGATGTTGAAATCTTCCCGGTAGAGATCGACTCCCTGGGTGTTGATGGAGTTGTTGAAGTAGCCGCTCGCCCAGCTCAGGGCGGCGGGGTCACCGAAATTGAACAGGCGCGCCACCCCGCCCCACTGTCGCTTGTATGGAATTTGCTGAGCATCGGGGACATCTTCCAGCGTGTAGCTCAGGTAGTTGTTGTGGATGAATGTCCCGGGCATGACCCGCTCGGGTTCGTACCAGATGATGGATTTCATACCGAGTTGGCGGGCCCGATCGGTGACTGGTTTGAGTCCGTGGGGAAAGCGGGTCGGGTCGGGCGTCCAGGTGCCGGTCCATTCCCAGGTGTCGGTGGGTGCGTTGGGTGAGTTCTGGTACCAGCCGGCGTCGATCCACCACCAGTCCTGGACGCCTCCGGTGCCCTGGGTCGTCTGCTGGCTACCGTAAGAATTCATCCAGGCGATTTCGTCCTGCGCGGTGTCGTGTTGGCCGGGGAAGTAGTCGTTGGCCTGGGTGGGCGCAAGTGGCTGTGCTGGTCCTGTCGAGTTCGCTGCCCGGGGTACGTGGTACTGCAGCATCCAACGCCGCCACTGATTCTGTGCGGCGGCGGCGGTGCCGCCGTTCCACGGTTGCATGACGATGAGCGCCGTCCGGATGGCCTCGTTCGGGGCGAGCCAGAGGTCGGCGAGGTCCATCGCGGCGAGCTGTTGACCGTGCTGGAGCTCGTCGCCGTCCTTGCTGACCATGCCGCCGGTCCACCGGACCTCTGTCGGGCTGGTGCGTTGGACCTGGGCGCCCCATTGCCCAGGCCAGCCCAAGGCACAAATGAGGCCGCAGCCCACCATGTCCAGGTTCCAGAACGGCCAACCGTTGGCCACTGCGGTGCGCGAGTTGGGCGCGCTGAGGTACTCGATGGCGCCGTCGGTGTCGTTGTAGGTGGTGACCACGCCGGCGGTGCTGTACCGGAAGGCGTCGATGGGGACGACCGTGCCGCTGCCGGCGGCGTTCTTGGTGCCGGTGTTGACGATCTTGAGGGTGTGGGTGGTGTTGCTCAAGGTCGCCGAGGTCCAGACGTCCTGCTGTTTGAGCCAGGTGGTGGCGTACAAATCCACGGTGGCGACCTTGACGTTGTCCAGGAAGACATCGGCGATGCCGCAGTCCACGTTCCTGGCCGTCACCCAGGTGATGCCGGTGCCCTGGAAGGTCAGGGTGGCGCTGGCGCTGGCCGCGGAACTGCTGTGCTGGGTGCTGTTGATGTAGCCCTGAGATCCACCGCTGGGGTTGGCGTTCCACGCCCCGGCGTAGGTGATGGCTGCGGCGGTGTCGTCAACGGTGACGGGCAGGCTCGAGGTGTAGATGAACGCGTCGATGGTCACGAAGGTGCCGATGGCGCTGGCGTTCTTCGTGCCAGTGTTGACGACCCGGAGGGTGTGCTGTCCGCTCGTGAGCGCCCCGGACGTCCACAGGGTTTGTTGCTTGAGCCAGGTGGTGGCGTAGAGGTCGACGGTGGCGACCTTGACGCCGTCGAGGTAAACGTCGGCGATCCCGCAGTCCAGATTCTTGGGACCGACCCAGGTGACCGAGTTTCCAGTGAAGGTCCAGCTGGCTTCGGCTCCGGCCACCGTGCTGCGATGTTGGTTGTCCTGGTAGTAGTGCTGGGAGTCCTGGAAGAAGGAGCTGTGCTCGTCCTCGGTGGCGAACTCCCACAGGCTGTTGCCCTGAGCGTTGGTGTTGTAGGTGATGTCGCTGAGTGGGTCGTTGACGGTGACTCCTCCGGTTGCCTGAAAAGTGAACCCGTCTACGGCGATGATGGTGCCGGTCGCGTTGGCGTTCTTCCGGCCGGTGGCAACGATCTCGAGGACGTGGGTGGCCTCCGGCAGCTGTGCTGAGGTGAAGAGGGTCTGTTGCTTGAGCCAACTGCCGGCGTACAGGTCCACCGTGCCCACCTTGACTCCGTCGATCCACACCGCGGCGATGCCGCAGTCGACGTTCTTGGGCCCGATCCAGCTGACTGAAGTTCCGCTGAAAATGAATCGAGCGGTGGCCCCGGCGGCGGCGGTGGAGTGCTGGTCCTGCTGCAGGTATCCGGGTGCGCCAGCCGGGCCGGTGAGGTAGCTCCAGTCGCCGGCGGCCGGCGGCTTCATGAAGCGGCCGTCGGTGGGGCGTCCGCCCGCGGTGCTGAACACCCGGTAGGCACTGACCGGTAGCGGGAGGTCGATGGGGGTGAAATCGTTCTTGGTCTGCGAGCTGCCCAGCGCGGTGCGCAGAACCCAGTCGGTGTCGGGCATCGAGGTGACGCTTACGTCCATCGCGAGGACGTCGGACAATTGCTTGGACTGAGCTGTGCCCTTGTGGGTGAAATACACCGTCCAGGACAACGTGGTAAATCCGGGGTACTCGTCGCCGATCCACCGGACTTCCAGCCCGTCGGGTGCTGTCCAGGTGATGGTCCGTCGAGTCCGTCCGTCGGGTTGATTCGCGGTCGCGGTGGTCTTGGTCCATGCGGGCAGCAGCGTTGACGAGGGGACGCCGTCGTACCGGAAGGAGAAGGGCGGGTTCTGTAGCACCTCTGACATGGACAGGATCGTGGGCGGGGGACTGGCAGATGCAGTCCCAGCGCGGAGAGGGTTCCACGGGGCGAGCGCGGCAGCAGCGGCGATGGCCGCACTCGCGCTGAGCATGCTCCGGCGGCTCAGCCCAGGCCTTGGATGGTCAGTCTCGTCGCTCGTTGGGCTCGTGGTCGGATCACTTGAGTGCGTCATCGAACTCCTCTTTCTCCAATTTTGGGTTGACTGGTAACAGAAAGGCACGCGAGAGGGGCGGGCTAGGGTTCAACACCTCAAGCCGTGGCTGCGGCGTTCATGGCTGCCTGCACGTCCTGTGCTCTCGGTACGTACCCGGTGCCGCCCTGTCCGCCCACTGACAGAGCGGCTGCCGCCGCGGCGTAGCGGGCCGCACCGAGGAAGTCTTCACCGGCCACCAGGCGTGCGGTCAGCGATCCCACGAAGCTGTCGCCCGCTCCGGTCTGATCCACCACCGCAGGAGCCGAGAAGGGGGCCAGTTCGGCAGCCCACCCGGGTTCGGCCAGGAGGGCGCCGGCTGAACCGCAGGTGACGGCGATCCTCTTCGCGCCGAGACCTAGCAGGTATTGGGCGGCGTGGAACGGTCGATCGATCCCGAGCAACGCCGTCGTCTCACGAGGGTGTGATGGCGTGAGCAATGCGGCGTGCGGGGCCACCGCAGCCAGGACCGCGGCGGCGGCGGCCGGTCGGGTCAGTGCGGGTCGGAAATTGGGGTCGAAGACGAACTGGCGGGCGGTCGAGGCCGCCTGGATCACCGCGGCTCGGGCCGACTCGGAGATTGCCGCGGCGATACCGCCGGTCACCACCGCGCCGGCTGTCTCCAGGCCGGTGCCGACGAGGTCGGCCGGGCTCAGCGTCGAACCGACGCTTTGTGATCGGGCGTAGGAGAACTCCCGTTGCCCGTCGGGGTCACTGTGGACGACGTAGACGCCCTGCTGACCCGGCCGGCGCCGCAGCAGGCGGGTGTCCACCCCAAGTTCGGCAACTCGGGCTTCCACCGCGTCGCCGAGCCAGTCAGGGGGCAGGACGGCCAGTAGTCCCACCCGCGCTCCGGTTGCCGCAGCCGCGGCCGCCACATTGAGAGCATCTCCGGAGACACCCAGCCGGGCGTAGGCGCCGGCGCGCATCGGTTCGGTGGTGGCCACTTCGAGGAGCACCTCGCCGAGAACGATGACGTCGAACGAGGTCACCGGACGACCCGGGCCGCCCACGATCGGGACAGACCCATGTCAGGCCTGCCGGACGGGGTTGCGCAGGACACCGATGCCGTCGATCTCCACCTCGACCACGTCACCGTCGGTCAAGAAGACCGGTGTCGCGCGGAAGGCACCGACGCCAGCCGGCGTTCCCGTGGAGATGACGTCCCCTTCCTCCAGTGTGGTGCCCAGGGACAGCCGCGAGATCAGTTCGGCCACGGAGAAGATCATCTGGGAGGTGTCGGCGTTCTGCATGCGCTCGCCGTTCACCCGGGAGACGATGCCCAGGGACTGCGGGTCCGGGATCTCGGAGGCCGGTATCAGTCGAGGTCCGATGGGACCGAAGGTATCGAAGGACTTGGCCCGGCTCCACTGGCCTTCCTCGCGTTGGATGCGGCGGGCGCTCACGTCGTTCATGCAGGTGTAGCCGGAGACGAAGTCCAAGGCGTCGTCCACCGAGACGTTCAGGGCGGGGCGACCGATGACAACCGCCAGTTCGGCCTCCCAGTCCACCTCGTCGACGCCCCGCGGGATGACGATGGACGCGCCGTCGGGCACCAGACAGGTGACGTACTTGGCGAAGGTGATGGGAGCGACGGGGGGTTCTACGGCTGACTCACCAGCGTGGTCGCGATAGTTCAGACCGACGGCAATGACCTTGCCGGGACGGCGCACGGGCAGCGACATGGAGCGTCCTTCCGAGCTGGAATGAGTTTTGTCAACAATAATCAGTTGAGTGCAGACCCGGCAAGGGTTCCCGGTCCCGTACGATCCACCCAGCATCACTTCGGGAGGGAAGCGCCTGTGCGAACGACATCCTCAGCCGACGACCGGTCGCAACCTCGCGGATTGAGCGCACCTGGCCTCGAGGCGGCGGCTCCCCGCGTGACTCTCGGCGATGTCGTCGCGGCCAGACTCCGTGACTCCATCATTGTCGGAGAGCTCCGCCCGGGTCAGCATCTGCGCGAGGAGGAGATCTCCGCGATGCTCCAGGTGAGCCGCGGTCCGGTACGGGATGCGTTCCTGGTGCTGCAACGGGAGGGCCTGGTCCAGGTCATGCGTCACCGCGGTGCTCGGGTCGTGGACCTGTCGGCCACCGACCTCGGCGAGGTCTACAGCCTCCGTGCGGCCATCGAGGATCTCGCCGTGCGCCTGGCCATCCGCCGCCGGACCGACGCGGACATCGCAGCGATGCAGGCCTCACTGGGCGACATGCGGTCGGGCCTGCGACGGCGCATCAATGAGCAAGACGCGGCCCGGCTCGACGTGGAGTTCCACGACACCATCTTCGCGGCGGCTCACCACGAGCGCTTGTACGAGAGCTGGTCGGCGATCCGCATGCAGGTGTTCCTGCTGCTGCTGCGACGCAACATTGCCAACGCCGACTGGAAGGTGGCCACCGTGGGTGGTCATGCTCAGATCTTGGAATTGATCCAGGCCAGCGATGAGGAGGGTGCGGCCAAGGCCGTCCGGTTCCACGTTTCGACGGGATACGAGCGCATCGTTGCTGGTCAGCTCGAGCGCGTACAGGACGCAGCCGACCAACCTCTCGAGGACGATGTCCGCAGTATTGCCGACTCTTTCCTGTTGCGGTGAACACTGCGCCCCGCGAGCTTGCCGCCGTACCCTTCTCCTCAGGCCCCGTTGCGGTGATCAGCGGGGCCGGCGGGGGGATCGGGTCCGCGATCACGCGGCTGCTACTCGCCCGCGGCTGGCAGGTTAGCGCGTTCGACCTCCAACCCCCGGCTGATGAACCCGGCGTGTTCGGTGTTTCGCTCGACGTCACCGACGAGGGCGCCGTCGATCGGGCGGTGCAGACGGTGGTGGATCGGTTCGGCCGCATCGATGCTCTGGTCACGGCCGCGGCCGTGCTGGAGACCGGCGCGGTCCACGACATGCCGCTTGCGGTGTGGAACCAGGTGCTCGCGGTCAACCTCACCGGACCGTTCCTGCTGTCTCGTGCCTGCCTGCCGCACCTGCGTCGTGCCTCCGGTGCGTCTGTGGTCCACCTGTCCTCGGTGCATGCGGAGGCAACCGTGCCGCGGACGGCGGCTTATGCCGCCAGCAAGGGCGCCATCATCTCGCTGTCCCGCCAGATGGCCGTCGAGTACGCGGAGGACGACATTCGGGTGAACGCCGTCGTCGTCGGCAGTGTCGACACCGCTATGTCGACCAAGCACGGGCTCGCCATGCTCGCCGAGGGGGTCGAGGTGTCCGGGCCGACGGGTCGGCTGGGCCGCATGGGGCAGCCGGGGGAGATAGCGTCCGCCGTCGCCTTCCTCGTCTCGTCGTCGGCGTCGTTCGTCACCGGGTCGGCATTCCAGGTCGATGGCGGTTTGCTCGCCCGGCTCATGTGACGGTCGTCAGCCCCACGCGCGATCGTCCCGCGCCCGGGGATTCTCGGCCAGCCGAGACCGGGTGTTCTCGTGACGGTGTCGTTCACATGTCGACGGCGCTCACCCCCGTGCTCTCGAGCACCGACGCGGCGAACTCGGCGACTCCGTCGACGTCGCCGCGTTCGACCGCATCGGCGAGGATCAGTTCCTTGCTCAGGCATACCGCCGCCGCGCCCGCCTTCAGGTAATCCTCCACCTGTTCGACGCGTACACCACCGGAGGCGACGACGCTGAGGTGCGGCATGGGTTCCAGGACTGCATGCAGGAACGCGGGACCGCCCAGCATCGCAACGGGGAACACCTTGACAGCAGCGGCTCCGAGCCGCACTGCGGTGGACATCTCGGACGGGGTCATCGCGCCAGGAACCACGGGCACACCCAGCCGTACGGCCTCGGCGACGACCTCGGCGCAGGTGTCGGGAGACACGATGTAGGCCGCGCCGGCGGCGACGCAACTGGCTACCCTCGCCGGATCCAGGACGGTGCCGGCCCCCACCCGCGCGCCACCTTCTGCGGCGACCTGAGCGATGACGGACTCGGCGTCCGGGACGGTGAGGGTGATCTCGACGCCGGGCACTCCGGCCCGGATCCACCCGCGCGCCACGGTGAGCGCGTGATCCGGTCGTGTCGTCCGAATGACCCCGACGACACCGCGGGGAAGAGCGACATTCACGCGACACCCACCACGGCGGCGTGGCCGGTACCGACCACGACCGGCGTCGGCGTCGGACCCGCATCGGCGATCCGACCATGGGTGGGCCCACCTCCGGTCGCGACGGTCAGGACGTCCGCAACGGTCCAATCGGCCAATCGAAGTCCGGAAGCGCTGGAATACCACGCGATGTGGGGGGTCAGCACGAGATTCGGGGCCGAGCGCAAGGGTGAAGCCTGCGGCAGCGGTTCGTCCGCGAAGACGTCCAGGGCAGCCCCGGCCAGGTGGCCATCGGTCAATGCCTCGACCAAGGCTGCTTCGTCCACCAAGCCGCCTCGAGAAACGTTGACCAGCACGGCGCCGGCGGGGAGCGCGGCCAGTTCCGCGGCGCCGATGACGTGTCGGGTGGCATCGGTGAGCGGCAGGTGCAGGCTGACCACGTTGCTGGCGGCCAGTACTGCCGGTAGGTCATCGCTGACCTGCACGGTGCTGGACGACGCGGTCGCCGGAACGTCGAAGGCCGGTGTCCCGGGGACGTCGAAACCGATCAGGTGTTGCACGAAGGGGCGCAGGCGGGCGGCAGTGGCCCGGCCTATGCGACCGGTACCCATGACCCCGGCCGTCGCGGTGGACAGGTCGAGGACCGGCCCGAGTTGCTGTGCGCTCGTCCAACCGTCACTGCGGACCCGTTCATTGGCTTGGCAGATGCGGCGGACGGTGCTGAGCAGCATGGCCACCGCGTGGTCGGCGACTTCATTGGTGGCGTAGTCGGGTTGGTAGACCACCTGTATTCCCCGGGCGGCGGCGGCGGCCAGGTCGATGGTGTCCAGCCCGACTCCGGCCCGGCCGATCGTGCGCACCGAGTCCGGCAGGGCCGCGATGTGCTCGGCCGAGAGGCGGTGCAAGGTGACGATGAGCGCATCCGCGCCTGCGGCGGTCTGGGACAGCGCCTGCGGTGTGTCGACGTCACCGGCGCGGAAGACAGCGGCCTGAGCATGTCGTTGAGCCAGGGCGGGGAGGGTGGGAAGGGCGCCATCGGCGACGGCGACCAGCAGGGCGGGCGAAGGATCGGACACGATTGCTCCTGCGGCTCTGGGGGCGATAGTGGTGGTCGGGCCGGTTCAGCCCTTGACTGAACCGCCCTGGTAGGCGGTGGCCAGGTGCCGCTGGGTGAGGGTCAGGAGCAGCACGGCGGCAACGATGGGCAGAAGCAGGTAGACCGCCTGCATCCCGGGGGTGGTCTGGGCTTTGAAGCTGTAGGACGACATGTACTGCTGCAGAGCCGGTGGGAAGGTGCGGGAGGTGAGGTCGCTGATCAACGTCGTGGACAGCAGGTACTCGTTCCAGGTGTTGATCAGGGTGTAGGAGGCCACTGCTCCGATCACCGGTCGGGACATCGGCGCGACGATGGAGAACAGCAGCCGCACGGTGCTTGCCCCGTCGAGGGACGCCGACTCCTCGACCTCGCGGGGTAGCCCGTCGAAGAAGACCTTGAACAGCAAAGTGGCGATGGGCAGGAAGAGACCGGAGGTCGCGAGGACCAGACCGGTCAAAGTCCCCAGGAGCCCGATCTTCGCCAACAGGTCGTAGAGCGGGAACACCAGGACGATGACCGGCACCAACTGCAGCAGCACGAGCAGCCCCAGCCCCGCCTGCGCCCACCGGGATCTCCAGCGCGACAGCGCGTAACCGCCCAGCATGGCCACGACCAGCACCAGCAGCGTCGTGGCGAGGGACACGACGACGCTGTTCATGAAGTTGCGCGCCAGCGGAGGGACCACGAGGCTGTCCGACCCCCAGAGCGCCGGGTCCGACAGCACGAGGCGGAAATTGTCCAGGGACCAGTGCCGCGGCACCAGCGAGATCGCCTGCAGCCCACCGGGTGTTGAATCGAAGGCGCGGCTGATGATGAACAGGATCGGGAGCAGGGAGATCACCAGGACGATGCCGGTGCCCAGATAGGCCGGCACCGGATTGACACGCCGTTGGCTCCGCCGCCGTGAGATCGACGATGAATTCTTCGCGCGGGCGGGCAGACGGAGAGTGGGGAGTCTGCCGGACTGCTTGGCTCGGATGAACAGTGGCCGCAGCGTCCGGAGAAGCACGAACCCCGCCGCCAGGGTGAGGATCATGACCACCATGCTGATGGTGGTCGTTGCTGTGGCATACCCGGTGTCGTAATCACTGAATGCTTTGGCGTAGGCGAACGTCGCCATCGTCTGCGTGGAGCCGAGTGGTCCGCCGCCGGTGAGGATCCAGATGAGGTTGAACTCCTGGAAGCTGGCCATGAAGTGCACGACGCAGGCGGCGGCCCCGACCGCGCCGATCCCCGGCAACGTGATGTGGCGAAGCCGCTGCCATCGGGTGGCGCCATCGGTTTCCGCCGCTTCGTACAGTTCGTCGGGAATTCGACTCAACCCTGCCAACAAGACGATCGTGTAGAACTGGAACGACGCCCAGGCGTTGATGATCAGCAGGGTGGGCCACACCAGGTCAGGGTTGGCCAACGGATCACCCAGGTCCCACCCGAGGGCGGCAGGCACGCCGCTGAACGGGTCCAGCAAGAGGCGCCACATGTTCAGACCGACCGGAGCCGAGATGACGAAAGGCACCAGCACCAGGACCCGCAAGACCGTCCGAGCCCGGATCTTCTGGTGCAACGACACGGCAGCCACGACCCCCAGCAGATAGCTGGGCAGAACACCGCCGATGCCTCGGGTGAAGGTATGGGCGATGATCGAACCCGCCGCCGGATTGTCGAAGAACCGCGTGTAGTTGCCGAACCCGATAAAGTTCGCCGAGTTCCCCGCCTTGAAGCTGGTCACGACGCTCATCACGATCGGATACAGGACCAGGCCCATCAGCATCACCAGGGCCGGGACCATCAGCACTGCATAGGTCCAGGACTGGTGGTTCCAGCGCCGCCGACGACCTACCGTCCTGAACTCCGTGGTCGACGGAGACGGGGCGGCAGGGGCCGGGCGGTCGGTGGTCGTGCTCATTGCCCTCCCGTCATCCGGCTGAGTTGATGGTCTGGAGTTCGCCCTGCATCGCCGTGATGAGCGCCGCCGCCGCATCGGCCGGGGGCGTGTCGGACAGCGTGACCGCCTGGATCGCGGGCAGGACCGCGTTGTTCATGATCGGTGCGATCGCCACCGGCTCGGGCACCACGGCGGTCGGCAGGAGGTCGCCGAAGCCCTTGATGAACGGATCGGTGATGGAGGAGTTCGATGCCTTGCGGACGGCGAGCTGAGCATCTCCGGTGCGGTTGGCGATGAGCTCCTGCGTCTCTTCGCTCCGCATGGCTTCGATGAACTTCCAGGCCAGGTCCTGCTGCTTGCCCTCGCCCTGGATGAACAGGGTGTGTTCCTCCCAGAACGTCGCCGGGGTGCCGGCGTTGGGCAACGGCGCCAGGGCGAGGTTCTCCAGGGTCTGCGGGTAGCTCTTGGACTGCGGGTAGACGAACGGACCGGCCGAATAGGACGCGAGGAGCCCCTTGGCGAAGTTCCCGTCCGTCTGCTCGTACCCCCACGTGCCGACCTCGGCCGGTGTGCTCTGCCAGGTGTGGACCGAGTCGTAGTAGAACTGCATCACCTGGGCCATCTGGTCCTGGGTGAATCCGACTTCCCAGGATCCAGGGGCGCCCTTCACCAGGGAAGCGCCGGTCGACCAGATCAAGGGCAGGAAGTTGGATGAAGAGCGACCGTCGCCGGTCTTGGCCTCGAACCCGAAGCCGATGTGGTCATCGACGTTGAGCGCCTTGGCGAACTGGCCGAACTCGTCGAAGCTCCAGGTCGTCGGGACGGTCAGCCCGGCGGCCTTGGCGTAGTCACCGTGGTAGACGATGCCGCGGCAATTGCAGCGAAAGCCCAGTCCCATGATCTTTCCGTCGATCGTGTTGGCCTGGTAGTCCTGCTCGTAGAACGCCGCCTTGTCCTCGGACGCCACGTACTGGTCCAGCGGAGCCAGGTTCACTCCGCTGGCCAGGAGAGCGGTTGCGCCTTGCGCGGTCCAGAAAATGAGATCCGGCGCTTGACCGGCTTTCTGCGCCGCAGAGGCCTGGGCGGGGTACGTGCCGTCGTCGACAGTCACGATCTTGAGCGTGGCTCCGATGGATGCGGCTGCTGAGTTCTGCATGACATCGGTGATGAAGCCCTGGTCGACCCAAGAAGCCAGCATTAGGGTCAGCGTCGTACTGCCCGCGGCGCCGCTTCCGCTGGCAGAACCGGCGGGTGACCCGGCAGCGGAGCTGGCGCTCTGATCTGCTGGACTGGCTGTCGCACCGCAGGCGTTCAGCAGCGGCACGCTGGCGGCCAGGGCGCTTGCAGCACCCAGACCTTTGAGGAATCCACGCCGATCCAGCGTGCGGGGGGACGGCACTTCGGTGGACCGATCCATGCTGTTGCCTCCTCGGGCGACATCGGCCACCATGCCGATGTTGTTGATTGCTGACAATTTACTCTGAACAATGACGGCATCTTGGCCGTCCGGTGGGACACGTGTCAACGTGTTCGCCTCCGATCGATCACAGCCTGACGCCCACCTCCTGAGCAGTGGCCTCCAGCTGGCTCCAGACACCGTCGGGCACGGGAATGCCCGAGTTGAGCCGCTCCGTGCGAGTAGCGCGCTCGAGGTCCCCGGGGAGCATCACGTGATCGACTCCGTCGGCTGGTGGCGAGTCGCGTACCGCCCGGCTCGCTCGGACGATCTCATCGGCGAAGGCAGAAGCGTCGGTGAAGGCCGCCGGGTCCAGCACGACCAGAACCACCCCATTACCCCACCTGTACTCGGGGAGGAACCCGACATGATTGCCGGACAGGGCTCCGCCGAGCAGTTCGACGGTGATGGCCACGCCGAACCCTTTGTGGCCGCCGAAAGGAAGGAGGGACCCGCCGGCGTAGAAATCCTCCGGATCTGTGCTCGGACGGCCCTGCACGTCCTGGATCAGGCCGGGCGCGACGGACCGACCGGCGACCCGGTCCAAGCGGAGCTTGCCCTCGGCCACCGCGGCGGTGGCGAAATCGACGATGACAGGGGGGGTGTCACCGTCGGCGGGTATGCCGACGGCGAACGGGTTGGTGCCCAGCATCCGGGAGCGACCGCCGAAGGGTGCGACCGACGGGTCGGCGTTGCACCACATCAACGCCACCAGACCGGACTCGGCGACCACCTCGACATACTCACCGAGGCGACCGACATGATTCGCCGACCGCACGGTGACCGCTCCGATGCCCACCGACCTGGCCTTGTCCATCGCCACGTCGATGGCCAGATGGGCGGCAACCTGCCCCCAGCAGCGTCGTCCGTCGATCACCGCCACCGCGGGCGTCTGGGAGACGATCATCGGTTCGGCGTCCGGTACGGCGCGGCCGTCCGGGACGAAGGATGCGTACCAGGGCAGGCGGATGATGCCGTGCGAGTCGTGCCCGCACAGGTTGGCTTCGGCCAATGAGCGGGCGACCAGGTCCGCGGCCGCCGCCGGAGTACCCAGCGCGCTCAGGATGCGCCGTCCGACCTCGGTGGCCTGCTCGAGGCTCAGCGTGCGCTCGATCATGATGCTGCTCCGCTCTGCGTCTACCGGCCGGTGTCCGGCTTGGGGCTGTCGGCTGCTCACCGCAAGGTCCCCACGGTGCCGCCGGCGTTGAGCGCCAGGTTGCCGCCGTCGACCGGAAGGACCACGCCGGTGATGAAGGAGGCGGCGTCCGATGCCAGGAAGTGGACCCCGGCGGCGATCTCCTCGGCCTCAGCGAGTCGGCCGAGGGGGATGCCACCCAGCATGCGCGGACCGACATGACCCGCGTCCAGACGTTGGTCCTGCAGCAGTGGGGCAAACCCGGGAGTGCGGACCTGGCAGGGCGCCACCGCGTTGACCCGGATGCCGGCGGTGGCCCACTCCACGGCCAACTCGCGGGTGAGTTGTCCGATCGCAGCCTTGCTGATGCTGTAGACGAAGTTCCCACGCCCCAGCGCGGTCGACCCGGCGATCGAAGAGATGTTGACGATGCTCCCGCCGCGACCCCGCATCGCGGCGAACGCGGCTCGCGCGCCGAAGAAACACCCGCCGACGTTGACCCGGAGCACCCGGGTGAACTCCTCGTCGGACAGTTCATGGGGCAGCGTGTGGGTTCCCAGCCCGGCGTTGTTCACGAGGATGTCGAGCCGACCGTATTGTGCGGCGGTCTCCTGCAGGCAGTGCTCGAACGCAGCGGAGTCGCCCACGTCGCAAGTGACGTCGGCACCGGCCAGGTCAAAGCCGACGACCTGGGCGCCTGCGGCTCGCAGCCGCTGCGCAACGGCCAGGCCGATGCCTTGAGCGGCTCCGGTGACGACCGCGACGCGACCGATAAGGTCGGCCGGTGCCGGCGTCTGGGCGACCGAAGCTGCGGCTGGGGTGCCGCCCGGGCTCGAATCCACGATGGTGGTTGACATCGCGCTCACGACGCTGCCACCTCTGGGCCCGAGGCGCGAGCGAGTCGGCGCAGCGCATCGACGGTGGCGGCCTCGTCGGGGAGCAGTCCGGCGATCAGGGCTGGGCTGTGCGGGATAGGACTGTGCCGCCCGGTGAGGCGGGTCACCGGTTGGTCCAAGTACCAGAAGGCGGCGTCAGAGATCGCTGCGGCGATCTCAGCGGCCGGGCCGGCCACCGCCGGCGCCTCGTCCAGGACCAACGCTCGGCCGGTGCGGCGCACGGACGCAGCCACGGTGTCCACGTCGAGTGGTGCCAGGGTGCGCAGGTCGATCACCTCCACGTCGATGCCCTCCCCGGACACGGCAGCTGCAGCCTTCTCGGCCAGAACCACCCCATAGCCGTAGGTCGCCAGCGTGACGTCCCGACCCGGCCGCACGATGCGGGCCGACCCGATGGGCACGACGTCGTCCTCCCCGCCGACCGGCCCACGGGCGCCGGTGAGCAGCTTGTGCATCAGGAAGACAACCGGGTCGTGACCACGCAGGGCCGACTTGAGCAGGCCCTTGACGTCCCACGGCCGGGACGGGAAGACCACGGCAAGTCCAGGGGTGCCCATGAACCAGCTCTGCAGGCTGTTGTTGTGCTGCGCCCCGCCCTGGGCTACCCCGGCGGTGGCCCGAACGACCAGAGGTACCGGCCGGTTCCACATGTACCGCACCTTGGCTGCCTGGTTCACCAGCTCGTCCATCGCCCCGTAGGAGAAGTCGATGAAATTGAGATCCACGACCGGACGCGTCCCGTTCATCGCGGCCCCCACCCCGGCCGCCACCATGGCGGCCTCGGAGATCGGAGTGTCCCGAACACGGTCCGCGCCGAACTCGGGGCCAAGCCCCTTCACCTGCGAGAAGTGCCCACCCCGGTCGTACAGGTCAGTGCCGAGCACGAAGATGGTCGCGTCCCGAATCATCTCCTCGCGCATGCCTGCCTGGTATGCGGTGGAGTAGGTCGCCTGGGCCTCGGGCTCGGCACCTGTCCCGGCCGTCGCGGAGTTCGGCGCGTTCACCGCGAAGTCCCGGGCGAGGCGTTCCAGGCGCTCACGTTCTCGGCGGCGCTGCAGGGGTCCGGCCATGGTGACTCCTCGGCGAAGGCGACAGCGGCGTCCACCATGCGGCGGGCCTGCTCGACGATGGTGGACATCTCGTCGGCAGTCAGGACCCCGGCGTCGGTGAGGCGGGCGGTGAAATTCTCGATGGGATCACGCGAGGTTCGCCATCTCTGCACCTCGTCCTCGGTGCGGTAGCGGATGACTTGGCCGCTGTCGTGCCCTTTGTAGCGGTAGGTGCGGACTTCCAGGAAGGTCGGGCCGCCCCCGGAACGGGCCTGCTCTGCGGCATCGCGTACTGCCCGATGGACGGCCACAACGTCCTGGCCGTCGATCTGGTGGGCGGGCAATCCGAATCCTGCAGCCCGGGCGGTGATGTCCCCACCTCCGGTGACCCGCTCGGAGATGGTCTCGACGGCGTAGAGGTTGTTCTCACACACGATGACGAGCGGGAGCGACCAGATCGCGGCCAGATTAGTGAATTCCCAGACCCGACCGGTGTTCGCGCCGCCGTCACCGAAGAATCCGAGCGAAATCTGTTCACTCCCAAGCACTTCGGCTCCGAGTGCAGCACCCAGAGCGATCCCCAGACCGCCTCCCACGATGCCGTTGCTTCCCCAGAGACCCAGGTCGAAATCGGCCAGGTGCATGGATCCGCCGCGGCCGCCGTTGCTACCGCCCGCCTTGCCGTAGAGCTCCGCCAACACCCCGGCCGGGGACATACCTTTGGCCAGAGCGTGGTGATGAGAGCGGTGGGTCCCCGTGACGATGTCGCCCGAGCGAAGAGCGCGGGCGGCACCGACGGCGACCGCTTCCTGCCCGATGGCTGGGTGCATGCCGCCAGGAATTTTGCCGCGCAGGGCGAGTCCGTCGGCCGCCTCTTCAAAGGTGCGGACGAGGACCATTGTGGACAGCCATTCCCGCAGGTCGGCGGAAGCGACGTCGGGTAAGGGCAGCGTGGTGCTGGTGGCGGTCATGCGGACTCCTCCTCGGACGGCTGACGTCCTGGGGTCGACGGGATGAGCAGAGGTCCGGGGTCAGCCAGCAGCCGGGCCAACCGGTCGAGCGCCTGGCCCGCGTGCATCCCGTCCCAGGACCGGTGGTCGGCATTGAGCGTCGCCTGCATCGTGCAGGCCACAGCCAGAGCACCGTCGTCGACGACTGGGCGGTCAACGGCCCGACCGACGGTGAGCATGCTCGTCTGCCCAAAGGGGATGACACCGGTGAACTGATCGACACCGATGGCACCGAGGTTCGACAGGGTGGTTGCCGGAACGAGGGAGTCGTCCGGATGCAGCCGACCGTCCCTGGCCCGCGACACGGCTGCACGGCGGGCGTCGACAAGTTCGACCATGCCCAGCCCGAGGACGTCGCGCAGCACGGGGATGGCCACGCCTCGATCGGTGGCCACAGCCAGGCCGATGGCCATTTCGGTGCGCCGCTCCCGCTCCAACATCGCCAGGGCCAGCGCCCGGAGAAGCAGGTCGGTCAGGGTGAGCCCGGGCAGAATGATGCGCCAGCGTTCGACCGCTTCCCTCACCGGCCCGACCCGAAGTTCGCGGGTGACTGCGAAGTGCGGAATGTCGCGCCAGGATCGAAGAACCGCGGCACTGATCGCTGCCCGGTACCGGTCATGAGGAGAACCGGAGTCTGATCGGGCGTCCAAGACCGCGTCGGATGTCGTGTCCTGCAGGGAGTCCTCGGCGGTTGACCTGGGGAGGCGCCGGACCGGCGGTGGTGGAGGTGGCGGCGCTGCGGAGGTGCGGGGAGCGGCGGGCACGACGCCCGACCGTGCCGCCTCGCTTGCCAGTCGTCGCGCGCGCGGGCTGACAGTGTGCCGCGGTCGGCTCTCGCCGTCAGCGGCCGTCGCCCGTCCGACCGGGCCGTGAGCACCATCGGCGACCGCGGTGACCGGGAAGGGGCGTGCCGGCCCCCCGACGCCAGCGCCACCGTCGAAGGTGAGCGGCGCTGGGGGAGGGGATATCGGGGCGGAACCGACCGCCCCGTCAACCACCGCCGTGACCGGCGCATCACCGCTGGGTGCGCCCACCTGCTCTCCTGATTGCTCACCGGGTTGGAGAACCGCCCCGATGATCGTTCCGGGAGCCACGGTGTCGCCGTCTGCAAACAGATGGCGGCCGAGTACTCCGCTGACCTCGGCCGTGATCTCCAACTCTGCCTTGGACGTCTCGACGATGACGACCACGTCGCCGGCTTGTACCGGGTCTCCGACGGCTTTGGCCCAGTTGGTCAGCACAACGTCATCCGGGGCCATGCCCATGACCGGAATGAAGATTTCCTGCACGGTCACCCTCCTTCGTTGGATGGTTCGGACGTCAGACGTCGTACGTCTGAGGAGGCAGGTTAACCTCGCAACGGGAAGGGGTCAACATGCCTGGGCAAGGAAACCGGCGGCAGCAGTTCGATCCGCAGGAGGAGATCAAGCAGGTCATCCTGCGGCGCAGATCCTCAGCTGGAGCCCCAATCCCCACCGAGACCGAATTGATGGCCGAGCTTGGCGTCAGCCGGACGACGGTCCGCGAGGCACTGAAAGGACTGCAGGCTCGGGGCATCGTCGAGGTCCAGCACGGCCGCGGCATGTTCGTCGGCCGCATGTCCCTGGATTCACTCGTCGACGGCCTGAGCTTCCACGGCCGGCTGGACCAGCACCGCAACGATCTCAGTACTGCTGCGGAACTGGTGGACGTGCGGGAGATCCTTGAATCAGCATTGATCACTCGGGTGGCGACAATGGCCGAGCCCAGACTGCTGGCAGCACTGGAAGCGACGGTTGACGAGATGGAGGCAGCCGTACAGCAGGGACGCCCGATCCAACATGCCGACCGGCGGTTCCATGAACAGTTGTACTCACAACTGGGTAACACCTTGGTCCTGCAGCTGGTTCAGGCATTCTGGGATGTCCTGGACGCTGTCCGGCCCCAGCTTCCCAGCGGCACCTCCGACCCCGGGGCAGATGCCGCACACCATCGCGCCATTCTGGACCGAGTCAAGGCCGGGGACGCCGAGGGAGCGCGGGCGGCGATGACCGAACACTTCCGTGGGACCCATGAATGGATCGAGGGAAGTCTCGCTGATGCCGAACGGGACCCGGCGTAAGGCTTCGATCTGCGCCTTACACCTCGACACACGCCATCCGAGAGTGGTGGCGCGTCGCGCCCAGAGACCCGCCCTGATCTGGCCGGACGTCGGTACGAGAACGATGCGGGCGCACCCGCCCATGTCGACGAGAGCGGAAGAGCCTGGCTCGGCGACCGACATGGGCTTGGCACGCGTCCAGTCAGTCGTCGAGTCATGCCGCGCCGCCGGGTCCGACAGGCGTACGTCTCGCGGCCGGGCCACCTGAGGCCCTCGCGGTATTTCCCGGCCCGTTGCCGAGCCGCCGGTCAGCCGGATCATCCGGGTAGATGACCGCCATGACCAGGGCGTCGACGCCGACGTCCCGCCTGCACTCAGGCTCTTGACAACGCCATCGGTCCCATCGAAGCTATGCGCTGACTGCTGATTGTCAACAATGAGCAGGCGCTCGTCTCAACGATGTGGAGGGCGTTCCGTGATCGAACCACTCATCTCTGGCCCGAGCGGACACCGATTGAGTCGGCGATCGTTGCTGAAGAGCGCAAGCCTGGTCGGCGCCGCCGCCCTCAGCACCCCCTTGCTCGGCGCTTGCGGGGCCTCGGACGGCGTGACATCCGCCGGTTCCACGAACACGTCGGCCGGCGGCAAGACGCAGGTCAAGATCGCCTCATGGATGCAGTTCGAGCCGGGCCGCAAGGAAGCATGGGCGGCCGTCCTGGACGCTTTCAATGCCCAGAGCCGAACCGCCGAAGCCGTCTTGGTCGGCTGGCCCTTCGCGCAGTACGCCAATCAGGTCCTCACCCAGGTCCAGGCCGGCGGTTTGGACGCCGACCTCATCACCGCACCACCGGACCTCGCGGCTCGGCTGTTCTCGTTGAACCAATTCTTACCTGCGACCCAGGCCATCGACGCCGCCGGCGTCCACCCTGACGAGAAGCTCCATTCCTTCGTCATCAAGGAGGGCCAATTCTACGGCGTGAGCACGGTGACCGTCGGATTCGGCCTCCTCTACAACGAGAAGGTCCTGGAAGAGGCAGGTCTACAGCCACCGACCACGCCGGAGGAATGGGTTGCGCAGGGACAGCAGCTCACCGTGCAACCCGACCGGTTCGGTGTGCTGCAGGCCAACAACATGGCCGAAGCCGGCAATTTCTGGTTCAACCTGCAGAACACGGTGAACGCGTACGACGGGCTGTGGGCGCAGGGCAGGACACCGCTGGTCACCAGCGACCCAGTCATCAAGTCGCTCGAGCTGTTCAAGACCCTCTACGACTCCTCCATGCCCAAGGGGCTCAACGACGCCCAGAGCATGGCGCTGATGGGCGACGGGCGCGCCGCCATGGGCGTGCTTGTGTCAGCAACGGTGAATGTCCTCAAGAGCGGCAGTCCCGACGTCTACCCCCTCATGCGGAGCGTCGCGCCACCGTGGGCGGGCAAGAAGGCGACCAATCGCGTCCACCCCATCTCGCTCTACTCGGGGAGTAATAAGCAGGAAGCGGCCACCGAGTTCCTCACCTGGCTGCTGAAGCCCGAGAATATGGCCGACCTGACGATGCGCTCGTTGGACGCCATCCCGCCCTACCCGGAACTCGAGCAGGTCCCCGCCTTCCAGGCTTACTTGAAGGACCTACCTTGGTTGCCCGGGTACCAGGACGTCACGCCGGTGACACCGATGGACCTCATGGGCGACTTCATCACGGCCAGCGACGAGTTCGGGAACATCGTCCTGACGAGCTTCCAGCAGTCTCTGTCCGGTGGCGTTCCCGTGGCCGAGTCGATGGGTCAGGCGCAGACGCAGCTCGAGGCGCTTGCCTCCAGACTGACGTGACCTCCGCGTGAGCGTCACGACTGCGCCGCCGGCACCCGCCTCCGAAGCCCCAGCGCCCCGGCGTCGCGGCTCCAGACGCCGTCGCGTCCACTGGATCGCCTACGCGCTCGCGCTGCCGATCCTGGCCTACGAAAGCATCTTTGTCCTGTACCCGATCGTGCAGGGTGTGCAGCTCAGCTTCACCGACGCGAAACTCGGAGCGCAGCAGACCACCTCAGTTGGCCTGGACAACTACGACCGGCTGCTGTCGGATCCAAACTTCATCAAGAACGTCACCACCACCTTGACCTACGCGCTCGGGGTGGTCGTCGTGGCGGTCGGCTGTGGGCTGCTTACGGCTCTGCTGGTGAACCGGAAGATGCGTGGTCGCGGCCTGGTCCGCGGACTGCTCATGGCGCCGTGGGCGTTCCCCGAGATCGCCACCGTGCTGATCTTCATCTGGGTCCTCAATCCGACCTTCGGGGTCGTCAGGCTCCTCACCCCGTGGCAGGACAGTGGTGATGGCTGGCTGACCTCCAATCCGCTGGCCATGTTCTCGATCGTGCTCATCGCCACGTGGAAGACGTTCCCCTTCTACAGCATCGTGCTGCTGGCGTCGCTGCAGAATGTGCCAGAACAGCTTCAGGAAGCCGCGAAGGTGGACGGCGCCACCGCGCTCCAGCGCTTCTGGCACGTCACGCTGCCGGCGATCCGCCCGGATCTGGTCCTGCTGGCCCTGCTGGCGTTCATCTTCGCCTTCCGCCAGTTCACCCTTATCTGGCTGACCACCGGCGGGGGGCCGGGCCGGGACACCGAGACGCTGGTGGTGGCCATCTACAACACCGCGTTCCGGTTCTTCGACCGCTCCTACGGGGCCACCCTGGGAGTGGGCAGCCTGATCATCACGCTCGTGGTGACGCTCGGGTTCCTCGCGGTGCAGCGGCGGCTGGACGGCCGGCGGTGACCGCGGCGGTCGGGATGCGCCGTCCGGCGACGGCGGGGACCAGCGCACGCTGGGCCCGCACTGCGCTGCGAACATTGCTCATCGTGGTGGTGTGCCTGGTCGTGGTATTCCCGATCTACTGGATGGCCGTCGCGGCGGTGCAACCGACCGCGTCGACGTTGCGCTACCCGCCGTCCCTGGTGCCGACCAGCTTCGACCTGTCCGGCTTCCGCGACGTCTTCGCCAACCTCCCGATCCTGCGGTGGTTGAGCAACTCCGCGGTGCTGGCCGTGGTGACCACGGTCATCACCGTGGTGCTGTCGGTGTTGGGCGGGTACGTTCTGTCGGCGCTGTACTGGCCCGGCAAGGCGTTGTTCGGCCTGCTCCTACTGGTCACCCAGATGATGCCCGAAGCCGTCGTCATCATCCCGGTCTTCCAGCTCTACAACGATCTGCACCTGGTGCAGAGCCTGATCGCGCTGGCGTTCCTACACGCGGCGTTCGTACTGCCCGTCGGGGTCTGGATCCTGCGCTCGGCGATGGACGGCGTACCGGCCGAGGTTCGTGAAGCTGCCCTGATCGACGGGTGCGGGCACGTGTCCGTGCTTCGTCGCATCGTCCTGCCGCTCACGGTGCCGGCCGTGATTGCCGTCGGCATCGTCGCCTTCTTCGCCAGCTGGGGCGAGTACCTGTTCGCCGTGACGATGATCTCCGATTCCGACAAATACCCGGCCTCGGTCGGTCTGGCTACGCTCATCGGGCAACTGGACACCCCGGTGCAGCAGCTCCTGGCCGGTGGCCTGGTCTACGCACTGCCGCCGGTGGTGCTGTTCGTCCTCGTCCAGCGGCACATCGTCGCGGGGCTGACGGCCGGGGCGGTGAAGGGGTGAATCTGTGGCCTGAGATCCGCGACACCCCCGTCGAGGTCGGACATGTCCGCATCTGGTGGCTCTACCAGGCGGGGTTCGTCGTGAAGAGCCCCGGCGGCACCACGGTGGCCATCGATCCATACCTCTCGGACTCGGTGATGGCCTCCTACGGGATTCCCCGGGCGGTGACGGCACCCCTGTCCGCCGCCGAGGCGGAGTTCGACGCACTGCTGGCCACCCACCCGCACGACGATCATCTGGACCCAGACTGTGTCACCTCCTTCGCCGCTCACCCGCGAACGCATTTCGTCGGGCCACCGTCGACCGTCAAGATGGCCAGAGCTGCCGGGTTCCCAGCCGTCCGCACGAACGGCCTCCGCCGCGGTGAATCCGTGGAGATCGGGGACATCCACATCGAGGCAGTGATGGCCCGCCACATGTTCGACGAGGAACCCACACCCGACGCGATCGGCTACCTGATCACCGCCGGGAGCGTGCGGATCTATCACTCCGGCGACACCGAGTACGACGCCCGGATAGTGGACGACACCGAGGACCGGGTGGACATCAGCCTGATCTGCATGAACGGCACCGCCGGCAACATGGACGCCGACGAGGCCGCGCTCCTGGCCTGGCGGCAGCGGCCGGCCGTGGCCGTACCCATGCACTTCGGCCTGTGGCACGACCGGGACTACGGCCCCGGCGCAACTCTCGACCCGGAACAGTTTGTCTCGGTCTACCGACGCCTGTCGCCAGGCGCTCCGGTGCTGATCCCGCGTATCGACGCAGCCATCGATTTCCCCCTCTCGGTCTCCTCCACGACGGTTGGTTGGCCTCCTGACCGGGCTTATCGGCCCCCCGACCGCCACGCCTGAGCCCTGCAGTTCTGCGATTCACCGGACGACGGCCGCGTCGGTGCCGCGACACCGGGACCGTCTGAGCCCAGGGGTAGTTGGCACCCGCCTCCGGCCCCCGTCCGTCGAGCCCACCCCGCACCGGGTCAACCGCGATCGGCCGGACAGGTACAGGATGGGGTCATGGAGTACACGAAGCTCGGCAGTACCGGCCTGGACGTCTCCCGCCTCGCCCTGGGGTGCATGACGTACGGCGAACCCGACCGCGGCAACCACGCGTGGACGCTCACCGAAGAGCAGAGCCGCCCGCTCATCCGCGCTGCCCTGGAGGCCGGGATCACCTTCCTGGACACCGCCAACGTCTACTCCGACGGCACCTCCGAGGAGATCGTGGGGCGGGCGGTCCGCGACTTCAGCTCCCGCGAGGAGGTCGTGCTGGCCACCAAGGTGCACGGCCGGATGCGGCCCGGGCCCAACGGTGCGGGCCTGTCCCGGCGGGCGATCATGACCGAGATCGACCACAGCCTGCGGCGGCTGGGCACCGACTACGTCGACCTGTACCAGATCCACCGCTGGGATCCGGCGACGCCGATCGAGGAGACCCTCGAGGCGCTGCACGACGTGGTGAAGGCGGGCAAGGCCCGCTACATCGGCGCGTCCTCGATGTGGGCGTGGCAGTTCTCCCAGGCGCTGTACCTGGCCGATCTGAACGGCTGGACCCGCTTCGTCACCATGCAGGACCACTACAACCTGCTCAACCGCGAGGAGGAACGGGAGATGCTGCCGCTGTGCGCCGACCAGGGCGTCGGCGTGCTGCCGTGGAGCCCGCTGGCCCGCGGGAAGCTGACCCGGCCGTGGGGCGAGAGCACCACCCGCTCGGAGACGGACGAGTTCGGTCGCACCCTCTACGACACCGCCGCCTCCGACCGGACGATCGTCGACCGGGTCGCCCAGGTCGCCGAGCAGCGCGGGGTGTCCCGGGCCCAGATCGCCCTGGCCTGGGTGCTGGCCAACCCCGTCGTCACCGCGCCGATCGTGGGGGTGGGCAGACCCGCCCATCTGACCGACGCCGTGGCCGCCCTGGACATCACGCTGAGCGCGGAGGAGATCACCCTGCTCACCGAGCCGTACACCCCGCACGAGGTGGCCGGCTTCGGCTGAGTCGGCCGCCCCGCACGGTGGTGCGGGGACGGGGTGACGCCGGGAGAGGATGGGGGCATGACGCGTATCGCAGTGACCGGAGGCAGCGGCAAGCTCGGACGGGCGGTCGTCCGCCATCTGGTCGAGGAGGGTCACCAGGTCTACAACCTGGACCGCACCCCATCCCCGGACGCCCTGGCTCCGTACATCCAGATCGACCTCACCGATCCCGGCCAGGTGCACGAGGCGTTGCGGTCCACCGAGGACGTCTACGACGGCATCGACGCGGTGGTCCACCTGGGGGCCATCCCGCGGCCGGGCCTGACGACCAACAGCGCCACCTTCGACAACAACATCCGCTCCACCCACAACGTCTTCGCCGCGGCCAAGTCGGCCGGCATCAGGAACGTGGTCTGGGCGTCCAGCGAGACCGTCCTCGGCCTGCCGCTGGGCCCGGAGAACCCGCCGCCGTACATCCCCGTCGACGAGGAGTACCACCCGCAGCCCAACTCGTCGTACTCGCTGGCCAAGACCCTCGAGGAGGAGATGGCCCTGCAGTTCTGCCGCTGGGACCCGGCGCTGAAGATGATCGGGCTGCGATTCTCCAACGTCATGTACCCCGAGGACTACCGGGAGTTCCCGAGCTTCGACGCCGACCCGGCCACCCGGGTCTGGAACATGTGGGGCTACATCGACGCCCGGGACGGCGCCCAGGCCGTACGCAAGGCGGTGGAGCTGGACGCCACCGGCATGCAGGTGTTCGTCATCGCCAACGCCGACACGGTGATGAGCCGCAGCAGCCTGTCGCTGGCCGAGGAGGTCTTCCCCGACGTGCCGCTGCGCCGCCGCGACCTCGGGCAGCACGAGACCCTGCTCAGCATCGACAAGGCCCGACGCATCCTCGGTTTCGACCCGCAGCACAGCTGGCGGAACGAGATCTGATCCCCCCCGCCGCGGCGCCCGCCTACCCTGGACGATGGCGGGCGCCGGCCCGCGGGAGCGGAGCGGCATGAGCACCAGCACGGATTCGAGCACGGCGGACAACAGCACCAGGGGCGCGTACGTGTCCGGCGGCAAGGAGTTCAGCCGGGACACCAACTACATCCAGACCCGCATCACCCGGGACGGCGCCGACGGCTACCCGGTCGAGGCCGGTCGCTACCGGCTGATCGCCGCGCGGGCCTGCCCGTGGGCCAACCGCGCCATCATCGTGCGGCGGCTGCTCGGGCTGGAGTCGGCCATCTCGATGGGCCTGACCGGCCCGACCCACGACAAGCGCAGCTGGACCTTCGACCTGGATCCGGGCGGGGTCGACCCCGTCCTGGGCATCGAGCGGCTGCAGCAGGCCTACTTCGCCCGCGACCCGGAGTACCCCCGCGGCATCACCGTGCCGGCCATGGTGGAGATCGAGAGCGGCAAGGTCGTCACCAACGACTACCGGCAGATGACCCTGGACTTCTCCACCCAGTGGACCGAGTTCCATCGCGAGGGTGCGCCCGACATGTACCCCGAGCACCTGCGCGCGGAGATCGACGAGGTCGCCCACCGCAACTACACCGAGGTCAACAACGGCGTCTACCGCTGCGGATTCGCCGGATCCCAGGAGAGCTACGACAGCGCCTACGACCGGCTGTTCACCCGACTCGACTGGCTCACCGAGCGGTTGTCGAACCAGCGGTACCTGGTCGGGGACACCATCACCCAGGCCGACGTCTTCCTGTTCACCACCCTCGCGCGCTTCGATCCCGTCTACCACAGCCACTTCAAGGCCAACCGCAGCAAGCTGTCGGAGATGCCGGTGCTGTGGGCGTACGCCCGAGACCTGTTCCAGACGCCCGGTTTCGGTGACACCACCGACTTCGTGCAGATCAAGCAGCACTACTACATCGTGCAGACGGACATCAATCCGACCGAGATCGTCCCCAAGGGACCGGATCTGCACAACTGGTGGACCGCACACCACCGCGAGGAGCTGGGCGGCCGCCCGTTCGGCGACGGCACCCCGCCCGGGCCGGTGGCCGACGGCGAGCAGGTGCCCGAGGAGCACACCGCACCGCGGTCCTGACCGCCGTGACGAAGTGCGGCCGGGGCGCGTCGCGCCCCGGCCACCGGGGCGGTCAGTTCAGCCGGCGCGCTCCGTGGGTGTCCGCACCCCTGCTGTTCACCGTGTCCGTGGTGCCCGCCAGCAACCCGGGGTCATCGGTGCCGCAGGTGTCGGTCGGGCTCAACGCGCACCACCGGTAGGGGGCCCGGCGACTCTGGTGGGATGCCACCCAGGCCACGTCGCTGGTCGACCAGGTCCCGTCGGCGGCCTGGCTGAACTGCACCCGGACCAGCAGACCCTCCTGGATGCCGTCCGCCCCGGAGGACTGGGCGGCCACCGCGTTCCCGAGGCCGTGGATCGCCCACTTGCCGCCGATGCGTTCCATCGGTTGCACCACGTGGGCGTGGTGTCCGTAGACCAGGTCGATGCCGGGGTCGGCGAGGAGCTCCCGGGCGAGCTGCTCCTGCTCCGGGTTCGGTGTCGGCTCGTACTCCGTGCCGGCGTGCACGGCCACCACCACCAGATCCGCGCCCGCCGCCCGCGCCCGCGCGGCCCCGGCGACGATCGCGTCGGTGTCGATCCTGCCGACCCGCCACGGTTCCTCGGGCTCGTGACCGTTGAGGCCGTACGTCACCGAGATCAGCCCCACCCGGCCGGTCGAGCCGTCCAGGACGACGGGGGTCACCGCGTCGGCCGCCGTGCGGTACGACCCGTCGTGGGCCAGACCCGCGGCATCGAGCGCGTCCAGGGTGCGGTCCAGCCCCTCCGTGCCGCGGTCCAGGGTGTGGTTGCTGGCCGTCGAGCACGCGTCGTACCCGGTCCGCACCAGCGCGGGCAGCACCTGCGGCGGGACGGAGAACGACGGGTACCCGTGGAACGGCCCCTCCGCCGGAGCCAGCGGGGTCTCCAGATGGCACACGGCGAGATCGGCGCCGGCCACGTACGGCTGCTGGGCGGCCAGCAGCGGGAAGAAGTCCGGGGTGCCACCGCCGTCCACCCGGGCCTGGTCCACGAGATCGGGGTGCAGCAGCACGTCGCCGGTGATCACCAGACTCACGCACCGCACTCCCGGGCACGCCGGCCCGGACCCGTTGCCGGTGGCCGCGCCGGCGTCGGTGGGCGCGGCGGGAGCAGCCGGGAGCGGCGGACCGGCGGGCGCCGCCGGCGCGGTCCGCGGTGCCGCGGACGACGTCGGCGCGATGACCACCGGAGCGGGCACGGTGGTGGTCGCGGTCACCGTGACCTCGACCGGCCCGCCCGCGCCGGACCGGTCCACCGGTCCGGCCGCGCACCCGGCCACCAGGACGATCCCGGCCGCGAGCACGAGGCCGTGGTTGCGCCGGCGTCGGCGGCCCGGGGTCGACGAGAGGCGGTACCCCGGACGTCCCCCGACAGCCATCGCACGACCGTAGGCCCAGGTGGGCGCCCCGGCCACCGGGGCACGACGTCCGCCCGGCGCCGACGAGTCGGCGGCGCCGCGCGGATGTCCGTCAGCGCGGCAGCAGGTCCTCCAGGTGCACCGGGAGTTCGCGGACCCGCACGCCGACCGCGTGGTGGACGGCGTTGGCGACGGCGGCGGCGACGCCGACGATGCCGATCTCACCGATCCCCTTGGTGCCCAACAGGTTGACCTCGCTGTCGTCCTCCGGCAGCCACTCGACCTGGATGTCCGGCACGTCGGCGATCGAGGCCACGTGATAGGTGGCCAGGTCGTGGTTCGCGTAGTCCCCGAACTCCGGGTCCATCAGGCCCTCCTCGTGCAGGGCCATGGACAGACCCATGGTCATCCCGCCCAGGAACTGGGACCGCGCGGTGACCGGGTTGACGATGCGGCCCGCGGCGAACACCCCGAGCGCGCGGGACACCCGGACCTCGCCGGTGTCCCCGTCCACCCGGACCTCCACGAAGTGCGCCCCGAACGCGTGCCGGGACAGCTCCTCCTGCGCCTCGATGTCCTGTTCGGTGTCCGCGGTGACCGTCACGTCCTCCTCCGGCGTCCGACCGGCCAACCGGGTCCGCAGCTCACGACACGCCTTGGCCACCGCCCAGCCCCAGGACGACGTGCCCGCGGAACCACCGGCGACGCCGGCCGGCGGGAGGGAGGTGTCGCCGATCCGGATCCGCACCCGGTCGGTGGCCACGTCCAGTGCCTCGGCGGCCAGGATCAGCAGGGTGGTGCGGGCACCGGTGCCGATGTCCGTGGCGTTGATGGACACCTCGAACCGACCGTCCGGCCCCGCTGTCACCGATGCCTGGGCGGGATTGACCATGGCCGGATACGTCGCGGCGGCCATCCCGGTCCCGACCCACCACCGCCCGTCCCGACGGGCCCGCGGCGTGGGATCGCGCTCGGCCCAGCCGAAGAGCTCGGCACCACGACGCAGGCAGTCGACCAGATGGCGGCTGCTGAACGCGACGTCCAGCTCGGGGTCGCGGGCCGGTTCGTTCCGGATCCGCAACTCCACCGGGTCCAGGCCGGCGGCGATCGCGAGCTCGTCCATCGCGGACTCCAGCGCGAACATCCCCGGGCACTCCCCCGGCGCCCGCATCCAGGACGGGATGGGGACGTCCAGTGGGGTCAGGTGGTGCCGGGTCGAGCGGTTCTCCCCGCCGTACATCACCCGGGTGGCCACCGCGACCTGCTCGGCGAACTCCTCGTGCCGGGCGGTCTGGGTGATCGACTCGTGGCTGATCGAGGTGAGCCGACCGTCCGCCCCGGCCCCCAGTCGCAGGTGTTGGATGGTCGGGGTGCGGTAGCCGACCAGGGCGAACATGTGCTGGCGGGTGAAGACCACGCGAACCGGGCGCTCGAACTGCATGGCGGCCATCGCGGCCAGCACCACCACCGGCCGCGCGGTGCCCTTGGATCCGAACCCGCCGCCGATGTGGGTGGTGATCACCCGGACGTTCTCCGGCGGCAGCCGCAGCGCCGTGGCCAGCGCTTCCTGCACCCCGGCCCCGCCCTGGTTGGAGTCGTGGACGGTGAGCTTCCCGTCGCCGAACACCGCGGTCGTGGCGTGCGGCTCCATCGCGTTGTTGTGCAGCCCGGGCGTCCGGTACACAGCGTCGACCTGGAGCGGGCTGGTGGCGAAAGCAGCTGCGGCGTCACCCCTCTCGCTGACCCCGGGGAAGGACGGGTTGACCGTCTCGGGCTCGTACATGCCCGGGTCGTCCTGCGTCAGCACGCTGTGGGCGTCGCGGGCGACGGTGGTGACCGGGAGCTGCGCCGCGGCCTCCCGTGCGGCCTCCGGGCTGGTGGCCAGCACCAGCGCGACGACCTCACCACGGAAGTGGATGTCCGTGGACTGCAGCTGGTTGATCATCTGACTGTCGGCCGGGACGAGTCGGGGAGCGTTGCCGTGCCACAGCACGCCGACCACGCCGGGCATGCCGGCGACCGCGTCGACGTCCACCGCGGTGATCCGCCCGGAGGCGATGGTCGACTGCACGGGCCAGCCGTAGGTGAGTTCGGCGCCGTCGGGGGCGCCGTACTCGGCGGCGTAGGTGGCCCGCCCGGTCACCTTGTCGCGGCCCTCGACCCGGTGCGCGGGACCGAGGGCCGCCGGGAGTGGCTGCGGCGGCGTCAGGTCCGGGGCGAGGGTCGCCGTCGACGTGGTGGTCGGGGTCACGGTCCGGGTCACTGCTGGGCTCCCTGCTCGTCGATCCCGGCCAGCCGGGCGAGGGTGGACACGCCCAGGCTGCGGGTGAGGTCCACCTTGAAGGCGTTGTCGGGCAACGGCTGTGCCGCCGACAGCTCCAGGTCCATCGCGGCGGCGAAGGCGTGCTCGGTGGCCGGGCCACCGAGGATGGCCTGTTCGGCCACCCGGGCCCGCCAGGGCATCGGCGCCACGGCACCGAAGGCCAGCCGCACCTGGGTGACCACTCCGTCGGCGACGACCAGGGCCGCGGCTACCGATCCGACGGCGAAGGCGTACGACGCGCGGTCGCGGGCCTTGCGGTAGGTCGACGACCGGCTCAGCTCCGTCGGTGCCGGCAGCTCGACGGCGGTGATCAGGTCTCCGTGCTCGAGCGTGGTGTCCCGGGTCGGATCGTCCCCGGGCAGTCGGTAGAACGCCGACAGCGGCAGCCGGCGCTGGGCGGACCGGCCCTGCACCACCACGGTGGCGTCCAGAGCGGCCAGGGCGACGGCCATGTCCGAGGGATGGGTGGCCACGCACGCCTCGCTCGTGCCGAGGATGCCCAGGTCGCGGTGGATGCCCTCGCGGGCCGGACACCCGCTGCCGGGCTCCCGCTTGTTGCACGGCTTGCTCACGTCGGTGAAGTACAGGCAGCGCGTGCGCTGCAGGAGGTTCCCGCCGACCGTGGCCATGTTGCGCAGCTGCCCGGACGCACCGGCCAGCAGGGCCTCCGACAGGGCAGGGTGGTCCCGCCGGATGCGGGCGTCGACGGCCAGGTCGCTGTTGCGGACCGCGGCTCCGATGCGCAATGCACCGTCCTCGTTCTGCTCGATGGTGGCCGGCAGGCCGGTCACGTCGACCAGGCGACCGGGCCGGGCCACCCCCAGCTTCATCAGATCGACGAGGTTGGTCCCGCCGCCCAGGAACTGCGCGTCCGGGTCGGCGGCAAGCCGCTCGACCGCGTCCTGCGCGGAGGTGGACCGCTCGTAGGCGAACTCCCTCATCGGGCCACCGCCGCGGAGCCCGTCGGAGCAGCGTGCTCGTGAACGGTGGTGGCCGCGGCGGCGTCCTGCACGGCCGGGACGATGTTGACGTAGGCGCCGCACCGGCACAGGTTGCCGGCCATCCGCTCCCGGACCTCCGCGGCGGTCAGCTCGACCGCCCCGCCGTCGGTGCCGACGTCGGGATCACTGACCGCGCTGGGCCACCCGGCGGCCGCCTCGTCCAGGACGGCCACCGCGGAGCAGATCTGCCCGGGGGTGCAGTAGCCGCACTGGTAGGCGTCCCGCTCGAGGAAGGCGGTCTGCACCGGGTGCAGCGCCCCGTCCGGTCCCTCCAGGCCCTCGATGGTGGTGATCTCGGTGCCCTGGGCGGTGACGGCGAGGACCAGGCAGCTGTTCACCCGGCGGCCGTCCATCAGCACGGTGCACGCGCCGCACTGGCCGTGGTCGCACCCCTTCTTCGCCCCGGTGAGATCGAGGTGCTCACGGAGGGTGTCGAGCAGGGTCGTGCGGTTGTCCAGGCCGACGTCGTGGGTACGGCCGTTGATGTTCAGGGAGATCTGACTGGTGTGAGCGGCAGCGGCCGCGGAGATCGGCGTCACCCGACGACGGTAGGCGCCGGCGAGCCGGGTCCGCCAGTAAGGGCGGACATACCTCCCATATCACCAGGACGGACGAGGCGTGCCCGGCCACGCGTGGTCCGACACCGGGCCGGGGGCGCTGGATCCAGCGGAGTGGTCCCCCGGCCCGGTGGTCACGGGCGCACGATCGCGCCGGGGCTACAGCCCCTGGGCCAGGCGGTAGTAGGCGGAGTTCCAGCGCAGCTCGTTCTGGAAGGAGCGGGTCGTGGTGTCCGCGTCGATGACCACCATCTCGGTGCGGGCCATCGCCGCGAAGTCCAGCAGCTCCTCGGTGCCCACCGCGCGCGTCAGCACGGTGTGGTGCGGCCCGCCGGCCGTCAACCAGGACTCCACCGAGGTGGTGAAGTCCGGGCGCGGCTCCCAGACCGCCCGGGCCACCGGCAGCTTGGGCAGCGGATGGGCCGGCGGAACCACGTCGACCTCGTTGACCACGAGCCGGAACCGGTCGCCCATGTCGTTGATGCCCAGGATCCGGGCGGGACCGGCGGCCGCGTCGAAGACGAGGCGGACCGGGTCTTCCCGGTCACCGATGCCCAGCGGGTGGATCTCGCAGGTGGGGCGCTTCTCGGCGATCGTCGGGCACACCTCGAGCATGTGCGAGCCCAGGATGGTGCCGCCGTTCAGGGTGAAGTCGTAGGTGTAGTCCTCCATGAAGGACGTCCCGCCCGGACGGGACCCGGCCATCGCCTTCACCGCGTGCAGCATGACGGAGGTCTTCCAGTCACCCTCGCCGCCGAAGCCGTACCCGTCGGCCATCAACCGCTGACAGGCGATGCCCGGCAGCTGCTTCAACCCGCCCAGGTCCTCGAAGTTGGTGGTGAAGGCGCCGAACCCGCCGGCGACCAGGAAACCCCGCAACCCGGCCTCGATGCGGGCCGCGTCGACCAGGGACGAACGCCGGTCCCCGCCCGCGCGCATCTCCGGGGCCATGTCGTAGGCGTCGTCGTACTCGGCGACCAGCGCGTCCACCGTGGACTGCTCGGCCGACTCCACCGCGTCGACCAGGTCGTTGACGCCGTAGGTGTTGACCGAGACGCCGAACGTGATCTCGGCCTGGACCTTGTCGCCCTCGGTGACGGCGACGTCGCGCATGTTGTCACCGAAGCGCGCCAGCTTGAGCGAGCGCACGGCCAGCCAGCCGCTGGCCGCCCGTTGCCAGGCACCGATCCGGGCGGTCACGTCCGGGTTCGACACGTGCCCGGCGACGGTCTTGCGCGGGACGCCGAGCCGGGTCTGGATGTAGCCGAACTCCCGGTCGCCGTGGGCGGCCTGGTTCAGGTTCATGAAGTCCATGTCGATGGTCGCCCACGGCAGCTCGGCGTTGGCCTGCGTGTGCAGGTGCAGCATCGGCTTGCGCAGCGCGTCCAGCCCGCGGATCCACATCTTCGCGGGCGAGAAGGTGTGCATCCAGGTGATCACGCCGACGCACGTCGGAGAGTTGTTGGCGTCCAGCATCATCTGCCGGATGTCGGAGGAGTCGGTGAGCACCGGCTTCCAGACGACGGCCACCTCCATGTCCGGGGAGGCGCCGAGCTGATCGGCGATGGCCCGCGACTGGTCGGCGACCTGGTCGAGCGTGTCCTGGCCGTACAGACCCTGGCTTCCGGTCAGGAACCAGCACTCCAGCTGGGTCGGACGCTGCGTCATCGGAGGTGTCCTCTCAAGAACAACGGGGCCGCGCGGGGCGCGGAGGGTGGTGGAGCGGGATGGGGCGGGGCGGGGTGGATGCGGGCGGTGCCCGGTCCGTCAGGCCTGTCCGTAGACGTTCTGGTAGCGGGCGTAGAGCGAGTCGATGTCGTCCTGCGCGATGGGGAGCGGAGTGCCGAGCTGACGGGCGAGGAACACCGTGCGGGCCACGTCCTCGCACATGACCGCGGCCTTCACCGCGTCCTTGGCGTCGCGACCGATGGTGAACGGGCCGTGGCTGCGCATGAGCACGGCCCGCGAGCGACTGCCGGTCAGCGTCTCCACGATGCCCCGACCGATGGAGTCGTCGCCGATCAGGGCGAACGGACCGACGGGGATGTCCCCGCCGAACTCGTCCGCGATCATCGTCAGCACGCACGGGATGGGCTCGCCGATGCTGGCCCACGCCGTGGCGTACCGGGAGTGCGTGTGCACGACGCCGCCGACGTGGTCCATGTGCTTGTAGACGTAGGCGTGCGCGGCGGTGTCCGAGGACGGCGACCGCTCCCCTTCGACCAGCCGGCCCTCGAAGTCGGTGACCACCATCGACTCCGGGGTCAGGTCGTCGTAGGAGACCCCCGACGGCTTGATGACGAGCAGCTCGCGGCCGGGCACCCGGGCGGAGACGTTCCCGGCCGTCCAGATGATCAACTCGTTGCGGGGCAGCTCGCGGTGCAGCTCGGATACCTCACGCTGCAGGGTCGCGATGGTGGACCGGATCTCGGCGTCGATCACACCCACGGAAACACTCCCGGACGGCGCGCTCATGCCTGCGCCTTCGCGCGCCAGGCGTCCCGCTGCAGGGCCTTGAGCCGGTGCATGACCTTGGACTCGCCGCGCCCGAAATGATCGTGCAGGGCGGTGTACTCGGCGAAGAGGGCGTCGTAGGCGTCGGCGTTCGCGGCGATCGGCGAGAAGACCGACCGCTGCACCTTGCCCATCGCCGCCGCAGCCGCGACGACGTCCGGGTAGGCACCGGCGGCGACGGCCGCGTGGATCGCGGCACCGAGCGCCGGGCCGTGCGAGGCGGTGATCACCGAGAGCGGGAGCCGGGTGACGTCGGCGTAGATCTGCATGAGCATCCGGTTCTTCACCAGACCGCCGGAGATGACCAGCTCGTTGACCGGCACCCCCGACCCGCTGAACGCCTCGACGATGGTGCGGGCACCGAACGCGGTGGCCTCGATGAGGGCGCGGTAGACGTCCTCCGGCTTGGTCTGCAGGGTCAGCCCGACGATCAGCCCGGACAGGTCGTGATCGACCAGCACCGAGCGGTTGCCGCTGTGCCAGTCCAACGCGACCAGCCCGTGCTCACCGACCTGCTGACCCTGGGACAGCTCGGTCAGCAGCTCGTGGACGCCGATCCCGGCCTGCGCCGCGCGCTCGTGGTACTCCGGCGGCACCGAGGTCTTGACGAAGTGGCCGAAGATGTCGCCGACCCCGCTCTGTCCCGCCTCGTAGCCCCACCGGCCGGCGGAGATGCCGCCCTCGACGACACCGCACATGCCGGGGACCTCGCGCAGCTCGGCGCCGTTCATGACGTGGCAGGTCGAGGTGCCCATGATGGCGACCAGCTGACCCGGCTTGAGCGCGTTGCCGGCGGCGGCCGCGGCGTGCGCGTCGGCGTTGCCCACGGCGACCGCGATGCCCTCCGGCAGGCCCGTCCACTGCGCGGCCTGCGCACTCAACCGACCGGCGACGTCGCCGAGCTGACCGATGGGGGCGGAGAGGAGATCGTCGACGAAGCCGACGAACTCGGGGTTGAGGGCGGCGAGGAAGTCCCGGCTCGGGTAGTGGCCGTCCTGCCGGATGCCCTTGTACCCGGCGATACCGGCGCTACGCACGTGCTCACCGGTGAGCTGCCAGACGATCCAGTCGCCGGCCTCGGTGAAATGTGCCGCGGCGTGGTAGATCTCCGGATCCTCCTCGAGGAGTTGGAGTCCCTTGGCGAACTGCCACTCGGAGGAGATGAGCCCGCCGTAGCGGGGCAGCCAGGCCTCGTTGCGGTCGCGGGCCAGCTCGTTGATCCGGTCGGCGTGCCCCTGGGCCGCGTGGTGCTTCCACAGCTTGACGTAGGCGTGCGGACGGTCGGCGTACTCCGGCAGCTCGCTGAGCGGGGTGCCGTCGGCGAGCACCGGCAGCGGGGTGCTCGCGGTGAAATCGGTGGACACGCCGACGATCTCGGCAGGGTCGACCCCGGCGTCGCGGACGGCGGCCGGCACGGCGATCTTGAGCACCTCGACGTAGTCGGCCGGCACCTGCAACGCCCAGTTCGGCGGCAGCGGGGTGCCGGAGGGCAGGGCCCGGTCCAGCACCGCGTGCGGGTAGTCGTGCACGGCGGACCCCATCTCGGCGCCGTCGCGCACGCGGATGATCACCGCCCGCCCGGAGAGAGTCCCGTAGTCGATGCCGACCACATATCCGTCGTGCGGATCCACCGTCATCGGTGCCTTCCTCGTCGCCAGGATCCGACGCCACTGAGCGGATCCGCTGATTCGTGCAGTGTTATCGTTCACACTCCGGGCGTCAAGTCTTCCCACGACCGGCCGCGGAGCCGGCCCGGGGTCAACGCCCGCGGACCGGACCGGTGCTGGCGCGGACGACGAGCTCCGGCGGGAGCGGGTCGGAGTCGGGGTCCGGGCTGCCGTTCAGCACGCGGCCCAGCACGGCCAGGCACTCCTGGCCCAGCCGCTCGAAGTCCTGGCGGATGGTGGTCAGCGGCGGGTCGAAGAACGCCGAACCGAGCACGTCGTCGAAGCCCACGACCGAGATGTCGCCCGGGACGTCGATCTTCTTCTCCCGCATCGCGCGCAGGAATCCCAGCGCCATCATGTCGTTGGCCAGGAACACCGCGTCGGGCAGGGCGGAGCGCTTGAGCTTCCGGCCGATGGCGTAGCCGCTCTCCGCGCTCCAGTCCCCGGCGACGACCTCCATCGGTTCCAGGCCGGCGTCCAGCAGTTCCCGGGTGTACCCCCGGGTCCGGGCACGGGCGTCGAACCAGTCGGCCGGACCGCTGACGTGCAGGATGCGGCGGTGCCCCAGGCCGAGGAGGTGCTGCACCGCCATCCGGGCGCCGGCCTCCTGGTCGACCGACAGCGAGTGGAAGCCGGGCATCACCGGGGCGTCCGCGGCCACCAGCACCACCGGCAGTTGCACGGCGAAGCCGCCGGCGGCCTCGGCCACCTCGTCCCACGGGGCGATGACCACGACACCCTCGGCGCCCTGGTCCAGGAAGTGCTCCAGGTTGACGGCGATGTCGGACGCGTCGGCGGCCCGCAGACTGCTCACGCTGACGAAGTAGCCGGCGTCGCGGGCCGCGCTCTCCACCGCGAGCAGGGTGCTGGCCGGCCCGAAGAGACCCGATCCGGTGGTCACGATGCCGACCACGCCGGACCGGCGCGTCACCAGCGCGCGGGCCGCGGTGTTCCGCCGGTAGCCGAGCTCGGAGATGGCGGCCATGACCCGTTCGCGGGTCTCCGGCCGGACGTTGGGATGACCGTTGACCACCCGGGAGACCGTCTGGTGGGAGACACCGACCTGCCGCGCCACGTCGTGCATGCCGGGCGGGCGGGCGGATGTCGGGCTCACGCTCATCCTTTCTCTGGCGGAACTGTCTGGCGATGTCTGGCGGAACTGTCCGAAGAAGCTGTCTGGCGGAACTGTCGGGCGGAACGGTCCGGCACGAGTGCGCTGCGGAGCACCGGGCTCGATCGGGACGGCGGCCGAGCGAGTCCGGGGTCCCGCCGGTGATCCTAGGGTCCCCGCCGGTGAAGGTGCCGGAAGGCCCGCCCCGAGCCGCCACCGGGTCATGCCTGGCCACCGGGGTCGAGGGTGCTGCGGCGCGGCCGGCCGGTGATCGTCCCCGCACCACCGTGGAGATCACCACCGGGGGGTCCCGGGCTGTGGCGCGGCTCCTCGGCGGCCCCGGTTCCTCCCTCCCGTCCGGGCCCGGATCTAACGGGCGGATAACGGGGTCTTGACACCGATGCTGTGAACGCTAACACTTGCGATGCCGGTCACACGTCCGGTCCTCGTGGGTTGTCTGAAGTTGTGGGGTCGGTCGTTCCGGCCGGAGCCCCGTCCTCGGCCCCTCCCAGCGCAACGGTCGCGCGTCCTCCCCGGACGTCGTCGCCGGGTCCCGCTGAGGGGCCGTGCCGGGGCTCGGCACCGGGCCCGATCCGCCGTCTACCGCAGTGCATTCCGTCGAGGTCCACCAGCGTTGGAGGAACCAAGAGTGTTCAAGAAGAACTTCGCGATCGCTGCGGCTGCAGCGGCGGCGGCCGTCGTCCTCGCCGCCTGTGGCGGCGGCAGCACCGCCGCGACCGGCACCACCTCGGCCGCAGCCACCTCCGCCGCCTCGTCCGCGGCCTCGTCGGCGGCGTCCTCCGCCGCCTCGTCGTCCGCCGGTTCCACCGCCGCGGCCTCCTCCGCGGCCGGCAGCGGCGCGGCGGAACTCCCGCCCGTCGACCCGGCCGTGCTCGACGGTGCCGTCGTCGGCTTCGCCCAGGTGGGCTCGGAGTCCGGCTGGCGCAGCGCCAACACCGACAACATCAAGGCCGCGGCCGAGGCCAACGGCGTCGACCTGCAGTTCACCTCCGCCGAGGGCGACCAGGCCAAGCAGATCGCCTCGATCAAGACCTTCATCACCCAGGGCGTCGACGTCATCGCCTTCTCCCCCGTGGTCGAGACCGGCTGGGACGCCGTCCTGCAGGAGGCCAAGGCCGCCGACATCCCGGTCATCCTGACCGACCGCGCGGTCGACTCGGACCCGAGCCTGTACAAGACCTTCATCGGTTCCGACTTCATCGCCGAGGGCGAGAAGGCCGCGACCTGGGCCAAGACCGAGTTCGCCGACGCCGACAACGTCAACGTCGTCGTCCTGGAGGGCACCACCGGTTCCGCCCCGGCCAACGACCGCGCCACCGGCTGGGAGAACGTCCTGGGCTCGGACCCCAAGTTCAAGACCCTGGCCTCGCAGACGGGCGATTTCACCCGTGACGGCGGCAAGAAGGTCATGGAGGGCTTCCTGGCCAGCAACCCGGACATCGACCTGGTCTATGCGCACAACGACGACATGGGCCTGGGCGCCATCGAGGCCATCAAGGCCGCCGGCAAGGTCCCCGGCAAGGACATCAAGATCGTCACCATCGACGCCGTCAAGGCCGGCATGGAAGCCCTCGCGGCCGGCGAGATCAACTACATCGTCGAGTGTTCCCCGCTGCTGGGCGACCAGCTGTTCCAGGCCACCAGCGCCGTCCTGAAGGGCGAGGAGATCCCCGCCCGCATCGTCACCATCGAGGGCGAGTTCGACCAGGCGCAGGCCGAGGCCGCGCTGCCGACCCGCCAGTACTGATCCCCACCCGGTGGTGGGCCCGCCCGGACGTCCCGAACGGGCCCACCGCCGGAACCAGCAGACAGCTGCCCAGGTCGGGGCCTCCATCCCACCTGGGCAGTGCTGTCCGGGGACCCGGCGGGGACGCCGGCCCGGGTCGTCACGACCCGGCCGGCGCCGAGCCGCCGCCCCGGATCTGCGCCAGACTGGCGCCCGGTCACCCTCACAGGTCGTCCACCGCCTGTCCCGCACCGCATGTCACGCGCCAGCGCCGGTCGGACGCCACCCCGGTGGCCGTGCCCCGGAAGCGACATCCCCGTCAGGACGAAGTTCACTCCAGGAAGGCCCGTAGTGACGCCGACCAGCACCGCCGGCTCCCGACCCGCACCCGGGACCACCGACTCCCCCATCGTCTCCATGCGCGACATCAGCATCTCGTTCCCGGGCGTCAAGGCGCTGCAGGACGTCGCGTTCCGGCTGTTCCCCGGCGAGGTCCACTCGCTGATGGGGGAGAACGGCGCCGGGAAGTCGACCCTGATCAAGGCGCTGACCGGCGTCTACACCATCGACTCGGGCACCATCTCGGTCGCGGGCCGGGACGTCGCGTTCAGCGGACCCGCCCAGGCCCAGGCCGCCGGGATCGCGACGGTCTACCAGGAGGTCAACCTGGTCACCAATCTCACCGTCGCCGAGAACATCATGCTCGGCCGCGAGCCGCGGAGGTTCGGCCTCATCGACTGGCGGGCGATGCGCAAGCGGGCCCGTCAGGTCCTCACCTCGCTGAACCTGGACATCGACCCGGGCTCGCTGCTCGCCTCGCACTCCATCGCCGTCCAGCAGCTGGTGGCGATCGCCCGGGCGGTCGACATCAACGCCTCCGTGCTGGTTCTCGACGAGCCCACCTCGTCGCTGGACGCCCGCGAGGTCGCCGAACTCTTCGCGATCATCCGGAGCGTCCGCGACAGCGGGGTGGCCGTGCTCTTCGTCAGCCACTTCCTGGACCAGATCTACGAGATCTCCGACCGGATCACGGTGCTGCGCAACGGCGAGCTCGTCGGCGAGTACCCCGTGGCCGAGCTCCCCCGCATCTCGCTGATCTCCAAGATGATCGGCAAGGACTTCGCCGCCCTGGAGGAGCTCGAGGCGGGCACCAAGCGCGATGCCCGGGACCGCGTCGAGGGCGGTGCCTTCCTGGCCGCGGACGGCGTCGGGCGCACCGGCTCGGTGCAGCCGTTCGACGTGGAGATCCACCCCGGTGAGGTGTTCGGCCTGGCCGGTCTTCTGGGTTCCGGTCGCACCGAGGTGGCCCGGCTGCTCTACGGCGCCGACCGGAACGACACCGGCTCGCTCACCATCGGCGGTCAGCCGGTGAAGCTGAAGAGCCCGCGGGTCGCGCTGGACCAGAAGATCGCCTTCGCCTCGGAGAACCGGAAGTCCGAGGGCCTGATCGGTGACCTCACCGTCCGGGCCAACATCGTGCTGGCCATGCAGTCCGCCCGCGGCTGGCTCCGCCAGATCCCCCGGCGGCAGCAGGACGAGCTCGCCGACAAGTACATCAAGGCCCTGGACATCCGCCCCGCCAACCCCGATGCCCTCGTCCGCAACCTGTCCGGCGGCAACCAGCAGAAGGTGCTGCTGGCCCGGTGGCTGATCACCGAGCCCAAGCTGCTCATCCTGGACGAGCCGACCCGCGGCATCGACGTCGGCGCCAAGGCCCAGATCCAGAAGCTCGTCGCGACCCTCTCCGACGACGGCATGGCCGTCGTCTACATCTCCGCGGAGATGGAGGAGGTGCTGCGCCTGTCCCACCGCATCGGCGTCATGCGTGACCGCGTCAAGATCGCCGACATCGTCAACCAGGGAGTCACCGTCAACGACATCATGGAGCTGATCGCCCGGACCGGGGAGGCGGCAGCGTCGCCGGACACCTCCGGCGCCCCCGATCAGCACGCGGGTACCCCGTCCGGACCCACCGCGCAGGTGAAGGCATGAAGGCCCTCACGTCCAACCGGCTGGTGTGGCCGGCCCTGGTGCTCGTCGCCCTGCTCGTCGCGAACGTGGTCGCCAACCCGACGTTCTTCCAGGTGTCCATCCTGGACGGCAACCTCTTCGGCGCACCGATCGACATCCTGCGCCGCGCCGCCCCGATCATCCTGGTGGCCCTGGGGATGACCCTGGTCATCGCCACCCGCGGCATCGACCTGTCGGTCGGCGCGGTGGCCGCCATCTCCGGGTCGTGGGCGTCGATGTACATCATCGACTCCGGTGACCGCGGGTCGGTCCGGGTCGTCCTCACCGCCGTCGGCGTCGCCCTGCTCATGGCGCTGGTCGCCGGGGCCTGGAACGGTTTCCTGGTCTCCGTCCTCGGCATCCAACCCATCGTGGCCACCCTGGTGCTGATGACCGCCGGCCGCGGACTGGCCCAGGTGATCACCGGGGAGAAGATCCTCTACCCGGACAACTCCCCCGCCTACAAGCTCATCGGCGGCGGCTACTGGCTCTCCGTCCCGTTCTCGATCATCATCGCCGGGCTGATCTTCGCCGGCACCGCACTGCTCACCCGGCGCACCGCCCTGGGCACGCTGATCGAGTCGGTCGGCGTGAACCCCGAGGCGAGCAGGCTGGCCGGCATCCGGTCCCGGTCGATCATCTGGATCGTCTACATCTTCGCCGGGTTGTGCGCCGGCCTGGCCGGCCTGATGCTGACGTCCAACTCGACGTCGGCCGACCCGAACTCCATCGGCCTGTTCATCGAGCTGGACGCGATCCTGGCCGTGGTCATCGGCGGGACGTCGTTGGCGGGCGGCCGGTTCTCGCTGGCCGGCACCCTCATCGGCGCCTTCATCATCGAGACGATGGACAATTTCATCGTCATCGCGGTGTCCCCGCGCACGACCGACGTGTTCAAGGCCTGCGTGGTCATCGTGGTCTGCATCCTGCAGTCGCCCCAGGCGCGGGAGAAGATCTCGGCGCTGTTCCGGCGCGGCAAGGGCGGCGGACCGACCCCCGGCGCCACCGCCGATCCGGGCACCGCCGCCGGCACCACGCCGCCCCCGGCCACCGCGGGGCAACCCGCCGCGGCCGTCGGCGCCACCCCCACCCTGACCCGCTCCACCGGGACGAGGACCTCATGACCACCGCCGTAGCCCAGGACAAGCCGGCGCCGACGCCGACGAACAAGCGCCGCCCGCTGACCCGGTTCCAGCAGTACAGCCAGATCGGCGCCACCGTGGTGCTGCTGGTGATCATGCTGGTGGTCGGTTCGGTGCTGTATCCCAACTTCACCTCCGGGCAGGCCGTCCTCGACCTGTTCAGCAAGAACTCGTTCCTCATCGTGCTGGCCATCGGCATGACGTTCGTGATCCTCACCGGCGGCATCGACCTGTCGGTGGGGGCGGTGATGGCCCTGGGCACCGTGGTCGCGGCCACGCTGCTCCGGGAGGGCTGGCCGGCCCCGGTCGTCATCCCGGTGGTGCTGCTGGTCGGCGGCGGGCTGGGCTTCCTGGTCGGGCTGATGATCCACCACTTCAAGATCCAACCGTTCATCGCGACCCTGGCCGCGATGTTCCTGGCCCGCGGTCTGTGCCTCGTCATCACCGACCGGTCGATCGCCATCGACAACAGCTTCTTCCAGTCGATGAACCTGGCGCACATCGATCTGTGGGAGACCACGACGACGAACGCCCGCGGCCGTACCCGGGTGAGCGAGATCTACACCACCCCGGCCGTTCTCATCGCGCTGGCCGTCCTGGTCATCGCGTTCGTGGTGCTGCACTACACGCGCTTCGGCCGCACCGTGTACGCCCTGGGCGGGGGCGAGGCATCGACCAACCTGATGGGGTTGTCGGTGGCCCGGACCAAGATCGCGGTCTACACGATCAGCGGGTTGTGCGCCGGCCTGGCCGGCATCCTGTTCTCCTTCTACACCGCGTCCGGTGACCCGGTCGCGGGTATCGGGTACGAGCTGAACGCCATCGCCGCCGTGGTCATCGGCGGCACCCTGCTGGCCGGTGGGTCCGGATACGTCCTGGGTTCGCTGCTCGGGGTGCTGACCCTCGGGGTCATCTACGCCTACAAGGAGTTCGACGGCGACCTCAACACCGGGTGGACCCGCGTGATGATCGGTGTGCTGGTGCTGTTCTTCATCGTGCTGCAGCGGATCCTCATCCGGCGCAGACGCTGACCGGTCGGCCGGCACCCACCCCCGGCGCCCGGCCACCCCTGGCGATCCACCCGATGCCCCGCCGGACCACGGTCCGGCGGGGCATCGCGCTGTGCCGGGCCGGAGCGGGCGACCCGGGTGCCGAGCAGCCCGCAGCACCGGTCAGACCGGTGTCGGGTGGAGCTACAGTGGGGTGATGACCGCGCCTGCGATGGGCCCCGCCCTGGCCAAACGCTTCCGTTCCGGGCGGGCCTGCCTGGACTTCGCGCACACCGCCGGTCGCGAAGAGTGGGTGGAGCCCGAACTGGTCGTCGACCAGCAGAGCCTGGAACGCTGGCTCGGCCACGTGCTGGGCCTGCGTGGAATCCAGGCGCGACCGGCCGATCTCGCGCCGGCCCGTCGGCTGCGCGACACCCTCTGGAACCTGGCCCAGGCCCGCATCCACGGCCGTCCGTTCGCCACGGAGGACGTCCGGATCCTCAACACCGTCGCGGCCACGGCCCCACCCGTCCCCCGGCTGACCGCCGACGGCACGGCCACCACGGCGGAAACCCCGGCCGCGGCAGCACTCTCGGCCGTCGCCCGGGACGCCATCGATCTGTTCACCGGGCCGCTCGCCGACCGGGTCCGCGGATGCGCCGCGGACGACTGCCGGCTGATGTTCGTCGACGCCTCCCGGCCGGGAACCCGCCGGTGGTGCTCCATGGAGCGGTGCGGCAACCTGGCCAAGGTTCGTACCCACCGGGGGGCCGCCGCTCCGTCGGCCGACGAAGCGACGCCGCCGTCCCCCTGAGACCCCCCGGATCCCGGACACCCCGCACCGAGGTCACCGCCGCGGCTCCCCCGGGAATGCCACGAGGCTGCCTCCGGCGCGGACGCACATCCGCACGGAGACAGCCTCGGGTGGACCCCGGGATCGGACCGTGGTGACGGCCCGACCCCGGGGAGGATCAGCGGATCGTGAGGGAGGCCGTGGCGGCGACCGCCGCGTCGGACCCCATTGCGGTGACGACGAGCGCCCCCTTCGGCTGATCGGCCGGAACGGTCACCGTGACCCGGGCGGCTCCGGTGGCGTCGGTGAGAACCGTGGCCCAGGTTGCGGTCCCGGTCCGGACCGTCACCCGGTCGTACCGGAGGAACCCGCGCAGGGTGAAGGTGACCGGGGCGCCGGCGGCCACCCGTCCGCCGGACGAGGCGACCAGGGCGGTCGGCACGTCGGCGGAGATGATCACCGCGACGGACCGCACCGTGGAGAGGTTCCCGGCCCGGTCGGTGGCCCGGTGGGAGACCAGGTGGTTGCCCACCGCGGCGACCCGCACCGGTCCGGTGACCGCGTTCCACGCGCCGCCGTCGAGCTGGTACTCCACCGCGGCGATCCCCGACACCGGATCCTTCCCCGTGATGACCACGTCCACCGGGTTGCGCGGTGTGCCCGACGAAGCAGGGGTGCGGGTGGCCGTCGCCGTCGGGGCCGACCGGTCGATCCGGACGGTCCGCTCCGCCGTGGACCCCTCCACCAGCACGCTGTTCCGGATGAGCCGGGTCCGGAGCGTGTGCTCCCCGTTCGCCGAGATCGTCGTCGGGGCCGGCGAGGTCCGCCAGGCGCCGCCGTCGATGCTCAGCTGCGTCCGGTACCCGTCCGCCGCGATGGCACCGGCGGGCAGCGCGACCGCGGCCACCACGGCCGTCCGGTACCACCCGTCGGCCGAGGCCGCCCCCGACGTGGTCAGGTTCAGCACCGCCTGCGGCACACCGGGATCGACCTCGCCCGCGACGACCACCCTCACCTGCACGGCGCGGTACTGCTCGGCCAGTTCCTCGGCCGGGGTCATGTTCAGGACGGGGAATCCGTCGGCACGGAAGTGCACCGTCTTCGCCCGGGCGTGGCGACCCGGATCGAAGAGGCCACCGTCGCCCTGGTCACCGGGGCCGGACACCTCGCCCGCGGTGCGGGAGTGGAACACGATCACCGGGTTGCCGTACTGGTCGACGGTGAACGAGTTGTGACCGGGGCCGACCTGGCCGGGGAGATCGGCCGATTGCAGGACCGGGTACGGGTTCTTCGTCCAGACCGCCGGGTCCATCAGATCCGCGCCCTCGTCGGCGGAGAGCAGACCCACCGCGTAGTTGGCGTCCACGGTCGATCCGGAGAACGAGACGTACACCTTGCCGTTCCGCTTGATGACGGCCGGGCCCTCGTTGATGTTCTGCCCGGCGTTGCGCTCCCAGGCCACGGTGGGGGTGGACAGCAGGATGGACCGGCTGGTCAGCTGGGCCGGGTTCGCCGGGTCGACGGTGGCCATCCGCAGGGTCGAGGCATTCGGCTTCTCGGCCCAGATCACGTAGTGCCTGCCGGCGTTCTCGAAGTAGGTCATGTCCAGGGAGAACCCGGCGAAGGCCGCGGTGTCCCCCGGGGCCGCCTTCATCCGGCCGACCTCCACCCACTTGCTCGGATCGGTCGGATCCGTCCCGTTCAGTTTCAGCAGGGCAGGCCGGATGCTGAACGGGCCGTTGTCGATGCTGCCGGTGAAGAAGACGTACCAGGTGCCGTCGACCTGGTGGAGTTCCGGAGCCCAGATGTACCGGTTCAGGGCCGGGGAGTCCTTCTCGTCCCAGATGGTGATCTCCGGTGCGGTGGCCAGACCGGTGATGGTGGCCGACTTCCGGATCGTCACGCGGTCGTACCCCTCGGGGTCGCTGCTGCCGATCATCGGATAGGACGCGGTGAAGTAGTAGAAACCGTCACTGCCCTTCACCACGTCGGGGTCGGCCCGCTGGGAGACCAGGATGTCCGGGTAGGTCAGCGGCTGGACGGTGCCGTCGACGGTGTACGTGCCCGGCGCGGCACTGCTCAACGCGGCCACGTCGGCCGGGTCCCAGGTGACCCCCATGGCGGTGGTGTCGCCACTGGAGTACTGCACCTCCGCGGTGGTGGGCAGTGCCGCCGGCCGCCCCTGCTGCACGGTGACGTCGTCGAACGGCTTCACCCCGGTGTTGACGACGCGCGCGTAGCGGGCGAGCACCCGATCGATCTCGACCTTCGTCAGTCCGATCGTCGAGACCTCCAGGGCGCCGTCCGGGAACGTACCGGTGACGGCCGGGAAGGCCGGTGCGAGGACCGCGGGGCCGAAGGTGCGGAAATCCTTCGTGGTGACCTGGTACGTGCGTCCGTCGACGGTGGCCACGAAGTTCAGGCGATACGCGGCGATCCCGTTGTCGTAGGCCACCGAGAGGGAGGTGGTGGACAGGCCCTGGCCGTTGAAGCGGACCTGGCGCTCACCGGTGAAGGTGATGAGGTCGGCGGAGTCGTAGACATACACATCGTTCGACCCGTCGACCGTGGCGACCACGCCGAACGACCCGTCGGGCTTGCGGAACACGGTGGGCGCCCCCATCTTCGCCACCCCCTGGCCGGGGAACAGCACGGGGCGGCCGTTGTTGAGCGCGGTGAACGTGCCGGCACCGGTCGACGCAGCCAGGTGGAGGGCGTCGGTGCGCTCGGTGTCACCGGGACGGATGTACGAGGCCAACCGACCGGCGTCCGCCGCGAGCACGGTGACCGGGTAGGTGCGCGCCTCGGTCAGCCCGTTCGCCGAGAACACCGCGGTGAGGGTGACCGGGGTGTCGGCCGCCGGGCGGGTGACCGTGCCGGTGGCGCCGAGCACGGCCGGGTTCGACGACGACCAGGCCACCGCAGCATCGCCCACGGAGGTGGGCAGGGTGATGTCCGCGGTCACCACGGCGATGGCGAGATCGAAGCCTTCCGCGGTGATCTGCAGGTTGCGCTGCGGGCTGTCGGCCAGCACGGTCACCGGGAAGGCGCGGGTGACGGTGCGCCCGGCCAGCTCGAGCGTCGCGGTCAGGGTCACCGCCACGTCCTCCTGGCCACGCACGACGCGGCCGTCCGCCGTCAGGCGGCTCGGGTCGGAACTCGCCCAGGTGACGGTCGAACCGTTGCCCCCGGCGGTGGGCAGGGTGAGGTCGGCGGCGGTCCGCGTCGGCACGGTGATCCCCGCGGCGTCCGCGGCCAGAGCCGCGTCCACGGCGGCGTCGTCGCCGAGGCCGGCGTAGTAGGCCGCCGCCGCGTCCGTCTCGGTGAACGCGGTCGACCAGACGGAGACGTCGCGGACACCGCCGCGGTACAGCATGTCCGGGTAGGACGACCGGCCGATGTACCCCACCAGGTTGCTGCCGAACTGGCTGACCGTGCGGGACGTGCTGACCGTGCCGATCTTCCTGCCGTTGTAGTACCCGGTGATCGTCGTCGGGGTGATGACCGTGGTGTACAGCCCCCAGGCGGCATCGGTGAGTGGACCGGGCACCCCGCGCGCGGGGGTGGTCGGGGAGATACCGGTTTCGGTCAGATAGGGCTGCGCGGCGTTCAGGTCGCCGGTGATCACCGACTTGAACCGGCCGGCCGGGTCGGCCGGGTTGAGCAGCCAGTACTGGGCGGGCAGGTTCTCGGTGGTACCGAAGAAGAGGGCGGCGTAGTTGCCCGACCCGGTCCCGTTCTTCAACCAGGCCGAGACGGTGAGCGTGTCGCGACCGTCGAACAGACCGGTGGGCAGCTGCACATACGCTCCCCCGCTACCGTTCCCGCCGCCCGGGAGGGTCAACTCCTTCCCGGACACGGTGGCCCCGGAACCGACCAGGGTGGCGGTCCGGCCGTTGCCCGAGGCGTCGGGAACGGTGGTGCCGGACACGGCGGAGAAGTCGTAGCGGGCCACCAGGGCACTGGCGGGCGGGGCGGCGGCGGCTACCGAGGTCGGCACGGTGGCCAACCCCAGGGCGGTCACCAGCACGGCCAGCGCCGCGATCGGTCGCCGCGGCGACCGGAGGGTCGAGGTCACGTACGCACTCCTCTTCGAGCTCCGGATGGGTGAGCCCGGATCGACGGGGATCGGAGCAGGAGCCCGATCTGGGGGGGGCAGCAGGGAACGGTCGTCGTGGCGGACAGCGGCGGACCGCCCGGATCGGCCGGATCGGCCGGATCGGCCGTCGACGACCAAAGCCCGAGCAGGACAGCGGATCTGAACGGGCCCCGCGGGGTTCAGCGGGTCTGCGCGGGTGTCCCGTCCCTGACCCGGTCGGCACCGGAACGACCGCCCGGGGCCGCAGCGGGACCCGGCGGAAGCCGCCCGCCGACCAGGCAGGGGTCAGGGTGACGGTGACCGGGTGGTGTCCCCAGGGGCGCACGGTCCGAGCGCATCGCGCAGCAGGACGGGGAACGGAACGGGGAACGACATACGGCTGGCCTCCCGGCATTGGGTCTCGGCGCGGCACTCGTGTGGGCCGATGTTAGCGTGCACACAGCCATCTGTGAAGGGCTTGTGACCTGGCGTGACTACTCCGAGGCTCGGCCGGGTGATCGGTTCGATGCCCACCGCTGGACCGGGGTCGCGTCGACCGCGGCCGACAACCCACGCCTTCCTGCAGCTCAGCCGTCACACAGGGTGTTGACATCGTCCGCACAGCCCCCTAGCTTCGCTTGTGAGCGCTAACACAGTTGTCCGCCTCCAGCGGCCCCCGTCACGACGGGTTCCGTTCCACCGTCCGATGTCTCGGCCGGTGCGCCGTGGTGGACCGCGCTCCCGTGCACACCCGCCATGTCGAGGAGGACATGAATGTCGAGAAAGCGTGGATTGCTCGGGGGGCTGCTCGTCGCCGCCCTCACGACGGGATCCCTGACCGGAACAGTGGGCACCGCGGCAGCCGCCGACGACCCGGCCGCCGACTACACCATCACGGCGGACCCGGCCGGACAGGGCGCCACCATCGACGACGCCATGTACGGAGTGTTCTTCGAGGACATCAACTGGGCCGCCGACGGCGGCCTGTACGCCGAGCTCGTCCGCAACCGGTCCTTCGAGTTCCTGCCCGTCGACAACCGTTCGTACACCGGGATGACCGCCTGGGCGCCCGTCTCCGTCGGCGGCGGCGCCGGTACGACGAACACGGTGAACGACGCCGCCCGGATGAACGAGCGCAACCGGACCTACCTGAAGGTCGACCTGGCCAACCCGACCGGCGGGACCTTCGGAGTCCGCAACGACGGCTTCAACGCCGGGGTCCCGGTCGTGCAGGGCGGGAGGTACGACTTCTCGGTCTTCGCCCGGACGACGGCGGCCGCCGGCACTCCGCTGACCGTGCGCCTGCAGTCCACCGCCGGTTCACCGGTGTCCGACACGCTGAGCCTGACCGCGGCCGGTGACGGCTGGGTGAAGTACTCCGGGACGCTCACCGCGTCCCTGACCACCGACTCGGCCCGGCTGTCGGTACAGGCCGGCGGCACGGGAACCCTTCGGCTGGACGAGGTCTCGCTGTTCCCGCAGGACACGTTCAAGGGCCGGAAGAACGGCCTGCGCAAGGATCTGGCCCAGAAGATCGCCGATCTGCACCCCGGCTTCATCCGCTTCCCGGGCGGGTGCATCGTCAACGTCAACAGCCACCAGGGCTACGACGCCGCCTCGAACTACGAGCGGGCCCGGTCCTACCAGTGGAAGGACTCCGTCGGCCCGGTCGAGACCCGCGCGACGAACGCCAACTTCTGGGGCTACAACCAGACCTACGGCCTGGGCTACTACGAGTACTTCCAGTTCGCCGAGGACATCGGCGCCATGCCCGTTCCCGACGTCCCCGCCCTGATCAACGGCTGCGGCCAGCAGCTGCGGGACGGGGAGTGGAACAGCGAGGCCCTGATCCAGCGGCACATCCAGGACACCCTGGACCTCATCGAGTTCGCCAACGGCCCCGTCACCTCCACCTGGGGCAAGCTGCGCGCCGACATGGGCCACCCCGCGTCGTTCGGCCTCACGCGCATGGAGATCGGGAACGAGGAGAACTACCCCGAGGCCTTCATCGGCAACTTCGTGAAGTTCCGCGACGCCATCAAGGCGAAGTACCCGGACATGCTGCTGATCTCCAACTCCGGACCCGACGACGAGGGCGGCACCTTCGACAAGCACTGGGCCCAGAACCGCGCGGAGAACGTCGAGATGGTCGACGAGCACTACTACAACTCCCCGGAATGGTTCCTGCAGAACAACAGGCGGTACGACACCTACGACCGCAACGGACCGAAGGTGTGGATCGGCGAGTACGCCTCGCAGGACAACCGACTGTTCAACGGACTGTCCGAGGCCGCCTACATGACCGGCCTGGAACGCAACGCCGACGTGGTCAAGATGGCCTCCTACGCGCCGCTGCTGGCCAACGTGGACAACGTGCAGTGGACGCCCGACATGATCTGGTTCGACAACGACGAGACCTGGGGCTCGGCCAACTACGAGGTCCAGAAGCTGTTCATGAACAACGTCGGTGACCGGGTGGTCCCGACCACCGCCTCCGGCAAGGTCGCCCGGGCGACACCGATCACCGGCAGCGTGGGCCTGTCCACCTGGTCGACCACGGCGAAGTACGACGACGTGACGGTCACCGGTACGGACGGCGCCTCCCTGTTCGCCGACAACTTCGACGACGGCAACGCCGACGGCTGGACGAACCTGGCGGGCCGGGGCACCTGGTCGGCAGCGGACGGCAGCTACACCCAGTCCGACGTGCGGGCCAACGACACCCTGGTCAAGGGTGGCGCCATCACCGCCACCGACTACGACCTCAGCGTGAAGGCCACCAAGACGGCCGGCGCCGAGGGCTTCCTCGTCGGCTTCGGCGTCAAGGATTCCGGCAACTACTACTGGTGGAACCTGGGCGGCTTCAACAACACCCGGAGCCTGGTCGAGAAGGCCACCAACGGCGGCAAGCAGACCGTCTTCGAGGGGCCGCACACCCCGATCGTCACCGACCGCGCCTACGACGTGGACATCCAGGTCCGGGGCAGCCAGGTCACCCTGTTCCTGGACGGCGTCCGGCAGGGCTCCTTCACCGAGAAGGTGGCGGAACCCTTCGCCCAGGTCCTGACGAAGGACGACGCCACCGGTGACCTGATCCTCAAGGTCGTCAACGCCCAGAACACCCCGGCCGTCACCCGGGTCGACCTGGGTGGGGCCGCCGTCGCCCCGACCGCCACGATGACTGTGATCAGCGGTGATCCGGCCGCGGTCAACAGCCGCACGGCGCTGCCGGTCAGACCGGTCACCTCCACGATCACCGGGATCTCGGCGTCCTTCACGCGCACCGTCCCGGCGAACTCGGTCACCTTCATCAGGATGGCGCCGGGCGACGGGTCGGCGGACACCGCCGCACCGGTCGTCACCGCCACCCTGGATCCGGCGGTCGCCGACGGGGCGAACGGATGGCGCCGGTCGGCGACCACGCTGACCCTGGCGGCGACGGACACCGGCTCCGGCGTGGCCGGCACCGAGTACCGCGTCGGGGACGGCCCCTGGACCGCCTACACCGGCCCGATCACCGTGCCCGAGGGCACCACCACCTACAGCCATCGGGCCACCGACGTCTCCGGCAACGTCTCGGCGGTGGGCACCACGTCCGTGCAGCGGGACGCCACGGCACCGTCGGTGTCCGGATCCCTGGCGGGCCGGTCGGTCTCGGCCACCGCGGCCGACCTGACCTCCGGTGTGGCGACGGTGGAGTACCAGCTCGACGGTGGGGCCTGGACGGCCTGGACCGCACCGGTCGCGGTGGACGACCAGGCCCATGTGGTGTCCCTGCGGGCCACGGACCGGGCCGGCCTGGTCTCCGCGGTCACCGCGGTCACCGTCCCGGCCGCCGGGACCGGTGAGCGGGCCACGGTCACCCTGACCTCCAACGCCTCCCCCACGGCGGCGGGCTGGTACACCCAGACCGTCCTGGTCTCCCTGACCGTCCCCGCGGGCACCAAGGCGCAGTTCCGGCTCAACGGCGCGGCCACCTGGAGCACGTACAGCAGGGCGTTCACCGTCAGCACCACCGGTGCGAACACCCTGGAGACCCGGTTGTTGCGCAGCAACGTGATCGTCGCCGGTTCGCAGACCAGTACGCCCGTCCGGGTCGACCGCCGCACCCCCTCCGCGACCGCCACCCGCACCCCGTCCTCGGGCACCGGGACGCCGCGCAACCCGATCACGGTGACCTTCGCCGGCACCGACATCGGTTCGGGGATCGCCGGACTCGAGTACCAGGACAACGGCGGCGGTTGGACCCCGGTGAGCGGGCCGGTGACGGTGAACTCCGTCGGCACCCATCTCCTGGGCTACCGCAGCCGGGACACCGCCGGCAACCTCAGCTCCATCCGGACGCTGACGGTGGTGATCAACGCGAACACGGTCACCAGCGTGAGGACCACCGCGCGGACGGTCGCCGCGGGCGGCTACGCCACCCTCGTGCTGGCCGGCTACCTGCGGTACGACAGCCTGACCAGCGTGCTGACCCTGAACGGGGCCGAGATCGCCCTGGGCAGCGTCGGGAGCGACGCCGCCGGCGGCGCCCGCAACACCGTCCAGATCCCGCCGGCCACGACGGCCGGGACGTACGTCCTCACCACCACGGGGACGGACGGCACCACGGCGAGCACCACCCTGCGCATCACCGGCTGATCCGGCCGATCCACCCGCACCGACCAGAGGCCGGGGAGCATCAGCTCCCCGGCCCCTGGTCTGCTCGGCCCCGCCGCCCGGCTGAGGGCGGGCGGGGCGTGGGGCTCACTCCACGAAGCCGCCGGCGTGCGCGGTGGCGGGCTGGGCCGCGGCCACCGCCTCGGTCATCTCCGACCGGGTCAGGCGCGGGCCGTACCCGGGGGTGCCGGGCTGGATGCGCCAGCTCTCGCTCAGCGGACCGATGTCGACCGCGTCGTATCCGATGGCGTCCATGAACGCCGCCACGGTGGCCTTGGCCGCCGCGTCGTCGCCGGCGATCACCAGGGCCCGCCGACCATCGGTGCCGGAGGGCTGTCCCTGCTCGGGGAGGTGGTCGAACTGGATGTGGTTGAAGCCCTTGACCACGTGCGAGTCGGGCAGGTGGGCCTGCAGCAGCTCGGCGGAGGTGACGGAGCCGTCCTCCAGCTCGGGCATGACCCCGTCACGCTGCGGGTAGTAGTTGTTGGTGTCGATGACGACCTTGCCGGCCAGCTCGGCCACCGGCACCTCGCGGTAGGCCTTGAGCGGGACGGTCACCACGGCCAGGTCGGCGCGTTCGGCCGCCTCCCGCGCGGTGCCGGCACTGGCCTTCGGGCCGAGCTCGGCGACCAGGTCGGCGAGGGTCTCCGGGCCGCGGGAGTTGCTCACGACGACGTCGTAGCCGGCCTTCACCGCCAGACGCGCGAGGGCCGATCCGATGAGTCCGCTGCCGATCAATCCGAGTGTGGTCATGCCAGTGGGCAACCGCGCCCCGGCCCCGGGTGTTCCCGGACGTGACCGGCGGATCAGAGGCTGCGGTAGTCCTGGATGTCCAGCCGCGGACCGAACCGGGGCTTGCGGAATCCGCTGACCTCGATGAGCCGGACGACCCGCTGCCGGTGGCCGCGCCAGGGTTCGAGCAGCTCGAGCATCCCGTCGTCGTCGACCGGCTTGCCGATCAACGCCCACCCGACGAGGGCGGCCAGGTGGTAATCGCCGACGCTGACGGTGTCCGGGTCGCCGTGCGAACGCTGCACCACCTCGGCCGCCGTCCACACCCCGATCCCGGGCAGCGACCGGAGAGCGGTGACCACCTCGGCCGCGGTCCAACCGCGGGCCACCGTGCGCTCCAGTCCGTCGGCCACCCGCGCGGCACGCAGCACCGTGCGCCCCCGGCCGGGGTCGATGTTGCCGGCGTGCCACTCCCAGGACGGGATGAGACGCCACGTCTCCGGGCCGGGGATGACCCGCATCCCCTCGGGCGCCGGACCCGGGGCCGGATCCCCGAACTTGGTGACCAGGTAGCGCCAGCCCCGCCGGGCGTCGGTGCCGATCACCCGCTGCTCCAGGACGGAGGGCACCACCACCTCGAAGACCAGCGCGGTGCGGGGCAGCCGCAGCCCGACGGCCCGGTGCCGGGTCTCCCGCAGCAGCGGGTGCGTGGACGAGTCGAACCCGGCCCAGTCGTCCTGGGCCCCGGCCAGCTCCGGGACCTGGCCGACCGCCCATTCCGCGCCCGGTCCCCACCCGGTGGTCTCCACGGCCCCGGACGCCCGTTGTCGCAGCAGGATGGTCGCCGGCCCCTCCGGGGTGCGGCAGGTCCGCCAGATGCCCTGCTCGTCGCGGCGGAACGTCGGGTCGAGCGACCCCCGCCGCAGCGGCGCGAGCGTCATCAGCAGGTTCGGCGGCCGGGCCGGGGACCACGTCGACCGGACGACGGGCGTCGGCCCCTCGTCCTGGACCTCCACCCGGGCGCGGCTGTCGTCGACCGGACGGTCGGCGTGCTCGGCGGCCCGGTCGTCGCCGGGACCACCGAGGGGCGGGGCGGACGTCACGGCCGCGGGTGGGCCCGGGACGTCACCGCAGGACCCCGACCACGACCCCGTCGACGTCGTCCGGTACGGGCACGGTGTCGAACCCGTTGACGGCCAACAGTTCCGCCGACCTGCGCGGGTCGCGTGCGGCGGCTCCGGTGAAGGCCACCCCACCCCGGGGACGCAGCAGCCCGGTGACCGCGGCGAGCAACCGCGGCACGTCGGACATCGGCACGCCGCCGCTGACCAGCACCCCGCCGAGGGGATCGCCGTCCAGCATGCGACTGAGCACCGGGACGTCGGTGTGCGTGCCCCGGATCCAGGTGACGGTGTCGATGCCCGCCGCGTCGCCGGTCGCGCGGGCCCGGGCCAGCACGTCGGCGGAGGCGTCCATGGCGATGACGCCCTGGACCGTGCCGGCCAGCGCCAGGGTCAGCTCACCCTCACCGCAGCCCAGGTGCAGCACGACGTCCTGCGAGGTCAGACCGAGTCCGTCGGCGACCGCGGCGGCCGCCCGGTCCAGCGGGTGGACGGGCGGGCCGGCGGACGCCCGATCGTGCTGGGCCAGGGCGCGGGGGTCGGTCATGGGTCCATCCTCCCCCGTGCTGCACCCGGTCGTCCCCGCCATCGGGTCACCCTGCGAGCAGTACCTGCACCTTGCGGCCGGTGCCGGCCCGGAAGGTGCGGACGGCCTCGGCGTAGTCCTCCAACGCGTAGCGGTGGGTGATGAAGTCCTCGGCGCGGATGACCCCCTCGGCGAACAGGTCGGCCGCGCGCTCGAAGCTGTGCAGCACGGCCATCGAACCGGCGATGGTGATCTCCTGGTTGAAGATCCGGTACGGGTTGATCCGGGCCACGGCGTCGGTCTGGCTCACCCCGAACTGCAGGTACGTCCCGCCGCGGCCGACGCGGGAGATGCCGTCCTCGATCGCGGCGACCACCCCGGTGCAGTCGATGACGGCGTCCCACCCCCGCGCGCGCAGCGCCTCGTCGGGGGATCCGACGGCGGCGGTGCAGCCTAGCGCCCGGGCCGCCGCCAGCCGCTCGGCGTTCAGGTCCACCACCGTCACCGTGGCGGCGCCGGCCTTCTTGGCCAGCTGCAGCATCATCAGGCCCATCGTCCCGGCGCCGTAGATGAGCACGTGGTCGGCCATGGCCAGCCGCAGGACGTCGTAGCCGCGGACCGCGCAGGCCAGCGGCTCGATGAGCGGGGCGTCCCGGGTGGCGATGTGCTCGGGCAGCACCACGCAGTTCGCGGCGGGCGCGGCGACCAGCTCGGCCGCCGCTCCGGGGGCCGTCACCCCGAGAGAACCCCAACGCTCGCACTGGTTCCCGCGGGCGCGCCGGCAGTAGTGGCAGAGCCCGCAGTACAGGGACGGGTCGACCGCGACCCGGTCACCGACGGCGATGCCCATCGCGTCCGACCCGACCGCGACCACCTCGCCGGCGAACTCGTGACCCGGGATCGTGGGCCACTGGCGGGCGTAGTCGCCCTCCAGGATGTGGATGTCGGTGCCGCAGATGCCGGCCGCGGCGGGCGCCACCACCACCTGGCCGGGACCGGGGGTGGGGTCGTCGATCGTGCCGATCTCGATCTGCTCGGGGGCGGTGAACAGGACCGCCTTCATCGGATCCCACCCCGGGCGGCGGGGCGCACGCTGCACGCCGGGAACGGTGCGGACCGGACCACGATGTCTCCTCACGATGGCGACGGCCGGGGATCGTCCCGACCGTGGGGCGCGCGGGGCCGGAGCACCACCGCGCCGATACGCTCGGCTGCCGTCGACCTGACGCCCCGGCAGCCGGCGACCGGGGCCATCATGCCCGACCACCCGCCACGCCGATCCGGGCGACCCGGCCCGGCCCTGCGACCAGGAGCGATGCATGTCCGACACGCCAGATACCCGCGAGGCCGATCGTTCACCGTCCCTCACGGCGGACGTGGTGGACATCGACCGACCCTGGGGTCACACCCGCCAGCTGGCGCTGAACCGGCCCTGCACGGTCAAGTGCATCACCGTGCAACCGGGACGGCGGGTGAGCCTGCAGCGGCACGCCGAACGCGCCGAGCTGTGGCAGGTGCTGGACGGGCCGCTGCTCGTCCAGGTGGGCGAGAACGAGCGCCTGATGCAGGCCGGCGAACTGGTGGAGATCGCCGTCGGCGTGCCGCACCGGGTCGGCAACCCCGGGCCGGGCCTCGGCCGCTTCCTCGAGGTCTGCTTCGGCCGGTTCGACGAGCTGGACATCGAACGCCTCGAGGACGACTACGGCCGCTGAGCAGCCGGTTCAGGCGGGATCGGCGATCACCACGACGTTGTCCCGATAGGACAGCGTGGCCTCGTCGAACGGACCACCACAGGTGATCAGCACCAGGCGTGGCGGCCCCGTGCGGGTGAAGAGGTCCGCCGGCAGACCGGCCCCCTTGTCCAGGACGAGCAGCGCCGTGACGGTGTAACCGGTGGTCCCCGACTCCGTCGTCACCTCCACCGGGCTGCCCGCCGTCAGCTCGGAGAGTCCGGCCAGCGCGCCGAGGCCGGCCTGCGCGGAGTCGACGTGGCCGACGAGGACGGTACTTCCGCTCGTCGCCCCGACCAGCGCGCTGGCCGCCCACCAGCCCACGACCGCCGGGTCCTCGGGTGGGTGCAGGACGCCGTCCGCGGCCAGGAGCTCGACCACCGGAGCCGACACTCCGGGACCGGGCAGTGACACCGTCAGGGGTGCGGCCGGTGAGGGAGTCGGTGCGGGCGTCGCGGTGGGCACGGGGATCTCGGTGGACGGCGAGATCCCGGTGGACGGGGGGCCGACGCGGGCGGCCGCCGCCGGGGTCGGGCCGGCGCCGACCACGGACCGCTCGGCCGTCGACCCCGCGGTCGACGGCGGTACCGCTGTCATCGCGGACGATCCGGCCGGTGCGGCCGCGGGCAGTGCCCCGAACGCGGCGGGGAGTTGCCGTTGGCCGGTGAGGAGCAGGAGGCAGACAGCCAGCAACACCGCCCCGGTGGTCACGAGGACCACCGGGACGGTGCGGCTCCGACCACCGGTTCGGGTGGATGCGGAGGGACCGGGAGGCGCGGCGGGTCGTCCCGCCGGCCCGTCGGTGCCGGGCCGGGTCACAGCGTCACGCGTGGGTGTCCGCCCGCTCCCGGCGGCGGAGCGCCACGACGCCTCCGCCGACCAGCGCGAGGCCGGCGACTCCGACGGCCCAGGCGAGGGACTGCCCGGAACCGTCGGCGGTCCCCATCAAACCGCCGGAGCCCGCAGGCACGGCGGCCGGCGCACCCCCGGCGGCGGCGAGGGCCTCCTCGGCCATCATCAGGTGGTGCTGCGCGACGGGGAGGTAGCCGGTGGCGTAGGCGACGACGGTCGCGTCGGTGCCCTCGGCGATCTCCTTCTCCGTGCTGGCCACGCTCTTCTGGTGACCGGCCACCTGGATCTGCGCGTAGGTCGCGTCGAAGGCGGAATCCGAGACCGACTTCAGCGTCGCCGCCTGCGCCTGCTGCTCGGCGTTCGGGGCGTCGGGCAGGTCGACCCCGAGGTCACCGGCCACGGTGGTCAGCTGGCCAGCGCCGCGGTGTGGTCGGCCACCGTCATGGTGGCCAGCTCCAGGGTCTCGGCGTTGCTGCCCCGGTCGAGAGCGATGGCACCGATGGTGATCTCGGCCAGGTTGGTCTGACCGTTGCTGGTGATGTAGGCGAGGTCCTGATCGCTCGGCGCGGCGGCGGCGCCGGCGACGGACGCACCGCCGACGGTGACCAGGACGGCGAGAGCGGCCACGGCTGCGCCGCGGCGCAGGACGGTGGGAAGGGACGCGGGAGAGAGCAAGGACATACGAGCCTCCGGGGGACGTTCGTCTTCGATCGTCGGGCCGGCACGGGGTGTCCCGGCCGAACATGTCGTGATCCCTCAGTTCCCAGACCCTCCGTCGGTCAACCCGTTCCGTGCCGGATGAGCGCTGGTTACCCTCCCGACATGCGGATGATCGGCCTGCTGGGCGGAATGAGCTGGGAGAGCAGCGCCGAGTACTACCGATTGGCGAACGAGTTCGTGCGGGAACGCCTGGGCGGTCTGCACTCCGCGCGGTGTCTGCTGCACTCGGTGGACTTCGCCGTCATCGAGGAGATGCAGGTGCAGGGCCGCTGGGACGACGCCGGGGCCGAGCTGGCCACGGCCGCCCGCAGCCTGCAGGCCGGCGGCGCCGATCTGATCCTGCTGTGCACCAACACGATGCATCTCGTGGCCGATCAGGTGCAGGCGGCGGTGGACGTTCCGTTGCTGCACATCGGTGACGTCACCGCGCGCGCCGTGCTCGACGCCGGCCTGCGGCGGATCGGGCTGCTGGGCACGGCCTTCACCATGGAGCAGCCGTTTCTCCTCGACCGCCTGGCCGGCCACGACCTGGACGTCCTGGTGCCGGAGCCGGCCGACCGGGCCGAGGTGCACCGGGTCATCTACGACGAGCTCTGCCTCGGGGTGCTGCGGGAGGAGTCCCGCCAGATCTACCGGGAGGTCATCGGCCGACTGGTGGACCGGGGTGCGGAGGGGATCGTGCTGGGCTGCACCGAGATCGAACTGCTCGTCGGCGCGGCCGACAGCCCCGTCCCCGTCTTCCCCACCACCGCCCTGCACGTGCGGGCGGCGGTGGAGGTGGCCCTGCGGGAATGACCCGCCCGACGACTTCCCGCGGTCAACGCCCCGGGCGGACCCCGGCATCCGTCCTGGCCTCCTCCTCCGGCTCGAAGATGCTCTCGATGGGGGCGTCGAACAATCGCGCGATGCGGAACGCCAACGGGAGACTCGGGTCGTACTTTCCGGTCTCGAGGGCGTTGACGGTCTGCCGGGAGACACCCAACCGATCGGCGAGCCCGGCCTGCGTCCACTCCCGGGCCTCCCGGAGGGCGCGCAGGTGGTTCCTCACCCGCGGGCCGAGGCCGCCGCCGCGGCGACCCACCCCATCATCCCGGCGGCGAACACCAGCCAGGTGTCGAAGACGATGTCGACGCCGGCGAAGCGGAGCAGCCCGAGGATCACCGCAGCGCCCATCGCCGCCGCGAATCCCCAGGCCAGACCACCCAGGAGCAGACGGTGTTGCAGTTCGTCGACCCGCCGGAGGTGCCGGACGACAGCCACGGCCGCCCAGAGGAGCGGGACGACCGGCAACAGAGCCCAGACGAACCGCCATCCGGACGTGCCGTCCAGGCCCCCGAACACCGTCACCAGCGGCATGACCACCACGTACGCGAGCATGGGCGGGAGGAACTCCCGCAGGTAGGCCCTCGCCCGATCCCGGTCGCCGCGACTGCGAACACTGCTGTCAAGGTCGGTTGTCATGTGTCAACCATCCTTGACTCCCCCCGGGGTCTGTCAAGGGTCTTTGACTCCAATGATGCGGGGCACGGACGACGACGGCCCCCGTCCGGATCGGACGGGGGCCGCGGGATCGGTCGGTCAGACCGGGCGGGTCTGCGGGGCCCGAGCGGTCGTCTGACCGGGGTCGGTCACCACGCCGTCACCGAGAACGTCGTCGATGCGGGTGAGCAGCTCGGCCGGGATCGTCACGCCACTGGCCTTGACGTTCTCCTGCACCTGCTCGGGCCGGGACGCGCCGACCAGGGCTGCGGCGACGTTGTCGTTCTGCAGCACCCAGGCCACGGCGAGCTGCGCCTGGGTGAGTCCGAGCTCGTCGGCGATGGGCGCGAGACCCTGGACGCGGGTGAGGATGTCGTCGGTCATGAAGCCCTTGATGCTCGACGAGCCACCCTTGGTGTCGGTGGCGCGGGAGCCCTCCGGCGGGGCCTGACCCGGCTTGTACTTACCGGTCAGCACGCCCTGGGCGATGGGCGACCAGACGATCTGGCTGACGCCCAGCTCGCGGCTGGTGGGGACGACCTCGGCCTCGATGACGCGCCACAGCATCGAGTACTGGGGCTGGCTGGAGATCAACTGGAAGCCGAGCTCCTTGGACAGCGCGACGCCGGCGCGGATCTGCTCGGCCGTCCACTCGCTGACGCCGATGTACAGGGCCTTGCCCTGGCGCACGACGTCGGCGAACGCCTGCATCGTCTCCTCGAGCGGGGTCTCGGTGTCGAACCGGTGCGCCTGGTAGAGGTCGACGTAGTCGGTGCGCAGCCGCTGCAGGGAACCGTTGACGGACTCCATGATGTGCTTGCGGGAGAGCCCGACGTCGTTGTGCCCCTTGGGGCCGGTCGGCCAGTACACCTTGGTGAAGATCTCCAGCGACTCGCGCCGCTCGCCGGTCAGGGCGTCGCCCAGCACGGTCTCGGCCTGCGTGTTGGCGTAGACGTCGGCGGTGTCGAAGGTGGTGATACCGACGTCCAGCGCAGCACGCACACACTGCGCGGCGACGTCGTTCTCGACCTGAGAACCGTGCGTCAGCCAGTTGCCGTAGGTGATCTCGGAGATCTTGAGCCCTGAGTTGCCCAGGTAGCGGAATTCCATGACCTCACCGTAACCCCGCTCCCGGCATTGCTCACGCGTCCTTCAACGCACCCCAGGCGTGCCAGCGGTCGATCTCGATCCAGGCGTCCCAGCGGGGCGAGTCGCGGGTCGGGTAGGGCTTGCCTCCGTAGTGGATGGATTGGGCGTCGATGCCGGACAGGTCCTCGTCCGGCCGGATGTCGACCACGTGCCCGACGATGCTCACGTGGGTGTACCAGTTGTCCGCATCGGTCGCGGTCAGGCTGACCCGCGGATCGTTCCGGAGGTGCTTGAGCCGCACCCGCGACTCGTCCATGTTCACCACGATCCGGTCGCCGTCGAGCAGGTACCAGGTGGCCACCGACACCGGCTGTCCGCTCTTCTGCAGCGTGGTGATGACGGCCGGGTTGGGCTTGCTGAGCATCTCGCGGACGGCCGGGGGGAGGGGGAGCTCGGGCATGGGGCTCATCCTGTCCCCGGCCGGCGGGTGGGTCAACGGCCGCCGCGCCTCGACGGTGGGTGGTGGTCCAGCCGGGTCGCGCGTCGCGGCGACGGTCCTCCGGCCGCGTCAGCCCGCTCGACGGGACCGGCGAGCGGCCATCAGTCCGGCGACGCCCACCAGGATCCCGACTCCGCCGGCAGCGGCGAGCGGCAGTACACCCGCCCCGGTCGCCGCCAGCTGCTGGGGCTGGGCAGTGGCACCCGCCCGGGAGGTCGCCGATCGCGGGGTGCTGGTGAGCGCCACCGCGGCGACGGGCGCCGGTGACACGGTGCTGATGTCCGACCGGGTGCTGCTCGGCGGTGAGCTCGTGGTCCCGGTCGTCGGGAAGTCGGTGGTGCCGGGCTCCGTGGTGCCCGGCTCGGTGGTACCCGGCTCGGTGGTACCGGGCTCGGTGGTGCCCGGCACCGTGGTGCTCGGCTCGGTGGTCGGCGGGGCCTGACCACCGTCGAGCGCGTCCCGCATCCGGGCGGCCCACTCCCAGGGGCGCGCCGTCCCGCCGGGCTGGGAGTTGAAGTACTCCCACCCCGCGACCCCGCCGAGATCCGGGTGGGTCGCGGCGAGCTGCCGGAGTCCGTCGGTGAGCTCCTCGATCGGGATCCACCCGCCCGTGGTGCAGTTCTCCTCGGCGGTGATGGCGGCGATGACCAGCTTCCGGGCCGGGATGTCCGCCCCGCGGAGGTGCTGGTAGCGGACGATCTCGTCGTACTGCTCGGGGGTGGGATCGCCGTGGCCGCAATAGGCCTGCAGGTTGAACCAGTCGATCTCCTCGCCCCGTTGCCGGTACAGCTCGTTCATGTCGACCCCGTATCGGCCGTCCGGGTCGGGATCGGCGTCGGGGTCCTCCGGGTCCGGCGAGACGAACTCGTCGGCGACCGGCGAGTACGTGATGAGGAAGTCGGGGCCGAAGTCGGCGCGCAGGGCGTCGATGACGTCGACCACGGTCCCGACGTCGACCGAGAGTCCCTGCTGCAGTTGGGCCTCGTCCAGTTCGATGTCCAGGTCGACGCCGTCCAGACCGTAGGTGGTGACGAAGTCGCGCAGCCGGGCGTACTGGGTGGCGAAGTCGGCCTGGAGACTCGGCCAGGTGTCGTTCTGCGCGCCACCGATCATCCCGACCACGGCGATGCCCTGCGCCTGCATGGTGTGCAGTTCCGCCCACATCCGGTCGTACATGGGGTCCGACGGCGGATCGTCGTTCAGGTGGAGGACGTCGGCGTTCATGTGGATGGCGGCCAGGTTCACCACGTCCACCCCGGTGCCCTCGGTGAGCAGCGGGAGCGCGGAGATGTAACCCGTCCGGGTCCGATCGTCCTGGAAGTGCTTCTGGTAGTAGACGACGACCCGGTGCGAGTCACGAACGCCGGAGGCGGCCGACCCGGGTGGCGGGGCATCGGGTGCTCCTACCGCCGCCACCGGTACCAGAAGGGTCAGGGCGGCAGTCGCCGCGATCACTGCGGATCTCACCGGCGGGGTCCTCGCATCCGTGGCCGACAGGGCCCCGGGTGGGGCAACGCCGAGCATGCGGACCGGGCGGAACGATCACGGTGAAGTCCGGCTGACCGTGCCTGGTCATCGGCGCGTGCCGACCGGGGTCCACCTGGCCACGAACGCCACGGCGACGGCGACGAGCGCGAGCACGACGGCCAGCACGACCGAGGTGATCGCCACGCCGGAGTAGCCACGGACGGACGGGTCCATGAACGGGTACGGGTACCAGTCGACGATCGGGCCCCGGATCAGGCTGTAGACCAGGTACAGCAGCGGCAGCAGCAGCCACAGCAGGGCCCGCCGCAGCGGGATCGCACCGACCCGGCTCGCGAACAGCCAGTCGGCGATGACGGCGATCGGCATGAGGTAGTGCAGCACCGTGTTGTCCCAGGGCACTGCGGTGAGCGTGGACGCGGGGTATCCCGAGAGCAGCACGATGAAGATCAGCAGCGTCGTCGTCATGCAGAACGTGACCGCGCCGCGGAAGAGGTCCAGGCCGTGGGAGGACCGCCCCTGCGCGAGCGCGAAGCCGCTGACGAGCAGGCTCGCCACCGCGAGAGCGTTCGACTCGACGGTGAAGTAGCTGAAGAAGTCCCCCGGGACGAAGCGGTTCCGGGCCACGAGGGTGGCCACCTCGGTGACCAGCGCACTGAACCCGAGGAGCGCGAACAGCACCTTGGCCACGACGGTCACCCGGCGCCGACCGGCGGTCGGATCGGCACCGGCCGGCTGTGCGTCGTGGACGGTGACCATCTCGAACCCCCGGGGCTGGACGACCTGCACGTGGCACCGGCCGGACCCGAACGGTGAGATGCCGAACCTATCCGGGTCGGGCCGACCGTGCCGCCCGCCGAGCCGTCAGCCCGGGCCCATCAACCAGGTGTCCTTCGACCCGCCACCCTGGGAGGAGTTGACCAGCAGCCCTTCCGAGGCCAGCGCCACCCGGGAGAGTCCCACCGGGGCGACCACCGTGTCCTTCCCGGAGATCACGAACACCCGTAGATCGACGTGCCGGGGCTGCAGGCGTCCGTCCAGGAACGTCGGGTGGGTGGAGAAGTGGATGACCTCCTGGGCGATGTACCGGTGCGGCGCGGCGGCGACGACCGCCTCCAGCCGCTCCACCTGCCCGCGGGTCAGCTCGGGGCCGATCATCACCCCGGCGCCGCCCGACCCGTCGATGGGTTTGACCACGAGATCGCCCATCCGGCCCTTCACCGCCGCGTACTGGTTGGGGTCGGCCAGCACCCAGGTGCCGACGTCGGCCAGGATCGGCTCCTCGGACAGGTAGTACCGGATCATGGGGCCGACGAACGCGTAGATGGCCTTGTCGTCGCCCACGCCGTTGCCCGGGGCGTTCGCGATGGACAGCCGGCCGGCCCGCGCCGCGGAGATCAGCAGTTCGGCGGCCTGCGGGAAGTGGGTGGCGGTGGCGGCGGCCTGGCTGGGCGACCCCGATCCGGCCTCCTCGTTCTCCACCAGTTCGTCCTCGCCGAGCCGCCGGTAGACGACGTCCAGGCCGATCCGCTCGCCGTCGACCATCGCGGCCACGCCGTCGCCATCGGGGACCAGGTCGGCCGGGGTGACGATGGGCACACCCATCGCCTCGGCCAGCCGGCGGTGCTCGTACCAGGCGGAGTTGGCCTTCCCCTCCGACAGCACCGCCACCTGCGGGGTCGAGCGAGGGCAGTGCGGCGGGGCCGCGTCCAGCAGGGCGGTCAGCAGCACGTCACCGACGCCGTCGGCGGACAACGGCTGCGGGCTGACCTGCTGCGGATCGTGCAGCTCGGGCAACGCGGCCCGAGAGCTCCGCCGGTTCGCCGCGGAGTAGGCCAGACCGGACGGCACCCGGAGGTTGTCCTCCAGCACCACCCACCGGCCGGACTCCTCGGTGAGCAGGTCGAGCCCGCACACGGTGGCCCGCGGCCGGCCGCCCGGGGCGAGATCCCGCGCCCCGGCGAGGTAACCGGGGCTGCGGCGGACGAACGCGTCCGGCACGATGCCGTCGGCCACGATCCGGGCGTCGGTGTAGACGTCGTCCAGGAACGCGTTGAGTGCCCGTGCCCGCTGGATCGCCCCGCTGCTCAGATGGGCCCACGAGGCCGAGCCGACGATGCGCGGGATCGGGTCCAGCGGGAACGGCCGACGCTCGGGCCGGCCGTTCACCTGCGCGGTGAAGACGATGCCCTGCTCGAGCCGGTCCTGGCCGAGCCGCAGCCGGCGTCGTTCCACCTCGGGCGCGCCCATCCCGTCGAGCACCTCCATCACCGACCCGTAGGCCGGCCTGACCCCGCCCGCCGGGTCCACCGCCTCGTCCAGCGGCTGGGTGCCGTACCCGGCCAGCACCCCGGGGGCGGAACCTGCGGTTTCGTCCGTCATCCCACCGGTCATCTCGCTCGTTCCGCTCGTGCTCATCGCTCGTCCCCGACCAGCGATCCGCGTCCGGCCGCTGCGGTCTCCCGGCGCAGCACGGCCACCGCCGAGCGCACGTCCCCGGTCTCCGCGACGGCCCGGCGTTGCCGGGCCGCGCTGCCGCCGTCGGCCAGGGTGGCCGCGGTCAGCTCGGTCAGTTCTGCGGTGTCGCCCTCGGCGTCGGAGAACTCCCGGACGTGCTCGAGCAGGGCCAGCATCGCCTCCTGCGGCGCCACCGGGCGGAACGTCCGCGGGTCCAGCAGGGGCCCGGTCAGCCCCGAGCGGGCGGCACGCCAGCGGGCCACGTTCAGCACCTCCACGGGCGGGATCTCCTCCGCCGCACCGCGTTCCACATCGGCGATGCACCGGCGGACCAGGGCCCGACCGAGCCCGGCGACCAGGACGAGATCGTCGACGAGCGGCACGGAGTCGGCGATGCGGATCTCGATCGTCGGGTAGTTGATCGCGGCCCGGCTGTCGAAATAGATCATCCCGGGGTCGTGCGCCACGCCGCTGTCCACCAGCAGCTCGACCAGGGCGTCGTACGCGGCCGCGCCGGACACCTGCGGCGCCGGGCCGGTGGTGGGCCAGCGACTCCACAGCAGACTGCGGTAGCTGGCGTAGCCGGTGTCCCGGCCCTGCCAGTACGGCGAGCTCGCCGACAGGGCCAGCAACAGCGGCAGCCAGGGCTGCAGCCGGTTCATCGCCCGGATCCCGAGATCCCGGTCCGGGCAGTCGACGTGCACCTGCAGACCGCAGATCAGCTGCTCGTCGGCGAGCATCCGGTAGTCCTGCTGCATGATCGAGTACCGCTTGCCGTCCATGATGGGGATGGGCACGGCGCCGGTCAGCGGGGCGGCTCCGGCGGCGATGACGCCGTATCCGCACCGGTCCGCGATGTCCACCAGCTCGGCCCGGGACGCGGCCACGTCGGCCCGCAGATCGGCCAGGGTCTCCGCGACGGCCGAGTTGGTCTCCACCGCCGAGGCCATCAGCTCGGCCTTGTACCGCTCCCCCGCGGGCAGGGCGGCCAGCACCTCCTCCGACCCCGGGCGGACCTCACCGGTCTCCGGATCGACGAGGTGGAACTCCTCCTCCACCCCGAGCCGGCTGTGTCGTGCCGCGATCGGGCCGGGTGCGGCGTCGACCGGGGCGAGGGCGGTCATGACATCCACCGGCTGAACCACCGGGTGACGGCCAGGGCCAGCTCGGTGCGTTGCTCGGCCCCGACGATGGTGTGTCCCTCCCCGGGGAGCAGGACGAGATCGGTGGGGACCCCCGCCGTCCGCAGCGCCGCATGGGCGCGGATCGATTCGTTGACCGGCACGTTGGTGTCCTGATCGCCGTGCACCAGCAGCACCGGAGCGCGAACCCGGTCCAGGTGGGTGAGGGGGGACAGGGCGCGCAGGAGATCGGCCTGACCGGCCGGATCCCCGTACTCGGTCACCGAGGCGGCCGCCATCCACGGCTCCGTCTCGGCGAAGAACGACAACAGGTCCGACATCCCGGCGTGGGTCGCCCCGGCGGCGAACAACTCGGGCCAGCGGGACAGCGCGGTGAGCACCAGGTACCCGCCGTAGGACCAGCCCTGGACACCGATCGCCCCGGGCCGGGCCAGGCCCGAGTCGACGAGGAAGTCCACCGTGGCCGGGATGTCCTGGAAGGAGTCCGGCCGCGCGGCGTTGTCGTCGGACTCCATGAACGCCCGGCCGTACCCGGAGGACCCGCGCACGTTCGGCGCGAACACCGTCATCCCGGACCGCACCATCGACTGGATGAGCAGCCCGTACGCGGGCCGTTCCTGGCTCTCCGGGCCGCCGTGGAAGGAGATGACCGTCGGCTCGGGCCCGTGCGCGTTGCGCGGCCGGTAGAGCCAGCCCTCCAGGGGCGTGCCGTCCGGCGCCCGGTACCGCTGACGGGTCGGGACGACCAGCTCGGGGAGATCGGCGGTGGACGGCATGGCGGCCAGCCGGTGCGCGGACCCGAACCGGAGCCCGGCCGGAGCCTCGCCGGTCACCAGGGCGGGCGGGTGGACGGGTGGCGCGGAGGCCCCGTCCTTGCCCGACCCCCCGGAGATCCCCCCGGCGGCGTAGACGGCGCCGCCGTCCACCCCGGACACCGCCGCGAACCCGGCATCCCAGCCCGGCAGGTCCACCCGGTAGAGGCTGCGGGGTGAGCACGGCCCGGTCAGTTCGAGCACCATGCCGCGACCGTCGCTCTGCAACGACCAGCCGGGCAGCACCTGCTCGGGCAACGGGACCGTCCAGCCCGAACCGGGTTCGCCGAGATCGGTGACCTCCAGCTCCGAGGACCCGCCGACGTTCCACACGAGGATCGCGGTGTGCCCGTCCCCGCCCAGCGCATAACCCTCGAGGTCGGCGTCGTCCCGCTCGGCGTGCACCGTCAGCCGGCCCGGGTGCCCGTCGGCGTCCAGCGGCACCGAGGCCAGCACCATCCGGTCGCGGCCGGCGTTCGTCCGCAGGAACACCCGACCGTCCGGGGTGAACCGCCCGTCCTCGCCGAGATCGTCGGCGATGTGCGGGAAGTCGGCGGCCAGCAGCCGGATCGGGTCCTGATCGGCCGGGGCGTCCACCTCGGCCAGGACGAGATGCCGGTGCCCGCGGGGCCCGCGGCGGGCCAGTACCCGGCGGCCGTCCCAGCTCACCGAGGTGACCACGAAGAAGCCTCGACCGCCGGTGGACGGGACCGGGGCCACCGCCCCGGTGGTGATGTCGACCAGGTGGACCACCGCGTGCGGCGAACGCCCGTCGGCCAGGGAGAAGGAGTAGCAGGTGGGGCTGATCCAGCCGCCGGCGAACACGGTCTCGTCCGGGCCGCCGCCGGCCAGCAGTCGGTGACCGGTGCCGTCCGGGCGCAGCAGGTGCAGCTCGGCCCGGATGGAACCGGCGGGCGAGACCAGGTAGGCCAGGTGGCCGCCGTCCGGCGACCAGGCCACCGAGATGGCCTCGTGGCCCAGCGGGGAGACCACCCGCCAGTCGTCGGCTCCGCCGTCCAGGGGCGCCACCTCGATCCGGGGAGTCCCGGACCGGTCGGTGATGTAGGCGACCCGGGTGCCGTCGGGGGACAGCGACGGGCACCAGCCGCCGGGGACCGCGGCGATCGCGGTGACGTCGTGGGTGGTCGCCTCGGACAGGGCCGCGGCGAGCTCGGGGAGGCGGGACACCCGGCCATCCTGACGGGTCCGCGGAGCCGGCCGGACACCGGACCGCAGGGCCTGCGTCATGCGATCCCGTGGTTCTGCAACCACATCTCCAGCAGGCCGATCTGCCACAGCTGGTTGGACCCCAGATTCGTCCGCAGCCGGTTCGGGTCGGCCAGCAGCCGGTCGACGTACTCGGGACGGAACAGCCCTCGGTCCTTCGCCGCCGGGGCGTGCAGCGCGTCCCGGACCCGCTCCAGGTAGGGACCCTGCAGATCGATGATCGCCGGGACCGGGAAGTGGCCCTTCCTCCGGTCGATCACCGCGGCGGGCAGCACCTTGCGGGACGCCTCCTTGAGCACGCCCTTGCCGCCGTGGGCGAGCTTGAGGGCGGGCGGGACGGCTCCGCACAGCTCGACGAACTCGTGGTCCAGGAACGGGGTGCGTCCCTCCAGCCCCCAGGCCATCGTCATGTTGTCGACCCGCTTGACCGGGTCGTCGACCAGCATGATCCGGGAGTCCAGCCGCAGGGCCCGGTCCAGGGCGGTGTCCGCGCCGGGCCGGCCGAACCACTCGGCCGCCAGGGCCCGGCTGACGTCGGTCGGGGCCATCCACGCCGGGTCCAGGATCGCGGCCATCTCGCCGTGGGTGCGGTCGAAGAAGCGGGCCGAGTAGACGGCCAGCGCCGCCTCCGGGTCGTCGTCGGCCACCCCGGCGAGCGGCGGGTACCAGTCGTAGCCGGCCAGGATCTCGTCCGCGCCCTGTCCGGACTGCACGACCCGGACGTGCTGCGAGACGTACTTGCTGAGCAGGTAGAACGCGATGCAGTCGTGGCTGACCATCGGTTCGTTCATCGCACCGAGCATCCCGTCGATGCCGGTGAACAGATCGGCCGTGGGCACCATGATCTGGTGGTGGTCGGTCCCGAACTCCCGGGCGATGAGGTCGGAGTAGAAGAACTCGTCGCCCTCCCGGTCGCCGACCGCCTCGAACCCGATGCTGAAGGTCTGCAGATCGCGCTGCCCCTCGCCGGCGAGCAGCGACACGATGATCGACGAGTCGATGCCCCCGGAGAGCAGCACCCCGACCGGCACGTCGGCGACCATCCGGCGCTTCACCGCGGTGCGCAGGCTGTCCAGGACGGCGTCCTGCCAGTCGTTCTCGCTGAACCCGGCGAAGCGCTCGGCGCGGGCGTGCGCGGGGTCCCAGTAACGGGTGTCGGTACTGGTGCCGTCCGGTTCGTACACCCGGACGGTGGCGGGCGGCAGCTTGCGCACCCCGGCCAGGATGGTCAGCGGCGGCGGGACGACGGCGTGGAAGCTCATGTAATGGTGCAGGGCGGTGACGTCGATGGAGGTGTCCACGTCCCCGGCGGCCAGGATCGCCGGCAGGCTGGAGGCGAAGCGCAGCCGGGCCCCCTTCCGGGAGACGTACAGCGGCTTGATGCCCAGCCGGTCACGGCCCAGGATCACCCGCCCGGTGGTGCGCTCCACGATGGCGAACGCGAACATCCCGAAGAAGTGCTGGACGCAGTCCAGGCCCCAGTGGTGGTAGGCCTTGCCGACGACCTCGGTGTCGGAGGTGGAGAAGAACGTGTAGCCGTGGCCGCGGAGTTCCTCGCGGAGCTCCTGGTAGTTGTAGATGCAGCCGTTGAACGCGATGGCCAGGCCCAGCGCGGAGTCGACCATGGGCTGCGCGCCCGCGTCGGACAGGTCGATGATGGCCAGCCGCCGGTGCCCCAGAGCGAACCGGCCGTCCTGCCAGATGCCCTCGCCGTCGGGGCCGCGGGCCTCCATCCGGCAGGACATCGCACTGACCGCACCGACGTCGGCGGGCGCGCCGTCGAAACGGATCTCCCCCGTCAGACCGCACATGCTGTTCCCCTCCCGATCGGCGAAACACCTGCCGGCGGGACCATCGGACCGGCGGACGTCCCGGTCGGTGCCGACATCCTCGCTGGGCGAGCCCGGCCACGCTAACCACGCAGTGTGTCCGCGACGTTTCCCCAGGGAGCTCCCCCGCCCGATCGGGGGAACACGGATCACCACCGTCCCCCGCCCGCCGCCACCGCACAACCGGACCGGGAGACGGCGGTCACCGATCCTGGCGCCGGCGTCGGATGAAAGTTAGGCTTACCTACCTCACCCCATCCGTCAGCGGTCGCAGCCGGTCGCCGCCCCGAACGTCAGGACCACCCGTGAGCGTTCCCGTCGTCGTCGTGTCCGGCATCGACCCGATCCTGCTGGACGTGGCCACGTTCTCCGCGGCCACCGACACCCCGGACGCGGTCGTCCTGCGCGCCGCGCTGACCGGCGACGCGACAGCCGTCCGCCTCACCACCTCCACCGCCTGGGGCGTGGAGTCCGACGAGACCGTCGAGATGGTCGGCGGCTGCGCCGGGTGCAGCCTGCAGCAGCAGGTGCTCGCCCAGCTGCACGGGCTCATGCACGGCTCGCGGCGCGGTGGCCGCCCGGGCGCCGTCGTGCTGACCCTGCCGGCCGGCGTCGCGGCCACCCCGTTGGCCCGTCAGCTGGTGCCCGGCAGCACGGCCGCCGATCTCGACGTGCACCTGGCCGCCGTCGTCTCCACGGTCGACCTCGACACCGCGGTGCCGGACCTGCTGGGCGAGATCGGCGTCCGCGACCGCGGCCTCGCCCTGTGCGCCGCCGACGCCCGGTCGGTGGCCCATGCGCTGTCCGCTCAGCTGCAGCCGGCCGATCTCGTCCTGACCCGGGGTTCCGGTGCGGCGGGTTCGGTCCTGGTCGACCACCTGCGGGGGGCCGGGTCGGCCCGCGGGGAGCTGACCGACACCCCGGCGGGCGGATGGTTCGCCGCCCGGCACAACCCGGTGCTGGCCGAACGCCGGCTCGACCCGCGCCGGCTCACCGTGCCCGAGCGCCCGGAGAGCAACGGCGTGTGGACCCTCACCCTGACCTCCACCCGCCCCCTGCACCCGCACCGCTGGCGCGCGATCGCCGAGAGCCTGGACAGTGCGCCCGTGCGGAGCCGCGGCGCGTTCGCCCTGCCCACCCGACCCGGTCGGGTCGCCGGCTGGGACGCCGCGGGTGGTCAGCTGCTCATCCGTGACCTGCCCGTCCAGGACGGCGCCTCCTGGGCGGCCGCCACCCGGCTGCAGTTCACCGGCATGCAGGGTCGGCGCACGGACATCGCCCGGGCGTTCGAGAGCGCGCTGCTGACCGACGCCGAGCTGGCCCTGCCGGCCGCCGCCTGGGGCCCGATGGACGACGGGCTGGACCCGTGGTTGGGCGACCGGGTCCGGGACGGAGCCCAGCGCGATCAGGCCGACGCGTCCCGATCCTCCCGGGCGTAACCCGCGACCATCTCGATCTCCCGGGCCCGGCCCGGGTAGAAGACCGCGACGATCAACGCACCCAGGCCGGTCGCGATCAGCCCGGTCAGGTAGGCCGCCTGCGCCCCCTGCAGGAACGACTCCCGGGCGGCTGCGACGATCGCGTCGCGGTACTGCGGGGCCTGGTCGGCGATGCTGACCGCCCCGGCGTAGGACTGCTGCAGCTGGGCCCGGATGTCGTCGGTGACCTGCGCGCGGACGTCGGCGGGGGCCTGGGCGAGAGCGGCGCCCACGGCCGAGGCGTACCCGGCGGCCAGGAGCGCGCCGAGGATCGACTGCATGATGGCCCCGCCCAGGTCGCGCTGCAGGTCGGCGGTGCCCGACGCCATCCCGGCCCGGTGCACCGGAACCGAGTCGGTCAAGGCCTGCGAGGCCGGGGTGCCGGCGATGCCCACCCCGATGCCGATCAGGCCGTAGCCGGCGAACACCGCCCCGTAGCCCACGCCCACGTCCCAGAGGGCCAGCATCGCGGCGAATCCGGCGAGGCAGAATCCGAATCCGATCAGCAGCGGGAGTCGGGAGCCGTACCGGTTGACCAGCCAGGTGGACACCGGCGCCGCGGCGACGAGCAGGGCCACCGCGGGCAGGATCGCCGCCCCGGCCTGCAACGCGCTGTAGCCCAGCACGTTCTGCAGGAACAGCTGCCCGACGTACACCGCGCCCATCAGCGCGCCGAACACGATGATCCCGGCGACGGCGGCCACCCAGAAGGGCCGGCGGGCGGCGAGCGCGAGGTCGTAGACGGGCACCGCCGCCCTCCGCTGCCGCACCACGAAGGCGGCCCCGGTGACCAGGGTGATCACGCCCAGCACCAGGGACAGCGTTCCGCCGCCCGGCACGGGCAGGAAGTTGATCATCAGCACCAGAGCGCCGACGAACACGATGGACAGGGTCCCGCCGAGATGGTCGACCGGCTCGGTGGTCTCGTGCACCTTGGCCGGGACGAGCCTGGCCACCAGGAGCAGGGTGACGACCGCGATGGGGATGGTGAGCAGGAACACCGTCCGCCAGGGTTGGGACTCCAGCAGCGCCCCGGAGGCCAGCGGACCCAGCGCGGACAGCGCCCCGCCCAGGGCCGACCACAGCGCGATGGCCCGGGTGCGCGCCGCGCCCCGCCACAACGCGGTGATCATGGCCAGCGTCGTCGGGTAGGCCATGCCGGCCGCGATGCCCCCGGCGACCCGGGCGATCAGCAGGACCTCCACCGACGGGGCGAACGCGGCGAGCAGGCCGGCCGGGATGCTGCAGGCCATGCCGAGCATCAGCATCATCTTGCGGCCGTACCGGTCGCCCACCGCGCCGAGATAGATCACCGAGGCGGCCAGGCCGAGCGAGAAGCCCACGGCGACCAGGTTCAGGGCGGCCTGGCTGGCGTCGAACGCCTGCCCGATCGCGGGTAGCGCGACGTTCGCGACCTCCATGTTGAGGTTGGCCACCGCGGCCGCCAGGATCAGCGCCGTCAGCACCAGGCCCTGCCGGGGTGGGGCCGCCGACGGCTCGCCCGCCGGCTCCCCGGGTGGTTCCGACGGGCGTCCTGGTGACACCCCCGTGTTCACGCTCATCCCCTACCCCCCGGTCCGCCTGCCGGGTCACCGTCGCAGGTCCGCGGTCTGCTGCGGGTGAGCGGACGGCGCCCGCGCCGGGCGCGCCTATCGTCGGAGCATGGATCGCCGGGTCGTCGGGGCAGCCGTCCTGGTGGCCGTGCTCGCGGCCGTGGCGGTGGTCTCGGCCCTGCGGCCCACGGTTCCCGGCAGCCCGGTGGCGGCCCCGCCCGCCCCGCCGCCGTCGGTCGGGCAGTGCCTCCCGCGTCCGCTCACCGCACAGGCCCTGGCCGAGGGCGGCCTCTCCCTCACCTCGGTGCCGGTCGGTGACTGCACCGATCGCTGGTTCGGCGAGGTGGTCGCTCGCTACGGCTCCGCACCCACCTCGGCCGGCATGGCCGACCTCTACACCCGGTGCACCGCCGACACCACCGACTACCTCGGGCTGCCCCGGGCCGTCGTCGACCGGGCCACCGGAGACTGGGCGGTCCCGGTGATCGTGCCCGTCGCCCTGCTGGAGCCGACCCGCCAGCAGCTCGGGGCGGGGCAGAGCTGGGTGGCCTGCGTGGTCCGGGCACCCGCCCGGGAACCGATCGTCGGCTGGACCACCAGCGTCCGCGGCACCTGGCCGGACCACCCCCTGTTCCGGGATCTCACGCAGTGCGCCGACGCCGTCGAGGCGCAGGGCCGTGGAGCCGTGGACTGCCGGGAACCGCACCGGGTGGAGACCCTGGGCTTCGCACCGGCCGGGGATGCCGACCAGGCCGAGCTGGACGCCTCGTGTCGGGCGTTCGCGGCCCGGGTGACCCTGCTGCCCGACGTCTCCGCCGGCGGACGGCTGGTGGCGACCGCCTCCGTGCAGCGCATCCGCACGTACTCCTCGTCCACCGGCGACCCCGACCCGGCCGCCACCTACACGGCCCGGATCGCCGGCTGCGTCCTGCGGACCACCGACCCGGACACCCGGCTGACCAGCTCGCTGGTGGGTTGGGGAGACGCCGACCTCCCGCTCGGGTGAGCCGGCGCGGCCAGGGTCCGCACGATGGAGGGCGGATGGACCGGCGGCTGAGCGGAGCGATCCTGCTCGTCGCCGCCCTGGTCACCCTGGCCGTCTCGGCCGGGGCCCGCTCCACGGTGTCCGGTGAGGCGTTCGCGGTGCCGGTCCCGCCGCCGCCGGCGGTGGGTGCCTGCTTCCCCACCGCGTTCCCGCCCGAGTTGGCCACCGATCCGGCCGCCTCCGGCGGGCGCCCCGGGGTGCGGCTGCGCACCGGGCCGGGCGCGTGCACGGGGTCCTGGTACGGCGAGGTGGTCGAGGTCTACGACGAGACTGCCGCTGGTGCCGAGGACGCCTACGTGGACTGCTTCGGCGCCGCCCTGCGGTACGTGGGGCTGCCGGAGGCGACGGGCGGCGTGGCCTGGCAACCGTTCTTCCGACCGACGATCGAGCTGGTGCTGCCGACCCGACGGCAGGCGGCCGCCGGCCAGGACTGGACGGCCTGCGCGATCGGCACCGACCCGTACGGCGCCGGAGCCCCCTGGACCACGACCGTGGCCGGCGGGTGGCCCCGGAACCCGGTGTTCAGCGCCGCCGCCCGCTGCACCGACGACTATGCCCCGGCGAGCTACACGGGGGTGGACTGTTCGCGGCCGCACCGCACCGAGGTGCTCGCAGAGACGTGGACGCAGGTCGAGTCGCCGGACGAGCTCGACGCCTCCTGCCGGGATTTCGCGACGGCCGCCGCCCTGCTGTCCGATCCCACGGCGGGCGGGCGACTCACCGTGTCCGCCGTGCGGGACGAGGCCCCGGCCGCCGGAAGGGTGGGACCCCCCACCCGCGCCGCGTGTCTGGCCACCCCCACCGATCCCGCCGCCGTGCTGACCGCCTCACTGCTCGGTCTCGGGGACGCCGACCTGCCGCTGCGGTGAGCGTTGCGGGCGGGAACGGCCGGCGTCAGAGGTACTGCCCGGTGGGCAGGGTCGGCTGCCACCGTCCGGTGCGAACCACGTCCAGGACGTGCGCGGTGTCCAGGTCCGGTCCGTGCTCCAGGACGGCCCGGGTGACGATCTCACGCAGGTCGGCACCGGAGGCGCCGTCGGTCGCCCCCGCGATCCGGTCGAGGTCGAACGTCCCGAACCGCTGCAGGAACCGGCCGAGGATGAGTGCGCGCGCCCTGCCGTCGGGGAGGCCGATCTGGATGACCGAGTCGAACCGGCCCGGTCGCACGAGCGCCGGATCGACGGCGCTCATGTCGTTGGTGGTGGCGATGGTGACCACCGCGTGGTTGGGGGCGAAACCGTCGAGGTGGGTGAGGAACTCCCGGAGAGCCGGTGCGCCGGTCCCGCTGCGGCGATCCCCGGCGAGCAGGTCCAGGTCGTCCAGGACGACGGCCGCCGGGGCGAGTCGGCCGAGGGACTCGTAGAGCAGTCCGAGTCCGCGGGGGGTCGACGTGCCGTCGGCCAGGACGATCGTCGTCCCGGCCGGGAGCTCGGCGGCGATCACCCGGCAGAGCGCGGTCTTGCCGACCCCGGGCGGCCCGACGATGAGGACACCGCGCGAACACCCCAGGCCGGCCTCGGCCAGCAGATGCCCGTGGCGGGTCAGACCCCCGACGGTGACGTCGATCTCGTCCCAGACCCGTCGGGCATGGATGATCTCGTCCCGGGACGCCCGGCTCGGCCGCACCGGCTCGAGGCTGACCGAGCTGTCGTCGGCGACGGCCCGCAGCGTCTGGCCGCGGTAGAAGTTGGCCGGGCCGCGCGCGTTCCGCATCAGGTCGGCCAGCGCCTCACGGGCGGCGTCGCCGTCGGTGCGCCGCACCCGCAGGGAGATGAGGCGTCGACCGTTCGCCCACGTCAGCAGGACGACCGCGGGGAAGTCGAAGGCCTGCCCCGCCGGGAGGTACGCGGCCAGATCGTCCGGGGCGGCGACCTGGGTGTCCACGGCGACGGACACCAGCCCGTACCCCGGGGCGCCGGTGCCGAGATCGTCGGCCAGCACGGCACCGTCCGCGTCCTGCAGCAGGCGGCCCACCGCGACGTGCACCAGGGCCGCGTCAACGCCCTCCAGCGCAGCCGTCACGGCGGTCAGGTCGGTCACCGGCGCGCCGAGGTGCTCGCACACGAACGTCCCGAGGACGCGGCGGGGCGGGACGAGGGCGGCGCCGAGCAGCCGCCCGAGGGCGGTCAATGCGTCCCGGACGTGCGGCTCCGCCGAACTCAGGTCGCCGACGGGCGCCAGCGGCGCGGGGGGTGCGGAGGGGGACCACCCGGGGAGCGAAGAAACGGACACGGGTGAGGATCTTGCGGGACGGACCCGGATCGGGCAATCGATTTCGGCCGACGCACCCCGGGGGCCGGCCGGCGGGTCACGGGGCGGAGCGGACCCCGTTCTCGACGTACGTGATCCGCAGGACCAGGGCGGCCTCCGGTCCGACGACACCGTCGACCAGGGTGAGCATGCGGTCGACGAAGGCCGGTCCGTGCGCCTCCTCGTCGTCGGCCGGGGCCAGATGGTGGGCGAGCTCGTGCAGCAGGACCAGTTCGCGCAGCGCCCAGGCCCGGTTGCCGCGGTGGGTGGGTAGCGCGATGACGGCGCCGGCCCGTTCGTAGTGTGCCCGCTGCGCTCCGGCCCGCTCCCGGACGGACACGGGAACCGTTGCCCGGGGCCAGGTCTCCCGCACCCAGCCGAGAGCCTGCACGGCGCTCAGGTAGGTCCGCACCGACTCCAGGGACGCGAACCGACGCTCCACCGGCAGGGTGAGCGTGGACCCGGCGATCTGCACCGCCGGGGCGCCGTCGGCCGCCCGGTCGAACATGGTCCGCACCAGCTGCTCGGCCTCGTAGACCCGGGAGCGCTGGGTGTCCCGGGCGGCGTTCACGCGCCGATACCCCGCCGGGCACCGCCGATCTCGGTCTCCCCGCCCAACCGGGCCCGTCGGCCGGCCCGGTCACCCGCCCGCCGCGACCTCTCGGCCGCGCCCACGGTGATCCGGTTGCCGGCCCAGGTGCCGCGGGCGGTGGAGTGCGCCCGGTAGTGCTCGGCCAGCTCGACCTCCCGGGCCCGCAGCACCACCGCCGCACCGGTGCGCTCCTGCTCCGGCGCCTCGTCCAGCCACTGCTGTTCGGCCTGCACCCGGGCCTCCTGCAGCCGGGTACCGATCCGCACCGCGAACGCCTCCTGGAAGGTGATCCGGGCCGTCGTGGTGTGCACCGGCCGCTCCACCACGGTGAAGTCGTACTCCAGCTCGCGGGTCCGGCGGTTGACCCGACCCGATCCCGGCACCCGGACCCGACGGCGGACCGTCTCCTCCGCATGCTCACCGGACTTCAGGAAGGCGTCGCAGGCCCGGACCATCTGCACGACCAGCGAGGCGTAGATCGCCTCCACCGCGTCGAGATCGGACTCGAACCCGTAGGCGTGCACCCGGGTGGAGTCGCGGGCCACGTCGCAGGTCAGATTGTTGGCCCGGCCGATGGCCAGGAACAGCTGGACGAAGGTGCGCAGCCCCCGCTTGCCCGGCTCACCGATGGCGACCACCCGCTGCACCGGTGCGGCCCGACGCTCCCGCCCGGCGGTGTGCGCACGGGCCACGGCCAGATCCACCGACGCCTTCGTGGCCAGGCGCTGCGCGGCGACCAGGTACGCCTCGGCCTCGTGCTCGTTGTCCGTGCTCTCCGCCTTGCGGAGCAGGGCCGCGATCCGGCTCAGGTCCCTGTCGTCACTCACTGCTCGTCACCCGTGCCGTTCGTCCTCGTGGTTCTTCTCGTCCTGTCGAGGATGGCACGGCGCACCGACACCTCTCCGGGGACGTGGGGCCGGGCGCGGCTCAGGAGGCCGGGGCCACCGGTGAGTCGGCCGGATCGGGGTCGGTCAACAGGGCTGCCCCGCGGCTCCGACCGGCTGACCACTCGGCCGCGAAACCGTCGCCCAGCGTCGACCGGGCGGCGTCCTGGGCGAGATCACTGTACCGACCCAGGCTCTCGCCCCCGAGGCCGGATCGGGCACGCTCGGCGGCGGCCGCCCCGAAGAACCGGGCGGCCGGCGCGAACCGCCCCGTCTGGGCCAGCAGCACCGCGCGCTGCTCGAGCTGATCACCCAGGTCGCGGTTGCCCCAGGCCAGAAAATGACCCAGTTGTCCACCGGTGGCGGCCAGCGCCTCCGCCGGCCGCCCCTGGATCGTCGCGGCCACCGCCCGGGTGACCTCGGCCAGGAACGCGGCGAGCTCGGCCCCGCACGCCACCGCCCGGGGATGGTCGGCCCGTGCTCCGGCCAGGGACGTCGCGAAGAGCTCCGGGTCGTCGGCCGGCAGGTGGTTCAGATGCCCGATGCCCCGGTGGGCGAGTTCCAGGGCCGGATCGCCCACCGCCGTGATCAACGGCGCGGTGACCTCCAGGACGCGGTCCGCGTCGCTGTAGGCATCGCACCGCCACGCCGCCACGGCCAGCAGCACCGCCATCTCGGCGGCGTCGAACGCCTGGTCGTGTCCGGGCCCGGGAACGGCGTCGACCAGGATGCGGGCGGCGGACACGGCCGCCGGCGCCCCGCCGACCGTCCACTTGTCCGCCCGGTAGGTGCGGACCACCTCCGTGGCGGCCGCGACCACGGGGTCACCCGCCCCGGCCGGCGACGCCACGATCCCGTCGAGGACGGCGAGCGCCTCCGCGGACCGGTGCCGCAGCACCCCCAGCAGGCAGACGGCGGTGGCCAGGGCACCCCGGGTCGGCCGGTCATCCGTCAACCGGGGCAGCGCGGCCCGGACCGTCGGCCACAGGAGGTCGAACCGGTCCAACCACCCGCCGTCGGCCACCGCGCGCGGCCGGGCGGAGAGCACGGCGGACAGCGTGGCGTCCAGCCGGTGCGTGGTGACGGCCAGGTCGCCGGAGCGCCGCAACTCCCGCCGGGCCACGGCCCGTACCGGGACCAGCAACCGGAACCAGGACCTGCCGGGCCCAGGGGGGCCGGCAGGGACGACCAGGGACTGCCGCACCAACTCGGCCAGGAGATTCGCCACGTCCCCGCCCCGGACGGCGCCCCCGGTGCAGACCTGTTCGGCCGCAGGGAGATCGAACGGCGAATCGAACGCGGACAGCCGTCCCAGCAGGATCCGCTGCACGCTCGTCAGCCCGCGAACGCTCCAGTCCACGGCGGAGATCAGGGACCGGTGCCGGTACGGGCCGGGACCAGCGCGCACCACCCGCTCGGGCTCGACCGTCAACGACCGCGCCACCTCGATGAGATCGAACGTGCGGGCCCGGGCCGCCGCGAGGTCGAGGCCCAGCGGCAGGTTGTCCACGGCGGCACAGATGGCCCCGACGGCCGCCTCGTCGCCGTGCTTCCGGGGGACGCCGGCCAGCTCGAGCCGCCGTCGCAGGAGCACGGCGGCATCGGCATCCCCCAGGGGGGCCAGCCGACACAGCGCCTCGCCGGGGACCTCCAGCGGCACCCGGCTGGTCAGGAGCACCCGCACGGTGGGCGCCCGGGAGAGCAGGGCGGCCAGCAGATGCGCGCAGGTCGCGGCCACCTGCTCGCAGTTGTCCAGGACCAGCAGCGTCCGGTGGCGTTCCACGGCCCGCAGCAGCGGATCGAGCCCGGTCCCGGCCGTCGACAGCCCGAGCGTGGAGACGATCACCGAGGCCAGCGCCGGTCCGTCGGGCACCGACCCGGGACCGACGAAGGACAGGTCGGCGAAACGGACCACGCCCACTGCGGTCTCCGCCCACCGGCGCGCCACCTGGACCGCCAGCGTCGTCTTCCCCGCGCCCCCGCTGCCCGCGACGGTGACGAGGCGGTGTCCGTCGAGCAGATCCAGCACGCGGGCCGTCTCCACGTCCCGGCCGAGGAAGAGCGGATCCGTCCACGGCAGCACGGGTTCCGGGCCGGCGACGGCCACCACCTCCGGCCGCGGGTCGGTCGTGGCGGGTGGGGGAGCGTCCCCCTGCAGGACGGCCCGGTGGAGCCGGCGCAGTTCCTCACCCGGCTCCGTCCCCAGCTCGGTGACCAGATGCGTCCGCACCGCGCGGTAGGACGCGAGGGCGTCGGGGATGCGGCCGGCCGCCAGCTGGGCGCGGATGCGCAGCGCCCACGCCGCCTCCGACAACGGGTGACGCACCGTCCAGTCGGCGGTCTCGGCGAGCACCGCGGCCAGGTCACCGGTCTGCAGCAGGGCCGCCCACCGCAGGTGGTGCAGGCGCTCGGTCGCCTCGTCCAACGCCCGGCCGCGAGCCTCGGCCCAGGTCTGGTCCCCGAGCGAGCCGAGAAAGTCCCCCCGCCAGAGCGCCAGCACACTCGCGGCCAGTTCGGCGGCGGCCGCGGGACGACCTGCGTCCAGCAGCCGCCCGGTCTCGGGGACCGCGGCGAGCAGTCGCGCGGAATCGACCTGGTCGTCGGTGAGGTCGAGCCGGTAGTGCCCATCCGTGGAGACCAGGCTCCCCTGCCCGGACATCCCGGCGAGGTGCCCGCGCACCCGCCACAGCAGGGTGTCCAGGGCGGGGCGCCGGTCGGTGCCGGCCCGTTCCGCCCAGACGGCCTCGATGAGGGCGGACGCGGACACCCATCGCGGCGCCTCCACCAGCAGACGACCCAGCAGGGTCTGAGTGCGCAGACCAGGGATCGCCCGGGTGACCTCACCGTCGCTGACTGCCAACGGACCGAGGTCGGCGACGTGCACCCGTCCACCCTAGGTGGCCGTCCGACTCCGCCCCGTCCAGGGTGACGAGGCGGGCCCGAGGACAGCCACGGCGCCGCGTGAGTCCGACGAGAGTCGGGCGGTCTACGGTCCCGCCGTCCGGGTGGTCGGGGTGGTCGGGGGGGCCGGGGCGCCGCGAATGTTTCTGCGGTGCCCCGATCGGCCGCCGGGACACCGCCGTCGTCCTGGGGCGCCCGCGCGGTCACCCCGGCTGGGTCGAACCAGCACTGCCACCGTCACCGTCCCTGGGGAGAACCGACCTGTGAGCACCACCGCGACCCCGCGCACGTCCGCGACCGCCTTCCTGCCAAAGGCCCCCCGGCGCAGCCCGGTGACCACCGGAGTGGGCAACAGTCCCGCCTCGCCGGTGAACGCCCCGTCCGGCAACTGCCTCCGGTTCACCGTCGGAGACCAGTACGCCACGGTGAACTCGCCCTTCACCGGCGTGCTGTCTTCGACGGCGGCCACCTTCGAGGCATGGATCAGGACGGAGCAGACCGTCCCGCAGACGATCCTGCTGGGCAGCGTCCCCACGGGCGGGGCGAGCCCGCGCATCTCGCTGGGGTCCGACCGGCTCACCGTCTTCTGGAACCCCGGCGGGGATGCACCGGAGTGGTCGTCCGAGGACGCCACTCCCGTGACCGACGGGGCCTGGCACCACATCGCCGTGGTGTTCGACCAGGGTGTGATCTCCTTCTACAAGGACGGAGTCTGGACGGGCGCGGGTGACGTGCCGATCATGGGATCCGCCCAGTCCGCCGCCGGCGCCCTGCAGTTGGGGGCAGGTCTGGGCGCGACCACCGGCTTCGTCGGTGACCTGACCGGCGTCAGGGTGTGGTCGGTGGCCCGCGCCGCCGACGACATCGCCGCCGCCCGGTACGCCACCCTCACCGGTGACGAACCGGGGCTGCTGGTGCTCACCGCTTTCGACCGCTCCGACGACACCGTCCGCAACCAGGTCGACGGGTCGGTCGGGCCGATGGCCGGGGTGACACCGGTGTGGACCGACCTCCCCACGCCGCCCCGCTGCGCCGCCCGGTTCACCGGGGATCCCGCGAACTACCTGGACGCCGGCAGCCTGGCCCCCTTCAGCTCCGACGCGGCCACCCTGGAGTGCTGGATGAGGATGGACCCCGCCGCCGGTGTGGCGACCAGCCGAACCCTGCTGCTGGTGAACGGCCCCGGGACCTCCGACACCCCGCTGGTCGGCTACGGCGGGAACGAGACCATCGGCACCGACTGGGACGGCCCTGCGGCGAACTCGGCCGACACCACCCCGGTGTCCGACGGAGAATGGCACCACATCGCGGCGGTCTTCGACCGGGGCCAGGTCACCCTCTACAAGGACGGGGTGCCGACCCCGGAGAACCTGACCATGCCGGCCCCGTACACACCACGGGGCTCCGGTCCGAACTTCCAGATCGGCGCCGCACTGGGCGATTACCAGGCGTTCGACGGCTGGATCTACGACGCCCGGGTCTGGGGAGTGGCGCGGTCGTTGGCCGAGATCGAGAGCTTTCGCTGGGTCCAGCTGCAGGGTGACGAACCCGATCTGCTGGCCCTGTGCACCTTCGCCGGATGCGACCCGGCCCGCCCGTCGACGATGGTCGCGCAGAACTTGGTCAACAACTCCGTCGGGGTGCTCTCGGGCAGGGCCGCCATCGAGGTCACCGACCTGCCGGTGGAACCCCTGCCGACGACCGTGTGGACGGTCCCCGTTCCCGGGGTCGCGCCCGCCGGTCCCGTCCTCACACCGCAGGGTCTGCTGTTCGCGCAGAACGACGCCGCCGGAAACTCCCTGTCCTGCCTGGACATCCAGTCGCAGCAGATTCTGTGGAGCTACCCGCTACCCGGAACCGCCCCGTCCGGAGCCCCGGCTTCGATCACGACACTGGGGCTGGGCGCCGGGGTCGCCTACGTCGGAGCACAGGGTGCGGACGGCGGCCCACTGTTGCACGCCGTCGACATCACGTCCGGTGCTGCTGTCTGGGACCAGCCGGCCGCTCTCCCCGGGCAGGGCTTCGGCACTCGTCCGATCGCCCCGACGGGCCTGGTCGTGGTCGGCCTCACGGGACCCACCGGGGACGGTCAGGCGGTCGGGTTCGTCGTCGTGGAGTCCGCGACGGGGACCGTGCTGGGCAGCCTCAACGTGCCCCCACTGCCGCAGGATGTCCAGATCCTGCTGGCGGACCCCGTCGTCGCGGACTCGACCGTGTACTGGTCCGCAGGATGGCCCGGCCAGAGTGTGATCGGCGCCGAACCGATGGGGGTGCCGGGCACCTCCCCGGCGGGCACGTCGTGGTTGCAGGACGTGACGTTCGAGGTGCACTCGCTGGTGACCGGCAATGGACTGCTGTACGCGTGCGGGCAGTCGGGCAACGTCAGCGCCTTCGACGCCGCGACGGGCGCGCTCGCGTGGAACCACTCCTTCGAGACGGACGACATCACCGCCGCCCCCGTGCTGATCGGGACCACCCTGTACGTCGGGGGTGGGGACGGCACCCTCTACGCCCTGGACGGCGGCAACGGAACAGTTCTGTGGCAGGTGGACACCGGGTCGCCGATCATCACCGATCTGCTTGCCGACGACGCCGTCCTCACCTTCGCCAACCAGGGCGACGGTATCGACGTCCCCCCGTCGTTCGTCTCCGTGGACACCGCCGGTGGTGGCCTGGACGTGCTGACCTACCCGGTCCCCGGAGCCGACACCGTGCTGGCCGCCGAGGGTCTGGCCAACGGCGTCGTCTACTTCTACGGCGAGCAGAACCTGTACGCGGTGAACATGAACGCGGTCGTCCACCAGTTCGCGGTCGACATCACCCTTGTCGTGGAGGACTACGACACCACCACGGCGGTGACGCAGGGACAGTCACCCACCGGTACGGACACCTCGTACCGGGTGACCCTGCGCCTGGTCGACCAGTTCGGCGTACCGAGAGCCGGGCAGGCGGTCAAGGTCTGGAGCCCCCAACTGCCCAGTTCGGATGGAAGCCCGGTCGAACCTCCGCACCTCTATCTCGTCAATGCGACCGGCGGGTCGGGTGTGCGCAGCATGATCGACCTGGGCACGCCCACCTGGCTGCAGACCGACAGCACCGGCACACTGGTCCTGGCCCTGAGCGCCTATGACGACGGCACTCCCGGCGGCGGCGGTGGCGGGTCCGGCAGTCCCGCCGCCCCGAACCTGTCGTGCCCGCCGCTGTACGCATGGGCCAGCTTCATGGCTCCCCAGGAGGCCATCGCCGTCTATCCCGACCACGACCACCTGACCACGTTGGCGACGGTCCAGGGCACACCGCCCGCCGGGCAAGTGGCGGACCCCCCGGGAACGCTGTACCTGAGCGGGGCGACCGGGTACGACCTGTCGTCCATGATCCAGTCGCGATACCTGCTCAATACAGACGGCACCGTCAACACCACCGCCCTCGACGCCATCGCCAACACGGTGCAGCACACCATCGGCCGGGTGGGTGCACCCGCTCCGCTCGGCTTGCGGAGCACCACCCCCGGGCGGTACCTGACCGACCCGGTCGGAACCCCCGGAGCGGTGCACTGTCCGGACGTCACCGCCAGTCCCACCCGTCAGTGGAATGCGCTGAGCTCCTTCACCTTCGATCTGTCCGGGAACGTCCCGGCGTTCAGCGCAACGGCTGACACCGCGCCGCCGCGGGGCTTCACCGGGGCGAGACCCGACGCCGGCCTGGGGTCGCTCTGGCACGACTTCGTCCAAGACGTGGTGAAGGGGGCGGGGGTGGTCGAGAAGGTCGCCGTCACGGTCGCCGACGACGTGGCCACCGCGGCCCAGGCCATCGTGTACGCCACCGTCAATGCGGCGAAAGCGGTCTACACGTTGACCATCGGCTGCCTGGAGGACGCGGTCACCGCCTGCATCGGCTTCTTCAAGGCCGTGGTGAACGACGCCCGACAACTGGTCCAGTGGCTGAGTCGACTCTTCGACTGGGGCAACATCATCGCGAACCACACACTCATCAGCCAGGTCGTGCGGAACGCCCTGACCGCGCCGACTGCTTCACCCGGCGTCAATACCCTCGGCCGCTGGCTCGCCGGCAACGCCGGCACCACCGGCACCACCGGCAACGCCGGCAACGCCGGCAACGACATCGCCTCCGTCCTGAGTACGGTCACCGGTGGCACCAGCGTCACCAGGACGGGCCAGAAGCAGTCGGGCACCGTCCAGACATTCCAGGGCTCGGCCAATGATCCCAACGTTGTGTACAACAGCGGCGGCGGAAGCAACGCCGGCCAATGCCAATGGATGACGCAGAAGCTTCAGGAGAACGCCGGGGGGGCGACCGCGCCGGCGGTGGCTGCGGCCGTGGGGTCCTTCGATCCGAGCATCACCCTCGGAGCGTGGCAGGCCTTCACCTCCGCGGTGGGAGATGCCGTGCGCGGCAAGGCCGAGAACTTCCCTGCCCAACTGCAGCAGCAGACCACCGCACTCCGCGGCACACTGGCCGACCCGAAATCAGTACTGGGAGCTGGCTTCACCGAGATCCTGGGCATTTTGACCATCATCGCCGACGATGCCGTCTCCATCGGGGTGTCCATCGCCGAGGATCTCGCCACGATGGTCGCCGCCGTCCTGGGTGATCTCGCCGCCTGGATGGGGCAGACGATCGACATCCCCTTCATCGGCCCGCTCTACCGGAGTGTGACGGGCTCCGACCTCAGCATCCTGGACCTGGTCGCCCTGGTGGTGGCCGTCCCGGCGACCATCCTCGTCAACGTGCTCACCGGCAGCCCCCTGCTCACCGATCCGACTCAGGCCGGCCCCGACCTGCTGGGTGGGGCGGCGAACGTCGGGGCAGTCGTGGTCGCTGATCTCCTCGGGCTCATCAGCACCACGATCGACCTGTTCGCCTGGACGGAAGCCGTCGACACCGGCGGCACGGTGACCGTGCTGACCATGGTCTCGGTCGCCCTGGACAGCTTCCTCTGGGCGTTCACCCTGGTCGTCAGCCCGGTGTGGCAGAGTGGTTGGAGCGCGCAGGACTGGGTGTTCTGGCTGTTCCGCCTGGTACCCAACCTGGTGAACTTCGTCTATCTGTTTCCCGGGTCGAACTTCGACGGTGTGTTCACCGCGAACTCCGTCCCGGCCGCCATCGCCCGCGACACCCTGTGGGGAGTGCTGCTCCTCATCGCGTCGGCGGTGTGGGCGGACCAGTGGCCGAACGGGTACCTGAGTGCGAACATTCCCGGTCTCCTCCTGGTCGAGAACCTGTGCAGCGCTCTGGGACTGGCCATCGAAGTGGGTCATGCTGCCGGACCCGAGGGTGACCTGGTGGTACAGCTGGGCAAGGTGCTCTTCGGGTGGCTCCCACCCATCCTGAACTACGTGGACCAGGGATGAGGGCGCACGGTGCGGCCGCCGGTCCCGAGGACGATCACCTCCGGATCGGCCGCCGGCAGTTCCTCTCCTGGGGGGCAGGTGTCACCGCCGCCCTGGCCGTCGCCGTCGTCCTGCCCACCGACACCCGGGCAGCCGTCGGGTTCTCGGCTGCAGGCCTGTCCACTCCCACCGAGGTGACCATTGATCTGAACCGGCTCGACGTCCTGTTCGGGACCCCCAGTGACGTGGCCAGGGCAGCGGAGGGGCAGGTCTGGGCCCTCGACACCGACGGCGTCATGATGGCCTACGACCGCTCCCGACGGACCTGGCGGGCGGACCGACTGTGTTCCTTCCCGCCGGGCAGCAAGGCCCACGCCGCCCGATGGGGGCACCCCGGCGGCTCCCGACAGATGCTGATGGTGATCTTCCATGACGCGTGACCCCCGCCCAGAGCCCACCCCGCCCAGGACTGCCCGCGTCTGCGACGCTGCGAACGACCGACCCATCCCTCCCCGCATGGCAGCCTTCGGGGCGGCCGCCACCACGGCCATGCTCGCCATGCTCATCGCACCGACACCCGTGGCAGCCGCACCCTGCCGGGCCGCGTCGGCCCAGGCACCCGGAGGCGAGACGACCAGGCCTTCCTGGAGTCTCACCCCGAACTCGACCGACCCTGCCGTCTTCGAGCTGGTGAGTCCCTACGACTGCAGCACCCCGACCCCGGACCCGTCGGGCACCACCACACCGGCCGGTCCGACCCCGGACGATCCGACGGGTCCCACGACCGTGCCCCCCACCACGACGGCGTCCGCAACGAGCTCCCCGTCCATCGGCACGACGTCCGCCGCGGCGGGGTCGGCCTCCGCGGCGCCCTCCGTCGCCACGAGTCGTGGACCTCGATCACCGGGCGGCGGCACCCACGACGACACGGCGGCCGCCACACCATCCCGTGGCGGGCCGCTGGCCTGGACGGGCGCCGGCCCACTGCTCGCGATGGTGCTGACGGGCGCCGCGCTCCTGGCGGCGGGGGCCGTGCTGTGGACCCGCGGTCGGCGGCGGCTGCACCGGTAGACCGCACTGCCGGACTCCAGCGTCTGCGCAGGCACGTTCATTCCGGCCGGCCCAAAGGTCGCGCCCCGACACAGAGAGAGCTCCCCGTGACTGCTTCCCCTCACGATGCCCCCCTCCCCGCGCCCGACCAGGCCGCGATCGGCCGCACCCTGGGCCTGCTGCAGCGGGCCTTCGCCGAGCGGGACGCCACCCTGCTCGAGGAGGTCTACGCCGACGACGCGGACTGGGTGAACGCCTTCGGCAGTGTGAAGAAGGGGCGGGCGGAGATCGTCGCCTACCTGACCGGCCTCTTCGCGGACGGCAACTTCGACGCCGGCACCCTGGTCAGCCCACCGGAGAGCTCGATGCGCGTGGTCGAGGGCACCGTGGTCGTCGTCTCGGCCCATCTGCAGATCACCGGCCAACTCCTGCTGGACGGCTCGCGCATGCCGATGCGGGACAACTTCTCGGTGCGCGTCCTGCACCGCGGGACCGACGGGCGATGGTCGATCGTGTCCGAGATGTACATGGACGCCAACCGCGAGCAGAGTTACGCGGCGCACTCCTGACCTGACGAGCGAGAGGGGAGCCGGCCATGACGGTGGTCTTCACCGACGACCTGTTCGACGCGCAGTTCCTGCGGGCCCTGGCGTACACCGCGCAGGGCGGTGCGGAGATCGGCGAGTGCTTCGCCACAGCACGTCGGATCGGCAAGGCCGATCCGGACCGCTGGTTCACCGAGTGGAGCGCCACGGCCGAACGGGTTGAGGCGCAGGCGGCGGAGAGCGCGGCGGACGGTCACCGGGTGAGCGCACGGGGGGCCTGGTTCCGTGCGTCCAACTACCATCGCACCGCCGGTCTGTTCCTCATGGGCGCTCCGGTCGACCCCCGGTTCCGCACTGCGTCCGGAGAACAGACGCGCTGCTTCCGCGCCGGGGCAGCCCTGCTCGACCTCCCGCCGGACATCCTCGAGATTCCCTACGAGGGAACCACTCTGCCCGGATACTTCTTCCGCGCGGCCGACGACGGGGCGACCCGGCCGACCGTCATCCTCGTCGACGGGTACGACGGCACCGTCGAGGAGCTGTACTTCGCCAACGCGGTGGCCGCCCTGGCCCGCGGGTACAACGTGCTCGCCTTCGACGGGCCTGGCCAGGGCTCGGTCGTCCTGGATCAGGGACTGCCGTTCCGGCCGGACTGGGAGAACGTCGTCGGCCCCGTCGTCGACCACGCCCTGACCCTGCCGGAGGTCGACGGCGACCGACTCGTGCTGCACGGGTGGAGCTTCGGCGGCTATCTCGCTCCGCGTGCAGCGACCGTGGAGCACCGCCTGGCCGCGTGCGTGTCGGACTGCGGCCCCTACGACCTGTTCGACGCCAGCATCGCCCGGCTGCCCGGACCGCTGGCCCGCCAGGTGCGCAGCGGCAACCGCGTCGCGCTGTCGGTCCTGCGCACCGTGCTGACCGGTGTGCTCAGGAAGCCGTCGGCCGGATGGGCCCTGCGCCGCAACATGTGGGTGCACGGCCTGACCGACCCGCTCGCCTACTTCACCCTGGCCGCCGAGTACACCCTCCAGGGCCGGGGGCAGCTGATCACCTGCCCCACCTTCGTGTCGTGCACCGAGGGCGATGATCTCAGCGCCGCCGCCGGCACCTTCGCCGCCGCCCTGCGCTGCCCGACGGAGTTCGTCCGGTTCGGCGCGGGCGACCAGGTGAGCGGACACTGCGAGATGACCGGACGGGCTCTCTTCCACCGTCGGGTGTACGACTGGCTCGACACGGTGCTGGAGCATCGCGGGCCCGCCGTCCCCGCTCGCCCGGCGGGATGACCCGCGGTCACCCGTTCACGGTCGCACCGGCCGACCCTCCGGCGACGTCCCTTCCGGCGCCGGGACGGACACGGTGACCTCGGTGCCGGACGTCGCATCGGGGCGGATGCGCAGGCTTCCGCCGACCGCGGCCACCCTGGCCATGTGCGAGCCCAGGCCGATGTGGCCGGCGGCGATGCGCTCGTCGATGATCTGCGGGTCGAACCCGATCCCGTCGTCGGCGACCCGGAGGACGAGTGCGTCCACCTCCCGGGTCAGCCCCATCGACACCCGGGAGGCCTGGGCGTGCCGGGCGACGTTGGCGAGCAGTTCCCGGGCCGCGGCGTACACCAGGGCCTGCACCTCGGGGTGCCCGACGTCGTCGATCCGGGTGTCCACCGGCTGACCGGTGCGCGCGGTGTGGTCGCGGGCGAGTTCGGCCAGCCCCGCCGCGAGACCCAGCTGCCCGAGCACCTGCGGATGCAGGACGGTGACCACGGAACGGATCTGACCGGCGCAGGTCCGCAGCTGGGTGAGCACGGCGGTCAGTGGGTCTCGGCGGGGGTCACCGCCGGTCGGACCGGACCACGGCGACTCGTCCCGCACCTCCTCCAGACGCATCCGGGCGGCCACCAGGACCTGCAGGGGGCCGTCGTGCAGCCGCTCGGCCAGGTCGGTGCGTTCCCGCTCCTCCAGCTGCAGGGTCTGGGCGACCAGCATGCGGCGGACCCGGAGCAACTGCTCCACGGCCCGCCGACGGCGCAGCAGCACCACCGACAGCCAGGTCGTGGCCGCGGCCAGCCACACCAGGAACCCGGCGTGCAGGAAGACCACCGGCGGCAGGTTCGGGCCACCGTCCTGCCCGGGCCGGGCCAGCCAGACGGCGAGGTAGCCGACGGCCGTGGCACCACCCAGCGCGGAGGTCAGCCAGGGCAGGGCGTGGAAGGACACCGCCACGGGGAGCATGAAGAACACCGGCTGGACCAGGGATGTCGGGCCGCCGGACGATGCCGCGAGCGCCACCAGGGCCAGCACGTCCACCGCGGTCGACACCCACGGCAGCCACCGGGCGTTTCCCGGGTTCCGGCACAGCGCGAGCCAGCCCAGATCCGCGAGCAGGTACACCCCCAGCGTCCCCAGGTACCAGGGGCGCTCCACCTGCGCGTCCGGGACCGGGCCGGCCAGCAGGGACAGCAGGGCGATCAGCGGCAGGCGCAGGACGGCCGTGACGCGCACCAGCGATCCACCCTGATCCACCCCGAGCGTCTCCGGCACGACCACGCTCGCGCTCACTCCAGCAGGTGGTGCCGCATGCCCACGGCCACCGCCGAACCGCGGTCGGAGACGCCCAGCTTGTCGTACAGGCGCTGCACGTGGGTCTTCACCGTGGACGGGGCGAGGAACAGCTCCGCCGCCAGCACCGGGACGGACTTCCCCGCGGCCATCCCGGCCAGCACCTCCCGTTCCCGACCGGAGAGCACCGGAGCGGGATCGGTTCGCCGGAGCTGGATCTCCCCGACCAGGCCGGCCGCGAGGTCCGGCGGCAGCACCGGACGGCCGGCTGCACAGTCGAGCACGGCCCGCACGATCTCGCCCCGGTCGGCGTCCTTGGACAGGAACCCCGCCGCGCCCTGCTCCAACCCGTGGAACACGATGGCGCTCTCGGTGTGCGCGGACAGCAGCAGCACCCGGGTCCGCGCCCCGTCGCGGCGGAGCGCCGCGGCCACCTCCGCGCCGTCCAGTTCCCCCATCCGGTAGTCCAGCACCGCCACATCAGGTGTGTGGCGGTCGATCTCGGCCAGTGCCGCCCGCCCGTCACCCGCCTCGGCGACCACCTGGATGCGACCACTGGACTGCAGAGCCCGCACCACCCCGTCCCGCACCATCGGATGGTCGTCCGCGACGACCACCGTGACCATGACCCCCTGTCGCACCGCCGCCTCCGATCCCGTGTCCGACCCGCCATGGTGACCGAGCCCCCTCACGGCCGACTCACGCCCGGGTCGGGTTGTCCGACAGAAGGAGGACAGCGGGTTCATCACCCGCGTCATCAGTCCGACCGACGGTGCGGACGCACACCCGGCGGCAGAGTTCTTCTCATCGCCCCGGGGAACGGCCCCGGGCACCAGGCCCAAGGAGCCAGCCATGATCACCACCACCGCCCGCCGCATCACCGCCGCCCTCGTCCTGTCCGGAGCCCTGTGCGGCCTGGGCGCCGGGATGGCGAGTGCGGCCACCCCGGCCGCACCGGTCGCTCAGCTGTCGGTGTCGCCGATCCAGTCCCACGGCAGCACCGGGATCACGATGATCATCGACAACACCAGCGGGACGGACCTGACGCTGGACGGGGTGAGCAACCCCTACGGACACCTCCAGGACCGGCCGGCGCAGGTCCTGCGTGCGCACACCTCGACCACCGTGAGCGACTACAGCGACTCCGGGGAAGGCGCCCAGCTGGACGTCACGTACTCGACGCCCAACGGCGGAACCGTGGACTTCTACGCCACCGTCCCGCTCGCCGGGTCGAACAGTGCCACCGCGACCTCCCTGGATCCCGCGCTCACCGCCACCACCCTGCAGGCCGGTACCGGCTGGCACCCCACCGACGAGTTCACCGTCGCCGCCGCCTGATCCGTGGGCCGTCCCGGGGCATGTCCCCGGGACGCTCACCCCGCGACGTAGTCCGCCAGATGCTGCCCGGTCAGCGTCGACGCGTCGGCGACGAGCTCGGCCGGCGTGCCCTGGAAGACGATGCGGCCGCCGTCGTGTCCGGCGCCGGGGCCCAGGTCGATGATCCAGTCGGCGTGGGCCATCACGGCCTGGTGGTGCTCGATGACGATGACGGACTTACCGGCGTCGACCAGCCGGTCGAGCAGGCTCAGCAGGTTCTCCACATCGGCCAGGTGCAGACCCGTGGTGGGTTCGTCCAGGACGTAGACCCCACCCCTCTCCCCCATGTGCGTGGCCAGCTTGATCCGCTGCCGCTCGCCGCCGGACAGAGTGGTCAACGGTTGGCCGAGGGTGAGGTAGCCCAGGCCGACATCGGCCAGCGCGGCCAGGATCTTGTGTGCGGCCGGCAGTTTCGCCTCTCCTGCGGCGAAGAACTCCTCCGCCTGCGCCACCGACATGGTCAGCACCTGGCTGATGTCCTTGCCGCCGAAGGTGTACTCCAGCACCTCGGCCAGGAACCGCTTCCCCTCGCACACCTCGCAGGGGGTGGCGACCCCGGCCATGATGGCCAGGTCGCTGTAGATGACGCCGGCCCCCTTGCAGTTCGGGCAGGCGCCCTCGGAGTTGGCGCTGAACAGGGCGGGCTTGACCCCGTTGGCCTTGGCGAAGGCCTTGCGGATGGGTTCGAGCAGACCGGTGTAGGTGGCCGGGTTGCTGCGCCGCGAGCCCTTGATCGCGCCCTGGTCGACCGAGACGACACCTTCGCGCCCGACCACGGATCCGTGGATCAGCGAGCTCTTCCCGGACCCGGCGACGCCGGTCACAACGACCAGCACCCCGGTCGGGATGTCCACGTCGACGCCGGTCAGGTTGTTGGCCGACGCGCCCCGGATCTCCAGCACGCCGGCGGAGGTGCGCACCGAGTCCTTGAGCCGGGCCCGGTCGTCCAGGTGACGGCCGGTGAGCGTGTCACTGGTCCGCAGCCCCTCCACCGTGCCCTGGTAGACGATCTCCCCGCCCGCGGTGCCGGCACCCGGCCCGATGTCGACGACGTGGTCACCGATGACGATGGCCTCCGGCTTGTGCTCCACGACCAGCACGGTGTTGCCCTTGTCGCGCAGCTGCAGCAGCAGGGCGTTCATCCGCGCGATGTCGTGTGGATGCAGGCCGATGGTGGGTTCGTCGAAGACATAGGTGACATCGGTGAGGGACGACCCGAGATGCCGGATCATCTTGGTGCGCTGGGACTCCCCGCCGGATAGCGTGCCGGACGGTCGTTCCAGGGACAGGTACCCCAGGCCGATCTCGACGAACGAGTCGAGGGTCCCGCGGAGCGAGGCGAGCAGCGGGGCCATCGAGGGGTCGTCCAGCTCCCGGACCCAGGCGGCCAGGTCGCTGATCTGCATCGCGCAGACGTCGGCGATGCTCAGACCCCTGATCTTCGACGACCTCGCCCCCTCGTTGAGCCGGGTGCCGTGGCACTCCGGGCACACCGTGAATGTGATGACGCGGTCCACGAAGGCGCGGATGTGCGGCTGCAGGGATTCCACGTCCTTGGACAGGAAGGACTTCTGGATCTGCGGGATGACGCCGGAGTACGTCAGGTTGATGCCCTCGACCTTGATCTTGGTGGGCTCCTTGTACAACAGGTCGTTCAGTTCCTTCTTCGTGAACTTCGCGATCGGCTTGTCGGCGTCGAAGAAGCCGGCGCCACGGAAGATGCGCCCGTACCAACCGTCCATGCTGTAACCGGGGATGATCAGCGCCCCCTCGTTCAGGGACTTGGTGTCGTCGTAGAGCGCGGTCAGATCGAAGTCGGTCACCTTGCCCATGCCCTCGCAGCGCGGACACATGCCGCCGGTGATGGAGAAGTCCCGACGCTCCTTGACCTGCTGACCGGCCCGCTCGAAGGTCACCGCGCCGGCGCCGCTGATCGAGGCGACGTTGAACGAGAACGCCTGCGGTGACCCGACATGGGGCGCTCCGAGCCGGCTGAACAGGATGCGCAGCATGGCGTTCGCGTCCGTCGCGGTGCCCACCGTGGACCGCGGGTTGGCACCCATCCGCTCCTGGTCGACGATGATCGCCGTGGTGATGCCGTCCAGCACGTCGACGTCGGGACGGGCCTGCGTGGGCAGGAACCCCTGCACGAAGGTGCTGTAGGTCTCGTTGATCAGCCGCTGCGACTCCGCGGCGATGGTGCCGAACACCAGCGAGCTCTTGCCCGAGCCGGACACCCCGGTGAACACGGTCAGCCGCCGTTTGGGGATCTCGACGCTGACGTCCTTGAGGTTGTTCACCCGGGCACCGGTCACCCGGATCATGTCGTGCCGGTCGGCGGCAACCTGCGGGGTGGTGCTCACGGGTGTCTCCCTGGTGTCGACGATCCTGGACGCACGGTCCTCAACGGCGCTCCTGGATGCGCAGCAGGTTGCCCGCGGGGTCGCGGACGGCGAAGTCCCGCACGCCCCAGAACTGCTCGGTGGGCTCCTGGACGATCTCGGCGTCGGTGGCCTGCACCCGGTCGAAGGTGGCGTCGAGATCGTCGGCCGCCAGCAGCATCCGCGCGAAGGTGCCCTTGGCCATCATCTCGGCGATGGTGCGTCGTTCGTCGGAGGTGATGCCCGGGTCCCCCTCGGGCGGGTAGAGCACCACGGAGACGTCCGGCTGATCGGCGGGCCCCACGGTGATCCACCGCATCCCGCCGTTCTCCACATCGTTGCGCACCTCGAGGCCGAGGGTGTCGCGGTAGAAGGCGACGGCGGCGTCGGGATCGTTCTGGGGCAGGAAGCTCGAGTGCAGGAAGATGGACATGGCGGTCAGGCTAGGTCCGGAGCGCCGGCCCGCACTTCTCGATTCCTGACCGGTCGCATCACCTGCTTGGCCAGGCACGGCGGCATGCCGAACGCCGCCCGCCCCTCGCGCCGGCGGTAGACCCCGGGCGGCACGCCGACCAGTTCGGTGAACCGGGTGCTGAACGTGCCGAGCGACTGACACCCCACCGCGAAGCAGACCTCCGTGACGGTCAGGTCACCCCGCCGCAGCAGCGCCATGGCCCGCTCGATCCGCCGCGTCATCAGGTACCCGTAGGGCGATTCCCCGTACGCGGCCCGGAACTCCCGGCTCAGATGCCCCGCGGACATGTGGGCGCCGCGGGCCAGGGCCTCCACGTCCAGCGGCTGCGCGTACTCCCGGTCGATGCGGTCACGGACCCGCCGCAGTCGCGCGAGATCCCGTAGCCGCTGCTCCGGGATGGGCCTGCTGGTCACCGCTGCATGGTGGCACCCGGGGCGGACGCTGACCAGACCCCGACAGGGCGCCCCACCGGTCAGGCCGCGGGCGGTGGCCGGAGTGCCTGCCGGATCGCATCGGCCTGCGCGGCGTCCCCCAGCCCGTCCAGGTCGAGGCAGATGTCCGCGTCGAGGTCCGGACCGGGAGCGGCCGCCAACCGACGCAGCAGCTGTGCCGCCCGGTGGTCGGCCTCCGAGCCGCTGGGCAGCTCGAGCCGGTCCGCTGCCGCCGTGAACACCTCGACGTACCGGTGCACCACCAGGAGGTCGGCCTGGTCGGGCAAGGTCGCTCGGTCGAGCCGGTAGCCGGTCACGTGGGTGCCGCGGAAGGTCGCCCCACCGAGGTCGGCGACGAAGGCGCTCGTGGACAACGGATGTCGGTGGCCGCGCCCGTCGACGACCAGGGTGTCCAGAACCCCGATGAACGCGCATTCGTCGACGACGCAGTCCTGCATCTGGAGGAACCGGCCAGGGGTGTCGAAGCGGCATCGCCGCAGGACGCTTCCGGTGAAGACCGCCCGGGCCATCTTCGCCCGCTCGAACGAGATGTCCGTCCAGGTGGAACGCAGCCCGTGCCACTCCCCCGCGCCGAGAATGGCGTGGCGGAGGTCGGCCCGGCGGAACGAGCATTCGGTGACCGTCGCCCCCCACACCCGCAGGTCGACCAGGCCGGCGCCGTCGAACACGCAGTCGTGGATTCGGGCACCGAAGAGCCGGAGCGCATCCATGCGAGCGCAGGACAGGTCGAGAGACTCCCAGGTGATCCCTGCGGTCGGATCGTCATTGCTCCCGAGGGTGAGCGGTGCGCCGGTCAACTCGATGCCGCGGAGGTCGATGCGCCCACCCACGGTGCCGAGGCCGTCGGGCCGGGGCGCGTGGCCGGACAGCCAGGCGCGGACCGCGGCCTGCGTCGGGAGGCTCTGCTCCCAGCGGGTTGTCCAGTCGTTCCGCACCAACTCTTCCCCCTCCTCTCGTTCGGCCGTCAGTCGCCCACGATGCGGCCCAGCATGTCGGTGGCGGGCTCGGTGAACCACAGCGCCCCGTCGGGGCCCCTGTCGTTCGTCGGTGACGGCTGGCCCCCGGCCCGGCCCGACACCGGTCGGGCCCTGCCCGCCGTGGCTCAGGTCGACCGACCCCGCCGGCGCAGCACCAGGCAGAGCGCCCCGCCCGTCAGCAGCAGACACAGCCCGGCCACGGCGGCGGCCCGGACGTGGACGCCCGTGGCGGCGAGTTCGGCCGCATGTCGTGGGGTGATGCCGCCCCCGTCGGTCGGCGAGACGGTGACCGGTACGGCGGCCGTGGCTGTCGCCGTGACCACGGTGGTCGCCGTCGTAGTTGACGCGGTCGGCGACGTCGTGGGGTCGGTGGGCGTCGTCGGGTCGGTGCCGGTGGATGTCGGGTCCACGGTCATCGTGCTGGTGGGCGTGGTCGGATCGGTCGGCGTCGTGGGGTCGGTGGGCGTGGTCGATGTCGGGGAGACGGTGACCGTGGTGGTCGCCGTCGTCGATTCGGTGTCCGTGGTGGTCACCGTGGTCGGCACCGTCACCGTGGTCGGGACGGTCACCGTGGTCGGCACCGACACCGTGGTCGGCACCGTCACCGTGGTCGGCACCGACACCGTGGTCGGAACCGTCACCGTGGTCGGCACGGTGACGGTCGTGGTCGGCGGGGCGACGGCGGAGTAGGTGTTGGTGACCTCCGCGGTGACGGTGGTCTCGGCGATCACGGTCACCGGGTCGGGGAGCGCGGTGGCCACCCCGAGGCCGCCCACCGCACCGTCGACCGGCTCGGTCACCGTGCACGCCGCGCCGCCCCGCAGACCGGTGTAGACCTGCACGCCGCCCGTGGTGGATCCGGCCGGGACGACGAGTGCCGGCAGCACCTCGCCGTCACAGCTGACGGCGACGGTGACGGAGCCCTGCTCCCCGGCCGCGGGCCCGGCGATGACCTTCCGGACCTGGAGCACGCCGGCGGCGAAGAACGCGGCCGACGCACTGGCGGTGCTGCGCACCGACCCGGTACTGGCCAGGATGAGCTTCTGCGCGGTGGGGACGTTCGGGTCGTTGCCGTCGTAGAGGTAGACGTTCCCGCTCGGGACGGACACGACCGCGCTCGCGTCGAGGGTGACGGACAGATCGAGTACGTCGTCCGGCCGCAACCACAGCGAGGTCCCGGTCGGCACCGTCGTGCCGTCGCCGACGACCTGCGTCCCGGCCGCGTCGGCGTACATCGTGGCGTCGGTCGAGCTGACCGTGATGTCCCCGGCGGTGGCCGTGGCGACGAACGGCCCGGCCAGGGATCCGGCCGGGAAGTCCCCGCTGGGGGCGGTGATCTCCAGGCCGCTGGCGGGCTGCACCACCGGGCCGGCGGCGATCACGGCCTGCACGATGTCGGCGACGGCGGGGCGCAGCGCGGCCCGCTGGTCCAGGACGAACTTGTCCGTGAAGAACCAGATGGCGGCCTGGACGGCGGCGGCGCGCTGGTCGTCGGTCAGCCCCGCGGGCAGGGCGGTGTTCGGGTAGTACAGCTCCAGGATCCGCGCGACGTACCCGACCAGCGGGACGTTCGCCGCGTCCCAACTCCCCTGCCGGTATCCGAAGCCGATCGTCGTCGCGGTCCGCAGATCGATGCAGTAGACGAGGATGGCGCCGTCCTCGGACGGGTCGGCCGTGGCCAGGATCCGCCGGCCCTCGGTGTCGAGCACCTGCCAGGTCGGGTCGGGTGCGGACGGGTAGCCCAGGGTCGGGGAGAAGCCGCTGCCCAGCGGGGCGATGCGCCCGGGGAGCGACGTCGCCGGCCCGAGGCCGGAGAGCACCAACTCGGCATCCGCACCGGCGGGCGGCGGGTTGGTCGGCGGATCGCCGGGGACGGCGCCCGCCGTGGGCGCACCCAGCACGATCAGCATCGCCACCAGAACAACCAGGACAGCTCGTCCCCCACGTCGACCGACCCGTCGCATGTCCCCACCCCGCCCCGCGTCCTCGATGCACGCACGACCACTGTCAGTGATAACGAGTGAGCCGGGGGTGAGTGCGACGCTCCCGGGCCGGGAGGGGCTTCCGGCGAGGCGCACACTCTGGCCAGGGGGTGGGCCCATGTCGGGACCGGTGGTGGACGGCGGGCTGCGTGTCGGTTCGGGCAGCGGCCGATGGGTGCTGCTCGCCTCGATCATGGGCTCGGGGATCGCGGGGATCGACGCCACGGTGGTCAACATCGCCCTGCCGGCCATCGGCGCGGACCTCGGCACCGGGTTCGCCGCCCTGCAGTGGACGATCACCGCCTACACGCTGACCCTGGCCTCGCTCATCCTGCTCGGCGGCTCCCTGGGTGACCGGTTCGGCCGCCGCCGGGTCTTCCTCATCGGCGTGGTCTGGTTCGCGGTCGCCTCGCTGCTCTGCGGACTCGCCCCCGGGCCGGAGGCGCTGGTGGCGGCCCGGGCCCTGCAGGGGGTCGGCGGGGCGCTGCTGACACCCGGCAGCCTGGCCATGATCCAGGCGTCGTTCCACCCCGACGACCGGGCCCGCGCCATCGGCGTGTGGTCCGGATTCGGCGGCGTGGCCACCGCCATCGGCCCGTTCCTCGGCGGCTGGCTGCTGGAGTCGGTGGGCTGGCGCTGGATCTTCCTGATCAACGTCCCGCTGGCCGTGGCGGTGGTGGTGCTCGCGGTCCGACACGTCCCGGAGACCCGGGACCCGCACGCCGCCAAGGGCATCGACGTGCTCGGCGCGGGGCTGAGCATCCTGGCCCTGGCCGGGCTGACCTACGCGATCATCGCCGTCCCGGAGAACGGGGCCGGCGGTCTGGTGCTGCCCGCCACCGCCATCGGCCTCTGCGCCCTGGCCGCGTTCGTCGTGGTCGAGCGGCGCCTGCCCCACCCGATGGTGCCGCCCGCCGTCTTCCGGAACCGGACCTTCACCGCCGCGAACGTGGTGACCTTCCTGGTCTACGGGGCCTTTGGTGGCGCCTTCTTCCTGCTCGCCGTCCAGCTGCAGGTCGTCTCCGGGTTCAGCCCGCTCGCCGCGGGCACGGCGATGCTGCCGGTTACCGTGCTCATGCTGGCGCTGTCCGCCCGGTTCGGTCAGCTGGCCACCCGGATCGGGCCGCGCCTGCCGATGACGGCGGGGACGTCGCTGTGCACGGTGGCCGTCCTGCTGATGCTGCGCATCGGTCCCGGCGCGCACTACCTGACCGAGGTGCTCCCGGCCGTGGCCGTCCTGGGGTTGGGCCTCTCCCTGCTGGTCGCCCCGCTGACCGCCACCGTGCTGGGCGCGGCTCCGGCCGAGCAGGCCGGGGTGGCGTCCGGCATCAACAACGCGGTCGCCCGAGCCGCCGGCCTCGTCGCCGTGGCGGCGTTCCCGGTCCTGGGCGGGCTCGGCGGGCAGAGCTACGACGACCCCGTCGCCTTCGACCGCGGTTTCGGCATCGCCCTGTCCATCGCCGCCGGCCTGCTCGTCGTCGGCGCAGTCGTGTCCGCGACGGCCATGCCGGGCCGACCCGCGCCTTCGGCCGTCGCCGATCCGGACGCACCCGCCGAGCGCGTGTGCTGCCCCGTCCAGGGGCCGGCCCTCGTCGAGTCCCGCACGGCGTCGCCCTGACCCTCCCACCTGCGTGAACGGACCGTGACGTGGGGTCACCGGTGCTGTTGTGACATCGCCCCGGGACTCCGCCGGGCGCCCTCGTCGGGGCTGTCCAGCGGGTCGGGCCAGGTAGGTTCCAGGGCGACACGCAGCCTCCACCCGCCCCCGACCGCCCGCACGGACCACGACGAACAGGGGACGAGATGACGACCGCACCGGACTCCGCCGCCGGGAAGCTGGGCTATTTCCAGACCCGGCTGGCCGCCAACCCGCACCGGGCGGGCACCTGGCGCCACATCTGCGACTACCTCCAGCGGTGGATCCCCACCGACGGTGCGGTGCTGGAACTCGGCGCCGGCTGGTGCGACTTCGCCAACCAGGTCACCGCCCGCCGGGTCGTGGCGATGGACATGGACGAGGTCGTGGTCCGCGCGGCGGACGACCACGTCGAGGCCGTCGTCGGCGACTGCACCGATCTGTCCCGCTTCGCGCCCGGCGAGTTCGACGTGGTGTTCGCGTCCAACCTGCTCGAGCACCTGCCGCGGGAGGACGCGACCCGACTGCTCGACGAAGCCGCGCGCGTCGTCCGCCCCGGTGGCCACCTCATCCTCATGCAGCCGAACTTCCGGCTGAACCCGGGCGGGTACTTCGACGACTACACCCACGTCGCGATCTACACCGACCGGTCGCTGCGCGACTACCTGGCGTCCGAAGGCTGGCGCGTCCAGGTCGCGATGGCCCGCTTCCTGCCGCTGACGATGAAGTCCAAGGCGTCCGCGCTGTCCTTCCTGGTGCCCTGGTACCTGCGGTCGCCGATCAAGCCGCTGGCCGGCCAGATGCTGTTCGTGGCCACCCCGGCCCGCTGACCCCACCACGCCGGCACCACCGATCGACCAGGAGAGGACGGGCATGGTCTGGAACGGCCGGAGCGTCGCGGTGATCCTGCCGACGTACAACGAGCGCGACAGCATCGCCGAGACCATCCAGGGCTTCGAGAAGCTCGGCTACGTCGACGACATCCTGGTGATCAACAACAACGCCGCCGCCGGCACCTCCGACGAGGTGGCGACGACGACCGCCCGGGAGATCCACGAGCCGCGGCAGGGCTACGGCGCCGCCATCCAACGCGGCCTGCGCGAGGTCGACGCCGACCTGATCTGCGTCTGCGAACCGGACGGCACCTTCCGGCCGGCCGACCTGGACAAGCTGCTGCCGTTCACCGGCGAGTGCGACCTGGTCGTCGGATCCCGCACCGTGCAGACGTTCATCTGGGACGGCGCCAACATGGGCTGGCACCTGCGGTGGGGGAACTGGGCGCTGGCCAAGGGCATCGAGGCCACCTACAACACCGTCTACCTGTCCGACGTGGGCTGCACCTTCCGGGTGGTCTCCCGGGCGTGCGCCGCGGACCTGGTGCAGCGCGCCACCCACGCCGGTTCGGCGTTCGGCCTGGAGATGCTGCTGCTGGCGATCATCCGGCAGTACCGGATCGTGCAGGTGCCGGTGAACTACCACGCCCGGGTCGGCGAGTCCTCGGTCACCGGGCACCTGCACCGCACCATCGCCCTCGGCGTCCGGATGGCCGTCCTGTCCGCCCGGATGCGCCTGCGGCGCAACGCCCTCCGTGGCTGACGTCGACACCCGGACGCGGGCCGAGGTCACCGGGCGGGCCCTGCTGCTGGCCGCGATCCCTCCGATCGTGCTGGCCCTGCTCGTCCGCATCTGGGTCGCCCACACCTCGCTGCTCGCCCTGAACAGCGACGAGACGCTCGTCGGCCTGCAGGCGCGCGAGGCGATGGACGGCACCTTCTACCTGATGGTCGCGGGCAACGACTACGGGTCGACGACGGAGTCCTACCTGCTGATCCCGTTCCTGCTCGCGGGCGGCGGCGCCTGGCCGCTGCGTCTCCTGGCCGGGCTGCTCTGGGCGGTGGTCGCGTTCCTGCTGTACCGCACGGCCCGCCCACTGATCGGCCCGGCCGCGGCCGCGGTGGTCGGCGTGATCGCCCTCAGCGTCTCCGGGGCGATCCTGGTCGTCACCTCCCGCCCGTACATGGGCTACCCCACCGGCATGATCGCGATGGTCGGCGTGCTCGCGCTGGCCGGTCGGGCGATGCACGACGACAGCCGGCTCCCCTGGATCGCCGGCCTCGCCGGGTTGGCCACCGGGTTCGCGGTCTGGAGCCACCCGATGTTCGGGGTGGTGTGCGTGCTCGCCCTGCTCCCCCCGACCCTGCGGCACTGGCGACGGCTGCTGGGTTGGGCCCTGCCCGGCGCCATCGGCGCCGTCGTCGGGGTGAGCCCGTGGCTGGTGTACATCCAGCAGCGCGGCCTGCCGGCCGCGGCCCGCAGTTCGGGGGACACCACCTACCTGGACCGGTTGGTCGGATTCTTCGTCGCTCTGCTCCCCCGCGCGTTCGGGCTGCGACTGCCCCGCGGTGAGTGGCTGTGGGGGGAGGCGGTGACCCCCGTCGTCGCCGGCGTGATCGTCGTGGCCGCCGTGACCGGCTGGATCGTGCTGCTCCGGCGCTGCGGTTCCGCCGCGGCGCCGGTGGTGTTCGCCGGGGTCGCCGCCTTCCCGGTGCTCGCCACCTTCGGCCAGCTCGAGTTCGTGGACGACGCCCGGTACGCACTGCCGTTCCTGCCCATGCTCCTCGTCGGCCTCGGCGGGTGGCTGGCCGTGCTGCCGCAGCGGTGGGGGAGCTCCGCGTGGTCGGTGACGGTCGTCCCCACCGCCTGGGTGCTGCTGTTCTGCGTGCCGATCCTGGTCCGGCAGGCCGGGTGGGCCCCGGAGAACCCGGACCGCGCCCCGATCGCCGCCGTCCGCGCCCTGGAGGACCGCGGCGTCACCTTCCTGCGGGGCGACTACTGGGCGATCTACCTGATGGACTATCTCGCCGACGGCTCCCTGGTCGTGCGCCCCGACTTCCCGATCCGCCTGCTGGGTCCGGCCGCCGACGTGGAGGCCGCCGACCCGGCCGAGGTGGCGCTGGTCTACGGGGCCGGCGCGGAGCCGTCGCTGCTGCTGCCCGCGGCCGACTACGAGATCTTGAGCGTGGGCGGCTACGACCTGTACCTGCCGCCCGGCGTGCGATGACCGGCGCCGATCTGCCCCGACCGGAGGCCACCATGACCGACACCCCGACCCTTGCCGTCACCGGGGTGACCGGACAGCTGGGCGGCGCCGTCGCCCGCCGGCTGGCCGCCGCCGGGCTGGCCCAGCGGATGATCGCCCGCGATCCGTCCCGGGTACCGGACCTCCCCGGAGCGGTGGCCGTGCACGGCGACTTCGCCGACCCGACCGGACTGACCGCGGCCTTCGGCGGGGTCGGCGTCCTGTTCCTGGTCTCCGCGGGGGAGGACCCCGACCGGCTCGCTCTGCAGCGCAAGGTCGTCGATGCCGCCGCCGACGCCGGCGTCGAGCACATCGTCTACACGTCGTTCGTCGGGGCTGCGGCGGACTGCACCTTCACCTTCGGCCGGGACCACTGGGGCACCGAGCAGCACATCCGCGACGCGGGCCCGGCGTTCACCTTCCTGCGCGACAACTTCTACGCGGACTTCATGCCGGACCTGGCCGGGCCGGACGGCGTGATCCGGGGGCCGGCCGGCGACGGGCGGGTCTCGGTGGTGGCGCGCGACGACATCGCCGCCGTGGCCGCCACCGTCCTGCAGGACCCCGCCGCCCATGCCGGACGGACCTACGACCTCACCGGGCCCGACGCGCTGACCCTCCACGAGGTGGCCACCGTGGTGACCGAGGCGACGGGCCGGTCGGTGAGCTACCGACCGGAGACGATCGACGAGGCCTACGCCTCCCGGGCCGGTGCCGCCCCGCGCTGGATGCTCGACGGGTGGGTGTCGACGTACACCGCGATCGCTGCCGGCGAACAGGCGACGGTGAGTGACGCTGTCCCTGCGCTGCTGGGTCGACCGGCCACCTCGCTGCGGGACCTCCTGCGCCTTCCCCGGGGCTGAGCGGAACCCAGCGAAGCTGATCGAGCGGTGATCTCACGGGGATGAGCCGAATGGTCACTGTGCCGATCGTCGATGACCCGAATCGTCGCCTCGGTTCAGTAAAGCCCCCGAATCGTGCGAGATCGCCCGTTCGGTTCACTCTCTCGGGGGTCGCCGGCCCCCGATCGGACGCCTTCGTCACGCCTCGTGTGTGTGACTCCCATCACGACGGGCGATGACCAGCTCCCCCCGGCCGACCTACCGTCGATCACAGGGCTCGATGCCCGCCGACGACGAAAGGGGGTGGACCGTGACGAAGTTCTGTCTGGCCACCTCCCCGTCCGACACGGGGAACCGCCTGCCCTGGATGCATGTGCTGACCCGGGCACTCATGGTCACCGGGCTGACTCTGATCGCCCTGGTGCTCGGCGCGCTGTTGGCCGAATCGGAGGCGAGCGCCGGCGCTCCCCCGGCGACCGTGTCGGCCGCACCCGATTCGTCCCTGGTGGGCGAGCTGGGCGAGGTGGCCGCTGACGCGGTCGTTCCCGTCGCCGAGGCCGTCGCTCCCGTGGTCCGGCAGGCGACCCCGGTGGTGGAACAGGTGGCCGCCCCGGTCGCCCAGGCGGTGGCCCCGGTCGCCCGACAGGCCGCGCCCGTCGTGGAGCGTGCGGTCGCACCGGTGGCTCCTGTGGTCGAGCAGGTCGCCGCACCGGTGGCACCGGTCGTCGACCAGGTCGCTCCGGCGGTCCGTGAGGTCGCCCGGACCGCCGCCCCCGTGACCGCCCCGGTCGCCGATGCCGTCCCCGTGGTCCAGTCCGTGACCGACGCGGTCGCCCCGGTGGTACGTCCGGTGACGGACGCGGTCGTTCCGGTCGTCGAGGCCGCAACTCCTGTGGTCGATGCGGTCGTGCCCGTGGTCCAGCCGCTCACCGACGCGGTCGCCCCGGTGGTCGAGGTCGTCACCCCCGTCGTGGAGCCGGTCGTCGAGGTCGTCACCCCGGTGCTCGAGCCCGCCGCGGAGGTCATCGCTCCGGTCATCGTCCCGGCCACCGGAGCCGTCCCCGCGATCGTGGATCCCGCGGTGGATCCGGTCGCTGAGGTGGTGGCTCCCGTTCTGCCGACTGCCGGCATCATCGTGCCGACAGCTCCTGTCGCCCCCCTGCTCGATGCCACCGTTCCGGTCATCGACACCGCCACCGACACCGCCGCCGCCGGTGGTGCTGTGGCTGCCGCCGCGGTGTCGGCCCCCACCGTCCCGGTGATCGTGCCCAGCACCGATCGGGCCGTGGCCGCCGCGGCATGGTCCCTGGGTGCGCCCCGGTCGACCGGCGACCTCCGTGCCGCCGCCCGATCCCTCGACGAGAGCGCCGTGCCGTCTCCGGCGTCCGTCCCCCCGGTCGCTGCGACCGCGCCCGCTCCGGTGGCCGCAGCGACCACCGACCTGCCCGGCCGGCCCGCCCCCGCGGGAAGCCCCGCCGCAACGGCCCTGGGCGGGTGTGCCACCGGCGCCGTGTCCGGGGGATCGGCGGCGGGTTCCGTCCCGGTCGTCACCGCCGACGCCGACCTGCACGCCCCGACCGGCACCTCGCTGGCCGCGCACACCGACCACCGGCGCGACACCGCCCGCGCGTACCGCCCCTCGTTCTCCCCCGACTGACCCACTCCCCGGAGCCCGACCGCGCCCCCACCCCATCGTCACGGGGTCCGCGCCGGTCGGTCATGGACGGGCCGCCGCACCCCACACGCCCCCGTGTCGTGGACGGCACCCCGTGTCACCCATCCGCACCCTCCACGGGAGTTCCCTCATGTCACCGTTCCGCTCGTCCCCGTTCGGCGCGCACCGCGCCGCCCTGACCCGCACCCTGCACCTCACCGCCCTCACCGGCGGCCTGCTCTTCCTCGGCGCCGGCCTGGCCTCGGCCACCGACACCCCGATCGACCTGTCGGCCGATGTCGCAGTCTCCGCAGACGTCTCCGTCCTGAGCCACGACGGCGGCCTGCTCGTCGCCTCCGTCGAGGCCGCGATCGACACCCGGGCCGGCGCGCCGGCTCCGTCCGACCACCGCGCCGAACCCGGGGTGCTGAGCGTCCCGGTCGACGTGTCCGACATCGACATCGACGTACTCACTGACGGCGAGGACGACGCCGCGGCACCGGAGCCGCTGCCCGCAGCGGAACCGCCGGCCCCGGTCGACGTGCCGATCACGGTCACCGACGTGGACGTGGACGTCCTCACCGACGACGGACACGACGCTCCCACTCCCGCACCTACCCCCGACCCCGCTCCGGCTGTCGTCGACGTGCCGGTCACCGTCTCCGATCTCGACATCGACGTCCTGACCGACGACCGGGACGAGGCGCCCGCCCCGGCCCCGGCCCCTGATGCGCCGGCGCTGATCGACGTGCCGGTCACCGTGACCGATGTCGACATCGACGTCCTCACCGGTGGCCAGGACGACAGTCCTGCCCCCGCCCCCGCACCCGCTCCTGCCCCCGCGGCGGACGACGAGCCCGCAGTGGTGACCGTCCCGGTCACCGTGTGCGGCATCGGGATCGGCGTGCTCGACGACGCCACCGGCACCTGCAGCGCCCCGGCCGACAACGGCGGTGGAACGCTCGTCGACATCCCGGTCACGGTCTGCGGAGTGGGCGTTGGCGTCCTGGGCGACGCCGACGGCACCTGCACCAGCCCCGCCGGCACCACACCCGGCGCCTCCGGCAGCAACCCGGTCGTCGACGTCCCGGTGACGGTCTGCGGGATCGGTGCGGGCGTCCTCGGTGACGCCGACGGCGGCTGCACCGCGTCCGCCGACAACGGCGGCGGTTCGATCGTCGACGTCCCGGTGACGGTCTGCGGGATCGGTGCGGGCGTCCTCGGTGACGCCGACGGCGGCTGCACCGCGTCCGCCGACAACGGCGGCGGTTCGATCGTCGACGTCCCGGTGACGGTCTGCGGGATCGGTGCCGGGGTTCTCGGCGATGCCGACACCACCTGCACCACGCCGGGCGGAACCGGCACCGGCAACCCCGGCACCCCGGTCGTCGACGTCCCGGTGACCGTCTGCGGAATCGGCATCGGGCTGCTCGGCGACGCCGACGGCACCTGCACCACCCCGACCACCCCGACCACCCCGACCACCCCGACCACCCCCGACCACCCCGACCACCCCGACCACCCCGACCACCCCGACCACCCCGACCACCCCGACCACCCCGACCACCCCGACCACCCCGACCACCCCGACCACCCCGACCACCCCGACGGAGTCCACGGATCCGGCTCCGGCCGACCCCACCGACACGCCGGTCGTCGAGACGGCCACGCCCCAGCGCATCGCGCCCGCCCTGCCGGTCCTCGTGCGCGACGGTGGTCCCGGCCTCAGCGGGGGCATCCTGCGGGTAGTGGCCGGTCCGGCTCCCGCCCTCGCACCGGTGAACACCCCGGCCGCGTCGGCCGGCACGATGCCGACCAGGGCGCAGGGGGCGCTGGCCTCCACCGGCTTCGGCCTCGGGGGCGCCGTCCCGGCCGCCCTGGTGCTGATCCTGCTGGGCCTGGCGCTGACCGTGCGGCGGCGGCCGCGCATCGCCTGACCCCGGCGCCCGTGGTGCCGCGCATCCGCCTCCGGGTGGGTGCGCGGCACCTCGGTGTGCGTGCCCCGAGCCGGCGCCACGCGGATCCGTGCCTCCCACAGGTATCGATCCGGCGGGCCCGTCCTCCGCTCCTGCAGAAGCCGCGCGAGCACAGCACGGGATCGGCACGGCAGCGATGCGGGGGAGGTGCGTCCTGGATGGATGCTGCTGGCCCGCACCGGTGGCCGATCCTGGCCCGTTCGCGGCTGGTGGTCGACCTCGAGCAGCGACTGGCGACCCGACCTCCGGGATGCCCGGGTATCGCCGTGAGCGGGCCGCCCGGTGCCGGGGCATCCGTCCTGCTGGACCTCCTGTCGCGGCGGCACTCCGGCCTCGTGTTGCGGAACCGTCGCCTCCGGCCCACCGGTCCGGGGGCCGGCGCATCCCAGCCGTGGACCGAGCTGCATGCGCTGGTCCAGGACCTGCCTCCCGGTGCCCTGCTGTGCGTCGACGGCCTCGAGGACCTCACCGACGACGAGGCCGCGGAGATCGCCGACGCGAGTGCCGCCGGCCGGATCCCGATCCTGGCCACCGCCCGCAGCCGGACCGCGGCGCGTCTGGGCGCGTCCCGCCACGCGCTCCGCCACCTGCAGGTCGTGCCGGTGCCGCCGCTGACGGGCGAGCAGGTGCAACGGCTGTGCGTGGGACGGTTCGGCGTCCCGGTCGAACCCCTGACCCTGCGCCGACTGCTCGACCTGAGCGAGGGCCGGCCGGGGCCCCTCGTGGCCGTCGTCGAACACAATCTGCACCACGGATCGCTGCAGCTGCGCCGTGGGCTGATCGGTGGCGGGGACCTCGTCCTGCCGCCCGAGCTGAGCGGTCCGGACTCCTGTCTGGTCCATGCGCGTCCTGCGACGGTCCGGGCCGTGCTCGCCGCCGCAGTGGACGGGCCGCTGACCCGGGCCGCGGCCGATGCCCTGGCCGATCCGACCGATCTCGCCGATCTGCTGGCCGACGGCCTGCTGCAGACCGCCGTGGTCGACGCGACGACTGTCGTCGGGCTGACCGAGCGGGCCCGGGACCTGATGGTGTCGGTCGCGCCGCCGGTCGTCGCCGACCACACCTTCGCCGTGCGGTCCGCCCTGCGTGCGGGGCATCCCGTCACCGCCGTCGACCTCGCCACCCGCCTGCACGGCGCCGGCATCGCGGCACGGTGCCACCGGGCGACCGCGGTCGGCGCGGCCCTGCTGGCCGAGGCCCACCTGGAGCGGGGTGGGCCGGACGCCGCGGAAACCGCTGCACACCAGGCGCTCTGCCTGCTCGAGATGGACGTGCCCACCGACCCGTTGCTGGGGGAGGTTCTGGCTCTGGCCGCGGTGTGCGCAGCCTGGCGATCGGCCGGATCGACGGCGCGCGCACTGGCGGCCGAGGCGGAGGGGCGCCTGCGGTCGTCCAGTGGGCGGGCGGCCGTCCGTCTGGCCGAGATGGACCTGCTGCTCGGCGACGCGCACGGGGCCGCCCGACGGGCCCGGCGGGTCGCCGCGTCGGCCACCGCTCCCGACGTCGCGCTCGACGCCGCGGTCGTCCTGGCCCGGGCCGACCCCGGTGGCCAACCGCCCGCAGCGGCAGACCCGGGCGACCCACCGCTCCGTCGCCTGGTGGAGGCGTTGCACACCCGGGACGGCGCCGCGCTGCTCGACCTCGCGCTGGCCTGGGCCGCGTCCGGTTCGACGTTGCTCGCCGGGGACACCGCCGCCCGCGCCGAGCCGCTGCTCCGTTCCGTGGGTGACACGGCCGCCGCGGCACGGGCCGGTCATCTGGTTGCCACGACCCTCACCGCGACCGGCATCGTCCGACCCACCGGCTGGCCCACCGCTCGCGTCGGCGGACTCACGGCGCGGGAGAGCGAGGTGGCGGCACTGGCCATCGCCGGTGTCACGGCCGCGGAAACCGCTGCCGCACTGCACCTCTCCGTCCGCACGGTGGAGAACCACCTGCAGCACTGCTACACCAAGTGCGGGGTGGGCAGTCGACAGGAACTGGCCGCGGCGCTCGGTCGACCCGCGGACCCGGCCGCCCGGCCCGGGCCCGTCGACCGTCCGGAACGGTCCGGGACCGGCGTCCGTCCCGCGATGCCCGCCACCCGGGTACCGGTCACCGCCGCGCGCGGCCGGAGTTGAGTACCCGGTACTCACGACACCGCCCGGGCCACGGGCCACGGTGAAGACCTCATCCGATGGAGCGACGCGGCCAAGGGGGGCGCGGCCATCGGAGAGGAGGGGTGAGATCATGACCGCAGCAACGACTTCCGCGTACCAGCCGACCTCGGTGGCCGCACTGACGTCCAGCACCGCCGACCTGGTCGGCCAGATCGACGCCGCCACGGCCAGGCCCACGGCGCCCACCACCCCGGATGCGGGCGAGAAGATGGTGCTGATGCCGGCCGGGCTCTTCGGCGACCTGCTGGGTGGCTTCGCCGGTGCCATCGGCGGCGGGATCGGCGGCCTGTTCGGGAACAGGTCCGCCGGTGAGTCCGTCGGCCACGTCGTGGCCCCGGTGTTGAAGATGCTGCCCTGGTCGGTGGTGCCGGCCGGCGTGGCCCCGCAGTCCGCCACTCCCGGACAGCCCACCGGGCCCACCGAGGACCTGGTGTTCGTCCCCGCGGGGCTCTTCGGCAGCCTGCTCGGCGGTCTGGCCGACGTCATCTGCAGCAACGGCGGGATCACCGGGCGTCGCGACATCTCCGAGCAGATCGGCAAGGCCGCCGCGCCGTTCCTGAAGATGCTGCCGTTCTCCGTCGTCCCGGCCGCGGTCACCCCGCAGGACGCGACCCCGGGCCAGGCGCCGACCGGACCGGCCCAGGACATGGTGTTCGTGCCGGCCGGGTTCCTCGGCGACATCCTGGGCGGGCTGGCCGGCATCGTCGGCAAGGGCGTGGGCGGCCTCGTCGGCGATGCCGGCCTGGGCCAGCAGATCGGTGACGCCGCCTCGCCGTTCCTGAAGATGCTGCCCTGGTCGGTGATCCCCGCCGGGGTCACCCCGCAGAGCGCGGTGCCCGGTCAGCCGAGCGTGCAGGGGCCGGATCAGGATCTGGTGCTGGTCCCCGCGGGCATCTTCGGCTCCATCCTCGGCGGTCTGGGTGGCTCGCTGGCCGGCGGGTGGGTCGGCGACCTGCTCGGCGACAGGGACCTCGGCGAGACGATCGGCAAGGTCGTCGGAGGTGTCGCCGGCGGCTTCGTCCCCTTCACCGTCGTCCCGCCGTCCGCCTGAGTCACGGCCATGACCGCTACGATCGGTGCCAACGGCAACCCGGTGACCGTCGACCGGACGGGGGAACTGCTGCGCAGGCTGTTCGCCCACCTGTCCGTCCATGCCGGGGGGCGTCCCGCCCTGCTGCCGGCCCTGCGGGGACTGGCCGAGGCGGTCGACCTGTACGGCCGGGGCGCTGCGGCCGGCGCCGCGGCCGTGCAGGTGTACCGGCAGATCCTGGCGGTCTGCCAGGTCGATCCGTCCCTGCCACAACCATGAGCGGCGCCACCGGGGGACTTCCCCCGGACGGCCCGGCCGGGGTGCGCCGGCGGTACATCGTCAGTGCCGCCCCGGCCGTGCTGACCGCGTTGATCCCGGATCTGTCCGCCGACCCGGCCGTCGAGCTCCTCGCGGTGGCCGGGCCGGCGGGCCGGCCCCGCCGACTGGTCGCCCGGATGGCCGACCGCACCGTCCGCGCCCTGCGTGCCGACACCGCCGTCACCGTCGAACCCGACGACGACCTCGTCCCCCCCGCTCCCGCGGTTCCCCGAGAGGCCCGACCATGACCACCCCGCTGACCCCCGCGTCGGGCCCCACCGTCCACACCCTGGATGCCGAGACCTCCCGACCTCGCCAGTATCTCGTCGCCCGACGAGATGGCCTGGTGCCGCTGGGCATGACCCCGCTGGACGCCGGGACCCTGTTGCAGGTGCTGACCGCCGATCCCGCGGTGGAGGTCGTCCGGACGCTGCGTCCCCGACTCGGCGTGCTGGCCGCCGGGCTTGGCGGCGACGGCGGGGACGAGGGGATCGTCGTGGCCACGATGTCCGCGGAGACGGCCGCGCAACTGGCCCGTCATCCGCAGGTGATGATCGAGGAGGACGAGCTGCTGCACCCCGTGCTGGATCCGCTGCCGACCGTCGACCCGATGCAGCTCAGCCCGTTCGGGCTGGACAGCAGCTGGTCGATCACCGTGGTGGGACCGGCCGGTGAACCCGTGGTGGGCGCCGCGGTCTACGTGTACGGCAGCGGCTCCCCGGTGCAGGGGACGACCGACGAGCGCGGGTCGGTCACCGTCTCCCTGACGACGGAGAACGACGCCACCGTGCGCTCGGTCTTCGTGAACCCGCGATCGGGCTACTGGAACCTGTGGCTGGACGGGCCCGATCTGCTGCCCGGCCGGGACAACCGGCTGACCGTCCAACCGCTCTCCAGCCGGCTCCCCGACTTCCCCACCCGCCAGAGCATCGGTTGGGGCCAGCGCCTGATGCGGATGGATCTGCTGCCCGCGGGCTTCGACGGCGCCGGGGTGCACGTCGCGGTCGTCGATTCCGGCGCCGCGGCGCTGACCCATCCCGATCTCCTCCACGTCACCCACGGGCAGGACCTCACGGTCACTCCCCCGACGGCGGACGGCTGGCAGGACGACCTCATCGCCCACGGTTCGCACTGTTCGGGAGTCATCGCCGGGGCGGACGCGGCCGGTGGCATCCGGGGCTTCGCACCGGCCGCCACCCTGCACGAGCTGCGGGTCTTCCCCGGGGGGCGGCTCAGCAGCCTGCTCGACGCCCTCGACCACTGCCTGGACAACGGGATCGACGTCGTCAACATGAGTCTCGGCGGCGGGGGCAGCTCCGCACTGGCCCTGGCCAAGCTGCGGGAGGCCCGCGACGCCGGCATCGTGTGCGTGGTGGCCGCCGGGAACAGCGGTGGCCCGGTCTCGTTCCCCGGCACCTCACCGGACGTGATCACGGTCGCGGCCATGGGCAAGACCGGCGAGTATCCCGAGAGTTCGTACCACGCCCGCCTGCCCTGGTCCGGCGGCCCGGTGGTCGGCGGACTGTTCTCCGCCGAGTTCTCCTGCCACGGGCCGGAGGTCGACGTGTGCGCGCCGGGGGTCGCCGTGCTGTCCTCGGTCCCCGCCGACGGCTACGCCTGCTGGGACGGGACCTCCATGGCGGCACCGCATGTCGCGGGCCTGGCCGCCCTGGTCCTGGCCCATCACCCCGATCTGCAGGGTGCGCCGCGGAACGCGGCCCGGGTCGACCGGGTCCGCGAGCTGATCCTCGGCAGTGCCGTCCCGCTCGACGTCGGGGACGGACGACGGACCGGAGCGGGTGTGCCGGACGCGCCCCGGGCGCTGGGGCTGGGCCCGGACCGGCCGGCCGCCGGCACCGTCCTGCGCACCGAGGTCGACGAGCTGCTCGATCGCATCCGTGCTGGTCTCGTCCTGGCCGGGCTGGGCTGAGCCGTGGCACCGATCGCCGCCCCCGTCGGTCCGGCACCCGACCTGGCCTCCTCGGTCACCGCGGGCATCCTGGGCCGCTGGCACGGCAGCGCCGAGCAGCGGGCCGCCACGGCCCGGGCCGTCGCCGCCCGCGACCTGACCATGGCGAACGCCCCGGCCGACCTGGCCCGCCGCCGGGGTCGACTCGCCGATCGTGGCCTGCGACTGGAGGGCCTGGTCGACCGGGACGACTCGGTGTTCTCCCCGTTCCTGGTGGCCGGATTGACCGCCGCCCGCTCGGTCGGACGGGTGGTGCACGCCCGCCGGGGTCAGCCGGTGCGCCCGGTGGGGACGGCGGCCCTGGTCACCCCGAGCCTGGTGCTCACCAACAACCACGTCTGCCCTGACACCGACACGGCCGCCGAGCTGGCCGTCGAGTTCGGCTTCGCCTACGACGGGGAGGGCGGAGAACCGGCCCCGGACCGGCGGGCGTGCCGACCGGACGCGTTCTTCCTCACGGACGCGGACCTGGACTGGACCCTGATCGCCGTCGCCGACCGCGGCACCCGCCGCGCCGGGGCGCGCTGGGGCCATCTGACCCTCGTCGAGCAGACCGGAAAGGCGGTCAACGGCGAGCATCTCAACGTCGTGCATCACCCCGGCGGCGATCGGCAGAGCTTCAGCATCCGGGACAACCGGATGGTCGCCGAGGACGACCTGTGGCTCCGCTACGAGAGCGACACCCGTGCCGGATCGTCCGGGGCGCCGGTGTTCAACGACCAGTGGGAGATGGTCGCCCTGCACCACGGCGGTGTCCCTCGCACCGACACCGACGGTCATCCGCTGGCCCGCACCGGACAGCGATGGACCCCCGAACTCGGCGAGGACGCGCTGGACTACCTCGGCAACGAGGGTGCCCGGGTCAGCCGCATCCTGCGCAGCCTGCGCGCGCTCGCCGGCGACCTCCCCGCCGACCACCGCCGTCTGGTCCGCGCCCTGCTCGATCCGTCCTGACCCACCCGCATCCCCCCATCCGCACCCCACACGAGACGAGACCCCGATGACCCCCACCCTGGTGTTCCTGCACGGTCGCGGCCAGGAGTTCCGCGACCCCGCGGTGTTGCGCGGCGACTGGCTCACCGCCCTGGACTCCGGCCTGGTCGCCGCCGGCCGCGCCCCGCTGGGCGATCCCACCGTGGCGTTCCCCTTCTACGCCGACGAGCTCCACCGGGTCACCGCCGAGTTGACCCGGACCGGCGCGCACGTGCAGCTGGAGTCGCTGCCGGCCCCCGGCGTGCCGGGACCGTTGCACCCGGACCTGCCCGCCGACGCCGGCCTGGTGGAACGGCAACTGATCGCGCAGTTGGCCCTCCAGGCCGGGATGATCCGACCGGAGGGTCTGGACGCGTTGCTGGCCTGGGGTCCGGCCCGCACGGCCCTGCGGTGGCTGGCCGACCACACCCGGGTCGACCAGCAGATCATCGGCGCCTTCCTCAAGGACGTCGCGGTCTACCTGACCCGAGCCCGGGACGGGGTGCTGGAGATCGTCCGGGCCGCGGTACCGGCCACCGGTGACCTCGTCGTGGTCAGCCACAGCCTCGGCACGGTGGTCGCCCGCGACCTGCTCGACGACCCGGACATCCGTTCCCGGACTCGGTTGTGGGTGACGGCCGGCTCGCCGCTGGCCCTGGAGGCCGTGCAGCGCAATCTGCGCACCCCCGGCCGCACCAACCCCGGGGTGCCCTGGCTGACCGCCTACGACGTGAACGACGTCGTCGCCCTGGGCCACCCGTTCCGGCCGATCTGGGGGGACCCGCTCACCGACGTCCGCGTCGAGAACGCCGACCAACCCCACTCCATCGCCCGCTACCTCGCCCACCCGGAGGTCGCCGATCCGATCGGCCGGGTGATGAGCCGGACCCTGGTCGACCACTGATCCGACCGATCTCACGTCGCAGCCGCTCCCCTCTCACCGTCGTCCTGCAGTCGGCGGACAGGATCCGGGTTCGGCCCCGTGGGCGACCGATCGGGGCAGCCACCGCAGCCCGCGCGGGAGCCACCAGTTGGCCTCACCCATGGCGGCGACCGCGGCCGGGACGAGCAGCATCCGGACCACGGTCACGTCCAGCAGGATGGCCACGGCCAGCCCGACCCCGATGATCTTGATCATCACCCCCGGATCGAGGGCGAAGCCGGCCGCCACGGCCACCATGATCGCCGCGGCCGACACGATGACCCGAGCCGTCCCGGACAGGCCGTCGACCACCGCGTCCGCTGCACCCGCGCCCTGCTCGTGACGTTCCTGGATCGAGGTCAGCAGGAAGACCTCGTAGTCCATGGACAGGCCGAACAGGATGGCGAAGAGCACCACCGGCGCCCACGCCGCGATCGGCACCGGCTGGCCGAGGCCGATCAGCGCCGCGCCCGGTTCGGTCTGGAAGGCCAGCGTCATCACCCCGTACGCGGCGCCGATCGACAACAGGTTGACCACCACCGCTTTCGCCGCGAGCAGGACGGACCGGAACACGACCAGCAGCAGCAGGAAGGTCGCCACCAGGACGGCCAGCACCACCTGCCACAGATGGGCCGACAGCGTGGTGGTCAGGTCGAGCATCGCCGCGGTGGGCCCGGTCAGTGCCGCCCCCGCCGGGAGCGACGCCGCGACCCGCTCCACCAGGTCCGCGGTGGCTGCGTCCTGCGGCCCGGTGGTGGGGGTGAGGACGAGGACCGCGATGTTCCCGTCCGGCGACTCCTGCACCGCGCCGACCCCGGCGACGCCCGGGGTGCCGGCCAGACCCGTTGTCAATGCGACGATGTCCGCGTCGGAGAGCCGGTCCCGCTCGGCGACCACGACGAGCGGGCCGTTCGCACCGGGGCCGAACCCCTGCGCGACCGCGTCGTAGGCCTGCCGCGTCGGGGCCGACGGCGCCTCGCTGCCGGCGTCGTTCTGGCCGAGCCGCATACCCAGGGCCGGCGCGGCCAGGGCGAGCAGGACGGCGGTGGCCAGCACCGCCACCAGAACGGGACGGCGGACCACCCGGCGGGCCCACCGCCGGGCCCGGGCTGACTCGGCGACGTCCGCGTCGTGACGCCCCCGGCCGGTCACCCGGTGCCCGAGCAGCCCGAGCAGGGCGGGGAGCAGGGTGAGCGCGGCGAGCACGGTGGTCAGGACGACCAGCCCGGTGGCCATGCCCATCCAGGCGAAGCCGGGGACGCCGCTGAACGCGAGGCCGCAGATGCCGAGCAGGACCGCACCGCCGGCGATGCAGACGGCACGGCCGGCGGTGACGACCGCCCGCCCCGCCGCGTCCACGGGCATCACCCCGTCGGCCAGTGCGCTGCGGTGCCGGGAAACGATGAACAGGGCGTAGTCGATCCCGATGCCGAGCCCGATCATGCTGGCCAGCGTGGGGCTGACGCTGGTCAGGCTGACCACCGCGGACAGCAGCATGATCAGCCCGAGACCCACCCCGAGCCCGGCTCCGGCCACCAGCAGCGGCAGCAACGCAGCCCAGGCCGATCGCAGCACCAGGAGCAGGACGAGCAGCGCGACGGCCACCCCGATCAGCTCGGCGGTGCCGTCGGGCCCCTGGACGCTCTCCGGGAGCTCCCCGCCCACCGCGACACCCACTCCGGCCGGGACGGCCTCGCCGACGACGGACGTGGTCGCGTCGGTCAGCCCGGCGGCGTCCAGGTCGGCCAACGGGGCGTCGTAGCGGACGTCGATCAGCGCCGTCCGGCCCGCCCCGTCGAGCCGCACCGAGCTGCCGTCGATCCGGGGCACCGCCGCGAGCGCATCGGTGACCTGCCGCACCACGGCGTCCCGGGGCCCCGGGGCGGGGGTGTCCGGCCAGGTCAGCACCACCCGAGCGGTGGCGCGCGACTGGTCGGGGAAGCTCGCGCGCAGGCTCTGCGTGGCGCGGTCGCTCGGCGACCCGGGCGCGGTCATCTCGTCCCGGAAGCTGCCGCCGGCCAGGGCCGCGAGCCCGGCCACCAGGGTGGCGACCAGCACCCAACCGGCGATCACCCGCCAGGGCCGGCGGGCGCACCCGACGCCGAGGCGCTGGAGCGCCGACGGCCGGGCCGTCGCGCGAGGGGACCGGGCGGTGTGGGGTGGTGCCGGAGCCAGGGTCATGGCGTCTCCCGGGGGTCGGTGGCAGGACCCGCCCAGCTCACGCCCGGGCGACCTCGTCCGGCCAACACCCGTCGGCACGTTGTTGACAACCCCTGGTTGTCACGAAGGATGGCGGAGTGGACCTCGACACCGGCCTGCTGCGTGCCTTCGTCGCGGTGGCCGACGGCCTGCACTTCTCCCGAGCCGCCGACGAGCTGTTCCTGACCCAGCAGGCGGTGTCCAAACGGATCGCCCGACTGGAGGAGACCGTGGGGGTCCGGCTGGTCGACCGGGACCGGCACCGGGTCGCGTTGACGGCGGCAGGGGAACGGATGCTGCCCGACGCCCGCCGGGCGGTGGAGGCGATCGACGCCGCCGTCGCCTCCGTCCAGTCCCGGACCGGGCCGCTGCGCATCGACGTCCTCGACGAGAACCTCGCTCCACTCCCCCTCGTCCGCCGGCTCGCCGCCGCTCGCCCGGACCTGAACCTGGAGGCGGTGACCCGTGGGGCCGGCACCGTCGTGGAGACCCTGCGCAGCGGCACGGCCGACATTTCCCTCGGCCGGATCGGCCCCGTGCCGTCGCCCTGGCCGGCCGACCTCGACCGACGACCGGCCCTGATCGAGACGATCGAGGTGCTGGTGCCGGCCGACCACCCCTGGGCCGACCGCGACGAGGTGGCCTGTGCCGAGCTGACCGATCATCCGTTGTGGTTCCCGATGACCGGCGCTCCCGCGGAGTGGACCGAGCTGCTGGACGAGTTCGCCGCGGACTTCGGCCTCGACATCGGTTACGGCGGTTCCACGATGGGTTTCACGCACTGGGTGCAACAGGTCACCGAGGGCCGCGCCCCCGCGTCGTTCTTCGGCTCCCTGATGACGGCGCCACCCGTCCCGGGCGTTCGGCGGGTGCCCCTCGTCGCGCCGGTGCCGGTGTTCGCGTGGTGGGCCATGTGGCGGCGACGGCTGCCCACGCACCTGGTCGACACGGTGCTCGCCGCCTTCCCGCCCGTCCCCGACCTGACCGCCGCCCGCGGCCCCCGGGGGCAGTGGTGGGCCCCGCGGGCCGACCGGGCCCACCTGACCGCCACACCCTGACCGGCGCGGCCCGACACCCGCGTCATCCAGGCCCGCGTCGTCCGCGTGGGCCGGCTTGGGCATGATCACACCGGGGCCGTCGTCGCCGGGGAGGAGCAGTTCGTGAGCCTGGACTACCTGTGGGGTCTCGCCGGAACGGGCCTGGTGATGGGCGCCCTCCTGATCGCCTTCGCCGGCCCACTGTCGCGGTGGAATCGTCGACACAGCCTGGCGCCCGGGCAGGAGTCCCCGTCGAGTCTGTTCATCTACTCCGCGCGGTACATGCGCATCCTCGGTTGGGTCTGTCTCGTCGCCGGGGCCGTCTTCCTGATCATCGGGTTGACCAGGCTCTGAGCGCCCCGAGGTGCGACGCCCGGGAGCGCTGTCACCCGGCGATCCCGCGAGTGGATACGGTGCCGGGGTCGGGCACCCGACGGACGACACCGCGACGAGGCGAGGATCCATGACGACGAGCACCCCCCAGCGTTCCGCCCTGATCACCGGGGCCGCCCGCGGCATCGGCCGGGCCATCGCCCTGCGCCTGGCCGGCGACGGTCTGGCCGTGTCGGTCGCCGATCTGGGCTCGGCCCGCGCCGCCGCGGACGGTGTGGCCGCCGAGATCACCGCGGCCGGGGGGACGGCGATCCCGCTCTCCGTGGACGTCACCGACCCGGACGCGGTCGACGCCGCCGTCGCCGATCACGTCGAGGCGCACGGCGGGCTCGACGTGATGGTGGCCAACGCCGGGATCGCGATCACCGTTCCGCTGGTGGAAACCACTGCGGCGCAGTGGAAGACGACGATGGACGTCAACCTGGCCGGGGTGTTCCACTGCTACCGCGCGGCGGCCCAGCAGATGATCGAGCAGGGCCGCGGCGGGCGCATCATCGGTGCGGCGTCCGTCGCCTCGCACCGGGCCGGCAAGTTCCAGGCCGCGTACTCGGCGTCGAAGTTCGCAGTCCGCGGGATGAGCCAGTCGGCGGCGCAGGAACTGGCCGAGCACGGCATCACGGTGAACTGCTACAGCCCGGGCGTCGTGCACACCCCGATGTGGGAATCCATCGACCAGGCCCTGGCGCAGCGCAAGGGCACCGAGCTGGGTTCGGAGATGCAGGCGATGCTCGGGGTGATCCCGCTGGGCCGCCTGGAGACCCCGAACGACGTGGCCGGGGTCGTGTCGTTCCTCGCCTCCCCGGACGCGGCGTACATGACGGGCCAGTCCATCGTCGTCGACGGCGGCATGTGGTTCTCCTGACCGGCGGTCCGGTCGGTGGTCTGCTCCACTGGGGCATGACCTCTGCACCGCCGCCCGCCCGATGACCGCCGGCCCGCTCGCGGGGCTGGTCGTCGTCGATCTCAGCCGTGCCCTGGCCGGACCGCACGCCAGCATGGTACTGGGCGATCTCGGTGCCCGCGTCATCAAGGTGGAGACCCCGGGCACGGGTGACGACACCCGGGGCTGGGGCCCGCCGTTCGTCCGGCCCGACGATCCCGCGGCGAGCGCTGAGTCGACGTACTTCCTGTCCTGCAACCGGAACAAGGAGTCCATCGTCCTCGACCTGAAGTCCGACGACGGCCGGAGCACCCTCGGCGCCCTGCTGGAGCGGGCCGACGTCCTGGTGGAGAACTTCCGTCCCGGTGTGCTCGACCGCCTCGGTTTCGGCACCGACCGGCTCACCGCGCTCAATCCCGAGCTGATCACCCTGTCGATCTCCGGGTTCGGACACGACGGTCCGGAGGGCGGTCGGGCCGGCTACGACCAGATCGCCCAGGGGGAGGCCGGTCTCATGTCGTTGACCGGGTCCGGCCCGGACGACCCGCAGCGCGTGGGCGTTCCCGTCGGAGATCTGCTGGCCGGCCTGTACGGGGTGGTCGGCGTGCTGGCTGCGCTGGTGGAACGGGCGACCACCCGCCGGGGGCAGCGGGTCCGCACCTCCCTGCTCGGCGGCATCGTCGGAGTGCACGCCTTCGAGGGGACCCGGTGGACGGTGGCCGGGCAGGTCGGCCACGCCCAGGGCAACCACCACCCGTCCATCTGCCCGTACGGGTTGTTCCGCTGCGCCGACGGATCCGTGCAGATCGCCGTGGGCAGCGAGACGCTGTGGCGGCGGTTCTGCACGGAGTTCGACCTCGACCCGGACGCCGCCGGGCTGGCCACCAACCCCGACCGGGTGGAGCACCGGGCCCAGGTCATCGCCCTGGTGGAAGCCGCGTTCGCCGATCAGGACAGCACACCGCTGCTCGCCCGACTCGACGCCGCCGGCATCCCGGCCGGCAAGGTCCGCACGCTGGGCGAGGTGTACGAGTGGGAACAGACCCGCTCCCAGCACCTCCTCGTCGACGTCGAGCACGAGACACTGGGGACGACAACCCTTCCCGGATCACCGTTGCGCTTCTTCGACGGTGCGGACGTCGAGACCACCAAGCTCGACCACCGCGCACCCCCGGTGCTCGACGGGGACGGGGATGCCGTGCGGGCCTGGTTGCGCGAGGGCTGAGCTCGGGGGGCGGTCGACGGCTCGGGGCGTGGCCAACGCCCCGAGCCCGAACCCCTACGCGCCCCGGTTGCGTGAACGCGCCCCGCATCGCGGGCGCGAACGACAGACCCGGGCGCGTGCACACCCACCGCCCCGACCCCGGCCGCGCACGCGCCCCGGTTGCGTGAACGCGCCCCGCATCGTGGGCGCGAAAGACAGACCCGGGCGCGTGCACACCCACCGCCCCGACCCCGAACCCCTACGCGCCCCGGTTGCGTGAACGCGCCCCGCATCGCGGGCGCGAACGACAGACCCAGGCGCGTGCACACCCACCGCCCCCAGGCGCTCCCCCGCACATCTCCCGGATCCCGCCCTTGCACTAATTCACTAACTGACTAGTGTAATCGCGGTGATCGAGTACAGGATCGACCGGCGAGCGGGGGTGGCCACCTATCTGCAGATCGTCCAGCAGACCAGGCAGGCGTTGCTGCTGGGACGCTTGCACGTCGGTGATCAACTGCCCACGGCCCGAGAAGTTGTGGCCAGTACGGCGATCAACCCCAACACCGTGCTCAAGGCCTATCGCGAGCTGGAACGCGAAGGGCTCGTGCAGGCACGGGCCGGGGCCGGCACGTTCGTGACCCGGGACCTCGCCCGGGAGGAGAGCGATCAGCACTCCGCCCTCGGCGCGGAGCTGGGCGCCTGGGTGGAGAAGGCCCGTCGGTCCGGTCTGGCCCGGCACGAGACCGAAGCACTGATGAAGGCCTGGACCGACCAGGCGTACCCCGACGCGGAAGGCATCCGATGAGCGCCACGACAGCGGTCGAGACCCCCCTGGAAGCGGTGGATGTCGGCCGTCGGTTCCGCCGGGGCTGGGCTCTGCGAAACTGCTCGTTCGCGTTGCGGGAGGGCCGGATCACCGCCCTGGTCGGCCCGAACGGGGCCGGGAAGTCCACCCTGATGGCGATGGCCACCGGGTTGTTGGAACCCACCGAGGGCCGCATCGACGTGCGGGGCGCGACGGTGGACACGAAGGCCATGCACCCCGCCCTGGGTTATCTCGCCCAGGACAAGCCCCTCTACCGGCGCATGCGGGTCCGCGACATGGTGACTGTGACCGGCCGGCTCAACCGGCGGTGGGATGAGCCCCGCGCGCTGCGGCTCATCGAGGACGCGCAGGTGCCGATGACGGCCCGCATCGGGTCGCTGTCAGGCGGCCAACGCAGCCGCCTCGCCCTGGCCCTGGTACTGGCCCGCCGGCCCAGCGTGCTGTTGCTGGACGAACCCCTGGCCGATCTCGACCCGCTGGCCCGGGTGGAGATGCAGCAGACCCTGCTCACCGAGGTGATGGACACCGGGATGACGGTGCTGCTGTCCTCACACATCATCAGCGAGATCCAGGACACCTGCGACGATCTGCTGCTCGTCCGCAGCGGCGGCATCACCCTGAACGGTGCCGTCGAGGACATCCTCGGCTCCCACCAGGTACTCGTCGGACCGGGCACGGCCGACGGTGTCGGCGGCCTCGGCTGGCTGCCTGCGTCCGGCGTCGTCGAGATCAACCACGCCGCCCGGCAGACCACCGTCCTGCTCGACGGCACACCCCCGCCGCTGCCCGTGGGCTGGTCCCAGGCGCCCGCCACCCTGGACGAGGTCGTCATGGCCCACCTGCGCATCGACCGCGACGGCGCCCGCCCGCCCGCGGACGGAGTGACGCGATGAGCGGCCCGGCCGTGTCGAGCGAACCCCGCGTGACGCCGACAGCGGCACCGGAGCATCGGCCCAGCCTGCTGCGCGCCGTCTGGCGGATCCACCGCGCCCTGGTGTCGGGCTGCGCGACGCTCGGCGTCCTCCTGATCGGACTGCTCGTGCTCGTCCGGGTCCGGGCCGGGCAGGAGAGCGACCGGATCCTGGCCACCGCCGTCGAGTGCCGGACGGACGGCCCGACGGGCCCGCTCTGCCAGGCCTTCGTCCAGGACGCCCTTCACCGCGACTTCCGCCTGACCAGCGCTGTTCTCGCCCTCGCCTGCGTCGGACTGGGTGCGCTGTCCGGGGCGCTGGCCGGCGCGCCGGTGTTCGCGCGGGACTTCGAGCAGCGCACCCAGGTGTGGGCACTCACGCAGTCGGTGGGGCGCACGAGCTGGTGGGCGGCGAAGGTGCTCGTCGTCCTGGTCCCGGTGGTGGCGGTGATGCTGGCCGTCGGCGCCGTGTCGAGCTGGTCGCTGGATGTCTTCGCCTGGGCCGACCGACCCATGGCGACGGAGTTCTTCGTCAGCCGCTCCTTCATCCCCGCCGCGGTGGCCGTTCTGGCCATGTCGCTGGGACTGTCCGCCGGAATCCTCTGGCGGTCGACCGTCGCCGCCGTGCTCACCGCCGTCCTGCTGACCGTCGCGGTGGTGAGTGGCGGCGAGTACCTCCGGCCGCACATGCTGACCGCGGATCGGTACGAGCAGCCGGTCATGGACACGTCGGTGCCGGTCATCCCCGATGACGTCCTCTGGGTCGACTCCGGATATCTCACCGCCGCGGGCCAACCGATCGAATGGAGCGGAGCATGCGAGAACCTCGGCCTCCTGCCGACCGAGGACCCGCCGTCACAGGAGCAGTACCAGGTGCTCTACGCGCGGTGCTTGGCGCAGCAAGGGATCTCCTCGGACTACAGCGATGTGCTCCCGGCGTCGAAGTTCGGCCTCCTGCGGGTGGTCTGGGCCGGCTGGGTCCTGCTCCTCTCCGGCCTGGTGCTGGCCGCCGGGTACCTCGGACTGCGCCGGCGGGTCCTGTGACCACCTCCGTCGGCCCTCGCACGGCGTCCCGCTCCGCAGGATGGCCGGGGGTGCTGCGGGTCGCCGCCCGGCTGCACCGTCCGTTGCTCGTGCTCATCGCCGGCCTCGGCGTCCTCGCCCTGGCCGCGCTGATCGTCCACCGGATCATGGTCGACCGGGCCGTGGCTCAGCTGCAGGACCTCGCGGGTCCGTCCTGCCCGCAACCGTTCTCGGTCCAGCCCACGGGCGACTGCCAGAATGTCATCGACCAGGTCGTCTACACCCGGTTCGGCGAGTCCTACGGCATCCTGCATCTGGGGGTGGTCCTGCTGGCCATCGGACTCGGGGCGCTGGCCGGGGCCCCGGTCTTCGCGCGGGAGTTCGAACAGCGGACCCAGGTGCTCGCGCTCACCCAGTCGGTCGGTCGCACCCGGTGGTGGGTGGCCAAGGTGCTGGTCGTGCTCGTTCCGCTCGCCCTCGTGCTGCTGGCCGTCGGCATGACCGCCACCTGGGCCTTCCGGTACTGGCCGTTCGCCGAGGCCGGCATGGACATGGGTCCGTCCGACTTCCTGGCCACGTCGTTCCGCCCGGCGGTGATCGGCATCGTGGCCGCCGCGACGGGGATGACGGCGGGCGTCCTGGGGCGGTCCACGGTCGGGGCGATCGTCGTCGCCGGCGTGCTCTGCTGTGCCGTCGTCTACGTCGGGGAGCTCGCCCGTCCCCACCTGGCCACGGCGGACCGCACCGTGGAACCGGTGTCGAGGGGCGAGTCCGCCCGGATGTTTCCCCAGGGGGCGTGGTTCCTCCGCAACGGGTACACCGACGCCGCCGGTGATCCGATCACCTGGGACGGCAACTGCGTGTTGTGGGAGCAGCCGGAGTCGGCCGTCGAGGACCCGGACGGCACCGAGACCCTGGACCGCTGTTACGCCCTGGCCGGGATAGCCGGGCGGTACACCGACACCATCCCCGAGTCCCGTTTCTGGATCGTCCGCACGCTCTGGTCGGGCGGCCTGCTGGTGCTGTCCGGGCTTGTATTGGCGGTGGGGTGGCTGCGCCTGCGTCGTCGGGTGCTCTGAGCGAGCGCCACGCGGATGCAGGCTCACCGGGCCCGGCGAGGGGCGGGCCCGACGGGTCCGGCTGCGGGCGCCCGCGCCGTCTGCCAGGGTGACCGCAGCGGAACGCGAGGAAGAAGCGGAGCGGCCATGCCCAGCGCACTGGTGCACATCACGATCGACAGCGCGGACCCGTTCGCGCTGGCCACCTTCTGGAGCGCCGTGACCGGTCATCCGGTCAGCGACGAGGACGAGCCCGGTGACGACGAGGTCCTCGTCGAGCTCCCCGGCGGGCCCGGCCTGCTGTTCATCCGGGTCCCGGAGGGCAAGGCGGGCAAGAACCGGGTGCACCTGGACGTGCGGCCCACCAAGGGCACACGGGATGCCGAGGTCGATCGGCTCCTGGTGCTCGGCGCCACCCTCCTCGACGACCGCCGCGACCCCGATGGCCCCGGGTGGGCCGTGCTGGCCGATCCCGAGGGCAACGAGTTCTGCGTGGAGCGCGGCGAGGCCGAGCGCGGGCGGTCGACGCCGGACTGAGCACCCCGACCGGGGTCAGCGGACCCCGGGCGTGGCGACGAGGGGCCGCGGGACGGCCGGCGTCACCGGGGACATCTGGAAGAAGGCGCCGGCCTGCGGCGTGCACAGGATCGCCAGGACGGCCACGCTCAGAGTTCCGGCGACCATCGCCCCGTCGTGCACCAGCCCGTCCGTGCGCACCGCGAGGAACACACAGGCGAGCAGCTCGACCACCGACATGGCCGCGGCGGTCGTCCGGGCCCATTCCCGGCCGGCGGACAGGCCGTGGGCCACCCCGAGGAAGGCTGCGCCCCACAGGAGGAACAGCATCCCGACGGACGCCGCGGCGTTCACCACGGTCAGGGCGGCGATGCCGGCGGCGAGGGCACCGAGCCCGCCGGCGGCGACGAGGATGACCGCTCCGGTGACGATGCCGGGCCGGTAGGTGGAGGGGACGGGGCGGGTCTCGAACATGGGGTGCTCCTGCGGGGCGGGGGGCCGACCGGGTGTTCCCGGTGCTGATCGCCACGGTGCCGCGGGAGGCAGATCGCCGACGTCCGGTGAACGGTGGATCGACCGGGGGACATCGCGGTCCCCCGATCGGCGCGCGCCCGCGCGGGTGGCCGGCTCAGTGGTCGAGCGGGTGGGCCAACTCGTCGGCCTTGAGTCGGCCCAGCCACAAGGCCAGGGCGGACAACGCGACGGGCACCAGGCCGGCCAGCGCGAAGACCAGCGGGATGCCGAGCAGTGCCCCGGCCGGGCCGGCCACCGCGATGGAGGCGGGCATGAGGATGAGGCTGACGAAGAAGTCCAGGCTGGACACCCGCCCGCGCATGCCGTCGGGCACCCGGCGTTGCAGCAGGGTGCCCCAGATGACGTTGGCGCCCTGCGACGTCACGCCGACCAGGACGACGGCGGCGACCATCATCCACAGGGCGTCGACGATGCCGAGCAGGGCCATCGGGGCGGAACCCAGGCCCCACAACCAGATCATCACCGTCAGGTAGCGCCGCGGCAGCTTGCGTGAGGACACCAGCAACGCCCCGACGGCGCCGCCGATGCCGAACGCGGCCAGCACCAGGGCGTGCCCGTTGGCGTCGCTGCCGAGCTCGCGGATGGCGAACGGCAGCAGCACCTCGATGGGTCCGATGACCATGAACACCAGCACGACGGCGAAGAGCAGGGTCGTGAGCAGCCAGCGGGTCTGCACCAGGTAGCGGAAGCCGCCGCGCAGGTCGCCCCACACCGACACGGCCGCCCGTTCCGCCGATCGCGGACCGGGCCGGTGCCGCACCCTGCTCAGACACAGCGCGGCGATCAGGAACGCCACCCCGTCCACGGCGATGGCCAGACCGGGCGAGAAGGCGGTGACCAGGACCCCGGCCAGCGCCGGACCGGCGGCGTTCTGGGCGAGCGGGCGCAACACTCCCTCCAGCCCGTTCGCGGCCAGCAACTCGTGCTCGGGCAACAGGTTCGGCAGCAACGCGGTGTACGAGGGGAGGAACAGCCCCTCGGACACACCGAGGACGAGGGCACCGGCGGCCAGGTGCCAGAGCTGCAGCACCCCGCTCAACGACAGTGCGGCGACGCCGAGCAGGACGACCGAGCTGAGCAGGAGCGAGGAGAGCATCACCGAGCGCTGCGGCAGCCGGTCCGCGGCGATACCCGCCGGGAGCACGCTGAGCAGGATCCCGATCGTGTACACGCCGACGACGACGGACAGCTGCGCCGGGCCGCCGCCCAGCGCGATGACCTGCCAGACCACGGCGACCACCCACACCCCGACGCCCATCAGGGACACGGCCATGGCCGCCCAGAGCAGGCGGAAGTCGCGGTGCCGCAACGGCCGGACCGCGGCCGGCACCCGGAGCCCGCGCCGGGGAGTGGCGTCGGCCGGGGTCACGTCGAGAGGGGGCTGACCGGTCACCCGGGTCACGCTAGGCGGGGAGACAGCGCCCGGTCGACCGCTTTCCCCTCCCCGCAGAACCGTAGGCGGACGTCAGCGGCTCGCGTCGACCAGCCGGGCGATGGTCTGCTCCATCTCCTCGGCGCTGACCCGGGGGATCCGGCCCAGGATCACCGGGTCGGTGACCTCCGCCCAGTCGTAGGTGTGGGTGATGAGGGATCCGGCAGCGCCGTCCACCTCGTCGGCCGGCTCGACGTCCCACTGCCACCGCACCCCGGCCGGCGGGTTGCCCACCCGGGCGACGGTCCACGCGACCCGCCGCCCGGGAACCACCTCCAGCACGGTGTTCTCGGTGCGGTAGTGCCCACGATCCTCGAAGTACATCTCCATCACGAACTTCTGTCCGGCCGCGGTGATCTGGTGCGGGTCGACCGCCCCCCTGACCGTTCCGGACCCGTCCAGCCGGACGTGCCATTGCGGGTCGGTGAGCCGGGCGAACACCGTCTCGGCCGCGACCGGAGCCTGCACCCGGACGACGATGGAGTGATCGGATCGGGTCACGGACGCAGCGCTGGGATCGGTCATGGATCTGTTCTACCCCCGGGGTCGGCCCGATCGATCATGGGGGCCGCTCAGGCGGCCCGCCCGTAGGCCCCGGCGGCGATGTCGTCCAGCAGCGTCGGCCCGGTCGGCGTCCAGCCGAGCAGCTCGCGGGTGGCCACGCTTGTCGCCGACATCTCCAACCCGAAGAACGACCCGATCCAGCCGAAGTGGTCGGCGACCTCGTCGGCGGCGATCGGACCGACGGGCAGGCCCCAGGCCGCGCCGATCGCCGTGGCGATGTCCCGGGTGGAGATGGCCGGCTCGGCCATGGCGTGGACGATGCTCCCGGCGGGAGCCCCGGTCAGAGCGAGCGCGACCAGACGGGCGGCGTCGCTGCGATGGACCGCGGCCCAGCTGTTCGTCCCCTCGCCGGGGTAGCCGGAGATCCCCTTCTGCCGGGCCGCGGCGGTGATGGCGGCGATGAAGCCGTGGTCGTCCATCCCGTGCACCGTGGGAGCGAAGCGGACGCTGACCGCGCGGACTCCGCGGTCCACGAACTCCAGGGCCAGGTTCTCGGCGCCGCCCCGCGGGGAGTCCGGTCCGTGGAACGGGGACACATCCCGTTCCGTCGCCGGGCGTCCCGACGCCAGCCCGGCCGCGCCCGCGGCGAGCAGGAAGGGCCGGTCGCTGCCGACGAGGGCGTCGGAGAAGGTCTGCACCGCCGCGCGTTCCGCCGCGTTCGACACCGCGGGGTTGGCGAAGTCGTGCTTGTTGGCCAAGTGGATCACGGCGTCGGCGGATTCGGCCCCGGCGCGCAGACCGGCCAGGTCGTCGAGGTCGCCACGGCGCACGCGGGCGCCCTGGGCGGCGAGAGCCGCTGCTGCGGAATCGGATCGGACCAGCCCGGTGACCTGATGGCCGGTGGCGAGCAACTCGTCGACCACGGCCGACCCGATCCATCCCGACGCACCGGTGACGAAGACCTGCATGACGCACTCCCTCTCTCGCCGGCGAAGCGGATCCGCCGGACCGTGCCGCACCTGATGTCTGCGGCTGACATCACGCTACGCCTGATGTCAGCCGCTGTCATCAAGGATCTGTCGGCCCTAGACTGACGGGGTGGCGCGATGGGAACCCGGTGCAGTGCAACGGCTGCAACAGGCCGCCCTCGAGCTGTTCAGCGCTCAGGGTTTCGACCGGACGACGGCCGCCGAGATCGCCGCCGCCGCCGGGTTGACCGAACGGACCTTCTTCCGGCACTTCGGGGACAAGCGCGAGGTCCTGTTCATGGGGCAGGAGGACTTCGTCGGCGCCTTCCTGGCCGGGCTCGACGCGGCCGCACCGGACGCCGCCCCGCTCGATGTCGTCGCCGCCTGCCTGACGTCGGCGGCCGGCTGGTTCCCGGCCGAACGACGGCCCTACGCCCGGCTGCGCCAGACCGTCATCGACGCGACCCCTGCCCTGGTGGAGCGGGAGCGGCACAAGCTCGCCGGGGTGGCCGTCGAGCTGGCCCGGGCCCTGCGCGAGCGCGACATCCCCGAACCGGCGGCCACCCTCGCCGCCGAGTCCGGCATCACCGTCTTCACGGTGGCCTTCGCGCAGTGGACCACCACGGACGACGACCGGTCCCTGGGCGTGGTGTGCGCCGAGATGCTGGACGCTCTGCGGTCTCTCGACCGGCCGCGCTGACCTGCGACCTCAGCCGCGGGGTGGGCCCCCGTCGCGGCGCCGCGCGTTGTCCGCCGGCGTGGACAGGATGAGGGTGCGCCGCACCTCGGCGACCCCACGGATGACGACGGACGTCGGCCAGAACCAGCCCGCCTGCACGATCGGCCGCACCAGCCGCCACATCTCCGCCTCGTCCGGGCCGCAGAGGTGGATCCGCCCGTCGGTGGCCCCGAACTCCCAGCCGTCCACCTCGACGACGGCCGGGTCGGTCACCCGTTCGGTCGCCTCGGCCACCTCCTGCACCAGGTACCGGGCCGCCGAGGCGGGAAGATCTCCGAAGTCGTAGTCCAGCAGCACGGCCGGCGGGAGCACGGCCGCCGACGGTTCGATGTCGTTCACGGCGGCGAACCTACGCGTCCTTGATGAGTCCTCCGGTCCGCGCGGGCGGGGCGGTGGGACGCGGTGGTCAGTCCCCCGGATCCGCCGGTCGGCGCAGGTAGTGCTCCCACAGCTTGGCGCTGATCTCGGCCCGGTCGGAGCGGCGGACCACTTCGGCCAGCCCGAGATGGCGGCGCTCGGCCTCGGCGAGGTCGATCCGCTGGTCCTCCATGGAGCTGCGCATCAGCGCGCCCATCTGCCCGTTCAACATGCCCCACAGGTGGGCGAGGCGCTGCTTGCCGGACTCCCGCAGGATGCAACCGTGGAACTGGGTGTCCAGGTCGACCAGGGCGGCCAGGTCCCCGGCCGCGGCGGCCTGGGCCATCGACCCGGCCACCTCGTCGAGCTCGTCGGCCAGCACGGTGAGCCGGTCGTCGGCGACGGCGCGCAGGGCGCCCTCCTCCAGCACGAACCGGGCGTAGCAGGCGTCGTCGATCTCCGCGTACGACATGCGGGTGACCACGCTGTGCCGGCGCGGGCTGATCTCGACCAGCCCCTCCTGGGACAACTGCACCAATGCCTGCCGCACGGTGGACCGGCTGACGCCGAGCTCGAGCGCGAGATTGGCCTCGACCAAACGGGTTCCGGAGCCGAGTTCGTTGTTCAGGATGCGTCGGCGCAGGATGCGGTGCACCGACTCCGGCAGCGACAGGTGCGCGACCGGGGACGTCGGTGTCTCCAGGCCGCTCGGCTCGCTCACGCTCACGGTCAAAACTCTAGGCGATCGACCGTCACCCCACGGTGTGAGTCGGGCTGTCTGCGCAGGTCGAACGCATCGGCCGGTCCGCAGAGCACCGGCATGAGGCCCGGCCCGTGCCCGGGCTGGGGACTTCCGCCGTGCACCACGACGCCGACGGTGATCCATCCGCGCCGGAAGCCGATGTTGTGCCGGACGTCCAGGTTCTCCACCGCGACGAGGTCACCCAGGCGCAGCCCGGCCATCCCCCACCGGTCCGCCGTGGCGGCGGTCAGGGTCAGGTCGACGTCCCACTGCTCGACGGGCCGCCCCATGCCGTTTCCCACCACCCGGGAGTCGACGACTCCGCGGACCGGGACGCCCACCTGGTCGCCGAACTCGATCCCGACCCGTTCGAGCAGGGCCGGATCGGCGTTGACCATCACCACGCCGCCGGCGGCGGCACCGGACGGCACGACGCTGCCCTGCCCGTGCGAGCGCACCATCACCGGGTCGCCCGGAGCGAGCCGGGTCAGCACGCCGGACGGGAAGACGACGATGACGCGACCCGCCTCGCCCCGCTTGCCCAGGACCCGACCCACGGCGCCGGCTGCGGCCCCGCCGCGCACGACGACCTCGTTGCCCGCGCAGGAGAACGAGGTCAACGCGTGCCGGGCACCCTGATCCGGGTGCATCAGCGTGACGCCGGGAGCGAGGTGGTCGCCGACGTGGTCGAAGACGCCGTCCCCCAGCTGGACGCCGAGCACGATCCCGCCGTCCCCGACCGGCACGTACGGCCGGCCGTCGGCGCCGATCCGGTAGGGCGTGCCCCCGAACTCGGGACTCTCGATGAAACCGGCCAGGTTGACCCCGACCGTTCTCGGCACGCTCATCAGATTCCCCTCGTGGCTGGTCATGCTGCGCCCATCCCGGCCAGGGCGGACGCGAGGTTGGCCGACGGGTCGTCGAGCACGGTGAAGGCGTCGGCCGGCCCGGACAGCAGGGTGGACGGGCCGGGGCCGTGCCCGAAGAGCCGGCAGTGCCCGGTGCTGATGACGCCGAACGTGGAGAACCCCTCGGCGAAACCTCGCCCGTACCGGTGGTCCTGGTCCTCGAGGAGGACCAGATCGCCGATGCGCAGCCCCTCCAGCCCCAGGCTGAGGTCGTCGCCCTGGCCGGCGTAGGCGCCCATCAGGTCGGTGTTCGCGAACTCGGAGAGCATCCCGGCCCCGGCGCCCACCGCGGACGCAGGGACCCGGGCGGCGACCGAGATCTGCAACCGCCCGTCGGATCCGGTGCTGATCGGGAGGCCGTCGAGCAGACCGGGGTCGAGGTTCTTGGCGACGACGTCCGGGTGGTCGAGCAGCTGCAGGCCCTGGCCACGTGCGGTGACGAGAACCGGGTCCCCCGTGCACACCTCGCGCAGCACGTCCTCGGCCATGTCCACCAGCACGTAGGCGTGCTGCCCGATGACCCGGCCGGTCGCCCCGGCCGCGGGGCCCGAGCGGACGGTGACGAGATTGCCGACGCACGAGAGGAACTGCAGCGCCATGTTGGCGCCCGGCTCGGCGTGCCGGACGGACAGGCCCGGTTCGACGTGGTCGCCGGCCCAGCCGGTGGCCTCGTCACCGGGGTGCACGCCGAGGGTCACCCCGCCCATGCCGGGCAGCAGGAACGGGGTGCCGTCGGCGTCCACGCGGTAGCCGTGCCGGTCGGCCAGGGCCGGCCAGACCTCACCGGCGAGCACTTGCGTGACCAGGCGGTCGGCGTTGGTGCGGACGGCCATCAGGAGTCCTGCCCGTCGGGCAGCGGCCGGTTGCCGAACCGGAAACCGCTGCCGCGCAATGCCGGAGCGCTGACCGACCCGTTCCAGACGTTCATCACCGGCTGCGAGCGGACCTGATCGCCCACCCCGTCCACCGACCCCAGGAACCCCAGGACCGACTGGGTGAACCGACCGGTGTCCACCGGTGCGGCGAGCTCGCCGTCCTCGATGAGGAAGCAGGCGTCCCGGCTGACGCCGGTGATCGTCGAGGCCTGGCGGTCGACCAGCCGGGTGTACCAGAAGCGTTCCACGTAGACGCCGCGCTCCACCCCGGCGATCAGGTCGGCCTCGGGGGTGGGGCCGGCCGGCATGACGATGTTCGCGGCCACCGGCGAGGGCACCTCCTCGCGGGCGATGTGGGCGTGCCCGGTGGACCGGCCGCCGTTGACGGTCTCCCCCAGGGCGGCGGCGGTGGCCAGGTCGGTGACCGGTCGGCCCACCACCCCGGTCTGCAGGAACGGCACCCGCTGCTTGGGTGTGCCCTCGAAGTCGAACGGGATGGGCAGGCCGACGGGGGCGAGTGCGTCGTCCCCGACGGTGATCAGCTCGCTCGCCCGCCGGGCTCCGGGGTCGGTGCAGACGCCGACCCCGGCGGCGGCCAGCTCACCGGAGAACCCGACGTCGGGCAGGAAGCCCAGCAGCTCACCCGCCGCCTGCGGGCCGAGCACCACGGTGAACTCGCCGTCCGGCATCGGCATCCGGCCGCGACCGGCAAGGGCCCGGCGCACGGCGGCGTCGATGGCGTCCCCGGCGCGCAGGGCATCGGAAGACCGGTGCAGGTCGACCCAGTGCGCGGTGCCCCCGTCGACGCTGACGGTGAGCGAGCCGGAGGCCTCGGTGGCCTCCGCGTGCACGGCGGTCCCGCTGCTGGTGGCCACGGCGATCTGGGTGAGCGCGCGGCCGATCATGCCGGCGGCGACCCCGCCCACCTCTGCCCCGCCGCGCATCGCCCGGCCGGCCAGCGCGACCCGGGCGCCCGCGTCGAACGCGGCGGTGTCCTCGTGCCACAGCGACAGCTCGGGCAGCGGCCCCGGCGTCCCGACGGTGGCATGGCCGGGCGCACCGGCCGCGGCAGCCCGTCCGCGGGCGAGATCAGCCGCGGCGCGCGCGGTCTCGGCCACCCGGTCCAGGCTGGTCGTCGCGGCCCGGGCGGCGTGCCCGTTCACGATGGCCTTGACGCTGACCGTCAGCTCGGTGATGTCCTGCGGCTGGTGGATGCGGTCACCGGCGAACCGGGTGTACTCCCCGGCCCGGCCGAGCACGGTGACCTCGACGGCGTCCGCCGGGCAGTCGCGGACGGCCCGCTGCGCGACCTCCAGGGCCCGCGCCGGGTCGAGCGGGGGTGCGAAGGTGGACATCAGGCGACTCCGATCCGGAGGTTGCGCACCAGCATCGGTGCGGCGGCATGGCTGAGGAATCCCCACTGCTTGGGTTCGCCCTTGCCGCAGGGGTAGCCGAAGATGCGGAGCTCCTCGGGGCCGGCGACGGCTTCGACCGAACCCCAGAACTCGGGGGTGATGCCGCCGTAGGAGAAGTTCTTGAGCAGCCGGCCGCGCTTGCCGGCCCGCACCTCGTAGGCGACCTCGGTGCCGAACTGGAAGTTCCAGCGCCGGTTGTCGATCGACCAGCTGCGGTTGTCGTCGATGTAGTACCCGTCGCCCATCCGCTCCAGCAGCTCGTCGAGCGAGCCCTGTCCCGGTTCCAGGTAGACGTGGGTGGCGAAGCAGACCGGCAGGTAGGCCCAGCCGTCGGACCGGGCGGCACCCGTGAGCTGCTGACCGCTGCGACCGGCGGCGTCCCGGTTGGACAGCGTCGCGGCCAGAATCCCCCGGTCGATGAGCCGGGTGCGCCGGGCCGGGGTGCCCTCGTCGTCGAACGCGAAGCTGCCCCGGGTGCCCGGGATCGTCGGGTCGGAGGTGATGGTGACGGCGTCCGAGCCGTACCGCCGAGACCCGATGTCCTCGACCGACAGGAACGACGTGCCCGCGTAGTTCGCCTCGTCGCCGAGGATGCGGTCCAGCTCCAGCGCGTGCCCGGAGGACTCGTGGATCTGCAGCGACACCTGCTGCGCGCCGATCACCACGTCGGCGTTCCCGGCCGGGGCCATCGGCGCGGTGAGCAGAGCCACCGCCTCCTCCCCCACCCGGATCGCCTGGTTCGCCAGGTCCAGCGTGGCGATGTACTCCCAGCCCGCTGCGGCGGTGTTGCCGTGGAACGAGTTCGGGTACGAGCGTCGCTGCACGTCGCCGTGCCCGACGGCGTTGGCCAGCAGGCCCGCGCCGGTCTCCAGGAAGTGCTGGTGCTGGCGGGAGCCTTCGCTGTTGCCCACATGCCGGTGCTGGCGCTTGGCGTTGACACCGGCCTGGGCGGCCACCACCTCGGCGGGCCGGGTGGCGTTGGCCAGCACCTCGTCGAGGAGGGCCTGGCGCACCGAGGCGTCGACGGCGAACGGATCGATCGCCACCTCCGTCTCGTACCGGCCGCTGGCCGCCGCCATCGGCGCCAGGTGGACCGGGGCGCTGGTCCCGATGCTGGCCCGGGCGGTGGCCAGGGCCTGCCGGGCGGCGGTCTCCGCGTCCCGGGCGTCCTGGACCGGACGGGCCGCGAAACCCCAGGTGCCGTCGACCAGGACGCGCACCCCGATGCCCATGGTGTGCTCGCGACGCTCGTCGGGGTCGGCGCCGAGCTGGCTGTACAGCCGCAGCTCCTCGCCCTCGATCAGCCGGACGTCCGCGAACTCGGCGGCGCCGTCGGCGACGGACAGCGCGGAGTCGATGAGGACGGTGGCCGCGGCGTCGTCGGCGAGCGAGCCCCAGTCGTGCGCCGTCACGATGCGGCCCCGGCGGTGACGACACCGTTCGACGCACCGTTCGAGGAACCGTCGACCGACGCCTCGGCCGGTGCGGCCACGGCGGTCTGCAGCGGGAAGTCCACCCACGCGCGGGTGCGGTGGGAGGCCTCGAAGGCGTTGATCGTCTCCTGGACGAGCGCGCCCTGCGCGAAGTCACCCTGGTTCTGCGCCCCGCCGGACAGGATCTCGGTGGCGAAGTCGGCGCAGAGCGCCGAGTAGAAGAGGAAGTCCCAGTCCTCGCGGGAGTCGCCGCCCTCGGGGAAGAACTCCTGCGGGATCTCCCGCTCCACGAATTCCACCTGGTCCTTGGTGGCCGTCCTGATCGTCTGGCAGATGCCCTCCTCGGCGACCAGCCGCACGATGATGGCGCCCTCGGAACCGAAGATCCGCGCCTCGATGCCGGGGAAGTTCCCGACCGTCACGTAGGAGGACTGGATCGAGCCGATGACGTTGTTGGCGAACTCGCAGACCCACATGTCACCGTCGTCGATGTTCAGCCGCTGCATGGCGCCGGTCGCGGCCACCACCCGCTCGGGCACGAAGTTGCGCATGGTGCCGACCACGGAGGTCAGCTCGGCGCCGACCCACTCGTGCATGATGTCGATGATCGGCGCGCCGTAACCCTCGATCGACGAGGTGGCCAGCACGGCCGGGTCGGCCTTCGGGTTCACCTGGCGCATCGGGGTCTGCGGGTCGATCCACTGGCTGTTCTGCTCGTACCCGTTGAAGATGTACGGCGTCCCGACGAAGCCGCTCTCCATCAGGTGGCGGGCGTACTGCACCGCGGGGGCGTAGCGGAAGGTGAAGCCCAGCTTGGTCTTCAGGCCCTTGCCCCTGGCCAGATCGGCCAGCCGCTGGGTCTGCGTGTAGTCGTGGTGCACCGGCTTCTCGCAGAGCACGTGCTTGCCGGCCAGCAGGGCGGCCTCGGAGATCTCGAAGTGCGCGGTGTTGGCGGTGGCCACGTCGACCACGTCGATGGTGTCGTCGGCGAGCACGTCCCGGTAGTCGGTGTACAGCCGGCTCACCCCGAAACGCTCACCGGCCTGGGCCAGCGCCGCCTCGTCGGTGTCGACCAGGGCGACGACCTCGACGCGGGGATCGCGCTGCCAGCCCGGGATGTGGGCCCGCTGGGCCCAGCGTCCGGCTCCGACGACGGCGACCCGCAACGTGTCCTGGCTCATCTGGTGTTCCTCTCGTTGCCCCGGGTGGGGGCGGTCTGTCGGGGTGGTGACGGGTGACGGGGGTGACGGGTTCGGCGGTGGTGGGTGCGTGGTGGTGCGGGCACGGGTGGGCACGTCAGCGCCGCACCCGGGGGTCGATGAGGGCGTAGGCCAGGTCGACCAGGAGGTTCATCCCGACGATGAAGACGGCGGCGAACAGCACGGCGCCGGTGATCATCGGGATGTCCAGGCTGCCGATGGCGTCGAACGTCAGCTTGCCGACGCCGGGCAGCCCGAAGATGGACTCGATGACGACGACGCCACCGAGGAAGTAGCCGAGATCCAGGCCGAGCATGGTGATCAGCGGGGTCAGCACGTTGCGCAGGCTGTGCCGCAGCACCACCGTCCGCTCCGGCATGCCCTTGGCCCGGGCCATCTGCACGTACGGGCTGGCCAGCACGTCGATCATCGACGCGCGGGTGAGCCGGGCGTACCAGGCGGCCCCGCCGATGCCGAGGGTGAGGGTCGGCAGGATCAGGTAGGTGATGTACGGCGGGCCCCACCCGGTGAGCGGGAACACCGACGTCTTGTAGGCCAGGGCGTAGAGCAGCAGCAGCCCGAGCCAGAACGGCGGCGCGGACAGCCCGATGAGCGAGACGAACGTGGTGATCCGGTCGAGCACGCTCTTCGGCCGGTACGCGGCGATGATCCCGGTGGGGACACCGAGGATCACCTCCCAGAACACGCCGCCGATCGCGAGCATGGCGCTGACCGGGAGGGCCTGCAGGATCTGCCCGGACACCGACTTGTTCTGCAACGCGAACGAGGTGCCGAGATCGCCGTGCAGCAGCCCGATCAGGTAGTTCCAGTACTGGGTGAGCACGGGCTGGTCCAGACCGAGCTGACGGTGGATGGATGCGACCGTCTCGGCCGAGGCATTGGGCCCGGCGATGAGCCGGGCCGGGTCGCCGGGGACGACGTGGGTCATCAGGAAGGCCAGGGTGACCACACCGAACAGCACGATCAGGGTCTGTGGCAGCCGCCGGAACAGGTAGCGCAGCATGGTCTACCGCCGTTCCTGGGAGTGGGGGTCCAGCAGGTCGCGCAACCAGTCGCCGGCCAGGTTGAACGCCAGCACGGTGAGGACCAGAGCGATGCCGGGGAAGAACAGCAGCCAGGGCGCGATCTGGAAGTACTGCCGGCCCTGGTCGATCATCTGGCCCCAGGACGGGTCCGGGATCGGCACGCCGATGCCCAGGAACGACAGCGACGCCTCGATGAGGATGGACGAGGCCACCCCGAGGGTGGCGTAGACGATGATCGCCGGCACCAGGTGCGGGAGGATGTGCCGGAACATGATCCGCAGGTGGGACAGCCCGAGAGTCCTGGCTGCGGTGATGAACTCGCGCTGGGTCAGGCTCAACACCAGCCCGCGGATGATCCGGGCCAGCGAGGTCCAGTAGATCACCGCGATGACGATGATGACGTTGCGCGGGCTCGGCCCGGTGACCGAGATCAGCGCGATGCAGAACAGCAGGATCGGGAACGACATGATGATGTCGGTGATCCGCATGAGCACCGTCTCGACCCAGCCGCCCAGGTAGCCGGCGGCCATGCCCACCAGGACGCCGACCACGGTGGCCAGGCCGTTGGCCAGGATGCCGATGACCAGCGACACCCGCGCCCCGTACAGCAGGCGGGACAGCACGTCCCGCCCGTTCGGGTCGGCGCCGAGCGGGAAGCCCGGGCCGGGGCCGACCGGCCCGCCGGTGATCTGCAGGCCGTCCACCGAGGTGGCCAGCGGGTCGTGCGGGGCGATGAGCGGGGCGAGCAGGGCGGCCAGGGCCAGCAGCACCAGCACGACCAGCGAGAGCAGGGCGGGGATGTCGTGCCGCAGGCTCCGCCAGGCACGGCGCCCGATGCCGGCGGTGGGCACGTCGCCACCGGAGTCGGGAATGGCACTGGGATCGACGGGCAGGGTCATGCGGCACCTCCCGGGAGGGTGGGGGCCGGGACGGCGGGGACGGTGACGGATGTGCCCGGGGCCGGGCCGATGGTCGGAGCGGTGAGGTCGACCGGTCCGGGGACCGGGAAGTGGCACGCCGCGGTGGCTCGTCCTGGAGTGGGACGAGCGGCCACCACAGACGCAGGCCGAAGCACCCGGCGTCGTGACCTGGACGGGCCTGTGGCTCCGCCGCCCCGACGCCGTCGTGCGCTTCGACCTCGCCGACCGGCCGTCCCGTTCGGGCACCGACCTGACCTGGATCCTGCTCGTCGAACCGCCCGAGCCGGACCCACCCCTGCTGGGTCACATGGGCAAACGGCTCAACCAGATCATCAACGCTCACCTGCGGTTCAGCTTCGGGCAGTGAGCATCGACGGAGGGTCGGCGGCCCCCAGCGTCCGCACTGCACACCAGGGACCGCCTGCTGCGATCAGGCCTCGCAGGCGACGCCGTCCTTGTCCCGGTCACTCTCGCTGTTGAGGTCGTACAACGCCTGCGACACGGTGAAGTTCAGGACACCGGGTACCGGTCTGTCGACAGCACCGGGTCGCCCCACCCCATGCGGGTGGTCGCGGTGCATCGCGTCGCAATTGGGGTAGTCGATGAGCGCGGGCGTCGTCGGGGGCGTCACCACCGGGGGCGGCGTGACCACCGGCGGCGGGGGCGTGACCACCGGCGGCGGGGGCGTGACCACCGGCGGCGGGGCGATGGGCGTGCCGAAGGTGAGGCACCCGAGTTCGGGGTTGGGCGCCCGGTTGCCGATGTTGATGCCGTAGGCGCAGACCCGATGCTGACCCGACCCGGATCCGATGCCGGCCGCGGACACGGTGGCCTCGTAACCGGCTGCGGGGGCACCGAAGATCGCGGCCACATCGGGCCGCACGCCCCCGGTGGACGTGGAACCGCCGAAGCGTCCGTCCACGTAGAAGTGGACGGCGAGCGGCGCCGCCAGATCGTCCGGGTCGGTCGCCCATCCGGCGACCCGCACGTTCGCCTCGTCGATCTGGACCGCCGCATCGAGGCTGCCGATCGCGGTCCGGTCGAGGCCGTAGGTGGCGCAACCCAGCTGGGAGTTCGGCGCCACCGTGCCGATGTTGATGCCGTAGGCGCAGACGGTGTGCCTCCCGGGGCCCTGGGCAGGCAGCGCCGTCAGGTACCCGGCAGCGGGGGCACCGAAGAGGGCGGCGATGTCCGCCCGCGGGCCGTCGGTGGCGGTCACGCCCGCGAATCGTCCGTCCACGTAGAAGTGGACGGCGAGCGGCGCGGCCGGATCGTCCGGGTCGGTCGCCCATCCGGCGACGGTGGCACTCCCGTCCGGCTGCCCGACCGCCACGTCCAGGCTGCCGACCGGGGCACGGTCGACACCGTATGTCAGGCAACCCACCTGGGCATTGGGGGCGGCAGGACCGGTGTTGATGCCGTACGCGCAGACGGTGTGCGGCCCCGGCCCCTGGGGCGGCAGCGTGACCCGGTAGCCCGCCTGCGTCGCCCCGACGACGGCGGCGACATCCGGACGCGCCTCGCTGCCGGTCCGGTACGGGTATCCCCGCACGCCGTCGACGTAGATGTGGACGCCGATGGACTCGCGCAGGGTGTCGGGGTCCGCGGTCCACCCCCGGACGGTCAGGCTGCCGTCGGCACCGAGCGAGACGAAATCCAGCGACCCGACGGGCGGGCCGGAGGGTGCGGCAGCCCATGCGGGCGACGCGGTGAGGGACAACAGGACGATCGGTAGGGCAGCGAGCATGGACCTGATGCGCATGGAACCCCCGGATGGTGACCGTCCGACATTCGGCGGTCCGCCGGCTCAACCTACGGTCACCCGATCGTGAATGTCACCCTCTGAATCTCGAAAACATTTCGCAATCCGTGATCAACAATGACTGAACGGGAAAAGGGCAGCTGGATCGAGGTCGCCGACGATCGACCGTCATTCCGCCCGCTCGTCTCACCCGTCCAGGTACCGCACCACCCCGTCCGCCTGCGCCGCCAGCGCGGCGGTGATGCGTTCGGCGCCCCACCGACCGCCCGCAGCCGCGGCGTCGGCCGGGGCGAGCCAGCACAGTTCGGTGACCTCGTCGGGCGGGAACACCAGGGCGACGCCGACGGGGACCGGCGGTGTGTCGAAGATGAGCTGCAGCGTGGAGGGGAGAGCGGGGCGCACCGGGATGTGTTGCACGGCCAGCAGTCTGGCGGCCGCACAGGTCAGCCCGGTCTCCTCCCGGACCTCCCGCACGGCGGCGACGGCCGGGGCCTCGTCGTTCTCGACCAGCCCGCCGGGCAGCACCAGGTGCTCGCGGTAGGCGGTCCGCACCATGAGGACGGCGCCGGCCGTGTCGCGGAGGAGCAGTGCCGCGGCGACGACATGGGTCGGGTACGCGAAGGCCACCGACCCAGTGGGCCCGACCGGGCGCGGCACGTCAAGACCGGACGCCGATCCCAGCGCCGGCGGTGGGCGGGACCGGCGCCGCCACCCGGCCGGCCTCGAGATGCAGGCGGTACCCGGCCCGTTCGACCGAGGCCGGGTCGTGGGTGATGTGGACGACGACGGTGCCGCGATCGGCCTCGGCGGCCAGGGCGTCCTCGATCCACGCACGGGCCGGGGCGTCGACACCGGCGGTCGGCTCGTCGAGCAGGAGCACCGGGGCCCGCTGGGCGAGCCCCTGGGCCACCAGGACCCGCTGCCGCTGCCCCCCGGACAGTGCCCCGATCTGGCGTCCGGCCAGGTCGGTCACCCCCAGGCGCTCCATCGCATCAGCGACGATCGCGTGGTCCGCCGTGCACAGTCGCCCCCACCGGCCGCGGCGGTGCCAGCGACCCATGGCGACCGCGGCCCGGACGCTGAGCGGCAGGGGGCGGTCGGCCGACCAGGACTGCGGGACCAGGGCGACACCGCCGGGCGGTCGCACCACCTCCCCCTGGGCCGCCGGGTGCACGCCGGCGACCACCGCGACCAGCGCCGACTTGCCGGACCCGTTGCCTCCGGTCACCGCGGTCACCGCACCGGCGCGGAACACCGCGTCCACCCGGTCGACGGCGAGAACCCGTCCGTGTAAGGCACTCACACCGATGACCCGCACGCTGTCCGTCACACCCGGCATCGTAACGAACGATTATCGTTCTCATGTACGGTTCCCGGGTGTCCTGGCTCCTCGATCCGTTCTCCGCGTCGTTCATGCTGCACGCCCTCGTCGGCGGGCTGCTCGTCGCCGGCATCTGCGGCGTCGCCGGCACCTGGGTGGTGATCCGCGGGTCGGCCTTCCTGGGTGAGGCCCTGGCCCACGGCATGGTGCCCGGGGTCGCCCTGGCCGCCCTGCTCGGCTTCCCCAGCATCCTGGGGGCGGCGGTCAGTGCCGGCGCGATGGCCACCGGGGTCGGCCTGCTCACCCGCAACCGGCGGCTGTCCGACGACACCGCGATCGCCCTGCTGTTCGTCGGGATGCTCGCCCTCGGCGTCCTCATCGTCTCGCGGTCCCGTTCGTTCGCCACCGATCTGACCGCCGTCCTGTTCGGCGACGTCCTGGCCATCCGGGGCGGTGACCTGGTCCAACTGGCCGTGGCCGTCCTGCTCACGGTCGCGCTGGCCGCGGGCTTCCACCGGTCGTTCGTGGCGCTGGCCTTCGACCCGGCCAAGGCCGCGACGCTGGGGCTCCGGCCCCACGTCGGCCGCATAGCGGTGACCGTCCTGGTGACCCTGGCCGTGGTCAGTTCGTACCAGGCGGTCGGCAGCCTGCTCGTCGTCGGCCTGCTGGTGGGACCGGCCGCGGCAGCCCGGCCGTGGACCTCCGGCATCGCCGCCTCGATGGCCGTGGCCGCGGGCATCGGCGCCGTCGCCGTCGTCGCCGGACTGCTGCTCTCCTGGCACGCCGGCACCGCCGCCGGGGCATCGATCGCGGTGCTGGCCGTCGCGTCCTACCCGCTGTCCGTCCTGCTCCGCGCGGCCCGGCGGACCCGCCCCGTCACGGCGGCACCGGCCGTCCCACCGGCCGCCGACAGCACACCGCTGCTCCGCCGCTGACCACCCCGGCCGACTCCCGTCACCCGAGAAAAGGATCCTCTCCGTGCCCGTCCGTCTGTCCCGTCCACGGTGGGCCGCCGGTGTTCTCGCCGCCGGCCTGACCCTGACCGCCTGCGCCCCCGGCGAGCCCATCCGCGCCACCCCGGCCGTAACGTCCGCCACCGAACCAGGCCCGGGCACTCCGGGGGCGGACGAGTCCACCGGCGACACCTACGGCTGGGTGGAGGGGGCCGTCGAGATGACCGAGCCGCCACTCCGTCTCGCCGTCGTCGCCCCCGACGGCACCACCACCGGCATCGACCTGCTCACCGGCGACCCGGTCGACCTGCCCGACCTGCCCGCTCCCACCACCGTGAGCACCGACGGCCGCTACCTGTTCGCCACCTCGGCGTCCGGGCTCACCGTGCTGGACGGCGGCGCCTGGACCGTTCCGCACGGCGACCACTCCCACTACTACCTCGCCGAACCCCGGCTGGTCGGCGAGATCGACGGCGCCGGTGCGACCGCCACCACCTCACGGGTCGCGGTGACCGACCCAGCGGGCGGCACGGCCACGGTGCTCGACGGGACCGCGCTCGGCACCGGCACCGTCGTCCCCGTCGCCGAGGTCACCGATGTCCCGGCCGACGGGCTCCTGGTCCCCCTGGGCGACCACCTCGTGCAGACCGTCGCCGGGGGGCCCGACACCGCTCCGGACACCGTCCGGGTCCTGGACGGCGCCGGCGCTCCCGTGGCCGGGGCCGAGATCGCCTGCCCCGCAGCGGCGGGCACCATCACCAGCCGCGTGGGCGTGGTCGTCGGCTGCGCGGACGGCGCGGTCCTCGCGGTCGCGGACACCGAGGGCGGCGGGCCCGTCTCCCTGGAGCACATCGCGTACCCCACTGCGGTCTCCGCGGCGGAGCGGGCCACCGTGTTCCGGGCCCGCAAGGATCGTCCGGTGGTCGCGGCGGTCGCCGGTGACCGTGGCGCCTGGATCCTGGACACCCGCGAACGGACCTGGTCGCTCCTGGAGACCGACGAGCCCCTCGTCGCGGTGACCGCGGTGGACGACCGGGACCATGCCGTCGTCGCCGTCGACCGGAGCGGCCGCATCCTGGTGCTCGACGCCGAGACCGGCGCCACCACCGCGACGACCGACCCGCTGCTGGCCGCCAGCCTGGCGGACCCGGCGCTGGCCACCGCCGTCACCCTCGAGGTGGACGCCGCGCGGGCCTACGTCAACGACCCGGCCGGCCGCCGGCTGCTGGAGATCGACCACGGGGACGGGGGCCGCATCTCCCGTGAGTTCCCGACCCCGGCGGTGCCGATGTTCTTCGCGGAGCTGGGTCGATGAGGGCCCGCCACCGGCTCCTGCCGGCGCTCCTGACCGCCACCCTGCTGCTCGGCGGGTGTTCGGGAGACGCATCCGCCCCGGACCGCCCGCTGATCGCGGTGAGCACCAACATCCTGGGCGACGTGGTGCGGGAGGTCATCGGCGCCCAGGCCGACGTGCTCGTGCTCATGCCCCCCGGATCGGACCCGCACTCCTTCGAGATCTCCGCCCAGGAAGCGGCCCGGCTGCGGGGGGCCGATCTGCTGGTGTCCAACGGGCTCGGCCTGGAGGAGGGCGTCCAGCATCACCTGGACGCGGCCGCGGCCGACGGCGTGCCCCGGTTCGTGGCCGGCGACCACGTCGAGACGGTGGCCTACACCGACGACGAGATGTCCGGCCCCGACCCGCATCTGTGGACCGATCCCCGGCGGATGCTGCAGGTCCTCGACGCCCTGGAACCGGCCCTGGCCGCCCTCGACGCCGTGGACGGACCCGCCCTGCACGCTTCCGCCGAAACCTACCGGCAAGAGCTGCGCGACCTGGACGCGCACCTCGCGGAGCTGTTCGCCACCATCCCGGCGAGCCGGCGCGCCCTGGTCACCAACCACAACGTCTTCGGGTACCTGGCCCAACGCTACGACTTCACCGTGGTGGGAACGGTTCTCCCCGGGGGGACCACCCTGGCCGCACCGAGTGCCAGCGATTTCGATGACCTGATCCAGGACATGGCGACCGCCAGTGTCGACGTCGTCTTCGCGGACGTGGCCCAACCGGAGCGCCTCATGCGGGTCCTCGCCGACGAGGCCGACGTCCAGGTCGAGGTGGTACCCCTGTTCACCGAATCCCTCAGTGCAGCAACGGGTACTGGAGAAGACAGCGGGGCGGCCACCTACCTCGAGATGATGCGCAGCAACGCGGACCGCATCACCGCTGCGCTTGCTTCCTGAGAATGCTTCTCGATAAGCTGGCGTCATGAAGCCCCCTTCCCTCCTCCGCCCGTTCGTCCTCTTGGCCGGCGCCGGTCTCCTGGTCACCGCGTGCGGCTCGGCCGCCCCGACCTCGTCCTCCTCCCCGTCCGACACGACCGGTTCTGCCCCGAACACCGGTGCGGTCGGGAACACCGCGACCACAGCACGTGTCGCGCTCACCTACGACGGTGGCGTGCTGGTGCTGGACGGTACGACGCTGGAGGTGGCCGCCGATCTGCCGCTGGCCGGGTTCAACCGGCTGAACCCGGCCGGCGACGGCCGTCATGTGCTGGTGTCCACCGCCGACGGCTTCCAGGTGCTCGACGCCGGCACCGACATCGGTTCCGGCACCGGTAATCCGGCCCTGACCGACCTGGTGTTCGCGGCCGACACCCCCGGCCACGTCGTCCGGCACGCCGGCCGCACGGTGCTCTTCGCCGACGGCACCGGCGAGATCACCGCGTTCGACACCGATGCCCTCAGCGCCGACACGAAGCCCGAGACCGAGGTCATCGCCTCGGAGGCCGCCCACCACGGGGTGGCGATCGAACTCGCCGACGGCTCGGTGCTGTCCACCCTGGGCACGGCCGACGGGCGGACCGGGGTGCGGGTCCTGGGCCCGGACGGTACGGAGACCGCGCGCAGCGAGGAGTGCCCCGCCGTCCACGGCGAGGGCACGGCCGCCGACGAGGTCGTCGTCTTCGGCTGCAAGGACGGTGTCCTGATGTACGAGGCGGGTGCGTTCACCAAGCTGCAGGCGCCGGACGCCTACGGCCGCATGGGCAACGCCTACGTCAGCGAGACCTCCCCGCTGGTCGTCGGGGACTACAACAGCGACCCGGACAGCGAGGGCTACCTGCTCTCCGAGCTCGCCCTCATCGACACCACCGCCGGCACGCTGAAGGTCGTCGACCTGCCCGCGGGTGTCGAGTACACCTGGCGGGACGTGGCCCGGGGCCCGGCCGACGAGGCCGTGCTGCTCAGCGCGGACGGCACCCTGAACACCCTGGATCCCACGACCGGCGAGATCCGGCAGTCCTGGGACGTCATCGACCCGTGGACGTCCCCGGAGGAGTGGCAGGACGCCCACCCGGCGCTGACCGTGCACGGGAACACCGCCTACGTGACCGAACCCGCGAAGCAGCGCATCCTGGCCGTCGACCTGACCTCCGGCGAGGTGGTCGCCGATGCCACCCTGCCGGCCACCCCCAACGAGATCGCCGTCGCGGCAGCCTGATCCATCCGCACCGACAGCCGGTCCCGCGGGTCACGTCGACCCGTGGGACCGGGCACGCGGGGCCTGTGGACTACAGACCCATGCGTTCCCGCCGGTAGGTGCCCAGGGCCTCCCGCAGGGCGGCGGCGCAGTCGGCGGCCGGCCCGGCGTCGCGGAAGCGGGCACCGAAGTCGCGGCGGCCCGAGGTCGGCACGATCAGCACGGTGGAGCCTCCGTCGGCGGGTACCTCCCGGAGTTCGGGCTCCAACTGGCCGTAGGGCAGGGTCAGCGCCTCCCACCGCGGACGGAATCCGCCGGTGCTGGTGGCGGCGATCAGCTTGCGATCGGTGATGACCAGGACGACGCCGCCGGTCATCAGTTCGGCCGCTCCCTCCGCCTCCACCACGGGGACGGCCAGCGGTGGGAGCGGCCGCCGGGTGGCGGTCAGCGCGGTGGTGTCGACCAGGGCCTCGGCCAGGCTGCGGGCGAGCACCGTCTCGTCGGCGTTGAGATAGGCCGCGAGGGTGTCCCGTTCCTTCTTCAGCGCCTTCGCGCGACCCAGTACCCGGTCGTAGCTCTCGATGCCCACGACCTCATCCTCCCCCGAGATCCGCCCGCCCGGGCTCAGTCAGCGCAGGATGCCCGCCGTCCGGGCCGCCCTCAGCCAGTCCGGGAACTCCCCCAGCAGCCGCCGGTAGAGCTCGGCGTCGTCCACCCGGTCGATGTCGTCCAGGGCGAAGAACCCGACGTTGTCCACGACCCGGCCCTCCATCTCGTCGAGCGAGGTCAACAGGCCGTAGTCGTTGCGGCCGATGCCCACGAACTGCCAGAAGATCGGCAGCGACGACGCCCCGCTCATCAGCTTGGTGATGGCCTTCTTCTTGGCGAACCCGCCGTCGGTGAAGAACAGCACCAGGGTCGGCTTGCCGGCGCGGGCGTCGACCGAGGACATCACCTCGGTGAGGATCGGGATCTCGTCGTTGTAGCCGCCGATCTTCTTGTAGTCGATACCACCGTGCTTGCCGTTCAGGTGCAGGTAGGTCTCCTGCCACTCCTCGAGATCGGCGACGTGCAGATCGGGCAGCTTGGCGAACTTCACCGCGTAGAGATACGCCTCGAGCGAGCCGTCGTCGTCGAGCTGGATGGCCACCGGCACCATGCGCTCCACCACCCGGTGCACCAGGCGGGACTGGAACTCCTCGTACATCGACCCGGTCTTGTCGATCACCAGCACGATGCGCGCCCGCTCCTGCGCGGCCCCCTTCGTCAGCAGGACCTTGTGCACCTCCTTCTTGCGCAGGTCCAGCGCCTGCCGCTTGACCAGCGACAGCCGCTCCTCCCCGGGCACCGAGCGCGGGCCGTCGACGGCGGGCGGGGCGGCGGCGGCGGGTGACGGTGACACCACCGGTGCCGGTGCGGCGGGCGGCGCCGAAGCGGCGGGCTCGTCGTCGACGCTGACCCCGTGCTCGCGGACCAGAGCGGCCAGCCCCTGCGCCCAGCCGGCCGACACACTGCGCACCTTCCACGCCTCGCCCCGCCGGTAGACCTCGACGAGCACGGCGGCCCGCTCCGTGGTCAGCCCGCTCGCCGGGGCGGTGAGCGTCGACGTCCCGTCGGTGATCGCCACGGCGAGGCCCGACACCGTCGCCAGCGACCCGGTCTGCCCGTCGTCCAGGGCGACGGTCACCGCCACCGTCTGCACCGCCGGCGGCACCGCGGCCAGATCCAGGGTCAGCGTGGCCCCGTCGACCAGTCGCACCGCCCCCTCCGGTGAGGCCGGCTGGTTGAAGAAGACGAAGTCGGCGTCGTCCCGCACCACGCGGTCACCGGTCAGCTGGAAGGCCATCAGGTCGACAGCCCCCGGTCGGGCGCCGGCCACGGCGATGCGGACGGTGCCCCCGGACAGCGGGGCGTTGGCTCCTCGGCTCAGTTCGGTCATCGGGTCAGGGTGCCAGGGCGACGTCGGCGGGCGCAGCCCCGGTCACCCCGTCGTGTCCTCGGCGGCGGCTACAGTCGGCCCCGCATCTGGTTCGTCGCCCCCGCAGTCCAGGGTCGACGAGGCAAGAGGGAACCCGGTGGGAATCCGGGACTGCCCCGCAGCGGTGAACGGGAACGACAGCTGTCATGAAGCACTGGACGCGTGGCGTCCGGGAAGCGACGGCCGGTAGGTGGGTGGCATCCGTGCCGCCCGTGCCCGTGAGTCCGAAGACCTGCCAGGAGCCCGCCCCGTGACCACGGGGCGGTGGCATCCGACCTCGTGGGTGGGTCGTCGCCGCTGCCCTGTCCCCGCATGCCCGGGGACGGGTGTGTCGGCGTCCTCTCCGCGGGTCGATCTCGAAACTCGCGAAGGAGAGTTCCGATGACCGTTCCCCCCATCCCCCGCACCTGTGGTGCCACCGTGCACGGCTACCCCCGGCACGGCCCCGACCGGGAGCTCAAGCGGGCCGTCGAGGCGTACTGGGCCGGCCGGGCCGACGCCGACGGCCTGCTCGCCGTCGCGGCGCAGCTGCGCCGCGACCGCCTGGTGGAGCTGCGTGACGCCGGGCTGTCCGAGATCCCCGGGGAGTTCTCGCTGTACGACCACGTCGCCGACACCGCCTGGCTGCTCGGGGCCGTCCCGGACCGGCACCGCGCCGCCGTCCCCGGCCAGGAGTCCGCGGCCGACCGGTTGGACCGGTACTTCGCGATGACCCGGGGAACGGACGCCGTCGCGCCCCTGGAGATGACGAAGTGGTTCGACACGAACTACCACCACCTGGTCCCGGAACTGGGGCCCGACACCGGGTTCGCCCTGGACCCGTCCGGCCCGCTGGAGATGCTGGCCGAGGCCCGGGACCTGGGGGTGACCACCCGCCCGGTGGTCCTCGGGCCGCTGACCTTCCTGCTGCTGAGCAAGCCCACGGCCGACAGCCCGGCGGACTTCGCACCGCTCGACCTGCTGGACACCGTTCTCCCGCTGTACGAGGAGCTGCTCGCACGACTGCAGGCGGCCGGGGCGTCGTGGGTGCAGATCGACGAACCGATCCTGGTGCTCGACCAGCCGCCCGCCGTGCTGGACCTGGCCGCACGGGTGCTGGACCGTCTCACCGCCGTCCCCGCCCGGCCGAAGATCCTCCTGGCCGGCTACTTCGGATCGTTCGGGGACGCCCTGCCGGTGCTCGTCGGTTCCCCGGTCGACGGGCTCGCCCTGGATCTGGTGGCCGGAACCGCTGACCTGGCGGCCCTGCGCGAGCTGGGCGGCCTGCCCGGGAGACGCCTCGTCCTGGGGGTGGTCGACGGCCGGAACGTCTGGCGCACCGATCTGGACGCGGCGCTGGCCGTGGCGGCCGGGGCGGGTGATCTCGCCGGGTCGCTGGACGTGGCCGCCTCCTGCTCGCTGCTGCACGTGCCGCTGGACCTGACCACGGAGCAGCACCTGGACCCCGCGGTGGTGCCGTGGCTCGCCTTCGGCAGGCAGAAGCTCGCCGAGCTGGTCGTGCTCGCCCGCGGGATCACCGACGGCCCGTCGGCGGTCGAGGCGGAACTGGCCGCCGCCCGAGTGGCGCTGGCCGACCGGCGGACCTCGGGTGTGGTGGTGGACCCCGCCGTGCGCGCCCGGGCGGCCGCCGTCGTCGACGCCGATCTCGTCCGGCCGCCCTACCCCGAGCGCCGGGCGGCCCATCGGCGGCGACTGCCCCTCCCGCTGTTCCCGACCACGACGATCGGCTCGTTCCCGCAGACCGGGGACCTGCGCCGGGCCCGGGCCGCGCTGCGCGCCGGGCAGCTGGACCCGGCCGGGTACCGGTCGGCGATGCAGGCCGAGATCGCCGCCGTGCTGGACCTGCAGACCGAGCTCGGCCTCGACGTGCTGGTGCACGGCGAGCCGGAGCGCAACGACATGGTGCAGTACTTCGCCGAGCAGCTCGACGGGTTCGTGGTCACCCACCACGGGTGGGTGCAGTCGTACGGCACCCGCTGCGTGCGGCCGCCGATCCTCGTCGGTGATGTCTCCCGACCCGTGCCGATGACGGTGCCCTGGACGACGTGGGCCCAGGCCCGCACCGACCGGCCGGTCAAGGGCATGCTCACCGGCCCGGTCACCATGCTGGCGTGGTCGTTCGTCCGGGACGACCTCCCGATCGCCGACACCGCCCGGCAGGTCGCCCTCGCGCTGCGGGACGAGGTCGTCGATCTGGACGCCGCCGGCACGGCGATCATCCAGGTCGACGAACCGGCCCTGCGGGAGACGCTGCCGCTGCGCCGGGCCGACCGCGCCGCCTACCTCGACTGGGCCACCCGGGCGTTCCGCCTGGCCACCTCGGGGGTCGCGACGGACACCGCGGTGCACACCCACATGTGCTATGCCGAGTTCGGCGACATCCTCAGCGCCGTCTTCGATCTCGATGCCGACGTGATCAGCGTGGAGGCCGCCCGGTCGGGGATGGGGATCGGTGCGGAACTGGCCGACGCGGGTTACCCCCACGAGGTCGGCCCGGGCGTGTGGGACATCCATTCGCCGCGGGTCCCGTCGGTCGACGAGATGGAGGCCCACCTGCGGGCCACCTCGACGGTGCTGCCCGCGGAACGGCTGTGGGTCAACCCGGACTGCGGACTCAAGACCCGGGGTCGAGCCGAGACCGTCGCCGCCTTGGGGAATCTCGTCGCCGCCGCGCTCCGGGTGCGCGTCGGTCGGTGATGCGCCGCCGCCGGGTGGGAGGACACACTCCCACCCGGCGGCGGGCCGTCGTCCCGCTCGCGGTCCGGGCCGGCTGCCCTGCCTCAGCCCAGCCGACCGGCGGTCCACTCCGCCAGGAGCCCGCGGTAGATCCGCGCGCTCTCGCCGACGGCCCGGACGGAGCACGACTCGTCGTCCGTGTGGGGTTGGTCGGGATCGCCCGGCCCGCAGATGTAGACCAGCGGAACCTCCCCGGCCAGCACCGCCGCGTCGGTGAAGTAGGGCACCGGCTCCGGCGGACCCGCTGTCGCGGTGACCGACCCGGCGACCGCCCGGACGGCCCGCGAGATCGGGTCGTCCGGTTCGGTCCAGACGCTGCGGACCGCGAGTTGTTCGTCCCACGTCAGCCCGGGCCCGTCGACGTGGTCGAGAACGGTGCGGACGTCGCCGTCCCGCACCGTGCGGATGTCGAGCACCATCTCGGCGTGGTCGGGCACCAGGTTGGCCTGCCGACCACCCAGGATCGTCCCCACGTTGACCGTGGGGTCACCGAGCACGGGGTGCGGCCCGCCGAGCCCACCGGTGCGTTCCGCCTGCCGCAAGCGCTGGATCGCGTCGCTGAGGAGGTGGATGGCGTTGATTCCGAGATCCGGCCGGGAGCCGTGCGCCGACCGCCCGCGGGCCGACACCCGGACCCAGGTGGCGCCCTTGTGCCCGAACCGGACCTGGTTCCCGGTGGACTCCCCCACGACGAGGATCGGGTCGGCCGCGAGCAGCCCGGCGGCCGCGACGGACGCCGCCCCCAGACACCCGACCTCCTCCGCGGAGGTGAACACCAGGGAGAAGGGCGCGCAGGGGCCGCGGACCGCGGCGACGGCCGCCGAGACCATCGCCGCTGCCCCGGACTTCATGTCGCTCGCGCCCCGGCCGAACAACCGGTCGTCGCGGATCTCGCCACCGAGCGGATCGACGCTCCACCGATCGGCGTCGAAGGGCACTGTGTCGACGTGGGCGGCGAAGGTCAGCCGACCGCCCCCGTCGTACCGCGCCACCAGGTTCGACCGGCCGTCACGCCACGGGACGCGGTCCACGGCGAACCCGGCGGGACGCAGACACGCCTCGACGACGTCCAGCGCCGCGTCCTCGTTCCGCCCGGCCGTGTCGCACCGGATCAACTCGACCGCGAGCCGCACAGGATCGTCCGCCAGGGTCATCACACCCGCCTCCCGCCCACCGGGTCCGCCGTCCGACCGCGGCCGGTTCAGTCCTGCCCGGCCAGCCAGGTGGCCGCCCGCTGCCACATCGTGGCGAACCCCGGCCAGTCGGTGAACTCGGTCGGCGCCCAGTGCGGCCCGATGTCGCTGGCGTAGGCCAGGGTCCGCCCGCGGCCGGCCTCGCCGACCACCAGCAGCGGCTCGTCGTCGACGGTCATCAGCGTCGACGCCCCCGGCCTGGCCACGAAGCGCTGGTAGCCCAGCAGCTCGGGCAGCTCCTCACCCACACCGGCCAACCCGTCGACCGTCACGTGCTCCCCGGTGATCACCGGACGCACCCCGTCCGGCCGTTCCACCCGGTCGTCGCCGATCTCCATGACGATCGGGAGCACGTCGGCGACCGGGGTCGTCCGGTAGTTGGCCTTCGCCTCGATGCCCTGGAACGTCAGGTAGCCGCCGATCATGGCGAATCCGCCCCCGCCGAGCGTCCAGTCGCGCAGCGCGGTGAGCCGGTTGCCGTGCTTGCGGCCGCCCTGGAACGTGGACGCGGGCAGCAGGAGCGTGTTGGAGCCGATGTCGCTGAGCACCACCACGTCCCACTGGTCCAACTCCTCCACGGTGGTCGGGAACTCCGTGGCCGCGACGTGCGAGGGCTGGTAGGTGACCTCGTGCCCGCCGTCGCGCCACGCCGCGATGATGGCGTCGCCGCCCTCGGCGTAGTGGGTGGTGGTGAAGGTGTCGAAGCCCTTCGCGTGCGTCGAGGTCACCGACCACGACTCGCCTGCGAACAAGATCCTCGCCATGTCTGTCTCTCTCCTGCTGGTGGTCGTTGCGGCGGGTGGGCCGGTGGTCAGTCCTGGGTGCCGCAGAGATCGGCGATGGTGAGGGCGAAGACCTTGGTGGCGACGAGCAGGTCGGTCTCCAGCAGGTGCTCGTCGGCCTGGTGGGCCACCCCCATGTGGCCCGGGCCGAAGTTGATCGTCGGCGTGCCGTCGTCGATCTGCAGACCCATGTCGGTGTGCGACATGCAGCCCTGCAGGACGCTGGGCAGGCCGAGTCGCTGGGCGTTGGCCAGGGTGGTGGTGACGACGGGCTCGTCGTCGGCGGTCTCGCCGCAGTCGGCGTCCACCAGCCACTCGATGACCGGCGGGTGCTCGTCGAACCAGTCGTCGCCGGTGACGAAGGTGGTGAACAGTTCCTCCAGTTCGGCCTTGACGGTGGATCCCAGGCCGTGGGCGTCCTTCTGGCCCGGCAGGTACTGGGCGTTGAAGGTGATGGTGCACTCCCGGGCGTAGGTCGTCGGGAACTCCCCGGCGGCCAGCTGGGCCACGTAGATCTGGCACGGGATCGGCAGGTACTGGTGGTTCTTCACCGGGTTGTCCGCCCACTGCGCGTTCCGCTCGCGGATCGCGTCCATGAGCAGGTGGCCGTAGGCGATGGCGTCGACCGCGCCGCCCTCCCGCCAGGGCTTGCGCTCCAGTTCGATGTGTCCGGCCCGGCCCTGCAGGGTCACCCGACCCCAGAGGATCCCCCGGCAGAGCGGGGCGATGTTCAGGTTGGTGGCCTCGGGGACGATGGCGCCGCCGGTGGCCCGGTAGCCGCGGTCGACCAGGGACAGGGTGCCCATGCCGCCGGCCTCCTCGTCGGCCACGGAGGCGACGATCAGGTCCTCCTTCAGGCGCACCCCGGTGGCCTGCAACGCCTCGAGAGCGCCGATGGCCGCGGCCATCCCGCCCTTCATGTCCACCGCGCCGCGCCCGTAGATCCGGCCGTCCTTGCGCTCGCCGCCGAACGGGTCCTCGGTCCACCCGGACCCGACCTCGACCACGTCGCAGTGGCCCTGGATCATCACCGACCGGCCGGTGGGGGCGCTGCCCTTGAACACGGCCACCAGGTTGGGCCGGCCGGTGAAGTCGCGACCCGGGTAGTAGCCGGGGCCGTCGGCCCGGTGGGCCAGGGCGTCGGCGCTGGGCTCCCAGCGGTCGATGGTGTCGGCCCCCAGAGCCCGCAGGCGGGCCTCGAAGACGTCCTGCACGGCGGCCTCACCGAGGTGTTCGGGGGCGTCGGTGAACCAGGGATTGACGCTCGGGGCGCGCAGCAGGTCCTGCAGGAACGCGATCGTCGATTCCTCGCGGTCCTCGATCGCGGCGAGGACGGCGTCGTCGTTGCGGGGTGACATGGGGTGGGGGTCCCTTCGTTCGGAGGAGTTCGTGCGGGGGCGGCGGGTCGGCCGCAGGCGGAGGTGACGAGTGCGGAGTGCGGTCAGGTGACGAGACGACGGGCCTCGGCGCGGGAGCGCACGAGCATCGACACGACGAGCACGGCGCCGAGCAGCCCGCGCTGGAACGTGGAGCCGACGTCGGCCAGCTGCAGGCCGTTGCTCAGGATGCCGACGAGCACCAGGGCCATGAGCACGCCGCTGATCCGGCCCAGACCACCGGTGATGGCGATGCCGCCGAGCACGGCGATGGTGATGGCCTGCAGCTCCAGCCCGGACCCGGCGGTGGACTTGGCGTTCAGCAGCCAGGACGCGGTGACGATCGCGCCGACGGCCGCCGTCGTCCCGGAGATCGCGTACAGCGAGATGCGGATGCGATCGACGGGGACACCGGCGAGCCGGGCGGTGACATCACTGGAGCCGACCGCATAGACGTTGCGGCCGTAGGCGGTCCGGCGGGTGAGGAAGACCATGATCGCGCCCAGCGGGACCAGGATGCAGAGCACCTGGAAGGGCACGCCGAGCACCGAGGTCTGGCCCAGCAGGGTGAACCCGTCCCGGTCGAAGCCCGACACGTCGGTGCCGCCGGTGGCCACCTGGGCGGCGGAGGCGTACAGGTACCAGGTGCCCAGGGTGACGATGAGCGGAGGCAGGCCCAGCGCGGTGATGAGCAGCCCGTTCAGCGCCCCGAGGACGGCCCCGGCGACCAGGGCGACCAGGGCCGCGAGCCACGGGCTGACCCCGTGCTCCCCGGCCAGGATGCCGAACACCACCGAGCAGGCCGACATGATCGACCCGATCGACAGGTCGATCCCGCCACCCCCACCCAGGATCACCATCGTCTGGCCCAGGGCGAGGATGCCGACCACGGCGGAGTACTGCATGAGCGTCAGCAGGTTCGGCACCTGCAGGAAGTACGGCGAGCTGAGCGACATCACGATCATCGCCAGCACGATCAGCAGGAGCAGGGCGCCCCGCCGGTCCTTCAGGAAGGCCGGTGCGACGAACCGGGTCCGCGCAGGACGATCCCTGACGTCCTTCGCGTCTGTCTCGGTCGACATGTCACACACTCCTCTGACGTTCGCGGGAGGCCCGGATGACCAGGCCGTTGACGACGACGGCCAGCAGGATGACCAGGCCGATGAGCACGCCGTTCCACAGGGACGGGACACCGGCCAGCACCACGCCGTTGCGCAGCACGGCGATGAACAGCAGGCCGCCGAGGGTGCGCAGCACCGAACCCTCGCCGCCCAGGATCGAGGTGCCGCCGACCACCACCGCGGCGATCGCCAGCATCGTCAGCTCGCCGCCGGAACTGGCCTGCACGACGCCGATGCGCGCGGAGTACAACACCGCGGCGAGCCCGACCAGCGCGCCCAGCAGCAGGTACGCGCCGAGCCGGACCCGGCTGATGGAGATGCCGGCCAGCTGGGCGGCCTCCACGTTCGAACCGATCGCGTAGATCGAACGTCCGAACACGGTGCGGGACAGGACGATCTGCAGGACGGCGTAGACGGCCACCACGAGGAGGGCGACGACCGGGATGCCGAAGAGGCGCGACTGCCCCGAGAGCCACGGGAACACCGGCCGGGCGAACACGTCGGTGGAGTCCCACAGGAAGAACAGCGCGGCCTGGAAGATCGCGCTGGTGCCCAGGGTGGCGACGATCGAGGGGATCGACAACCGGACCGTGAGCAGGCCGTTGGCCAGACCGAGCACCGCCCCGATCAGCAGGGCGACCAGGAGGACCAGCACCGGCGGGTAGGCCTGCGACATGCCGGTGGCGACGAACCACCCCACCAGCCCGACCGCGAATCCGGTCGACACGTCGATGCCGGCCATCAGGATGATCAGCGTCAGCCCGGCCGCCACCAGGGCCAGATCGGCCGAGTTGGTGGCGATGTTGACCCAGTTCTGCGCGGTGAGGAACTGCGGCGAGAGGAGTGCGAACAGCACCACCTCCACGATCAGCAGGACGGGCAACAGGTACGTGCGGATCTGCCGCAGCACCACCAGTCGGCGGGCGGCGGGGGGCGCCGCGACGGCCACCGCGGTCATCGGGCCTCCTCGGGATCGTTCGGTGCCGCCTGGGTGGCGGCGGCGGCGGGAGTGTCAGCGGGGGTGACAGCGGAGACCGACGCGGCGGCCAGCACGCCGGTGGCTCCGCGGAGCACGGCCTGCTCGGTGATCTCCGTGCCGTGCAGGACGGAAGTGATGCGGCCCTCGTGCAGGGTGTGCACGACATCGGCGAGCTCGAGCAGCTCGCTCATCTCCGAGGAGATGAGCAGCACGGCCACCCCCTGGGCGGCCAGAGCCTTGATGTCCCGGTGGATCTCGGCCTTGGTCGCCACGTCGATGCCCCGGGTCGGCTCGTCCAGCACGAGGAGGTGGGGATCGATGGCCAGGAGGCGGGCGAGCAGCGCCTTCTGCTGGTTGCCACCGGACAGCGAGGTGATCGGCGCCGCCGGGCCGGCGGTCTTGATCCGGATCCGCTGGATCCAGGAGCCCACCAGATCCCGTTCCCGACGACGGTTCACCACGCCCCGGTCGGTCACCGACGGGAGCGCCGCGATCGAGACGTTCTCGGCGACCGTCATGTGCCGCAGGATGCCCTGCGTCTTGCGGTCCTCCGGCAGGTAGGCGATGCCCTTGGCCAGGGCGGCCCGGCTGCCGCTCGGCCGCATCGGCGCACCGAGGTACTCCAGCGTCCCTGCGTCGTGCCCGAGCTCACCGAGGACGCTCAGGGCGATCTCGGTGCGCCCGGCCCCGACCAGCCCGTACAGGCCGGTGATCCGGCCGGCCTGCACGTCGAGCGAGACGTCCTCGAACGTGCCGGCCAGGGTCCAGCCGTCGAGCCGCAGGACGGTCTCCCCGATCGCCGGCCCCGACCGGACGCGCGGGGCGTCACCGGTCGGGGCGGGCGCCGGTGCGGGAGCGGCGCGGCGCGGAGCCCCACCCAGGTCCCGGCCACCCATCATGGCCAGCAACCCGTCCCGGTCGGGGTTCGTGGTCTCCCCGACCAGACGACCGTCGCGCAGGACCAGGAAACGGTCGGCCATGCGATCGAGCTCGTCGAAGCGGTGGGTGATGAAGCAGACCCCGACCCCGCCGGCCACCAGCTCGTCGACCAGACCGAACAACCGCTGGGACTCGGTGTCGGTGAGGATCGAGGTCGGCTCGTCCAGGATGAGCACCTTGGGGTCGGCGGCCACGGCCCGGGCGATGAGCACGAGCTGCTGCTCGGCGAGCGACAGCTCTCCCATCGACCGCCGCAGCGTCCGAGCGGGCAGGCCGATGCGATCCAGGAGTCGCACCCCCTCGTCCCGCATCCGCCCGTTCTGCAGCCACCCGGCCGTGTGCTGCTGCCGACCCATGGACAGGTTCTCCAGGACGGACAGGTGCGGGAACCCCGCCGGCTCCTGGTACACCGTCGAGATCCCGCGCAGGATCGCCTCGGTGGGCGTCCGCGGGGCGAACGGCGTGCCGTGCAGGTCCATCGACCCGGCGTCCGGGGTGTGGACACCCGCGAACACCTTCATGAGGGTCGACTTGCCCGCGCCGTTCTCGCCCATGACGGCGACCCGTTCCCCGGCGACCAGGGTGAGGGACACGTCGTCCAGGGCCTGGGTGGCGCCGAACCGTTTCGAGACCCCGCGGGCCTGAAGGATGGTCGTGCTCATGGCTTCTCCGTCCCGGATCGGGAGTGGACTGGGGGCTGGGTGTCGGGGCGACCGCGCGAGGCGAAGCCGGGGTCAGAAGTCGTACTTCGCGTAGTTGTCCTTGGTGAACACGGTGGGATCACCCAGCAGCAGGGTCTTGGTCGACTCGTCGTAGGTCACCGGGTTCTCCAGCCCGGGCACCGTGTTGCTCGCCGCGAACGGCTTGCCCTCGACCAGCTGGTCCATCGCCCACACCGTCAGGTAGCCCAGGTCCTCGACGTCCCACAGCACGGTGGAGGTCATCGCGCCGGACTCCAGGAACTCACCGGCGGTCTTCGGCGAACCGAAGCCGGTGACCGCGACCCGACCGGCGGCCCCCGCGTTCTGGACGGCCTGCGCCACACCGGGAATGGCCGTCGACGGGATGGCGATGATGCCCTTGAGGTCCGGGAACGCCGTCATCAGGTTCTGCGCCTCCTGCAGGGCGCTGGCGGTGTCGGTCGTGTACTTGATGCCGCCGACCAGCTCCATGCCCGGGTACTCCGCGGCCTGCCGGTCCTGCGCGGCCTTGATCCAGTTGTTGAAGGTGGCCGTGTCCGCGCCGCCGGAGATGATGCCGTACTGGCCGCTGCCGCCGGTGGCCTTGGCCAGCTCGTCCATGACGGTGCCGCCGAGTGCCTCGTCGGAGGCCTGGGAGACGAACACCGCGCGCTCGGACTCCGGAGCGTCGGCGTCCGAGGTCGCCATCTTCACGCCGGCCGACGAGGCGGAGGCGATCGAGCTGTTGATCGACGTCGGGTCCAGCGGGGAGACGGCGATGGCGTCGTACTGCTGCGCGACCAGGCCGTCGAGGATCTTGACCTGCTCGGCGGAGTTCGTCGTGGCCGGACCCGTCTGGGTGTAGGTGATCCCCAGATCCTGGGCGGCCTTCTCGCCGCCGGTCTTGAACCCGTTGAAGTACGGGATGCCCTCGATCTGCGAGACGAACGCGACCTTGACCCCGTCACCGGACGCGGCCGCACCGGAGTCGCCGGCGGCGCTCGACGCGCTCGTGGCACTGGACGCGGTCGTGGACGACTGGGTGGTCGAGCAGCCGCTCAGCACCAGGGCCGACGCGGCCGCGAGCGCGACCAACGCAGAGATCTTCTTCATGGTGTCCGGGTCCTCTCTCATCGGCTGTCCAGCCGGGCCAACGCGGGGTGGAGGCGAATGTAATCGTTTGCACAACCGCCTGCAAGAGTTCTACGGGAACCCGTCGTCGTCGCACGTGAACGCTTTGTTTCTCCTCTGTAAACGATGTCATGAGACCGCTTCGGCTCCGCCGCACGGGGGCTGGGTTACGCTCCGCCCATGCCGGACGGGGGGCCCAGCGCCACGATTGCCGACGTGGCCCGGCGGGCTCAGGTCTCCACCGCGACGGTGTCCCGGGCCCTGAGCGGCTCCACCGCGGTCAGCCCGGACACGGCGGCCCGGGTACGGGACGCGGCCCTGCGCCTGGGCTACCGGGTGAACCCGATCGCCCGCGCCCTGCGCAAGAACGCGACGGGCAACATCGGTCTGCTCGTGCCGTCGGTGTCCAACCCGTTCTTCACCATGCTGGTGGACGAGGTGGAGAAGCACCTGGGCGGCACCGGGACGAACCTCTACCTGTGCACCTCGCGCGACGACACCGCCATCGAGGCACAGCGTCTCGCGTCGATGTGCGACGGCGCGGTCGACGGCATCCTGATCAGTCCGTGCGACACCGTGCACTCCGGGCCGGCCCTCGCCCAGGCCCAGCGCAAGGTCCCGGTCGTCCAGCTCGACCGCAGCGCCGTCGACGTCGACATCGACTGGGTGGGGTTGGACGACATGCACGCGCTGGAGATCATCGTCGCCCACCTCGCCGGTCGCGGCGTCCGCGACCTCGCGCTGGTCACCTCGAATACCCAGAACTCGTCCGGGCGCCTGCGGACCACGGCGACGCGGGTCGCGGCCGCGAATCACGGCGTCACCGTCGCCGACGTGCTGGACGGCGAGTTCTCCATGGAGTGGGGGGCGCAGGCCGCATCCACCCTCGTCGCGGCCGGCCCGCTCCCGGCCGCGATCGTCTGCGCCGACGACCAGATCGCCACCGGCCTGCTGCGCGAGCTGGCCCGCCTGGGCGTCTCGGTTCCCGGTGACGTGCTGGTGACCGGCCTGGACGACATACCCCAGGCCTCCTTCCTCACCCCGTCGCTCACCACCGTCCGCCAACCGGTGTCGGCGGTCGCCGGAGAGGCGGTCCGGCTGATCCGGAGCCTGCTGCAGCCCCAGGCCGAACCGCGCCGGTCGCTGCGGACTTCCCTGCGCGGCGAGCTCGTCGTCCGCGACTCGACCTCACGCTGACCGCGACAGCCCGCGGTCCCCCGTCCCGCCGGGAGCCCACCACCCCGGTGGTGGTGTTCATTGTGCGCGCACGGTTCTCACCGTGGCGATCGGCGCACGACGGGTCGAGCCGTCCAGAGGAAGGGACTCCCCCGGCCCGTGGTGTCGCCCGTCCGGCCCTTCCCGGACACCGTCGCCCGGGTGGAGCATCCTCCGATGGGTTTCGAGGTCGCCGCCGAGGCGTACGGGATGTTCATGGGCCGCTACAGCGAGCCGCTGGCCGATGGGCTGGTGGACCTGCTGCCCACGACGGTCACGCGGCCCGTCCTGGATGTCGGGTGCGGCCCGGGCGCGATGACCAGCCGCCTCGTCGACCGGTGGGGGACCGGCCGGGTCAGCGCCGTGGACCCCTCGGCATCCTTCGTCGGGGCGCTGGCCGACCGGATCCCCGGGATCGACGTCCGGACCGGACGGGCCGAGGCGCTGCCGTGGGCCGCCGACACCTTCGCCGTCGTCACGGCGTCGCTGGTCGTGCATTTCCTGCCCGACCCGGCCGCCGGGTTCCGGGAGATGGTGCGGGTCGCCGCGCCCGGCGGGACGGTGGCCGCCACGGTGTGGGACCACGCCGGCGGCCGTGGGCCCCTCGCCCTGTTCTGGGACGAGGCCCGCGCCCTGCATCCCGGGGTCGAGGACGAGTCCGGGCGGGCCGGCACGGGAGCGGGTCAGCTGGCGACCCTCGCGCGCGGTGCCGGTCTCACCCTCGTGGCGGACACCGAGCTCACCGTGTCCGTGACCTACGAGGACGTCGAGCAGTGGTGGAGGCCGTACACCCTCGGGGTCGGTCCGGCCGGTGACCATCTGGGCCGGTTGTCGCCGGGGGACAGGACGGTGCTGCACGACCGGTGCGCCGCGCGGCTCCCCGTCGGGCCGTTCGTCGTCACCGCGACGGCCTGGTGTGTGGTCGGCCGTCGGTGAGCGGTGTCGTGCGGTGAGCCGGTCGCGGGCTCGCGCCGGGTGCCACGGGCCCGCCGCAGGGCGTCCCGGCCGTGCGGCCGGCCCTCAGAGTCGCGGATCGACCGCCTCGGACTCCAGCGCCAACACCGCGAACACCGCCTCGTGCACCCGCCACAGCGGGTCGCCGGCGACGAACCGGTCGAGCGATTCCTGGCCCAGGGCGTACTCCCGCAGGGCCAGCGAGCGCTTGTGCCCGAGGTGCCGTTCCCGCAGCCGGACCAGGTTGTCCGGCTCGGTGTAGTCGGGCCCGTAGACGATGCGCAGGTACTCCCGACCACGCACCTTCAGACCCGGCTGCAGCAGGCCCTTCGGGCCGCGGGTCGCGCCGACCGGCTTGACGACCATGCCTTCCCCGCCGCCGGCGGTCAGCTCCGTCCACCACGCCGTACCTGCGGCGCAGGACTCCTCGTCGGCGGTGTCCACCAGGTGCCGACGGGTGGTGCGGATCAGGTCGGGGGCGGCGGCCACCAGGCGGTCGGCGAGGGCCAGATGCCACAGGTGGTCACGGTCCCGGCCGAGGAAGCCCTCGGCGGCCAGGAGCTGGAACGGGGCCAGCGCGACCCCGTCGAGCCCGTCCACGGGCCAGCAGTACCGCCGGTATGCCGCGACGAAGCCGTCGGCGTTCGCCGACCGGGACCGGGTGCGCGTCAGCAGATCCCCGACGTCCACCCCTTTGGCGGCCGCCTGCTCGAGGCCGGCCACGGCGGTGGGCAGCACGGAGCGGGCGGCCGCCCCGACGGGCGCGAACTGACCGCGCAGCAGATCGACCGCCTTTGCCGACCACGGCAGGAGTTCACCGTCCAGGATCAGCCACCCGGTGCCCAGCTCGTCCCACAGCCCGGCCGCGTCGACCGCTGCCCGCAGCTTCGCGAGCAGGGCCTCGGTGGTCGGCCGGTCGAAGAACGCGCGCCCCGTCCGGGTGTACACCGCCCCGGTCTCCCCGTCCTGCGCCCCGAAACGCGCTGTCGCGACGGCGCTGTCACGACAGAGGACGACGACGGCCCGCGACCCCATGTGCTTCTCCTGGGCGATCACCTGGGTGACCCCCGCGGCCCCGTAGGCGGACCAGGCCTCGGCCGGATGCTCCAGCACGTCCGACAGCGACGAGGTCGCCACCGGTGCCATCGTCGGCGGCAGGTACGGCAGCCACCGCGGCGGCAGGGCGAAGCGCGACATGACCTCCAGCGCGCCGGCGGCGTTCTCCGCCCGCACGCTGACCCGGCCGTGCTGGGACGTCTCCACCGTCCGCGCACCCAGCACCTCGGCCAGGTCCAGGGCGTCCGGCGCGCGCTCCGCAGCCGGCGTCACCGGGCCCAGCGGTCGGGTCGGCTCGTACCAGACCTGGTGCGCGGCAACGGAGACGAGCTCACGCTCCGGGTAGCGCAGTGCCGTCAGCCGGCCGCCGAAGACGCAGCCGGTGTCCAGGCACATCGTGTTGTTGACCCACTCCGGCTCGAGCGTCGGGACGTGCCCGTAGAGCACCGTCGCCGCACCGCGGTAGTCCTGCGCCCACGGGTAGCGGACCGGCAGGCCGTACTCGTCCGTCTCCCCCGTCGAGTCGCCGTACAGCGCGAAGCTGCGCACCCGACCGGACGCGCGGTTGTGGTAGCTCTCCTTCAGCCCGGCGTGCGCGACGACCAGCTTCCCGTCGTCCAGCACGAGATGGGCGACCAGACCGTCGCACCACTGCGCGACCTCGGCGCGGAATTCCGCCGACTCCCGGTCGAGCTGGTCCAGGGTCTCGGCCAGACCGTGGGTGCGCTGCACGTCCCTGCCGCGCAGCGCCCGGACCAGCTTGTGCTCGTGATTGCCCGGCACCGCCAGTGCGTGTCCGGCCCGGTGCATGCCCATGGCCAGGCGGAGCACGCCGACCACGTCGGGACCCCGGTCGACCAGGTCGCCCAGGAAGATCACCCGCCGGCCCTGCGGGTGCACCGCGTCCACCGGGCGCCCCTGCCCGTCCCGGACCACCGCGTACCCGAGCCGGTCGAGCAGCTCGACGAGCTCGGCGAGGCAGCCGTGCACGTCACCGATGGCGTCGAACGGACCGTGGTCGTCCCGACGATCGCTGCGCAACGGCTCCCGGACGATCCGGACCGCGTCGATCTCCTCCTGGCTCCGCAACACGTGCACGGTGCGGAAGCCCTCCCGGGCCAGCCCACGCAATGACCGGTGCAGCTCGTTCACGTGACGGCCGATCACCCGGGGCGGCAGGACGCGGTCGGCCCGGGCGAGATTGCGCTCCTGCAGCAGCTTCTCGGGGAGGTCCAGGACGATGGCCACCGGCAGCACGTCGTGGTCGCGGGCCAGTTCGAGCACCTGCCGACGCGAGTCCCGCTGCACGTTCGTCGCGTCGACGACGGTCAGCCGGCCCGCCGTCAACCGCTTGCCGGCGACCACGTTCAGCACGTCGAACGCATCCCGGGTGGCGGCCTGGGAGTTCTCGTCGTCGCTCACCATCCCGCGGAACACGTCGCTGGAGAGCGTCTCGTACGGCCCGAAGTGCCGGCGGGCGAAAGAGGACTTGCCGGACGACGACGCACCGACCAGCACCACCAGGGACAGGGCCGGGATCTCCAGCACGTTCTCGGCCACGTCGGGCGCGCTCATGCGGACCGCCTCTCGGACACGTCGGCGTCGACCCGGGTGAACACGGCCAGCTGGGTGGACGGGCCGACCTCGGGATCGTCCGGGCCGACCGGTTCGAGCCGGACGGTGTAGCCGTGCTCCGCGGCGACATCGTCCGTCCAGGCGGTGAACTCGGCCCGGGTCCACTCGAACCGGTGATCCGGGTGCCGCATCCCCCCGCCGGCCAGCGCGGGATAGCGGACGTTGTGATCGGCGTTCGGCGTGGTCAGCACCACCGTGCGCGGGCGGGCGTCGGCGAACACCGTGCGCACCAGCGCCGGCACGGCCTCCGGTTCCAGGTGTTCCACCACCTCCATGAGCACCATCGCGTCGTACCCGGCCAGCCGCCGGTCGCGGTAGGTCACCGACGACTGGAGCAGCTGCAACCGGGCCCGCTGGGCGTCCGGCATGCGTTCCAGCGCGAGCCGCTTCTCCGCCCGGGCGAGCTCCCGGGCGGCCACGTCGACGCCGACCACCTCGCTGAACGCACCCTCCCGCAGCAGCGCCGCCACGAGATGTCCCTCCCCGCAACCCATGTCGACGACGCGGTTCGCCCCGGCGGCCCGCAGCTCGGTCAGCACGGCCTCGAGCCGCAGCCGGGCCATGCCGGGCCCGGCCACGGGCGTCGTCGCCGTCGGCTCGCCCTTCTCGTCGGTGTCGTCAGGGTCGTCGGGGTCGTCGGCGGTCAGCCGGGTCCGGGCCTCGTCGACGAGATCCCGCTGACGGGCCAGCGACCGCCGCAGGATCAGGTCGCGCTCGGGGTGGTGGGCGAGCCAGTCGCCGCCGGCCCGGGCGAGCTTGTCGACCTCGTCGTCGCCGACCCAGTAGTGCTTGTCGTCGTCCAGCGCCGGCAGCAGCACGTAGAGCTGGGTCAGCGCCCGGTCCAGCGGCATGGTCGCGGTCAGCTCGGCGTCCACGAACCCGGACGGCCCCCACTGACCGAACTCCTCGTCCAGCGGCAGGCGGGTCTCCCGCACCGTCCAGCCCAGCGGTGTGAACCACCGGCGCACCAGGTCCCCGTCGCGCCCCGCCGGAAGCACGGGGATGCGCACGGTCAGCGGCAGCGGCCGGCCGACCAGGTCGGGGCGGGCGGTGCACCGGCCGTGCAGCGCGCTGCCGAACACCCGCGGCAGGGCCACCGCGAGCAGGGAGGACGCCACGTACGGACGGTCGTTGACGTACCCGTCGAGCGCGACGGGTACCCGCCCCCGCACCAGGGCCACCGGGTCCACCTCGACGAACAGCGCCGCCGTGCACCGCGCTGCCGTCGCCTCCGGATAGAAGACGTGGGCCGTCCCCGCCGACACCGCGAAGCTCTGCGCCCGACCGGGGTGCTTGTGCAGCAGGAAGCCCAGATCGGTGGCGGGCGCGTCGGGATCGTCGGACGTGGTGGTGATGGTCAGGTACACCCGGGCAGTCTGTCCGACGCCCCCGCTCCCGGCCATCGGTTTCGGCGTCCGTGCGCACAGCCGAGGCACAGGCTCCCGACAGCGAGGACCGAGCCCGGCCGCCGAGAGTGGGTGCAGACCGGCGGAGAGCGTGCCGGTACCGCCGCCCGTCATTCCTCCCCCGATCCCAGGAGACCCGCCATGCGCAGCACCCCCGCCGTCCCCACGCACGAGGGCCGCCCGCTCCCCCGTCCGGACGAGGAGGTCGTCGACCAGGGCCTGGCCTTCGACATCGGCACCCTGATGGGACGGCGGCGGATGCTGCGCACCCTCGGACTCGGCGTGGCCGGCCTCGGTCTCGCCGCCTGCGGGACGGCCGCGACCAGCGCGAACGCCACCACGTCGGCGGCGGCGACCTCGTCGGCCGCGTCCTCGTCGGCCGCCTCCTCCGCCGCGGCATCGGGCAGCGAGATCCCCGACGAGACGGCCGGCCCGTACCCGGGTGACGGCTCCAACGGCCCCGATGTGCTCTCCGAGAGCGGTGTCGTCCGCAGCGACATCCGCTCCAGCTTCGGCGCGTCCTCCGGCACCGCCGAGGGGGTGCCGATGACCCTGCGGTTGACCATCCGGGACCTGGCCAACGGCGGGGTGCCGTTCGCCGGGGTCGCCGTGTACGTCTGGCACTGCAACGCCGCTGGCGAGTACTCCATGTACTCCGAGGGCGTCACGGACCAGAACTACCTGCGCGGCGTCCAGATCGCCGATGCCGACGGGGTCGTCAGCTACACCAGCGTCTTCCCGGCCTGCTACAGCGGCCGCTGGCCGCACATCCACTTCGAGGTCTACCCGGACGAGGCCGCCATCACCGACGCGACCAAGGCCATCGCCACGTCCCAGGTCGCCCTGCCGAAGGACGTCTGCGACGCGGTCTACGCCACCGCGGGCTACGAGGAGTCCCCGGCCAACCTCGCGCAGGTCACCCTGCAGTCCGACAACGTGTTCGGCGACGACGGCGGTGCTCTGCAACTCGGGTCCGTGACCGGCGACGTCACCCAGGGGTACGCCGCCAGTCTGAACGTGGGTGTGGACACCACCACCGCCCCGACCGGCGGGTCCGTGCCCGGCGGCGGCGGGGGCGGCGGACAGGGCGGCACCCCGCCGACCGGCGGCACGGGCGGACCCGGCGGCACACCGCCCACCGGCCGGATGGGCACACCGCCGTCCGGGGCGCCGGGTGCACCGACCACCGGCGCCACGACGACGGCCTGACATCGAGCCGCGCCCGGGCGGCGACAGACCTGCCGGCAATAACGACACGAGCCGACAACGACAAGAGCCCCCGGCCGCTCACGCGGCCAGGGGCTCTGTCGTCTGTCTCAACCAGAGTGGGCAAGGGGGGAGTTGAACCCCCACGTCCTTTCGGACACACGGACCTGAACCGTGCGCGTCTGCCATTTCGCCACTTGCCCAGTGACGGGAACGAGGTTAACACGCCCCACGGGGACTCCCGGACCACCGGCCCGGGCCCCGTCCGGGCGGGCCGGCACGTCCACTCGGACGGCTCGATCCGGCGGATACCACGCAACCGACCCTGCAGCTACACGTCACCGTTACGATCGGTCCGTCCTGCGACCAGGGGACCGCGAACGAGGGGGTGGCGATGCGCGCACTGCAGAACATGGAAAGACGGCTGCAGGGCGCCGTCGGGAACACCTTCGCGCGCCTGTTCGGCGGCAAGGTGCAACCCGCCGAGGTCGCCGACGCCCTCCAGGGGGAGGCCCAGGCCCACCTGCAGCAGCAGGGGGGCCGGACGGTGGCCCCCAATGCCTACTCCGTGGCACTGGGCCCGACCGATCGCGAGCACTTCGGCGGCGAGCGCACCCAGGTCGAGGCGGCCCTGTCGGACATGATCGACGAGTATCTGCAGGAGCAGGGCTGGGACACCTTCGGCGACGTGGCCGTCACCCTCGAGGAGTCGGCGACCCTGCACACCGGTCAGTTCCGCATCAGCTCGTCGGTCGACCCCGATGTCGACCGGCGCTCCCGCAGTCCGAGAGCAGGGGTGGGTCAGATGTCGCAGCAGCCCGACCACGGTCGGCCCGAGCACCAGGCGGACCGGGCCGGCGCCCCGGGTCCGGACGCCGAGGCCGGCGCGGATCAGCGCGGCACCGCACTCCCGAGCTTCACCCCCGGGTCTCCCTACCAGGCCGGACCCGCCGCGGGCGCCGATCAGGACCAGCTCGCGTACGACCCGCCGCACCACGGCCAGGGCGGCCAGAACCAGTACGGGCCCCAGTACGACCCGGCGCCCTACGGTCAGCAGTACGGCCAGCAGCCCGCATATCCGGACCCCGCCCAGCAGCCCTACGGCCACTCCTACGGCGGGTCCCCGCAGTACGGCGGCCAGAGCGACGGCCAGCAGTACGGCCAGCCCTCCGGCGCGCCGCAGTACGGGGGCCAGTACGCCCCGCCGCCCGCGGGCCAGCAGTACGGCGTCGCCCCCTCCGGCCAGCAGTACGCCGGTCAGCAGTACGGCGGCCAGCAGTACGGGCAGCAGTACGGGCAGCAGTACGGCCAGCCCTACGGAGACCAGCAGTACGGCGCCCAGCAGTACGGCGCCCAGCAGTACGGCGGGCAGGGCCACGACCAGCAGGGCCGGCCGTCCGGTGGGGGCGGGTACGGCGCCGGTTACGGCGAGGCGCAGTACCAGCCGGAGCGCGAGGCCACCGCGGTGCTCGCGGTCGAGGACGGCTCGAACCGCACCTACCGGCTGCAGCGCGGTTCCAACGTGCTGGGGCGTGGGCAGGACGCCGCGTTCCGCCTGCCCGACACCTCCGTCTCGCGTCGTCATGCCGACGTCTACTTCGACGGGCACACCGCCGTGCTGCACGACCTCGGTTCCACCAACGGCACCACCGTCAACGGGTCCTCGGTGCAGACCTGGCAACTCGCGGACGGGGACGTGATCAGCCTGGGGCACTCCGCTGTCAGGTTCTCGAGCCGGACCTGACGGCGGGATCCACATGCCGGCACTGATCCTCCAGCTCACCAGAATCGGATTCCTCATCCTGCTCTGGCTGTTCGTGCTGGCCGCGATCCGGGTCATCCGCGCCGATCTGCGCGTCGGGGCCGACGTCATCGCCCGCCGCGAGTCCTCCCGTGGGCGACGGCGTGAGCAGTCCTCCCCCGCCCGCCCCGCCGTGCCCACCCCGGCGGGGCGGATGGTGCCGGGCACGCTCGTCGTCACCGCGGGTTCGCTGGCCGGCACCCGGCTCAAGCTCGGCCCGGGCCCCATCCTGATGGGCCGCGCCGAGGACTCGACCCTGGTGCTGGACGACGACTACGCCTCCACCCGGCACGCCCGGATCCTGCAACAGGGTCAGGAGTACTTCCTGGAGGACCTGGGTTCGACCAACGGCACCTACCTGGACCGGGCCCGGATCACCTCACCCACCCCGGTCGCCATCGGCGTGCCCATTCGCATCGGGCGCACCGTGATCGAGCTGCGCCCGTGACCCGGACCCCCGGGGGGCCGCCGCGATGACCCACGAGCTGCTCTACGCGGCACGCACCGATCGCGGACTGCTGCGCTCCAACAACCAGGACTCGGTGTACGCCGGACCCCGCCTGCTGGTGGTGGCCGACGGCATGGGCGGGCACGCGGCCGGCGACATGGCCTCCCGCCTGGTGGTGAACGCGTTCGCCCCCCTGGACGAGCAGCCGACCGCGACCAACCTGTTGCGCGGACTGGCCACCGCCGTCCGGCAGGGCAACGCCGCCATCGCCGACGTGGTCGACGGCAATCCCGAACTCGACGGCATGGGCACCACCGTCACCGCGTTGCTGTTCGCCGGGGACAGGCTCGGCATGGCCCACGTCGGCGACTCGCGCGCCTACCTGTACCGCAACGGCGTCCTTCACCAGCTCACCCACGACGACACCTTCGTGCAGTCGCTGATCGACGACGGCCGGATCACCGCGGACGAGGCCGCCCACCATCCCCAGCGTTCACTGCTGCTCCGGGCCCTCAACGGCACCGACCTCGACCCCTCGCTGACCACCCGCGAGGTCAGCGTCGGCGACCGGTACCTGGTCTGCAGTGACGGCCTGCCCGCCGTCGTCTCACCCGAGGCCGTCGCCGACTCGCTCGGCAACGCGGGCGACCCGGCCGCCACCGCCGACGCGCTCATCCAGCTGGCGCTGGCCGGGGGCGGCCCCGACAACATCACCGTCATCGTCGCCGACGTCGTCGAGACCGGGGTCGACGACGAACCCTGGGCGGCCCAGGACCCGGACGCCACCGGCCCGATCGGCTCGTTCGCCTCCGTGCGGATGACCCAGGAGATGCCCCGGGTGCCCCTGCCCGGCATCCCGGAGGACCCGCCGGCCCGACCGGAGTTCGTCACTGCCCCGGACGACGACGACTGGGCCCAGGACGACGACGACACCGACCCGGACGACACCGACGACGACTGGGCCGACGACGAGAGCGACCCGGACACCGCGGCCACCGCGCCCGTCCGCACCGGTGCCGCCGCCCCCGCCGCCGGCCTCGCCGCCCCCACCCGGGCCCGCAGCTGGCGTCGCCGGGGCGCGTTCACCCTGGCTCTGGTCGTACTGGCCGCCGTCGCCGTCGGCGGGTCGCTGCTCTGGGTGCAGAGCCAGCACTTCGTCGCCGCGCAGGACGACGAGGTCACCGTGTTCCGCGGGGTCAACGGTTCGCTCTTCGGCTGGCGGCTGTACTCGGCCGAGGAGGGGGCCTGCACCCCCGGCCTGAACGACTGCCGGCCGCTGCTCGTCGCCGATCTCGTCCCGGCCGCCCAGGACCAGGTGGTCGCCGGCATCCAGGCCGGCACGCTCGCCGACGCCCGCGGGGTGGTCAGCCGCCTGGCCGGGCAGCTGCTGCCCGCCTGCGTCGTCCCGCCCGCGGTGTCCGCCACCCTGAGCGCCGGCACGTTCCCCGAGACCACCGGAGCCACGCTGCCCACGTCCACCGGCCCGTCCCTGGTCGACCCGACGTCGTCCGCGCAGACCGTCCCGGAACCCGGTACCGGTACCGGTACCCAGGAGAACGGCACCCCGGGAAACCCGGCCACCGGGCCCACCGTCCCGACGACCCCCGCGTCCTCGTCGGGCACACCGTTGTCCTCCGCGGCCCCCCAGCCGGGCGTCACCTGCCGGGTGACCGGATGACCGGCGTCCAGCCCCGGGTCGGCGCCACGACGCCCCCCGCCGACGAACCCCGCCCGACCGGCCGCGCCGCCGAACTCGGCCTGCTGGTGTTCGCCGCCGTCCTGGTCACCGGTGCGCTGATCATCGTGGAGCTCAACCAGAGCCGGACGATCAGCTGGGACCTGGCGTCCTACGGCGGCGGCTACCTGGCCGCACTGGCCGTCGCGCACCTGCTCATCCGCCGCTTCGCCCCGTACGCCGACCCGCTGCTACTCCCGTTGGTCGCGCTGCTCAACGGCCTCGGGCTGGTGATGATCTACCGGCTCGACCTGGCCGCCCAGGTCAGCGCGGCCAACCGCGGCGAGGACCCGCCGACGTCGCAGACCTCGCTGCAGCTGGTGTGGACCGGGCTGGCCCTGGTGCTCTTCCTGCTCGTGCTGGTGATCATCCGCGACCACACCGTGCTGCAGTCCTACGCCTACACGCTGGCCTTCGCCGGGCTGGTGTTCCTGGCGATCCCGGCCGTGCTGCCGGCGCGGTACTCGCAGGTCAACGGCGCGCAGATCTGGATCAAGGTCCCCGGGCTGTTCTCCATTCAACCCGCGGAGTTCGCCAAGATCGCGCTGATCGTCTTCGCGGCCGCCTTCCTCACCGCCAAGCGGACGGTGCTGTCCACCGCCGGCAAGAAGGTGTTCGGGCTCGTCCTGCCGCGGCTGCGGGACCTGGGCCCGCTGGTCGTCGCCCTGGTCGTCGCGCTCGCCGTGCTGGTCCGCGGCAACGACCTGGGCACCACGCTGCTGCTGTTCGGCACGATGCTGACGATGATCTACCTGGCCACCGGTCGGGTGTCCTGGCTGATCATCGGACTGCTCGGGTTCGTCGGCGGCGCCCTGCTCGCCTACCAGCTGTTCAGCCACGTCCGGGTGCGCGTCAACATCTGGCTGCACCCGTTCGACGACCCGCTGGGGTCGGGCTACCAGCTCGTCCAGTCCCTCTTCGGGATGGGCACCGGCGGCATCTTCGGCACCGGCCTCGGGGCCGGACGGCCGGACATCGTCCCGTACGCGTCGACGGACTTCATCACCGCCGCGCTCGGTGAGGAGCTGGGCCTGGTCGGGCTGACGGCGATCCTGCTCTGCTACCTGATCCTGGTCTCCCGCGGGCTGCGCACCGCTCTGCTGGTCAAGGACGGCTTCGGTTCACTGCTGGCCGGCGGGCTCGCGTTCTCCCTCGCCCTGCAGGTGTTCGTCATCGTCGGCGGCGTCACCCGGCTGATCCCGCTGACCGGACTGACCACGCCGTTCCTGTCCTACGGCGGCTCCTCGCTGCTCGCCAACTACGTGATCCTGGCGCTGCTGGTGCGCATCTCGGACTCCGCCCGGCGCCCGGAGATCCGGCCCGTGCGGGTCGCCGCGCCGATCACCGAGGCGGCCACCGAGATGGTGCCCGTGGTCGGTCGGGCCTCGGCGCCGGCCACCTCCCCCAGGGGCCGTGACGGGGAGGCCGACCGATGAGGCGGCCGCTGCGCCGGGTCGGCGGCGCGGTCATCGTCCTGATCGTCGCGCTGCTGCTGAACATCACCTGGATCCAGGTGGTGAAGTCCGACGACTACCGCACCGACCCGAACAACCGCCGCACGCTGGTGGCCGAGTACAGCCGACAGCGCGGGCAGATCACCGCGTCCGGCGGTGTGGTGCTGGCCCGGTCCGACCCGGTGGACGACCAGTACCGCTACCAGCGGGTCTACCCGGAGGGCCCGGTCTACGCCGGCCTCACCGGCTACTACTCGATGCGCTACGGCCCCACCGGCCTGGAACGGACGGAGAACGATGTGCTGTCCGGGGAGAGTGCGGACCTGTTCGCCGGCCAGCTGTCCGATCTGATCACCGGGCGCGACCCCCGCGGCGGGAATGTCGAGCTCACCATCGTCCCGGCCATCCAGCAGGCCGCGTACACCGCGCTGACCGAGAAGGGCTACACCGGCGCCGTGGTCGCGCTGCGCCCGGACACCGGGGAGGTGCTCGCCATGGTCTCCACCCCGTCCTACGACCCGAACCCGCTGGCCGGGCACTCGGACGCCGAGCAACGCGCCGCCTACAACGCGCTGGTCGCCCCGCCGGATCCGGATGCCCCGTCACCGCTGCTGAACCGGGCCGTGGCCAACGTCTACCCGCCGGGTTCGACGTTCAAGCTGATCGTCGCGGCCGCCGCCCTGCAGCGTGGGGACACCGTCGACACCCCGGTCACCGGAGCGCCGACGATCACCCTGCCCGGCACCGGCGGAGCCACCCTGTCGAACTACATGGGCGAGAACTGCGCCGAGGGCGACGGTTCGCAGGTCACCCTGACCCAGGCGCTGGCCCACTCCTGCAACACCGCGTTCGCCGAGGTCGCGATGAGCCTGGGTGCGGACGCGGTCAAGGAGGAGGCCGGCGGATTCGGCATCGGTGACGGCTCGACCACCGACGAGGGCGACGGCGAGCTCGGCCTGGACGTCGTGCCCTCCCGCATCGGCCAGATCCCGGACATCGCCGCGCTGGCCCAGACCGGCATCGGCCAGCGCGACGTGGCCGTCACCCCGCTGGCCATGGCCGAGGTCGTCGCCACCATCGCCAACCACGGCGAGCGGATGGCCCCGCACCTCATCGCCCGGACCACCAAGCCGGACCTGTCGGTCATCTCGGAGACCGAGCCGACCTCGCTGGGCCAGACCGTCCCCGTCGACGTGGCCGACTCCGTGCGCGACATGATGGTGCAGTCCGAGAAGGAGACCCCGGGGTCCGGCGGCATCGCCGACCTGGTCATCGCGTCGAAGACGGGGACCGCCGAGCACGGCAGCGACCCCAAGAACACCGCGCCGCACTGCTGGTACGTCGCCTTCGCCCCGGCCGACAACGCGCCGATCGCGGTGGCCGTCATGGTGGAGAACGGCGGGAACGGTGACCTCGCCGCGACCGGGGCGAAGGTGGCCGGGCCCATCGGGCGCGCCGTCATCGCCGCCGCGCTGAGCGGGGGGCTGTGACATGGCACTGACCCCCGGTCTGATGCTCTCCGACCGTTACCGCCTCACCCGGCGGATCGCCGTCGGTGGGATGGGCGAGGTGTGGGCGGCCGACGACACCCGGCTGGCCCGGACCGTCGCGGTGAAGATCCTGAAGTCCGAGCTCAGCGGTGACCCGGAGTTCCTGGACCGCTTCCGCTCCGAGGCCCGCATCACCGCCTCGTTGAACCACCCCGGCATCGCCGCGGTCTACGACTACGGCGAGGTGGCGATCGTGCCCGGCGGGCGGGCGGACACCGCGTTCCTGGTCATGGAGCTGGTCGTCGGCGAGCCGCTGTCCGCCGTCCTCGCCCGGACCGGGCGGCTCACCGTGGCCCGCACGCTGGACGTCGCCGCGCAGTCCGGCCGCGCCCTGCAGGCCGCCCACGTGATGGGCCTGGTGCACCGCGACATCAAGCCCGGAAACATCATGATCACCCCCACCGGCCAGGTGAAACTCACCGACTTCGGCATCGCCAAGGTCACCGACTCGGCCCCGGTCACCCGCACCGGCATGGTCATGGGCACCGCCCAGTACCTCTCCCCGGAGCAGGCGGCGGGCCGCGAGGCGGTCCCCGCCTCGGACACCTACGCCCTGGGCGTGGTGACCTACGAGTGCCTGGCCGGTCGACGTCCCTTCGAGGCGGACAGCCCCGTCGCGGTGGCCATGGCCCACCTGCGGGACATGCCGCCCCCGCTCCCCGGGGACGTCCCGCCGCCGGTGGCCGCCCTGGTGCTGCGGATGCTTGTCAAGGACCCGGCCCAGCGCCTGGCCGACGGGGCGGCCGTGGCCTCCGCCGTCACCGCCGTGCGCTCCGGGGGCTCCCTCCCGCCGCCCCCGGTCGACGCCCCGGCCACCCGGATGATGCCGCCGGTGTCGGTGCCGCCCGCCCCGGCGGCCGTCGTCCCACCTGTCACCCGTCCGCCGGTCATGGCCCAGCCGGTCCGTCCGGTCCCCGTCGCCCGCCGTCCGGCGGCCCGCCGCACGGCCCTGTCGGTGCTGCTGACCATCCTGGTCCTGCTGCTCGCCGGGGCCGCCGGCGTGCTCATCGACCGGCAGGCCGCGCCGGTGCCGGCCGACCCGGTGCGGACGCTGTCCTCGACCGGGTCCGGGCCGGGCGCCGTGTCGGCCGGAGAGGTCCGGGCGGTCGAGGCAACCGAGCCGGGGTCGGCTGCGTCCTGGTCGGCAGACCCTGCCGTGCGCACGGTGTCGGTGTCGGTGCCCACAGCACCGGCTGCCGCGGGATCCGACGGTGCTCCCGGTGTGCCACCCTCGGTGCGCGTGGTCGCCCGCAGCCCTCGCACGGGCGGCGCGACCGGCCCGGACTCCGAGCGGTGAGCGGGCCGGGCGGCCCGACGACGGGCAAGGGACGTACACGCTCACGCACACCAGGAACGGCACGATCTGCGGAAGGACGAAGGACGGCATGACGGGATACCTGTTCGGCGATCGCTACCAGGTCGGGGACACCCTCGGCTTCGGTGGCATGTCCGAGGTGCACCGCGGCCGCGACCTCCGCCTCGGTCGGGACGTCGCGATCAAGGTGCTGCGTGCCGATCTGGCCCGTGACCCCTCGTTCCAGGCCCGGTTCCGCCGGGAGGCGCAGAACGCGGCCTCGCTCAACCACCCGGCCATCGTCGCCGTCTACGACACCGGTGAGACGACCGGCGAGAGCGGGCCCATCCCGTACATCGTCATGGAGTACGTCGAGGGCGAGACCCTGCGCGACCTGCTCAAGCGCGAGGGGCCGCTGGAGCCCAAGCGCGCCATGGAGATCACCGCGGACATCTGCGCGGCGCTGGACTTCTCCCACCGCCACGGCATCGTGCACCGCGACATCAAGCCGGCGAACGTGATGCTCAACCGGGCCGGCGCGGTCAAGGTGATGGACTTCGGCATCGCCCGGGCGGTCTCCGACGGGCAGGCCACGATGACGGCCACCGCCGCCGTCATCGGCACCGCGCAGTACCTCTCGCCCGAGCAGGCGCGGGGCGAGCCCGTCGACGCCCGCTCCGACGTCTACGCCACCGGCTGCGTGCTCTACGAGCTGCTCACCGGCTCACCGCCCTTCGTGGGCGACTCCCCTGTCGCCATCGCCTACCAGCACGTGCGCGAGACCCCGAAGCCGCCGAGCGAGGTCCGTCCCGGGCTGGCCCGGGAGCTCGACTCCATCGTCCTCAAGGCGCTGAACAAGAACCCGCTCAACCGCTACCAGAACGCCGCCGAGATGCGGCAGGACCTGGTGCGGGCCCTGTCCGGTCAGGCGGTCAAGGCGACCCCGCTGATGTCCGACGAGGACCGCACCGAGATCTACCGCGCCACCCCGCGGTCGGTCGGCGCGGGCCCGTCCCTGCTCGCCCCGCCCACCCACGGCCCCACCGACCAGTGGGAACCCGAGGAGACGGAGCAGAGCCGCTCGAAGCGGGTCTGGGGATTCGTCGGTATCGGTGCGCTGTGTCTCGCCCTGCTGGCCGGCGCCATCTGGCTGACCCTGCGGGTCACCTCGGCCCCGCCGCCCGTCCAGCAGGTCGCCGTCCCGGAGCTGACGGGGCTGTCCGCGGACGACGCCACCGCCCGACTGCGGGACAGCGGCCTGGTCCTCGGCCAGATCGCCAACGTCGAGTCCACCGACGACAAGAAGGGGCAGGTCGTCGAACAGCGACCGTCCAAGCTGACCTCGGTCGACAAGGGCTCCTCGGTGAGCCTGGACATCGGTGAGGGCGTCCGCAACGTGGACGTCCCGAACGTGGTCACCTACTCCCCGGAGCAGGCCAAGAACGCCCTGTCGGCCGCGAACCTGCAGTACGCCGAGGTGCAGGAGGCGTCCTCGGACGCGGACCGGAACAAGGCGATCCGGCAGGATCCGGCGGCCCAGGCCTCGGTGGCCCCGGGCACCGTCATCACCGTCGTCATCGGCAGCGGACCCAACTTCGTGGCCGTCCCCGACGGGCTCGTCGGTCTGCAGCTGGCCGACGCCACCGCGCAGCTGCAGGCGCTCAAGCTGACCGTCGTCTCGCAGCAGGCGGCGAGCGCGGAACCGCTCAACCAGGTGCTGGCCATCGACCCCAAGCCGGGCGAGCGGATCCAGGAGGGCACCTCGGTGACGCTCACCGTCTCGGACAACTCGCAGATGACCATGCCGAACCTGCGCAACCTGACCCCCGACGAGGCCGCCGCGGCCATGCGCAACGTCGGGTGGTCCGGTGACCGCGGCACCCTGGCGACCCGGGAGGTGGAGACCACCAACCCGGCCCTGGTCGGCGCGGTCGTCGCGCAGAGTCCGGCGTCCGGTGAGGTGGTCGCCAAGACCGGTACCCGGGTGAGCGTGGACATCGGAGTGCAGGCCCAGGCCGTCGTCCCCGACGTCCGGGGTGCCACCGAGGGAGCCGCCCGCGCGGCCCTGGCCAACGCGGGGCTGACCAACGTCTCCACCACGGCCGGTCCGGCCGCACCGAGCGGCGACCTGGTCGGCCGGGTGCAGCAGCAGTCCGTCCCGGGGGGTACGCAGATCCCGACGAGCCAACGGGTGACCATCACCGTGTACCAGGCGGCGGCGCCGCCCACGCCCACCACCCCGACGACGCCGCCGACCACCGCTCCGGCTCCCTCCGCGGCGCCCCCGGCCACGCCGGCCCCCGCGGAGACGACGATCCCGAGCCAGCCGGCCGGCTGACCGCGCTGCCCGACCCTGGGTTCCCCCGAACGGGTGGAACCCAGGGTCGGGACAGCTGACTCACAGTTCGCTGCCAGCCTCTCCCGGGACGCGCGCAACCCGCACTCAGCCGACTCACACCCGACAGGGCCAGAGTCGTGTCCATGAGCCAGGACATGAACGCGCAGCCCGGGGCCGACCGGCCCGGTGACGATGCCGCCGATCGCTTCTCCGCCGCGCCCGACCGTTCCACCGAGCGCGACGCCGGCACCTCCGCTGCCGGCACCCCTGCGGGCAGCCCGACCGCCGGAACCCCCGCCGCCCCGTCGGCCCCGTCCGCTCCTGCCGCGCCCTACTGGGGTCGGCAGTCCGAGCAGGACACCGGCCCGATCCGGACCACCGGGGCCCACCCCGGCGGGAGCTCGCCGGCGGCCGGCAGCTCCGGCGACCACGCCTGGTGGCAGCCCCGCCCGAGCGGCGCGCTGACCGATCCGTCCTGGTCCGGCGCCGGCCAGCAGAGCCGGCCGTACGACACCCGCTCCTACCCCGTCGCCGGCGGCGGGTACCTCCCGCCCGTCGGCGGCGCGCCCGGGTACGCGGCCGGACAGCCCGCGCCGGGCGGCACCGCGGTGCTCGACCGCCCCACCCGCACCGGGCGTCGGACCACCACCCTGGCCATCGGCGCGGTCATCGCCCTCGCCGCCGGATTCGGTGGGGGCGTCGTGGGAGCCAACCTCGGCAGCTCGAACACGTCCGTGGACAACTCCCTGAGCCGCTCGGCGCAGTCCTCCACCGTCTCCGCCCAGCTCCCGGCCCCGACCGGTTCGGTCCAGCAGGTCGCGTCGGCGGTCCTGCCGTCGGTCGTCTCGGTGCTGTCGACCTCGTCGAGCAGCCAGGGCGAGGGATCCGGGGTGATCCTGTCCGGCGACGGACTCATCCTGACCAACAACCACGTCATCGAGGGCGCCACCACCCTGCAGGTGCGCTTCAACGACGGCACCACCGCCGACGCCACCGTGGTCGGCGCGGATGCCACCGACGACCTGGCCGTCATCAAGGCCGAGAACGTCTCCGGGCTCACCACGGCCACCCTCGGTTCCTCGGACAACCTGCAGGTCGGTCAGCAGGTCGTCGCCATCGGGTCGCCGCTGGGCCTGTCGGCCACCGTGACCTCCGGCATCGTCTCCGCGCTGGACCGGCCGGTCCGCACCGGATCCGCCCAGCAGACGCAGAGCACCGCCCAGGACACCGTGATGAACGCGATTCAGACCGACGCGGCCATCAACCCGGGCAACTCCGGTGGCGCCCTGGTCGACATGAACGGCGCGGTGATCGGCATCAACTCGGCGATCGCGTCCACCTCGACGACCTCCGGCGAGGCCGGCAACATCGGGGTCGGGTTCGCCATCCCGATCGACCAGGCCAAGCGCATCGCCCAGGAGATCGTGGACACCGGCAAGGCCACCCACGCCGTCCTCGGCGCCTCCGTGACCGACGCGGCCACCCGGACCCAGGCCTCCGGCGCGACGCTCTCGCAGCTGACCTCCGGCGGCGGCGCGGAGCAGGCCGGTCTGCAGGCCGGCGACGTCGTCACCAAGGTCGGCGACCAGCTGGTGGAGACCGCCGACGCGCTCGTCGCGGCCATCCGGTCCTCCGCCCCCGGCGGCACCGTGCCGATCACCTACGTGCGGGACGGGCAGACCGAGACGGTCACCGTGACGCTCGGTTCGGCCACCTCCAACTGAGGTCACCGCCACACCAGGCCTTCGCACACCAGGCCTCCGGCTCCACCCCTTCCCGGTGCCGGACATGCCGATGGCCCCGCTCCCGCGATCGCGGGGGACGGGGCCATCGGCATGTCCGGGGTCAGAGCGGGTCAGACGGCGGACAGGCGGAGCCGCTCGACCTCGTTCTCCAGCTCGTCGACCCGGGCCGCCGCAGCCCGGTCGCCGCACCGGGCCAGCCAGTTGGCCAGCAGCCGGTGCCCGCCCTGGGTGAGCACGGACTCCGGGTGGAACTGCACGCCCTCGATGTCGTAGCGGCGGTGCCGGACGGCCATGATCACCCCGCCGTCGGTCCGGGCGGTCACCTCGAGCTCGTCGGGGACGGTGCCGTCCACCACGGCGAGCGAGTGGTAGCGGGTGGCGGTGAACGGGTCCGGCAGGCCGGCCAGGCTCCCCGCGCCCGAGTGGTGCACCAACGAGGTGCGGCCGTGCAGCAGCTCCTCGGCCCGGTCGACGACCCCGCCGTAGACCTCGGCGATGGCCTGGTGCCCGAGACACACCCCCAGCACCGGACTGCGGTCCTGCGCCCAGCGGACCATCTCCTCGGTGACCCCCGCGTCCGCGGGGGCACCGGGGCCCGGCGAGAGCAGGATGCCGTCCACGTCCAGCGCCTGCACGTCGCCCACGGCGATCTCGTCGTTGCGTCGCACGGTGCACCGCGCACCCAGCTGCTCCAGGTACTGGACCAGGTTGAAGACGAACGAGTCGTAGTTGTCCACCACGAGGATGTGGGTCTGCCGGGTGCTCACCGTCCCAGCATGGCAGAGCCCGGAGCGGTCCCCGTCGGGCCTGCGCCCTCGCCCGCTACTGGACCACGCGGTCGAACGGCAGATACGGCTCGGCCCAGGGGAAGACCACGAAGAACAACAGGGCGGCGAAGGCCAGGAACATCACGAAGGCCTGCGCGGCCTTGGCCCCGGCCGGCCCGGGCAGGTGGCGCCAGATCCAGACGTACATCGCTCAGCGCTCCTGCATCTCGGGCGGGACGAAGCCGTCGGACTTCGCGTAGCTGGTGACCAGTTCGCCGTGGATGATCATCCGTTCGGCGTCGGAGAACTGCGGGTGGCAGGTGGTCAGCGTGATCAGCCGCATGGCGTCGGACGGGACGGTGGCCGAGGCGACACCGGGCACCGGCAGCACCTGGGCGTAGTCGGACGGCACGGTGATGACCCGACCCGACAGGCCGCCGTACTCCCCGCCGGGCACCTCGACCCCGGTGCAGCGGGAGTCGGCCGCGGGGTTCCAACCGGCCTGCTGGTCGGTCATCGGCAGCACCCGGTAGACGAACCAGTCGTCCTGGGTCTCGACGACCATCGCGTCGCAGGCGTTCAACAGGTTCAGGTCGTTGAACGGCGACCCCTTGGACACCCGGTGGCCGGCGACGGCGAAGTTCCCCGGCTGACCGGGCATCTGCGAGTCCGGATAGTGGCCCGGTCCGATGTAGAGGTCGTCGGGGTCGGTGCCCTCGACGATGGTGAACGCGTAGTCCGCTCCGAACGACGGGACGTAGATCTTCGCGAAGCCCTGCCCGGTCAGCGTCTGGTACTGCGGGGTGCGCTCCCGGGGATCGGTGACCAGCTGCGCCGGGTCGGTGACCACCACCGTGCTGGTGGACTCCACCGTCTCCTGCGCCTGGGCCCACTGCTGGTCGATGGCGGTGGTCGCCGCGGCCTGCTTGCGCTCGCCGAACAGATCGGTGATCCAGACCTCGTAGACCACGAAGAGCAGGATGACCACGCCCAGGGTCACGAACGTCTGCCCGAGGCCGCGCACGATCAGTCGGCCCACCCCCCGCCGGGGCGGCGGCGGAGGCGGCGTCGGACGGACCCGCTCGTCGATGTTCATCGGGGCATCGTGGTGGCCGACTGCGCGCGCACCAGCCCGTCGTACGCGGGCATGGTCACGTCGTCCAGCGCGACGACCTCGTATCCGAGGTCGAAGCGGTCGACGTACTTGCGGAACAACGTCACGCCAGGCTCCCCGTCCAGTGCGGTCCGCATCCGTGTGCCGTCCCCGATCGCGGCGACGACGAAGGGCGGTGAATAGGTCCTGCCCTGCAGGAGCAGGGTGTTGCCGATGCAGCGCACCGCGGAGGTGGTGATGACCCGCTGGCCCATGATCGTCATGGCCTCGGCCCCACCCGCCCACAGCGCGTTGACCACGGCCTGCACGTCCTGCTGATGCACCACCAGATCGTCGGGATCGACCCCGGCCGGGTAGTTGCCGTCGGAGTCGCGCGGCGCGTCGGTCAGCGTCACCTGCAGGGCCGGACCGGCCACGGCGGTCAGCCCGGCGGCGGGCTGCAGGGCGCGGGCCTGCGCGAGCACCTTCTCCACGGTGGGTGACAGATCGGCATCGGCCTCCGCGTCGATACCGGCCTGCAGGCGGCCCGCGGCGGCGTCGGCGTTCTGCACGCGCTGTTCGGCCTCGCTGACCAGCACGGACAGATCCACGGCGCGGGTGCGGACGTCACGATCCTGCGACGAGGCGCGGGCGGTGCCCATCAGGAGACCGGCGAGCAGGCAGACCACGACGGTGCCCACCGTCCACCACCGGCCGCGGGATCCGGCGGCGCGGGAGGTGCGGCGCGGTCGGCGGGGTCGGGCACCGCGTCCCACCGGATCCGGACCCACCGCGTCACCGCCCCCTCGTTCACCGCCCACCGCTCCAGTCTGCCCATCCTCTCCCCCTGTGCGTCACCACCGCGCACGCAGGGCGACCGGCGTCGCCAGCCGTTCGGCATGCCCGCGCGCAGGTCACCGGCCCCGGAGCCGATCCGACCGAACCGCGGACGAACATCGAACCCGTAGGCTAGGAACATCGATGTACGGTCCTGGTTACCGTTGCGCCGACCGGGCCACCACCGCAGGTGTCCGGGGACCTCAGGGGGCCGTTCCGCACCCGGGCCCCCGGATTCCCGGTGCGCTGCCCGGGCCGCCCGCCCCGGCTCCCCGGCGGCCGGCCGGGTCACCACGCACACCCCTGCACGACCCGGAACGACTCAGTCAGCATGGAGGAAGTCGAGTGCCGAAGTCCAAGGTCCGCAAGAGCGTCGCCACGAGCGCGGCACGCACCTCGGGGGAGATGAGCAGTCCCGCCGCGGCTGCCGCGCGCACCCGGGTCGCCGCTCCGTCGAGCCCGGTCTACATCGGGATCATGCTGGCGCTGATGGTGCTGGGTCTGATCTGGCTGGTGGTCTTCTACCTGTGGGGCTCCGACATCGCCTTCATGGCGAGCCTGGGCAACTGGAACTTCGGCATCGGCTTCACGTTGATGATCGCCGGCCTGTTGATGACGATGGGCTGGCGCTGACCCGCTGACCCGCTGCCCCCGGCGGCCGACTTACACGCGTGTCATTCATCCCCAGTGTGGACGGAGCCTGTGGACAACGTCTCCGGTGACGGCGGACGGCCCGCCGGTCCCGACGAGGCGTTCGGTCCCGACCGGTCCCTGCTGATCGTCGCCGGCCTCGCCGGTCTGGCCGTCGCCCTGGCTGCCGTCCTGCTGGCGTCCGAGCCGACAGACCGCGTGGTGCTCGCCGCCCTGTCCCTCGTCCTCCTCGGGCTCTGTGCAGCGGGCCTGCGCATCGGTCACCGACTGACCGTGGGCACCCACGGACTGGAGATTCGCGGGGTGGGCGGCGGCCGGACCGTGCGCTGGGCGGAGATCGTCCGAGTCAGCGCCCCGAGCCGCCGCCGGATGGGGATCGCCTCGACCACCCTGGAGCTCGAGCTCGTCGACGACGAGCTGCTGCTCTTCGGACGCCTGGACCTGGGGACCGACCCGGAGCGGGTCGCCGCCGCCATCGCGGCGCGCCGCCCCCGCTGAGCCGGACTACTCGCAGGGGACCAAGATCGTGACATCTCCGCTGGTGACCGTCGAGCAGTAGTCCTGCGGCAGGGTCGGCAACCGCAGGGTGACGATCAGGACGAGCACGGCCAGGATGCCCACGCTGCCCCAGAGCTGCCAGCGGTTGCGGACGACGCGCGGCGGGTAGACCATCACCGCGCCGACGGCGGCACCGACGGCGAGCCCACCCAGGTGCGCCTGCCAGGAGATCCCGCTCAGGGTCAAACTGAGGACCAGGTTGAGAGCCACGATGGTCAGCAGCTGGCGCGGGTCGTACTTCAGCCGTCGGAAGGTGACGACCAGGGCGCCCATCAACCCGAAGATCGCACCGGAGGCGCCGGCGGTGGGGCCGAGCGGGTCCGAGAACAGCATGACCGCGGCGGACCCGCCCAGCAGGGCAAGCAGATAGACCACCACGAACCGGCCGCGGCCCAGGATGCGCTCCAGGGGCAGCCCCAGGACGTACAGCGAGAGCATGTTCAGGGCCACGTGCGGCACGCTGACGTGCAGGAATCCGGACGTCAGCAGGCGCCACCACTCGCCGGAGGCGACCAGTTCGGGAAGCAGCGAGCCCTGGGCGAACCACGTCGATCCGCCGAGCTGCATCCCGGACCTGGCCTGGATCGCGGTCACCAGGAAGATCGCGACGTTGACGGCGATCAGGGCGTAGGTGACCACGGGCTGCTGGCCGAACCGGGAGCCGGCGATCGTCGTCGGCTGCACGGTGGTCGCCCGACCCTCGGCGACGCAGGCGCGGCAGTGGAAGCCGACGCTGGCCGGCCTCAGGCACTCGGGGCAGGCGGGCCGGCCACAGCGGGTGCAGGCCAGGCCGGTAGCCCTATCGGCGTGCCAGGTGCACGCGGGCTGATGCGCAGCGACCGGGCCGCCCCAGGGGGACGGCCCGGTCGGGGGGTGCGTCATGACGTCCTCATCGCAGGTCGGTGGGTGTCATCGACCGCCCGGGGAGGACCCCCGGTCGCGACGACGGGATCAGGCGGCGTCGGTGTCCGTCACGGTGATCGAGGTGATCACCACGTCGTCGGCGGGCTTGTCGAACCGGTCGGTCTTCGTGGTGCCGATGGCGTCCACGACATCGCGGGAGGCCTGGTCGGCGACCTCGCCGAAGATGGTGTGCTTGTAGGTCAGGTGCGGGGTCTTGCCGGTGGTGATGAAGAACTGCGAGCCGTTGGTGCCCGGCCCGGCGTTGGCCATGGCCAGCAGGTAGGGCTTGTTGAACGACAGCTCGGGGTGGAACTCGTCGGCGAAGGTGTAGCCGGGGCCGCCACGGCCGGTGCCGGTCGGGTCGCCGCCCTGGATCATGAAGCCGTCGATGACACGGTGGAAGATCGCCCCGTCGTAGAACGGGCCCTCCGAGGAGCCGCCGGCGTTCTTCTCCGAGTACTTCCCGGACCCGGTCGCCAGGCCGACGAAGTTGGCGACCGTCTTCGGGGCGTGGTTCGGGAACAGGTCGATGACGATGTCGCCGCGGTTGGTGTGCAGGGTTGCTTGAGTACTCACCGGGCCATCCTACGACGGCCCGTCCGACCGGCCCCGGACGGTGCGCGCCCCGACCGGACATGCCGACCCGACCCGGACGGACCCCACACCCGGCTCACAGGCCGAGCCGGGCGACCGCGGTGACCACCATCTGCCGGCCCTTCACCGTCTGCAGCTGGTTGGACTCCGCGACCACGGCGATGGTGCCCTTCGCGACGGCGTAGACCGACCGGTCGGCGAGCACCGTGGATCCGCCCGACCAGCCGGCCGGCTGGCTCGCCGGGTCCGACCCGTCGATCGGGACGTGCTGGTCGACCGCGGCGACGGCGGCCTGCGGAGTGTCGGCGGCGATGAACCGGACCGTGGCCAGCCATCCGCCGTCGCTGCGGGTGAAGGTGCAGATCGGGTGGGGCTGCACGTCGGTGACGGTGGTCTGCCCGGTGCGCTGCCCGTTGATGTCCGCGACCTCGTCGTCGGTGAGATACGGACAGGACCCGTCGACGGGTGCGGGGACGGGCGTCTCCGGAGGCGGCGCCGCGACGACCTGCGATCCCGGCGCCCGGCTGGTGATCGTCTGCTCCACGGTGGCCGTGCGGGTGGTCGTGCCGACCGTGCTGACCAGCGTCGTCGCCGCGACGGGGGTCTGCAGGTCGCTCGTCGCGGCGGTGGACGGCCCGCCGGTGCACCCCACGAGCACCGCACCGGCCAGCACCGCCAGGGCCGCCACCGCCGCGCACACGGCCCGGCGTCGGGGAGCGAGGGATCTCACGGGTCTCCTTCTCGGGACGGGCGGGGCACACGGTCCGCGGACCGTGCCGTCACCCACCACGGTAGGAGTGGCGGATGGGCTGCCTGTGAGGACCTGCGCGGACCCCGATCGCCCCGGGCCTCCTCGGCGTAAGCTATTGAGAGCGACTCTCAGAACGTGATCGCCCCGGTCGGTCCGACCGAGCACCCGACGGTGCGGACGGACCGGCCGACTTGAACATCGGTACAGGAAGGCGCCACCATGGCTCAGACCGACGTCCGTCCGATCGTGAAACTGCGGTCCACGGCAGGCACCGGCTTCACCTACGTGACCCGCAAGAACCGGCGCAACGACCCCGATCGCATGGTCCTGCGGAAGTTCGACCCGGTCGCGGGACTGCACGTCGACTTTCGTGAGGAGCGTTGATGGCCACTCGTACCCCCCGTCCGAACCCCAAGGTCAGCGCGGTCCGGGCCAAGCGTCCGGCCATGCTCAACCCCAAGGTCGAGCACGTCGACTACAAGGACGTCGCCCTGCTTCGGCGGTTCGTCTCCGACCGCGGCAAGATCCGGTCCCGTCGCGTCACCGGGCTGAGCCCGCAGCAGCAGCGCCGTATGGCCACCGCTGTCCGCAACGCCCGGGAGATGGCCCTGCTGCCGTACCCCGGCGCCGGCAAGCGCTCCAGCTGACGTCCGCGGGTACCCGGTGACCCGCGGGGCCGATCGGCCCACGCGGGCACCGGACGCCCACTGAAGGAAGAACGCGATGGCTGCGACGCAGCGACGGAACACCACCCAGCGGGCGGCGATCCTGCAGGTCCTGGCCGAGACCGGCGAGTTCGTCTCGGCGCAGGACCTGCACGGTGCACTGCGCGCGACCGGGTCCTCGATCGGCCTGGCCACCGTCTACCGCGCGCTGCAGGAGATGGCCGGCTCCGGCGACCTCGACACGGTGCGCAAGGAGTCCGGCGAGGTCCTCTACCGGCAGTGCGAGCAGCCCAGCCACCACCACCACCTGGTGTGCCGGGTCTGCGGTCGCACGCAGGAGATCAAGGCCCCCGGAGTGGAGCAGTGGGCCCGGGCCGTGGCCGAGGAGTTCGGGTACGTCGACCTGGACCACCAGATGGAGCTCTTCGGGGTCTGTGCCGCCTGCGCCCACGAGCGGACCCGGTCCGGGTCCCCGGCCGAGCCGGCCGGCGTTGGCTGAGCACCCCCGGCCGCACCCCGCGCCGCTCCCTCCGCCGCGATGGTGAGGATCAGCGCCGGAACCCTGCTCCACCGTCCTGGGCCGGCCGGCCCCGAGGTGCTGCTGGTGCACATGGGTGGTCCGCTGTGGGCCCGGAAGGACGCCCGCGCCTGGTCGATCCCCAAGGGGGAGATGACCCCGGACGAGGATCCCCGTCAGGTCGCGGCGCGGGAGTTCGCGGAGGAGCTCGGGTCCCCGCTGCCGGACGGCCCGGACATCGAGCTGGGCTCGGTGCGGCAGTCCGGCGGCAAGATCGTGCACGCCGTTGCCCGCCGGGCCGATTTCGACGCCGCGACGGCCAGCAGCAACACCTTCGAGCTGGAGTGGCCACCGCGATCGGGGCGGATGCAGAGCTTTCCCGAGGTCGACCGGGCCGCCTGGTTCGACCTGGACACCGCACGGGAGAAGGTCGTGGCCGGTCAGGTGCCCTTGCTCGACCGGCTGGCCGAGGCCCTGCGCCAGATCACCTGAGCCTCAGCTGATCAACAGCCGGCGGGCCACCGAACGGATCTGCGCCTCCGCCGCCGCCTGGGCGCCCCAGACGGCGTCGTAGCGCAGCCGGCGCAGCAGGGCCGACCGCAACCGGGGATCGTGCCGACCCCGCCGGTCCAGTTCGGCCAGGTTCTCCCGCGACGGGATCTGCCGGCCGGGTACGCGCGGCAGGTCGGCGAGCTGCTCCGGGGTCAGGTCGGCCGGCAGCGTCGCGCACTTCCCCGCCGCCCCGACCACGCGCAGGTTGACCATGGTGCGGACGCACTTCTCGCACCGGCCGCAGTTGTAGGTCGTCGTCCCCTCACCGCGCTGCTCCCAGCACACCCGCAGGTGGTCCAGGGCGAACGGATGGTCGGCGAGCACGGCGACCTTCTGCGGACGGGTGCGCTCGTCGCCGTCGTGCACGAAGCGCACCCGGGAGCTGCTCCACAGCGGATCGAGGTCGGGGTGCGTACCCCACGGGTGCATGAACTCGCTCTGGAAGGTGGACGGCACCAGGACGCGGTCGAGGACGGGAGACAGCAGGAGTCCGGCCATGGCCAGGGCGGCGCCGTGGTAGACCGGCCCCCACTCGGCGTAGCGATCGCCGACCGACCGCAGGTCGGTGGTCATCTCGATGAGCTGCAGACCCAGCCGGTCGGCCACCACGCGGTTGGCGCGGAGCGCCGAACTGGCCCGCACCGGGTCGCGGAGCGAGATGTCGAACCCGGTGAGGAAGATCAGATGGGTCAGGTCGGCGCCGGCGTGCTTGACGGCGCTGTACAGCGAGTCGACCCCGCCACTGAAGAAGCAGCCCACCCCACCGGTCGATCGGGGCGGGTCGTCGGTCCGCTGCTGCGAGCCGGGGACGACGGCCTCGGCCGTCACCGGGACGCGGGTGAGCGCCGGGTACCACCCGGACAACAGCGCCCCGACCTCCCCGATGTGCTCCAGCGCCACCCCGTCGACCTCGCCCTGCAGATGCAGGGGGGTGCGTCGGTGCAGGGCGATCGGCAGTGCGGCGGCCATGAACGGGGTCAACGTGTCGTCCAGCGGCACGTTCGCGCTCACCCGGACCCGGCCGATGACCTTCTTCTCGGAGGCGATCTCGACCAGCACGGTGGAGCCCCCGTGCTCGACCGGACGGACCGACGTCACGCCCGTACCGGGGCGCACGGAAGCGCGCCCGGCTCTGCCCCTCGTCGACACGGCATACATGCGGTGCACTCCTCCGGCGATCGAGCCGCCCCCGTGTGACCGGTCCGGACCGGTCATCCCCCCGACCAGGACGCGGCCGCTGTGATCAGCGTCCTGCCCGTCCGAGGGGTCGTCAACCAGACCGGCCACCCCGGGCCCGTCCGGGATCCCCATCATCCCTCGTCACGAAGAGTCGTCCTGCCGGGCGCAACTGGGTGATGCCCGCAGTTGGTCTGCCCGCCATGTCGACCACGCCCGAATCCTCGGAGCGAGGACCGACGGCCGGCACCGCGGGCCAGGTGCTCGTCCGGGGGAACTCCGTGGCTGATGCGTCACTCCTCGTCCCGAGGTCTGCGGTGTCCGGTGACCGCGCGACCCGCCGACCGGGGCATCCGCAGCACGGCCGCCGCGGTCGCGAGCAGGACCGTCGCCATGACGACGAAGGTGACCCGATAGGGCGTACCGGGTTCGGGATCGAACCCGAGCCGCTCCGCGACCGGACCCCCCAGCCGCACGAGCAGTGCCCCCAGGGCGATGCCGGCTCCGGAGGCCACCTCCTGCAGGGTGGCGTTCAGGGTGTTCGCCGATCCGAGGTCGGCGGGTCCGACATCGGCGAAGGTGACGCTGTTGAAGCCGGTGAACCCGATGGACCGGAACACCCCGGAGGCGACCAGCAGGGGCAGCAGCACCAGCAGGGGCGTGTCGGCACGCACCCACACCATGCCGACGAGGCAGGCGGACCCGCCCAGCGCGGCCAGCAGGAGCACGCCGCGGATGCCCAGCAGCCGCATCAGGGGCGTGGTGGCCGGTTTGATCGCCACGTTGCCGACGAACAGGGCGATGACCACGGCCCCGGCCTGGGCCGCCGTCCACCCGAACCCGATCTGGAAGAGCAGCGGCAGCAGGAACGGCACCGCGCTGACCACGAGCCGGTAGACCGTCCCGGCGGTGGCCGAGGTGCGGAAGGTGCCGATCCGCAGGATTCGCAGGTCGATGAGCGGTCGGGGGGTGCGGACCAGATGCCGGACGGCCAGGGTCAGCAGCACGGCACCCAGCAGCGCGCCGCCGCCCACGGACCAGAGCTCCTGGGCGGTGCCGACGCGTTCGATCGCCACCACCAGCGCGGCCAGACCCCCGGCGAGGAGCAGGAACCCCACGGTGTCGAACCGCGGCGGGGTGTCGGCCCGGACGTCGGGGACGACGCGGCGGGCCACCAGCACCCCGGCGACCCCGAGGGGGAGGTTGATCAGGAAGATCCACTGCCAGCCGATGTAGGTGGACAGCAGTCCGCCGACGGCCGGAGCCAGCACCGGGGCCAGCAGGGCCGGCCAGGTCAGATAGGCGATGGCCCGGACGAGGTCGGTCTTCTCGATGCCGCGCAGCACCACCAGCCGACCGACCGGCACCATCAGCGCACCGCCGACGCCCTGCAGCACCCGGGTGGCGGTGAGCATGGGCAGGCTGCTCGCCAGGGCACAGCCCAGCGAGGCCAGGGTGAACACCACCAGGGCCGTGGTGAACACCCGCCGGGCGCCGAACCGGTCGGACAGGTGACCGCCGGTCGGGATGAGCACCGCGAGGGTGAGCAGGTATGCGGACAGGACGATGTTGACGTCGACCGGGGCCACCCCCAGATCGGCGGCGATGGCCGGCGCGGCGGGCGCGATGATCGTCCCGTCCAGGATCTCCATGAAGTAGGCGCCGGCCACCAGCAGGGCCAGCGGTCGCCGGAAGCCCACGGCGTCCCCGGCCGTCGTCCCGGTCATGCCCACCCCCGTCCTCCCACGCCTCGTGCCGCCCCGGATCGCACCGGTGGCACATGCGCGCCGCGGTGCAGTGTCCCCCGGACGGGCATCGGGCACCCCGCGACGCCAGCGGGGCCCGTCGATACCATGGGACTCCCGCGGCGTCCGCGCCCCGGGGACGGGCCCGCGCGGTGGGTCCACGGTGGGCAGATGCCACGGACGAGAGCAGCCCGGACCACGCTCCGGGCACAGAGAAGAGGGCACGATGACCGACCTCGACCTCAGCGGCGGCAGCACGATCCCGGCCGGTGGGGCGGCCGAGCCGGGCGCCCTCGTGCTCACCCCGCCCGCACCGGTGCAGATCGTCAAGCCCGAGCAGGCGGCCGGGGCCGTACCGGTCGCCGATGCGCGCGCGCAGGAGCTGGCCACCCGGGCCCAGTCGTTCGCCCGTGAACTGGTCGAGCTCGACGTGCGCTCCCCCGAGTTCGCCCGCAAGGTCGAGTCCATCACCGGGCTGGGCGACAAGGAGATGCGCGACTCGGCGAACGTCTCCTCCCGCATGCTCGACCGGCCGGCGGCCGCGCTGAACGCCGGCAAGGGCGGTGGTAAGGACGCCCAGACCCGGGTCGCCTCCACCCTGGCCGATCTGCGGGTGACCATCACCGAGCTGGACCCCAACCGCGCCGACCTGACCGGGTTCAAGAAGGTCCTCAAGTGGATCCCGGGCGGGGACAAGATCGACCGCTACTTCGCCAAGTACGAGTCGGCCCAGTCGCACCTGGACGCGATCATCCGGTCGTTGGCCTCCGGCAAGGACGACCTCGGCAAGGACAACGCGGCCATCGAGGTCGAGAAGGCCACCATGTGGGCGCTGATGGGCAAGCTCGGTGAATACAACGAGCTGGCCGGGGCGCTCGACCAGGCGGTGGAGCTGGAGATCCAGCGACTGGACTCCTCCGGCCGGGCCGACGACGCGAACACCGTCCGCAGCGACGCGCTGTTCCCGATCCGGCAGCGCCGGCAGGACATCATGACGCAGATGGCCGTCGCCGTGCAGGGGTACATGGCCCTCGACCTGGTGCGCAAGAACAACCTGGAGCTGATGCGCGGGGTGGACCGCGCGCAGACCACCACCATCGCGGCGCTGCGCACCGCCGTCATCGTGTCGCAGGCACTGGCCCGCCAGAAGCTGGTGCTGGACCAGATCACCGGCCTGAACGCGGCGACCAGCGACCTGATCGCGCGGACCAGCGAGCAACTGCGGATCCAGGGCGGACAGATCCACGAGCAGGCCGCGTCCAGCACCATCTCGGTGGAGAAGCTCCAGCAGGCCTTCGACAACGTGTTCGCCACGATGGACGCCGTCGACACCTTCCGCGCCCAGGCCGTGACCTCGATGGCCGACACCGTCTCGGCCCTGGAGGGCCAGGTCAAGCGGGCCCAGCCGTACCTGGAGCGGGCGCGACGCGGGGAGATCGGCAGCTGAACCGCCGAACCGATCCCGTCCCGTCCCGCTCGCCCGTGCGCACCCACCCGAGGCCGCCCCGATGGTGATGGACTGGTTGTTCGGCCGCCGGCCGGAGCCCGGCGCCGATGCGGACCACCAGCCGTCGGGACAGCCGGGGCAGGCGGGCGAGCCGGACAGCCCGTCCGCGCTGGCCCGCGAGCTCGTCGTGGTGGAACGGTCGATCAACGCCGGGGCCGGTCAGCTGCCGACCGCGGCCACGGTCACCGCCCGGCGCGTCACCGACATCGTGGACGCGGTGCTCCGATCGGCCCGGGCGGGTGGCCCGGACGGACCCGGCGAACTGGACATCCATGCCCGGGTGTCGCTGAACGGCATCCTCCGGGACTATCTCCCGACGACGCTGCGTCGGTACCTGGCCCTGGACCCGGCCACCCGGACGGCACCGGGACCGATCGGCCAGACGCCGAGCGACGCCCTCACCGAGCAGCTCGACTTCCTGTTCGACGCGGCCACCGAGGTGCTGGACGCCGTCCGGCACAACGACGCCAACGCCCTGGTCGCCCAGGGCAACTTCCTCCGCACCAAGTTCGCCGGATCGGAGCTGGACCTCTAGCCATGGCCGTACCGATGAAGCGGGGCGCGAACGTCGCCCTCACCCAGGAGATCCCGACCCTGAAGGGTGTGGTGCTGGGCGTGCGGTGGAACGCCGGCGCCGAGCACGTGCTGGCCGACAACCTGGTCGCCGCCACCATCCTGTGCGACCGGCAGGCCCAGGCCCCCTCCGACGAGTACTTCGTCTTCTTCAACCAGCTCACCTCGCCGGATCTGTCCGTGGCCCAGCTCTCCGCCGCCGTCGGTGACGACGACGAGCAGATCGAGGTCGATCTCGGGGACGTGCCCGCCGACATCCACCGCATCGTCGTCGTGCTCTACGTGAACGACGGCCCCGGAGCGCGGCGCACCCTGGGCCAGCTGCGGGACTGCCGCATCCGCGTGCTCGACCTGGCCGACGGCACCGAACTCGTGCAGTCGGAGAACCTGGCCCCGCAGCTGCGCTCCGAGACCGCGATCTGCCTCGGCGAGCTCTACCGGCACCCCAGCGGCTGGAAGTTCAAGGTCATCGGCCAGGGCTACGAGAACGGGGTTGCCGGGATCGCGGCGGACTACGGGGTCCCGCTGTGACGACCGGCCACCGGGCCGCCCGACGCCGTCACCGGTCCGCCCGCCGTCGGCCCGCCCGATGATCCACGCCTCGACCCCCGAGCAGGCGCCGACCCGGGCCGATCTGACCTTCCTCCGGCACCGGCGCAAGCCGGCCGCCAACCCCGCGTTGGCCGAATTCCTCACCGGCGGTGCCGGCCGCGACCACCACCACTCCGGCGCGGCGGCGGGAGCGGCACCGGACCGACCGGCCGGGCCACCCACCCCCGCGCGCCCCCCGGCGGCCACCCCGGATCGCGGGTCGGGCGCGACCTCGCTGGACCTCGGCGGCCCGCCCGCCCCGGCCGCATCCACCCGATCCACCGCCGCACGCACCGACACCTCCCTGGACCTCGGCGGCCCCGCACCCACCCGACCCACCGCCGCACGCACGGACACCTCGCTGGACCTCGGCGGGATCACCCGACCGCCCGCGGCCGGGGCGGTGGTCCCCGCCCCGCCCCCGGTGAGTCGGGAGCCCGTGCGCAGCAACAGTTCCGGACCACCGGCCGGTCCGGCCCGCCGGCGGGGTGCGATCCACCCGCGCATCCGGCGGGGGGCGCCGACGATCCTGGACCGTCGGTCCCCGACGGTGGCGCTGACCCGGGTCCAGTCCGGGGTGGGTTCGCTGGTGCTGGATCTCGCGGTCACCGCGTCCGTCGGTGATCTGGTCATGGGCGCGGCCTACCAGTTGGGTTCCGGGTTGTCCTCGACCGTCGACCTGACCGCGGGACGGCGCACCGCCCCGCCGGGCCGGACTCGGCGTCCCCTGCTGCTGGCCGGGCGCGGTCAGTTCGAGCGGATCAGCGTGGATCTGCGCTGCTCCACCGACCTGGAGCGGCTGGTGATCTACGGATCGTCGGCGTCCGGAACCCCGCTGGCCTGGGGTGGGACGCTGCTGGTGACCACCTTCGGCGGGGATCGCGTCGAGTTGCCGATCACCCTGCCGGCGTGGGACGCGGCCCATCAGGTGGCGGTGCTGGCCTCCGTCCACAACGTGGCCGGGGAATGGGTCCTGCGCTCCGAGATGAACGCCGTGGCCCCGTCCATCCGGGACGCCTGCCGCGCCTACGGTTTCGACCGGATCACCTGGCTGGACGACCACACCCCGATCGACTGAACGGGGCCGTCGAGCAGCGCCTCAGCCGTCGAGCAGCGCCTCAGCGGACCACCGGCGGCGGGTCGTCCACCCGCTCGACGTCGGCGTCGGTGTCGCCGGCGGCGTCGTTCGTGGCACCGTCGTCCTGGCCACCGTGCCGGTACCGGTACGCGGTGGTGTCGTCGATGAGCAGATAGGTGTGCACGCCGCTGCGCGTCCAGTGCATGACGAGCAGCCCGACCCGCCGGGCGAGCTTGGCCATGGTCGCGAAGTCGGTGACGTCCACGATGTGCCGGTCGGTGGGCGTGGGCATGGGGCGCACCTCGGCCAGTACGGCACCGTGCTGACGGCGGATGAGGTCAGCCGGGCTCAGCGGTGGCTCGCGGCGCAGGAGTGTCCGGGAGAACACCGCGCCGGCGATCCCCGCGACGAGCAGGAGGAGGGCGATCCACCGCACCACCACCACCGGGATCCGGACGGCGCCGACCCCGAGCGTGTGGGTGATCGTGGTGGGGGCGCCCGGCACCACGTCGGCGACGGTCGGGATCCTGCCTGTCGCCGGCACGAACACCAGGGGGGTGACCTCGAACGGGACGGGTGCGGTGAGGGCGGGCACGCCGGGGCTGGTGACGCTGGGCGTCAGGGTGAGGGTGAGCGTCCCGGTGGGGATGCCGATGGCCTCGGCGGCGGCGTCGGCGCGGGCCTGCACGTCCCGGAGATCCAGCGGGGCGGTGACGGTCTCCCCGTCACCGGTCACGGCCTGGGTCACCAGGGGCGGGAGATCGGAGTGCCACCCGTTCGTGGCCGACAGGGCCACCCCGACCGACAGGTCGCCCGGGGGACCGGTGTAGCCGATCTCGACGACGGCGGTGTCGGAGAGCTTGCGGTAGACCGGGTCCGGCGACGTGACGACGGTGCCGTCGTAGGCCGGTGACGGCGGGACGTCCGCGGTGTAGGAGATGTCGACCGAGCGGGCGATGCCGACCGGCGGTCCCGGACGCAGACTCGGGGCGGTCCAGGCCAGGACCCCCAGTCCGAGTCCGAGGACGAGCAGGAGACCGGTGATCACCCAAGCGGTCTGGACCGGACGGGGCCGGGCCGCGAAGGAACCCGCCTGGGGTGTCCGTGTTCTGGTGTCCACGGCTTGTCTCCTTCGGGTTCGGGCCGAGCGCCGCCGCCGGCGGGCGCTCTCGCCCAGCAGGAGCATCAGCAGGGCGGCACAGCCGAGGACGACGGGGTCGGTCATGAAGTGCAGGACGTGTCCCCCGCCGGAGACGTGCAGGACCGACGTTCCGGCGATGTCACCGGTGGTGGGCCGGAACGGGTCGATCGAGGAGTTGTTGTCGCCCTTCATGGTGAATCCGCCGGCGCCGTCGCCGGCGATGATGCGGTGGAGCACCAGGGCGTCCACGCCCTTCGCGCGGTAGGCGACGATGTCGCCGATCACGTAGTGGTCGCGGTGGGCCACCACGACCAGATCGCCCTGGTAGTAGACGGGGTTCATGCTGACCCCGCTGGTGACCACGGCGGTGATCCGACCGGTGACCAGGGCCGCCGAGACCAGGACACAGAACAGGGCGAGCACGCCGGCCAGCAGTCGTCCTGCCCGTCTCATCCCCGGGTTCGCCCCGTCGTCCCGGCCCGGACGCCCGTCGAACCGGCGACCACCCGCGGACGGGGGACGCCGGTTCGACGGGAGGTCATCAGGCGACGGTGATGTCGATGCCGGTCAGACCGGTCACCGACGTCGTGCCGGCCGGCATGGTGCAGGTCGACGTGTTGGGAACGGTGGCGCCCGGAGCGGAGACGGCCGTGCACACCGCGAGGAGCGGGGACGAGGAGGTGGAGTTGATGGTGACGTCGGGGACGCGCCCGTTCGCTCCCTCCAGCACCAGGGTGATCTCGTCGACCGCGGTGTTGCTGTCGTCGGTGAAGCCGTAGGTGACGCCGGTCAGCGTCGCGCCGGTGACGGTCTGCGAGACGGTACCGCCGACGAACTGGGTGGCGGCGGTGGTGCTGGCCAGACCGGTACCGGTGAAGGCGGCGCCGCCGGCGACGGCCAGCCCGACGAGGGCGGCGGCCGCGATGATCTTGTGGGAAGTGCGCATATCGGTGCTCTCATCTCTTCAGGGTGAGGCCCGACCCACCACGTGGGTCTGTCGGCCGGTCGCAGCATCGGTCCACGTCGGCCCTCGCGTCGGGGGACGGGAGGGCGGCGGGGGGGAGGTGCGGTGGGAGGCCTGGTCGGACGATCGCGATCGCGTCGTCCACGGCCCGGTGATCAGAATGACCCGACGATCTGCGCCTGACCAGGCGAAAGTCCGGTGATCACACCATCGGACCGGCAGTTCACCCGTCGCGGCCCCGGCCGGGAGAGGTGTCACCCTGCGTCACACCCCTTCGTCCCCCGGTGGCCCGTGACCCGCTCGACCACCGCGGCGTCGGCGGACCTGGCAGGGTGGAGCCCAGGCACGGGTGGTCGGCGAGGTGACCCCGACCGGCACGTGTCGCACACGGATACGCACACCTCAGGGGATGGGAGCGACAGCATGGGAGTCAGCCTCAGCAAGGGCGGCAACGTCAGCCTGACCAAGGCCGCACCGGATCTACGGTCGGTGTCGATCGGGTTGGGGTGGGACGTCCGATCGACATCGGGGGCGGATTTCGATCTGGATGCCAGTGCCCTCGCGCTCGACACCGGGCACAAGGTGCTCGGTGACGAGTACTTCGTGTTCTTCAACAACCTCAGGTCGCCGGACGGCTCCATCGAGCACCAGGGCGACAACCTGACCGGCGAGGGCGACGGCGACGACGAGGTCATCAACGTCGAGCTCGCACAGGTGCCGGCCGAGATCACCTCGATCGTCTTCCCCGTCTCGATCTACGAGGGGGATGCCCGCGGCCAGTCGTTCGGGCAGGTCCGCAACGCCTACATCCGGGTGGTCAACCGGGCCGACGGTTCGGAGCTGGCCCGCTACGACCTCACCGAGGACGCGTCCACCGAGACGGCGATGGTCTTCGGCGAGGTGTACCGGCACAACGCCGAGTGGAAGTTCCGGGCCATCGGTCAGGGGTACGCCTCCGGGCTCGGCGGTATCGCCCGCGACTTCGGCGTCAACGTCGGCTGATCCGACACCGTCCGTCACACAGCATCTCTCGCGCGAAGGAGCACGTATGGGTATCAGTCTGACCAAGGGCGGCAACCTGTCGCTGACCAAGGCCGCGCCGGGGCTCACCCAGGTCAGCGTGGGCCTGGGTTGGGACGCCCGGACGACCACCGGGGTCAAGTTCGATCTGGACGCCAGCGCGCTGGGGCTGGGCGGGGACGGCCGCATCCTGTCCAACGAATGGTTCGTCTTCTTCAATCAGAAGCGGTCACCGGCGGGGGCCATCGAGCACCGCGGGGACAACCGCACGGGTGACGGCAGCGGCGACGACGAGGTGATCGCCGTCGACCTGTCGGCCCTGCCGCCCGAGCTGAACTCGGTCACCTTCGCCGCCTCGGTCTACGAGGCCGAGCAGAACGGCGTCAGCTTCGGCCAGGTGCGCAACGCGTTCATCCGCGTGGTCAACAACTCCGACCAGAGCGAGCTGGCCCGGTACGACCTCACCGAGGACGCGTCCACCGAGACGGCCATGGTGTTCGGGGAGCTGTACCGCAGCGGCGAGGAGTGGAAGTTCCGGGCCATCGGCCAGGGCTACAGCACGGGGCTGAGCGGGATCGCCGCCGACTTCGGCGTCGCCCTGTAGCTCCGTAGCCCTGTCGCCTGTCGCCTGTCGTCCCGAGCACGGCCGGCCCGACACCACCCTGATCACCTCGTTCGACCCACCCGAGAGGAACACCATGAGTGTCAGCCTGACCAAGGGCCAGACCGTCAGCCTCACCAAATCCGGCGGCGGTGAACTCAGCCAGGTCCGCATGGGCCTGGGCTGGGACGCCATCACCAAGCGCGGCATGTTCGGTGGCACGAAACAGGTCTCGGTCGACCTGGATGCCTCGGCGCTGCTCCTGTCCACCGACCGGAAGGTGGTGGACATCGTCTACTTCGGCCAGTTGCGGTCCAAGGACGGGTCGATCACCCACACCGGCGACAACCGTACGGGCAAGGGTGACGGGGACGACGAGTCGATCCTGGTCGACCTGCCGCGGGTCCCGGCGACCGTCGCGCACATCGTGTTCGTGGTGAACAGCTACACCGGGGAGAACTTCTCGCAGATCGAGAACGCGGTGGCCCGCGCCGTGGACTCGGTGGACCGGGACAAGGAATTGGTGCGGTACGAGCTCAGCGGCTCCGGGACGCACACGGCGGTGGTGATGGCCCGGCTCTCGCGCTCGGGCAGCGGCTGGACGTTCACGGCCATCGGCACCCCGGGTGAGGGCCGCACGGCCGATCAGCTGGTCCCGCTGGCCCTGGCCTCCGTCTGACGGATCTGCGGCCACGGCACGCTTCGCTGCCCCCCGGCCCGTCGGGCCGGGGGGCAGCATTCGTGTCAGGCCCGACGGCGCAACAGCCGGCCGAGGTACCAGGCGCCGGCGGCGGCGAGCACGCCGCCACCGACCCGGACCGCGCCGGCCGGGACGGACCCGGCCAGCAGGCGGCCGACGGCGGACGCCGAGCCGGGTTGGACAGCGCAACTACCGGTGACCAGGCGGCCCACCCGGGAGTCCGCGCCGGCACCGAGGCGCGCGACGAGCCCCCGCGAGGTGACGACGTCGATGCCGACACCGTTCTCGGCGAGCAGCGTGGCCGCCTGCCCGGCCAACCGGGTCGGCCCGCCCCGCGCCGAGGCCGGCCCGATCGTCGCCGGGAGTCCGGCCAACAGAGCGAACGGACGCTCGGTGCGCAGCTCCAGCCGGTCGCCCGCGGAGGTGAGGTGGGCGGGCACGCCGTCCACCTCGATACGGAGGTCCGCGAACACCGCGAGCGGCGGGAGGCCGTTCGCGGGGTTCACGGTGCGACCCGCCGAACCGGTCGGATCGGTCACTTGGCCGGGGAACCCTCGGCGGTCGTGATGCGCAGGGAGCCGTTCAGCTTCCACACGGCGCGGGCGGCGTCGGCGCCGGTCTCCCGGGGCACCTCCACCGTCATGTCGACGAACTCGTAGTTGATGACGGCGCCCTTCCCGGTGAGGTAGGACCACATCTCCTTGCCCAGGTCGGCGAAGCTCGAGACGCTCTGCTGCTCCAGCGGTGTTTCAGCCATGGGGGTTCCTCTCGCTCGATCAGCCTGACGTCCAGGCCGCATCAGGTACGCCGCCCGTGACCCGCACGGATGCACGGTTCCGGTGGGCGTCGTGTGTCCGACATCCGGGGGTTCCCCGTCCGGACCGGTTCGACACCTCGGAGATCACGGCTCCGCCGCCCGGTTCCGTGCGGACCCGGGCGGCGGAGAGAACGGGGCGCGCCGGTCAGGACCCCGTGATCAGCACCGCCGCGGTGTACGCCCGGGTGGTGACGACTCCGTCACCGGTACCGGTGATCCGCACGGTCAGGTACCGCCCGCTGTCCGCGTTCACCGGGGTGTAGCTGTCCCCGTCGGCCCCGCGGATCGCGGCCCCGTTGCGGAACCACTGGTAGGCGATGCCGCTGGGGGTGGGCGTCCAACTGCCCGGCTGGACGGTCAACGGGCTGCCGACCGCAGGGGTCCCGGTGATGGTCGGGGCCGCGTCGACCACGAAGGCCCCCCGCACCCGGACCGGTGCGGACGCGGCCGAGGCCGGGCCCTGTCCGACCGCGTTCGTCGCCGCCACCACGAAGGTGTACGTCGCGCCGGGGGTGAGGCCCCCGACGACGCACGAGGTGCGTCCGGTGGCCACCGTGCACCCGACCCCGTCCACCGGGCCGTCGGCCGAGGTGGTCGTCACGGTGTACCGGGTGACGGTGCTGCCGCCGTCGGCGGCCGGTGCCGTCCACCGCACGGTGGCCTGCCGGTTCCCCGCCGTGGCGGTGACCGCGGTGGGCGCCCCGGCCACGGTCGCCGGAACGGCCACTCCGGCGGAGTCCGCGGACCGGGTGGTCACCCCGGCCGCCGATGCGGTCACCCGCACCGACAGGGTGGTGGCCTGGTCGGCGGGGGTCACCGTGTACCGGGCGGCGGTCGCCCCGGGGATCCGTCGACCGTCGCGCAGCCACTGGTGGGTCACCGACGTGGGCGCGGGGCTCCACACCCCGTCGGTCGCCGACAGCTCCGAACCCACGGCGGGGCTGCCGGAGATCGCCGGCGCGGTGGTGACGGTGAACGTGCCCCGCACCTGGACCGGCGTCGAGGGCGCCGAGGCGGGTCCCTCACCGACGGCGTTCGTGGCGGTCACCGTGAACACGTAGCTCATCCCGGGGGTCAGACCGGTGACCACGCAGCGACGGGCGCCGCCGGCCACCGTGCAGCCCTGCCCGACCTCCGCACCGTCGGCCGTGGCCGTGCGGACGGTGTAGCCGGAGATGACACTGCCGCCGTTGCCGGGGGCCTTCCACGACACGGTGGCCTGCCCCTTGCCGGCCGTGGCGCGCACGGCGGTGGGCGCACCGGGTACACCGGCCCGGACGGTGACCGCCGCGCTCGTGGCAGAGGCGTCGGGGAGGCCGGGGGCGCTCACCGTCACCCGGACCGAGATCGACCGGTCCAGGTCGCCGCGGGCGACGGTGTAGGTCGAGCCGGTGGCACCGCGGACGGCGACGCCGTCCCGCAGCCACTGGTGGGCGACGGACGTCGGGGTCGGTGACCAGGTCCCGTCGGCCGCGGTGAGGACCGAACCCGGCGCGGCCGTCCCGGTGATGGTGGGGTCGACCGTGCGGGTGAAGGTGACGGTGACCGCGGTCGGTGCCGACGCGGCCGAGGCCGGGCCGGTGCCACCGCTGTTGGTCGCGGTCACGGTGAAGGTGTACGTGCCCGCGGCCAGCCCGGTCACCTCGCAGGACAGGGCGGTGCTGGTGCAGGTCGATCCGTCGGAGGCGGTGACCGTGTACCCGGTGATCGTGGATCCGCCGTCGTCGGCCGGCGGCTGCCAGGCGACGGTGGCGGTCCCGTTGCCGGCCACGGCGGTGACCGCGGTCGGCGCGCCGGGCGCGGTGGCCTCCGCCTTGCGGAGCGGGGTGACGGTCAGGCTGTCCAGGCGGGCGGTGCCGCCCTCGGAGATCAGCGAGATGCCCGTGCTGGAAGCGTCGGGGAAGATCTGATCGGTCAGGGTCCGCTTGCCCTGCTGGGCCAGGACCTCCACCGAGGCCCGGTCCACGTACAGCTCCAGGTGCAGCTTGCCGTCCTGCAGGGTGACGGGAGCGGACTCCACCGAGGAGAAGGCCGTGCTGAAACCCGTGTCGCCGGAGCGGGTCCGGTCGATGCTGAGCCGCCCGGTGTCGGTGTCGTAGACGACCGGGGTCTGCTGCGACCCGTCGGCGGACCGGCGCACGCCCAGGCCGAAGGCCGTGGCCGTACCCGGGCTGAGGACGGCGTCGATCCTCAGGGTGGTGCCGTCGGCCTCGGCCGGCAGGACGGTCTCCCCGGCGGGGATGTCTGCCGGTCCGGCGGTGTACGCGACGGGCTCCTGCAGGCCGGCCACCTGGTCGACGACCTTCTGCACGAGCTGCGGTCGCCCGTCCACGGTCTCCAGGCTCAGTTCGCGCGGCAGGGCCATGGCGCTGCGCCACTGCCCGGTGGGGATCTGGTTGGCGTAGTCCCAGTTGTTCATCCAGGCGACCATGATCCGCTTGCCGTCGGGCGCGTTGTCGTAGGTGACACCGGCGTAGAAGTCCCGACCCCAGTCCAGCCAGTCGTAGGACTGCAGACGGGACGGTGCCGCCACGTCGGAGACCATGAACTGGTCGGCCAGGATGTGCCCCCACCCGCCGCGGTTGTTGTCGACGATGGTGATGTGGGCCTGCCGTCCGGCGAACTCGCGGACGTCCCAGGAGGTCCAGTCCAGGGTCTCGCTGTTGCCGCCGGTGGCGGTGCGGACCACCGCGCCGTCGACGACCAGGTTGACGGTGGTCTCGTCACTGCGGACCTGGGCCGGGGTGTCGGCCAGGACGACGTGGTCGAGGGTGAGATGTCCCCAACCGCCGGTGGCGGTGTCCTCGATGCGCAGCTGGGCGCTGCGTCCCAGATAGGCCTCGAGGTCCAGGGACTTCCAGTTCAGCGAACCGGACTCCTGCCCCGCGGTGCTGGCCACGACGGCACCGTCGACGAGCACCTGCACCTGCAGGGTCTGCTCGCTCCCGGCCGGGCGGAAACCGCCGCCCACCAGCATGCTCAGGTACCGCTTGTCGACGGTGAACGGCGCCGAGGTCAGGGTGCCGGTGTTGTCGTCGCCCCGGGGACCGCCCTCGAAGGTGTTGATGCGCTTGGCGCCCAGGAAGTTCTCCCCGCCCGCGGTGGCGGGGTTGCGCTCGGCGGTGAAGTCACCGGTCAGGGTCCAGCCGTCGTCGGTGACGGACTTCCCGTCCGGGTACTCGAATCCGTCGAAGAGCAGCTCGCTGCCGGCCGGCGGATCGTTGGTGAGCTGGGTGCCGTCGACGTGCGGGTGGTTCCCGCCGCCGACCAGGAAGTTGATGCGGTCGTCCTGGATCGTGATGTCCGGCGACCGCATGGAGCCCACCGGCCAGTCGCCGTCGTTGAACCCGTTGACCACTCCGGTGCCGGAGAACCCGGTGACCGGGGTCTGCCCCGGCAGTGCCGCGCCCGCGGGGGCGTCACCGAAGGGCCCGTTCTTCCAGTTCCCCGGTTCGTTGGCGACGGTCCAGCCGTCGTAGGTGCCCTGGTCGAATCCGGCGAGAGTGGTTCCGGGGGGCAGGGTGTCGGAGCCGACGGTGCTCTCGGAGGTGAAGGTGGTGCCGTCGAAGTCACCGACGAAGTACTGCCCGCCGGATCCACCACCCACGGCGCCGGGGTTGATGTTGACGACCATGACCCACTTGATGTTCGTGGGGTCGCCGTCCACGGCCAGGGGGAACAGATCGGGGCACTCCCACTGTCCGCCGGTCGCGTTGGCGGGGCCGAAGGTGCTCAGCTGCGTCCAGTTCTTCAGGTCGGTCGACTTGTGCAGCAGCACCTGGTGATCGAGGGCCTCCACGGTGACCACGACCCAGTACGACGTCTCCGGCGTCCCGCCGTCGTACCAGAACACGTGCGGATCCCGGAAGTTGTTGGAATCGCGGTCGAGCACCGGCCCCGGGTACTTGACCCAGGTCTGTCCGGCGTCCGTGCTGTAGGCCAGCGACTGCGCCTGCTCGCCGGTTCGATAGGCGGTGGTGTACATCGCCACCAGGGGCGGGTTCTCGGCGGTGCCGAACCCGGAGGTGTTGTCGTGGTCGACGACGATGGAGCCGGAGAAGATGTCCGCGTCGGCGTCCTGGGGGATGGCCAGCGGCTGCTCGGTCCACCGGACCAGATCGGTGCTCGTGGCGTGGCCCCAGCTCATGTTGCCCCACGTCGTGCCGAACGGGTTGTACTGGTAGAAGAGGTGGTAGACGCCCTGGTAGTAGACGAGCCCGTTCGGGTCGTTCATCCAGTTCTTCTCGGGCGTGTAGTGGAAATCGGGCCGATAGGGCTCCGCCTCCTGCTCGGCCGGGGCGCTCACCGCCGGTGCGATCGTCACGGCGGATGCGATCCCGGCCGGAACGGCCGCCGCGGCGGGGCCCGCGAGGCCCATTCCCGTCATCGCCAGGGCGGCACAGAGCCCCGCCGCAACGGCGGGGCGCATTCTTGTTCTGCTCGTCGACATACGTGGGGCCCTTCGTGAGACACCGGTGTCTGGGGTGGGTCAGGGCAGATCCTACGGCCGGGGTGTGATGTGGGCAATACCCACCGATGCGCTCTGATCTGCATGAACGTTGAAACTCATCCGCGCCGGGTTGTCATTCTCCGACCGGCGGTGATCCACGGGGCACGCTGCGACGGCCTGCGCCCGACAACGGATTTCACCGACCGGGGCCCTGGGAGGCAGCCGTGACCAGCACGAGAACGGAATTTCTCCGTCTCACTTCCAGGAATTGATTGTCAGGACATCTTGGCAAAACGTCGACAATCGATGATCAATCAGGGGGTCGTCGAAACCGGCAATTCGCCCGAGCCCCGGACGAGAAGGCGGCTGGGAACGGAGAAGACCTGCGGGGCGGAACGGTCGCCGTGGATCCGGGCGAGCAGACGTTCGGCGGCGGTGCGGCCCAACATCCGGGTGTCCTGGGCGACCACGGTGACTCCGGGCTCGAGGGCCTCGGCGAACGGGATGTCGTCGAACCCGACCTGGGCGACCTCGCGATGGCGACCGGCGGCGTGCAGTGCGCCCACCGCGCCGATCGTCACCAGGTTCTGACTGGTGAACAGGGCGTCGACCCCAACGCCGTCCGGCCCGGCCAGCAGATCCGCAGCGGCGCGGTGGGCCTCCTGGACCGACCGCAGTCCGTGGCGGACCAGGGCGGGGTCGACCGGGAGACCCTGACCGGCCAGGGCGTCCACATATCCGCGGAACCGCTCGGCGGCCGTGGGGATCGCGGGATCGTCGCCCAGATAGGCGATCCGGCGCCGGCCGTGGCGCACGAGGTGTTCCACCCCCCGACGCGCCCCCACCCGGTTGTCGGACACCACCGCATCGGCGACGAGGGGCTGCGGGAGCCGGTCGAGGAAGACCACGCACGTCCCGCGCAGCTGTTCGGCCACGAGGTACCGCTGGTCCCGGGAGGCCGGGACGACGATCAACCCGTCGACCCGGCGGTCGATGAGCCGGCGGGTCAGCTCCTCCTCGCGGGACGGCTGCTCGTCCAGGCTGGCGGCCAGGAGCAGGATGCCGGCGGCCTCGAGCTCGTCCTCGATGGCCCGCAGCGTGGCCGCGGAGAACGGGTTGCCGATGTCCTCCAGCAACAGGCCGACGGTGTTGGTCCGGCCGCTGCGCAGGTTGGCCGCGAGGTTGGGCCGGTACGCGAGCTCGGCGGCGGCGGCCCGGACCCGTGCCGCGAGGACGGGGTCCACGCTCGGCACGCCGTTCATCACCCGGGACACGGTCTTCAGGGCCACCCCGGCCAGCGCGGCGACGTCCCGCATGGTGGGTCGGGCCGCATCGGCGCCGGTCGGCATTTCGCCCACTGCCTCTACCCCCAGATGACTGCCGACCCGTTCGTCCCGGCGCACCCGTCGGGGCCGCACCGGTGCAGTGCACCACGTGGCGCGATGGGCCGGTGTCAACCGGGCGCGGTTCCCCGGGACGTCCCGGCCGCCCGCGCTACCGTGCGGACATGCCCGGCCCCGTCGCGTTCCTGCTGGAGGTGTCGGTCGGTACCCGGGTGGTGATCCGCACCCGCATCCCCGGCGGGTTCACCGACACCCTCGGGTACGTGCGGTCCCGTTCGGTCGACCGGGTCGTGGTGGACACCCGGACCGGTGACCGCGAGGTGGTGCTGGCCCACGTGGTCGCGGCCAAGGCCGTCCCCGAGCCCCCACCCCGCCGCGCCCCGCGCACCCGACCTGAACTGCGGTGATCGCGCCGATGGACGGCGGATGGCGCACCCCGGAGCTGCCGTCAGCCCGTCGTGGGATCCCTCACCCCGTCCGGTGGACTCCCGGTGACGCAGCGGCCCCCCGTGTTAGGTTTCGGCGGATTCTGATGGGTGGATGACGGGTAGGGGACGCGCTGTGACACACGCTCTGAAGACCGAACTGGCCCTGGTGGCCTTCGATCTCGACGACACGCTGGCTCCGTCGAAGTCCCCCGTGGACCCCGAGATGGCCGCCCTGCTGGGCGAGCTGCTCGAGTACGTCCAGGTCTGCATCATCTCCGGCGGCCGTTTCGAGCAGTTCGAGATGCAGGTGCTCACCAGCCTCGACTCCGGCCCCGCCCTGGACCGGCTGCACCTCATGCCGACCTGCGGCACGCAGTACTACCTGTGGTCCGGCGACCACTGGGACCGGCAGTACTCCGAGGAGCTGTCCGAGGACGAGAAGCAGCGCGTCCTGGAGGTTCTCACCGCCGGCGCCAAGGAACTCGGCCTGTGGGAGGAGCAGACCTGGGGCCCGATCCTGGAGGACCGCGGCAGCCAGATCACCTTCTCCGCCCTGGGCCAGCAGGCCCCGGTGGACGCCAAGCACGCGTGGGACCGGGACGGGTCCAAGAAGGAGAGCCTGCGCGCCTACGCCGCTCCCCTGCTCCCCGAGCTCGAGGTCCGTGGCGGCGGCTCCACCTCGATCGACGTCACCCGCAAGGGCGTCGACAAGGCCTACGGCATGCGCAAGCTGATGGATCAGCTCCAGCTCACCGCCGATCAGCTGCTGTTCGTCGGTGACCGGCTCGATCCGGGCGGCAACGACTTCCCGGTGAAGTCGCTGGGCATCCGCACGGTGGCCATCGAGCGCTGGCAGGAGACCGCGGTCTTCATCCGCGGTCTCATCGCCACCCTCAAGGGCTGAGCCTCAGGCCGGCGCACCCGGCCACACGATCTCCTCGGCGACGTCCTCGGCCGCCCGCAGGACCCGGAGCACGTTCCCGGACCCCACCGCGGCCAGATCGGCGTCCGACCACCCCCGACGGCTCAGTTCGGCCAGCAGCGCCGGGTAGGTGCTGACGTCCTGCAGCCCGTCGGGCAGCGCGTCGACGCCGTCGAAGTCGCCGCCCAGCCCGAGGTGGTCGACGCCGATGCGTTCGCGCGCGTGGTCGAGGTGGTCGGCGACGTCGGCCAGGGTCGCGCGTGGTGACGGGTGTTGCGCCAACCATTCCTGCAGGCGCGGATCCTGCGACGCCGGGATCTCGACGGGCACGTCGGTGGGCTCCTCCCCGGGGTGCGGGGCACGGTGCCACTCGCTCAGGGCCCGGGGCAGGTCGAGCCGCTCCCGTTCGGCCTTGAGGTCGAGCTCCCATTCCCGCACCCGCTCGGAGACGAACGCGGGCACGAAGGTCACCTGCAGCACCCCGCCGTTGCCGGCCAGCAGGTCGAGCACGTCGTCGGCCGGGTTCCGGACGTGATCGCAGACGGCCCGGCAGGACGAGTGCGAGAAGATCACCGGTGCCCGGCTGGCGGCCAGCGCGTCCTTCTGCGTGGTCGCCGCGGTGTGGCTGAGATCGACGAGCACCCCGATCCGGTTCATCTCCGCCACGATGGCCCGGCCCACGTCGGTCAGCCCGCCGGCGGCGGCGAGATCGGTGGCCGAGTCCGCCCAGGGGGTGTTGTCGTTGTGGGTCAGCGTCACGTACCGGACGCCGAGGCGGGCCATCATCCGCAGCACCCCGAGCGATCCGGTTAGGCTGTGGCCGCCCTCGATGCCCAGGAGCGACGCGATGCGCCCGGACGCGCGCGCGGCCAGCACCTCGTCGGCCGTCCAGGCTGCGGCCAACGTGCCCGGGTAGGCGGAGATCATCCGGTGCACGATGTCGATCTGCTGCAGGGTGGCCACCACCGCTTCGGGCTCGGGCAGCGCGGAGGTGACGTACACCGACCAGAACTGCCCGCCGACCTGCCCGGCCCGCAGCCGTGCCAGATCGGTGTGCAGGGCGGGGCGTGGCCCGTCCAGACCGAGCACGGACGATCCCGAACCGGCCCGCAGCGCCATGGGCAGGTCGTTGTGCCCGTCCAGGATCCACACGTCGGAGGCCGATCCGGTCATCTCGTCCCGCTCTCGCCGCAGCTCCGCCGCCGCTCGACGGGTCGCGGTGACTGTACCGAGACGTTCCGGGACACCCGGCCCCGCGCTCAGCGGACGAGCGGAGCGACCTGCCCGGCGACGAACTCGACGAAGCCGATCACGTCGGGCTCGTCGAGAGTGGGTTGCAGGACGACGGTGTCGGCCCCGGCGTCGGTCCATCTCCGCACCGCTGTGGCGACATCGTCCGCACCACCGGCGATCCCGATGTCCCGGGCCGGGTCGTAGTTCCACCGCCGCAGCTCGCGGTCCAACCGCTGCGCCGCGTCGGGTCCTGTGGCGGCGATGACGAAGACGGCGATGGTGGCCGGCTCGCCGCGGCCCGCGGTCGCCCGCCCGCGGTCGATCTCGACCCGGGCCGCGCGAACCTCGTCGGGGGTGGTGTTGCTGCTCAGCACCGTGCCCTCGCCCAGTTCACCGGCCAGCTGCAGGGTGCGCGGTCCGGTGGCGCCGACCAGCAGGCGCGGCGGGGCGGCCGGCGGCCAGTCCAGGGCGACGCCGTCCAGGTGCACGTACCGGCCGTCGGTGGTCACCGTGTCCCCGCGCAGCAGGGCCTGCAGCGCCGTCGTGTACTCGCGCAGCAGGGTCATCGGCGAGGCGGCCCGGGCGCCGACCTGGCCCATCCAGTCCAGCACCCCGTGCCCGACCGCCGGCACCGTCCGGCCCGGGAAGTACGCCTCCAGGGTGGCCAGCTCCATGGCGGTGAGGGCGACGTTCCGCAGCGGGACGGGCAGCAGACCGATGCCGACCCCCAGCCGCTCCGTCCAGGCCAGGATCGCCGCCGCGGTGGACACCCCGCCGGTCAGGAAGCAGTCCTCCCAGAGCCACAGCTCGTCCAGCCCGGCGGCGTCGGCGGCCCGGGCCACCTCCCGCAGCTTCTCCGGCGGGTTCTGGGGCAGGTGGACGACACCGAGCGTGGTCATGGGAGCCATCCTCCCCCGGCGCGGGCTGTCCAGCCTGCTGCACGACACCCGATGCCCGACACGTCCAGCGCGACAACGGTTGTCCGGCGGGTGGTCAGGGCGACGCGGGCGCCCGGGGATACTGGGCCGCGTGCGCCGGGTGATCCAGCTGTTCCTGTCCTGCGGGGTCCTCGGCATCGGGGTCGGCCTGCTGCTCGCCGCCGACCTCGGGTCGGACGGCTACTCCACCCTGATCAACGGCGCGACCCGGGCGTCCGGGCTGCCCTTCGCCCTGGTCAACATCTCCATCGGCCTGATCCTGGTCCTGCTGGCCTGGCTCAAGGGGGCGCGGCCGGCGCTGGGCACGGTGGTGCAGCCGGTGGTCACCGGGCTGGTCGTCGGGTACGTGCTCGACCTGGTGCCCGCCGGGTTGTCCCTGCCCGCCCGGATCGGGCTGCTGGTCATCGCGTTCGTGATCCTCAGCTTCGGGGTCGCCGGGTACCTGGGGAGCAGGTTCGGGGCCGGCCCGGCCGAGGCGCTGTCCACCGCGTGGGATCCGCCCGTGCCGTTCCGGTGGAGCTACAGCGCGTTCCAGTTCGCCGGGGCGGTGGCCGGCTGGCTGCTGGGCGCCTCGATCGGGGTGGCCACGGTGCTGGTCATCGTGCTGCTCGGGCCGGCGGTGGACCTGCTGGGGCGGCGGTTCGCCACCCTCAGCCCGCACCTCCGTCCGGCCTGACCCACCCGGAGACGCAGAACGGCCCGGCCCCCGAAGGGACCGGACCGTTCTGGTCAGGCAGCCGGCGTCACTTCTTCGGCGGCACCATGTCGAACACGTCCGGGTCGGGCCCGGTGCGCTCGTCCTTGTTCAGGGCCGAGATGCTGGCGACCTGGTCGTCGGTCAGCTGGAAGTCGAAGATCTCGAAGTTGTCCTTCATCCGGCTGGGGGTGACCGACTTCGGGAAGACGATGTTGTCCAGCTGGACGTGCCAGCGCAGCACGACCTGGGCCGGGCTCTTGCCCGTGGCCTCGGCGATGGCGGTGATCGCCGGGTCGTCGAGCACGTTGCCCTGGGCGATCGGCGACCATGCCTCGGTGGCGATGCCGTACTCGGCGTCGACCGCGCGCAGCGCCTCCTGGGTCAGGTACGGGTGCACCTCGATCTGGTTGACGGCGGGGACGGTGTCCGTCTCGGCCTTCAGCTTGTCCAGGTGGGACTTCTGGAAGTTGGAGACGCCGATGGAGCGGGCGCGACCGGAGGCGTAGATCTCCTCGAAGGCCTTCCAGGTCTCCACGTAGTCGCGCACGGTCGGCAGCGGCCAGTGGATGAGGAACAGGTCGATGGTGTCGACGCCCAGATCCTTCAGGGTCTGGTCGAACGCGGAGAGCGCGTCGTCGCGACCGATCTGGTTGTTGTTCAGCTTGCTGGTGATGAAGACGTCGGCGCGGTCGATGTCGTACTGCGCGACGGCCTGCCCGACCTCCTTCTCGTTGCCGTACATCTGCGCGGTGTCGATGTGGCGGTAGCCGATCTCCAGCGCGGTCGTCACGGCCTCGACGGTGTCGGCCGGCTTGATCTGGAAGACGCCGAAACCGAGCTGCGGAATCTGGACGCCGTTGTTCAGGGTGATGTTCGGGACCGAACTCATGCCTGTCTCCTCCTGGGTGACGCGGGATGTGGCGGGACCGGGGTGCGGCGCAGGTCGCTGCCGCAGTCGTCCGACCGCCCGGCGCAGCTTACCGACGCAGACCCCTTACGCCGTACGTGGGTGGGCCAGGGCGGCGTCGAGCTGGTCGGCGGTGACCGAGCCGGGGGCGTCGCGGCGGGCCGCGGCCTGTCGGCACAGCCGGGCCAGGACGGTGTTCACCGGGGCGGGCACCCCGTGCACATGGGCGAGCCGGACGATCTCGCCGTTGAGGTAGTCGGTCTCGATGCTCCCGGTACCGCGGGCCAGCGACTGCCAGGACGATCCGCCCATGCCCGCGGGCTGCCCGGGGATGGGCTTCGGGTCCGTCTTGCCCCCGACGCCGGCGCGTTGCTCGTCCGGGTCCACCGGCTCGATGTCGGCGGCGGCGAGGACGGCGAGGGCCTCGTCCCGGGCCAGTCCGACGAACCGCTTGACCTCGGGGTCGCCGTCGCCGAGCAGGGCCTGCACCCCGTTGCCGAGGTTGGCCAGCAGCTTGCGGTACTTCCAGGCCAGGACCTCGGCCGGACGCTGGATCTCCACAGCGGCGGCGGCGCAGTCGGCGACCAGTCTGTCCAGGAACGCCGCGTCCCGCGGATCGGTGCGGGCCGCGGGGACCCGGCCGACCTGGTACACCCCGGACAACGGCGACGAGCGCACCCACACCTCGCCCGGTTCCAGCAGGACGACGGGCATCCACAGGCAGGCGGCGAACACCCGGTCGACGTACCGCAGGCACAGCTCCTCGCTGCTCACCCCGTTCTGCGCGGTGACGAACGGCAGCAGCTCCCCCGCGGTCCCCACCACCGCGCCACCGTCACGCACGGGCCGATCGGCCCAGGCAGTCACCGCGGCCAGCACCTGGTGGGTCTTGACGGTGAGGACGACCACGTCGTCCACGGTCAGGTCGACGTCCTCGGGCGCAGTGGCCACCGGGGGGTGCACGGTGACGGTGGCCGCGGGGTCGCGCAGGGTCAGGCCGCGCTCGGCCATGGCGGCGGCGTGCTCACCGCGGGCGACCAGGACGACGTCCCGGTCGGCCTGCGCGAGGCGGCCACCGAGGGTGGCTCCGATGGCTCCGGCGCCGACGATCACGTAACGGGTCATGGGGTCAGTGTTCCCCGCTCACCGTCCCCCGGTCACCGCCCGGTGCCCGTGCGCTCCCGCGCGAGCGTTGCGACGGACGCGGGCAGCCAGCCCCGCCCCTCGAGCTCACCGACCAACCGCAGGTAGGCGTCGTCGTAGCGGCCGAGCATCTCCGGGCGCGGGTCGACGGTGGCGCGGATGCGCACCATCTCCGCGGCGACATCCGCGGCCTCCCGCCCGGGGGAGGCGGCGAGGACGGCCATGCCCAGCGCCCCTTCGGCGTTCTCCGGCAGGACCAGGGGCCGACCGAGCACGTCGGCGCGGAGCTGGTTCCAGAACGGGCTGCGCGTCGCGCCACCGGTGACGATCAGATCGCCGCCGATCGGGGCGCCGAGGAGGTCGAGGTAGTCGAAGCAGAGCCGCTCGACGAACGCCACGCCCTGCAGCACGGCGGCGAAGTGCTCCGCGTCGTCGCGCGGGTCACCGAGCAGGAAGCCGCGCGCGTCCGGGGCGATGAACGGGAACCGCTCGCCGTCGGAGACCAGCGGATAGGCGAGCACGTCGGTGGGGGCGAAGGCGGCAGCGCGGCGGCCGAGCTCGTCCAGGTCGGCGCCGGGGAAGTCCCGGGACACCGCGCCCGCGCCGGTGCTGGACGCCCCGCCGGGCAGCCAGTCCCCGTTGGGCGCCTTGTGGGAGTAGACGACGCCGAGCGGGTCGCGGATGAGCTCGTGGCTGACGCCCTTGAGCACGAGGGTGGTGCCGACCACGGAGTTCCAGCTGCCGATCCGCAGCGCCCCGGCGCCGAGCTGGGCCGCGCAGCCGTCGGTGGCGCCGGCGATCACCGGGGTGCCGACGGGGATTCCGGTCTCGGCGGCCGCCCCGGAACCGACCTCGCCCAGGAAGGCTCCGGTGCGCACCAGCGGGGGCAGCAACGTGGCCGGGATGCCGAGCCGCTCGAACACGTCCAGCGGCCAGGTCTCGTCGTCGAGGTTCGCGCCGGTCTTCAGCGCGTTGCTCAGATCGGCGGCGACGGGGCGACCGACGAGCCGGCCGGTGATCACGTCGCTCTGATGGGCCAGGCGGGCGGTGCCGACCAGCTCGGGGTGCTGCCGCAGCAACCACCGCAGGCTGGGCAGCGCCCAGGAGGGCTGCATGCGCTGGTAGCCGAGCGTGGCCCACACCTCCGCGCCGACGGCGTTGATCTCGTCCACCTCGGCGGCACCGCGGGTGTCGTCGTACATGATCCCCGGGGTGAGGGGGCGCCCGTCCGGGTCGGTCAGCACGATGGTGCCCGACGTGGCGTCCACGGCGACGCCCCGCACCCGCTCCGGTGAGATGCCCTGCAGCGCAGCGCGGGTGGCCACGACCACCTGCTCCCACCACTGCGCCGGGTCCTGCTCGTGGGCGGGTCCGTCGCGGTGGCTGGTCAGCTTGCCGCTGCCCGAGCCGGCGACGGTCCCGTCCGCGGTCACCGCCAGCGCCCGGACGCTCTGCGTCCCCAGGTCCAGTCCGATCCAGACGTCGTCGTCCCGGGTCGTGCCACCGGCGGTCATGGTGTCTCCGTTCGGATCTCGATGAGGTGCGGGCGGTGTCAGCCGAGGGACAGGTGCTGGTCGAAGAAGGTCAGGATGCGGCGCTTGGCGTCCGCGGCCGAGTCGTGGTCGTACCCGACCCCGGCGATGCGCATCAGGGTGGGCAGCGGCGACGGGATCTTCAGCCGGTTGATGAACCCGTGCCCGGCGTCCGGGTACTCCTTGATGTCGGCCGTGGCCTCCACCCGCTCCACGGCGGCGCGCAGGTTCGCCGCGGCGCCCTTGAGGCCGGTGTCCTTGCCGCCGTAGCTGGCCACGATCGGGCAGGCGCCGCCGAGCACCTCGTCGAGGTTCCTGGGCAGCGGGCCGTAGTTCACGCTCGCCACGTCGTAGCCGGGTCGGCCGGCGAGGACCAGGGCGAACCCACCGCCCATGCAGTACCCGATGACGCCGACGGAGCCGGTGCAGTCGGCCCGGTCGGCCAGTCGAGCCCGGGCCGCCTCGATCCGGTCGAACACCGGGCCGCGCTGGGCGGCCAGCTGCTGGAAGACGCCCTTGACGCACCGCACCCATGACCGGCCCTGGAACAGATCCGGCATGAGTGCGACGTACCCGGCGGCGGCCAGCCAGTCGGCCTGCTCCTGCATGTCGTCGCCCGGCCCGAACGCGTCGTGCACCAGGATCACCCCGGGCCAGGGGCCGGGCCGGTCGGCGGTGGGGACGGGAACGGCGAGGTACGCGCCCTGTTCCGCCTGCTGGCCGGCGGTCGCGGTGGCGGCGGAGATGCTGATGTGGGGCATGCCCGTGACCCTACGCAGCAGTCCACAGGACCCCGGAGACGACTCCGCCCCGGCGGGGATCACCCACCGGGGCGGAGAGCACGCGACCCACTCACTCAGCGGGGAGCCGGAAGATCTTCTTGTTCGCGAACTCGAGGATGCCGTACTCGCCGAGCTCGCGGCCGTAGCCGGACTTCTTGACCCCACCGAAGGGGAGGTCGGCCTGGGTCCCGGAGATGCCGTTGATCCAGGCCATGCCGGTCTCCAGCTGATCGGCCACCGCGATCGCCCGCTCCGGGGAGGCGCTGAAGATGTCACAGCTCAGTCCGTAGTCGGAATCGTTGGCCAGCTCGATCGCCGCGGCCTCGTCCTTGACCTTGTAGACCACCGCGACCGGCCCGAAGACCTCCTCCCGGTAGGCGCGCATCCCCGGCTTGACGTCGGTGAGCAGGGTCGGGGAGAAGAACGAACCGTTCTCCGACATCGTGCCGCCCAGGTGCAGGGTCGCCCCCTTGGACACGGCGTCGTCGACCTGCTCCTGGAGCTGCTCGGCGGCGGTGCGCGAGGCCACCGGCCCGATGGACACCGCGGCCATCTCCGTGTCTGGATCGGCCCTCAGGGACGTCAGCCGCTGCTTGAGCCCGGAGACGAAGTCCTCGTACAGGTCCTCGACGACGATGAGCCGCTTCGGGGAGTTGCAGGCCTGACCGGAGTTGTACATGCGGCCGCTCGCGGCCTTCTCCACGGCGAGGTCCATGTCGTCGGTGTCCAACAGGATGAACGCGTCGCTGCCGCCCAGCTCCAGCACGCACTTCTTCAGGTTGCGCCCGGCGATCTCCGCGACCGCGGCACCGGCCCGCTCGCTGCCGGTCAGGGACACGCCCTGGTTGCGACGGTCGGCCAGGATCGTGCCGACCTGCTCGGTGGTGACGAAGACGTTGAGGTAGGCGTCGGGCAGGCCGCCGGCCTGCTCCACGAGCTCCTGCACGACGAGCGCGTTCTGCGGGCAGTTCTCGGCGTGCTTGAGCAGGACGCTGTTGCCCAGCACCAGGTTCGGGGCGGCGAACCGGGCGACCTGGTAGTGCGGGTAGTTCCACGGCATGATGCCCAGGATCGAGCCGATCGACTTCGTCCGGATGAACGCCCGGCCGCCGCCGCTGACGGACAGCTCCTGCTCACGCAGCAGATCCTCCGCGTGGTCGGCGTAGTAGTCCCAGATGCTGGCGACGATGTCGATCTCGCCCTTGGCCTCCTCGAAGGGCTTGCCCATCTCGAGACCGGTGAGACGGGCCAGCTCGTCCCTGCGCTCGCGGTAGAGGTCGGCGACCCTGTGCAGCACGGCGATCCGCTCGTCCAGGGGCACCTCCCGCCAGGATCGGTGGGCGGCGTCGGTCCGCGCGAGGGCGTCCTGCAGCTGCTCGTCGGTGAGGTAGTCGTACTGCGCGAGCTTCTCGCCGGTGGCCGGGTTCACGGTCGCGAACATGGAGATCCTTTCGGGAAGGAGAGAGCGGAAACAGCGTTGCTCGGTGCGGCGCGGTTCAGCGCCGCACGCGGATCCGGACGATGTCGATGAGCACGGCGACGAAGATCATCGCGCCGCCCGCCATGGTGATGTAGTAGGCCGAGATGCTGCTGAGCTGCAGTCCGACCTGGACGACGGTGATGAGCAGGATGCCGCCCAGGATCCCGGCGACCTTGCCGACGCCGCCGGTGAGGGAGACGCCGCCGATCACGGGCGCCGCGATCGCGTACAGCAGGATGTCCGAGCCGATGGTGGAGTTGACGCCGGACAGGTACGCCGTGGCGATCCAGCCCGCACAGCCGGCCAACAGCCCGGAGACCACGAACGCGCTCATCCGCACGCGGGTGGTGCGGACACCGGCCGCGAACGACGCGCGCTCGCTGCCGCCGGTCGCGTAGATGCTGCGCCCCCAACGGGTCCGGTTCAGCAGGACGAAGACGACCACGAACAGGATCACCAGGGCGAGCGGCATGATCGGCCAGCCGCCGATCGACTGGGTGCCGATGAAGGTGTACCCGGGCTGGTCGATGGTGATGGTGGTGCCCTCGGTGATCGCCAGCACGGCGCCGCCCAGGGTCAACCCGACCGCGAGGGTGGTGATCAGCGAGTTCATCTTGAGCTTGGCCACGCAGAAGCCGTTGATCAGGCCGATCAACCCGCCGGTGGCGATGACCAGCAGGATGCTCAGGAGCGGAGGCACGCCGTTGTTCACCGCGACGGCGCCGATCGCCCCGCTGAACCCGAGGACGCCGACCACGGACAGGTCGATCTCGCCGATCAGCAGCGTGAAGGCGATGCCGACCGCCAGGAAGCCCAGCGTCGTCGCCTGCACCAGGATGTTCTGGGCGTTGGGGATGCTGAAGAAGAACGGGTTCAGCAGGTACCCGACGATCGCGAACAGGACGAGCAACACCCAGACGATGTTGTTCAGGACCAGCGGGACGGCGCCCGGTCTTCCCCTGGTGGCGGCCGTGGCCCTCGGCACCGGTGGGCCGGTGGGCGTGACGTGCTCGGGTGACTGCGTCTGGCTCATGCCGATACTCCCGTGTGTTCCACAAGGCTGTCGATGATGGCGTCGGCGGTGATGTCCGCGCCGGTGAGAACCCTGGCCACGCGCTGGTCCTGGAAGGCCACGACGATGTCGGCGACGCGGCACATCTCGTCGGCGTCGTAGGTCAGCAGGATGACGCTGATGCCCTGGCGGGTCAGTTCGTCCATCAGGCCGTGGATCTCTTCCTTCGTCCCGACGTCCACGCCCACCGTCGGCTCGTCCAGGATGATCACCCGCGGGTTCAGCGCGAGGATCGCGCCGATCAGCACCTTCTGCTGGTTCCCGCCGGACAGCTCGCCCACCGGCTGCTGCTGACCGCTGGAGCGGATGTGCAGCCGCTGGTTGATGGACGTGTAGTAGCGCTTCATGGCCGGGAAGTCGACCAGGCCCCGGGAGGTGGGCCAGTTGCCCAGGTGCAGGCTCTCCATGATGGAGATCTCCTTGACCAGGCCCTCGTGGATGCGGTCGTCGGTCAGGTAGGCGATGCCGGCGGCGTGGGCCGCCGGCACGTCGGCCGTCGCGACGGCCTTGCCGTCCAGGACGATCTCCCCGGTGTGGCCGGGGTTGAGTCCGCCGATGGCGCGGGCGAGCTCCTTCGCCCCGGAGGACGGCAGTCCGACGAACCCGATGATCTGGCCGCGGCCGATCTCCAGGTCGATCGGGCCGACCCCGGGTGCCCGGAAGTCCCGCAGCTCCAGGTGCGCCTGCGCCTCGGGGACGGGCACGCGGTGGAACTCCTGGACGGCCGTTCCGGTGACCAGCTCGGAGATCTCGGCCGAGGAGATGCTCCGGGGGTTCACCCCGGAGGCCACCAGGCGACCGTCGCGGAACACCGTGCACTCGTCGCAGATCTCCTGGATCTCGCTGTTGTAGTGCGAGATGAAGACGAAGGTCTGCCCCTCGGCGTTGAGCTCCCGGATCCAGTCGAACAGCTCACGCCGTTCGCTGCGGCTCAGCGCAGCCGTCGGCTCGTCGAGCATGGCCAGGCTGCCGCCCTCGCGCAGGGTGCGGGCGATGGCGAGCCGACGCTGGTCGTGCAGGGACAGCTCCGCGGCCGGTGTCGAGACGTGGAACGGCAACCGGTAGCGCTCGAGCACCTCCCTGGCCTCACTGCGCACTTTGGACCACTTGACGAGGCCACCGGCCCCGCGGGGCAGGTTGGGCATCATCAGGTTCTCCGCGACGCTCAGCGCACCCACCAGCTCGGCGTGCTGGCCGAGCAGGTGGATGCCCATCGCCCGGCGCTCGGTGTACCCCGTGGAGGTGATGTCGGTTCCCTCGTGCAGGATCTCGCCGGCCGTCGGCCGCACCGAGCCGGCGATCATGCCGACCAGGGTGGACTTGCCCGCACCGTTCTTGCCGAGGAACCCGTGGATGGATCCGGCCGCGATGGTCAGGTCCAAGGGCTCCAGCGCGTAGTTCTCGCCGTACTTCTTCTCCAGGCCCCGCGTCTCCAGGACGACCTCGCCCCGTTCCACCGTCACTGCTTGATGCCCCACTTCTGGGTGACCACGTTCGCCCACTGCCGCGGGTCCTCGACGTTGTCCTTGTCGATGATGTACGGCGGGATCGTCATGACCGGGCCGTTCGGCGTCGAGTCGATCACCGAGCTCTCCCAGAAGTAGTCCTTGTTGTCGTAGGCACCCAGCGGGATGGCCTGGCCCTTGGCCGTGTACGTGGTCAGCATGTCCACGCAGATCTCGCCGTAGGCGACCGGGTCCTGGGACACCGGCGCGTCGACGGTGCCGTCGCGGAACCACTGCAGCGCCTGGGGTTCGCCGTCGATCGTGGTGACGATGATGTGCCCCTCCTCGCCGACCTTCTTCAGCCGGTCGGCGGTCTGCATGGCGGTGATGAAGCCGCGGGTGATCGAGTCGCTGGGGCCGTGGATGGCGTCCAGGTCGGCGAACTCCGACAGGGTGGCGCCGGCGACCTGGCGGGCCGTGGTCTCGCTGCCGTCGGTGGGGCGGGAGATCAGCTGGATCTCCGGGTACTTGGCGAGCTCGGCCTCGAAGGCGATCTTGCGGGCGTTCCAGGCCGCGGAGGACAGCGCGCCGTACCCGTTGAAGACCTGGCCGCGCTCGGTGCCGTACTTGGCCTTGAGCAGCTCGACCGTCTTCTGCGCGGCCAGGGTCCCGGCCATGGAGTTGTCGAACGCGACCTGGAAGTCGATCTCACCATCGGTGACCAGCGAGTCGACCGCACCGAAGGGGACCTTGGCGCCCTTGGTCTGGGTCGCGATGGGAGCCCACGCACCCGAGTCCACGGTGTCGACGACGAGGAACGACGGCTTCTGCACCAGCAGGGTCTTGGCCTGGTTGAACTGCTGGCTGGAGTCCTGCTTGGCATCGGTGGAGTTGTAGGTGAAGCCGAGCTCCTCGGTGCGCCGCTTGATCGACTCCGCCAGCATGACGAAGAAGAAGAAGTCCATGCCCTTGTTGGCGTAGGTGCCGGTGCCACCACCGCCACCACCGCCGGCGCCCGAACTCGCCCCGGACGCGCCGGCCTGGGCGCCCTGACCGCATGCGGCCAGCAGGGCGAGCCCGGCGGCGCCGAGCGCACCCGCCCCGAAGGACCGGCGGGAAATACGCGACATCTCGTTCACGACTTGGCTCCTTTGCCTGTGACCACGGTGCGCGGGACGGCGACCGGGGGTGCTGCGACCCGGCGGAGCCGGTGCGCGGGGGGACGACCGGGGGACTACGCCCAGTCGAAGATGATCTTTCCGGCGAGGGCCTGATCGGCCTCCTCGAAGGCGAGCTCGAAATCGGCGATGGGGACGACCTTGTCGACGGTGGCCATCAGGTCGACGAGCTCGTGCGAGCGGACGAACTCGAGCATCGGCTGCCAGTCCTCGATGTCGAAGATCCAGGAGCCCTTGATGGTCACCTGGCGCAGCACCGCCTGCGGAACCGGGCCGACCGAGGTGTTGTGCCCCAGGCCGACCAGCACCACGGTGCCGCCGCGCTTCACGGTGGGTACCAGGATCTCGTGGACCGAACCGACCCCGGTGGTGTCGATGATCGAGTCCGGGCCCTCGCCATCGGTCATCGAGTGCAGGAGCTCGGTGAGCGAGCCCTGGGCCCCGTCGACGACCTCGACCCCCATGGCTTCCGCGACGCCGCGGCGTCCCGCGGAGACGTCCATCCCGATGACGCGCATGCCCATGGCCCGGGCGACCAGGACGATGTTCAGGCCGACCGGCCCCAGGCCCCACACCGCGAGGGTGCCGCCGGGGAAGCTGAACGCGTTCCGGACGGCGCCGTAGGCGGTGCCAAAGTTGCACACCAGCACCGAGCCGTCCGCCCAGGTGAACTCGTCGGGCAGCGGGAGCACCAGCCCGGCCTCGAGCAGGATGTATTCCCCGTTCGAGCCGTCCAGGTTCTCCTGCATGGCGATGCGCTGCGGGTCGGAGGCCGGGGCGCTGTAGTTGTGCGGGCATTCCTTGTAGCGGCGGAGTTGGCAGAACTTGCAGACGTTGCAGCCGGCGACGTGGTAGCCGACGACCCGGTCGCCGACGGCCGGCCAGGCCACCCCGGCGCCGACCTCGGCGACCTCGCCCACGGGCTCGTGTCCGCTGATCGTCACGCCCCTGGAGCCGACGGTGGCCGCGGGCGCGCGGTAGACGTGCAGATCGGTCCCGCAGATCGAGGACGTCTTCGTCCGGATCAGCACCTGGCCGGGGCCGACGGTGGGCTTGTCCCGCTCCACCAGCTCGACGACGCGGTCGCCCTTGAACACGTAACCCTTCACGACATCTCCTTCAGTGCGGATCGACCAGCGGAAGCGGGGTGGGTGGTCATCGGGCCACGGCGCGGTACTGCTCGGGGGCCCAGGGCAGTTCGGCCCCGGCGTACTTGGCGGCCCGGACGTCGCCGGAGCGGGCGTGACCCTCGAAGAACTCGACCCGGGCGGCGCGGCCGCACAACTCGCCGAGGGCGGCCGACGCGGCCTGGTCGGTGACCTCCTGATAGGTCACCGTCTTGAGGTACTTCCCGACCCAGAGCCCGCCGGTGTACCGGGCGGCTCCGCGGGTGGGCAGCGTGTGGTTGGTGCCGATCACCTTGTCGCCGTAGGAGACGCAGGTGCCCTCGCCGAGGAAGAGCGCGCCGAAGTTGCGCATCGTCTCCAGGGCCCGGCGGGGTTCGGCGGTCAGGATCTGCACGTGCTCGCTCGCGAACGAGTCGGCCACCCGGTAGGCGTCCTCGAGGTTCTCGGTGACGATGACCTGGCCGTGATCGCGCCAGGCGGGACCGGCGAAGTCCTTCGTGGGCATGTCGACCAGCAGCCGGTCGATGTGCTCCAGCGCGGCCCGCCCGACCTCCGCCGAGGAGGTGACGAGGATGGCCGGTGAATCCGGCCCGTGCTCGGCCTGGCTGAGCAGGTCCACGGCCACCACGAACGGATCGGCGAACTCGTCCGCGACGACCAGGGTCTCGGTGGGACCGGCGAACAGGTCGATGCCGACGCTGCCGAACAGCTGGCGCTTGGCCTCCGCCACGTAGGCGTTGCCCGGGCCGACCAGCAGGTTGACCGGTCGGACGGTCTCGGTGCCGACGGCCATGGCCGCGACGGCCTGGACCCCGCCCAGCACGTAGATGTCGTCCGCGCCGGCCAGATGCATCGCCGCGATGGTGGCGGCGGGGATCTCCCCGCGGATCGGCGGGGTGCAGGCGGCGACCGACTCCACGCCGGCGACCTTCGCGGTCACCACGGTCATGTGGGCCGAGGCGACGAGCGGGTAGCGACCACCGGGCACGTAGGCGCCGACCGCGGAGACGGGGATGTTCTTCTGGCCGAGGTGGACGCCCGGAGACATCTCGACCTCGAAGTCGGTCATCGAGTCGCGCTGGTGCTGGGCGAACCGGCGGACGCTGGCCTGCACGGTCGTGATGTCGGTGATGACCGCCTCCGGGACGGTCGCGACGATGCGCTCGATGTCCTCGGCCGACAGACGGAAGTTCTCGGGGGACCAGCGATCGAACTTCTCGGAGTACTCCCGGACCGCCACGTCACCGCGGGTCCGGATGTCGGCGATCACGCCGGACACCGTGTCGGCCACCCCGGAACCCACCGACGACGGGGCCGTGGGCGATGCTTGCTTGAGGTGCTGCGAGGCCACCATTGATCCTCCATTGGGTCGGGGTGTACTCGGTCTGTCTACCGGTCATGCGCATGACCGTCAAGCAGCGCTGTGACACTGTGGACGCTCAAGAAGGGGGCATTCATGCGTATGACTGAATTGTCGGGGAGCACGACGTGGTGACCGGGTACGACGTGGCGCGGCTCGCGGGGGTCTCGCAGTCCGCGGTCTCCCTGGCGCTGCGTGACTCGACCCGGATCTCGCCGGAGACCAAGAAGCGCATCCTGGACGCGGTGGAGGCCCTGGGCTACACACCCAGTCAGGTCGGCCGCAGCCTGGCCACCCGGCGGACCGGGCGGATCGGGGTGGTCACCGGGGAGCTGCTGAACCCGTTCTACCCCGCACTCCTCGCCCCGTTGCACGATGCGCTGATGGCCTCCGGGAACTGCACGGTGCTGCTCACCACCAGCGCCGACGGATCCGACGAGAAGACCGATCTCGCACCGATCTTCGACGGCTCACTGGACGGCGTGGTGCTGACCGCGTTGACCGTGTCCTCCCCCCTGCCCGGTGCCCTGACCCGGGCCGGGATCCCGTTCGTCTTCCTCAACCGCGAGGTGGACGGGGACGACGCCGACTCCTGCGTGCCCGACGACGACGGTGGCGTGCAGACCGTCGTCCGTGAACTGGTGGGCCTGGGTCACCGACGCCTCGGGATGATCTCCGGCCCGATGGACGTGAGCACCGCCCGGGCCCGCCGGGCCTCGTTCGTCCGACACCTCGCCGATCACGAGATCGCCCTGCCCGACGAACGCATCGTCGTCGGCAGCTTCACCCACGAGGCCGGCCAGCGGGGCCTGCGGCAGCTCCTGGGCGGGCCGCACCCACCGACCGCCGTGTTCTGCGCCAACGACGTCATCGCGCTCGGTGCGCTGGATGCGGCCGCGGCCGACGGCATCGACGTCCCGGGCGACGTGTCCGTGGTCGGTTTCGACGACATCGCCCCGGCCGGCTGGTCCGTCTTCGACCTGACGACGGTCCGGGTGAATCTCGCCGCGATGGCTGCGGGAGCGGCGGAGTTGCTGGTCCGCCGGATCCGGGACAAGGAGGCCGCACCCGAGCGACGGGTCGTCGCCACCACGCTGGCCCGTCGTCGGACGCACGCCGCGGTCCGCGGCTGAGACCGCCGGTGTCCGGAGGCGGCCGACCGGCCGACCACGCCGACGGCCCTACCCCACCGGCCGAGCATCCGGTCAACCGGTCAGAGCGACCGCCTGGTCACCCGGGCCGCCGAGGTCCCGCCGACACCCGTCGATCCACACCGCCCGGCCGGGGCCGGCCGCCCGCAGCGTGAGCACATCGCCGTCCAGGGAGACGATCTCGGCGGTGGCGGCCACCCGACGGCCGGCCATGCCCACGTCGACCGGGAGGATCAGCCCCGTCCGCGGGGCAAGCTCGACGGTGTCCCCGTCGAACAGCGGACGGCCGTCGAGGGTGAACGACACCGTGCTGGTCAGCCCGGTCACCGTCATGACGTGCAGGAAGCGGTCGCCGTCCGGGGTGCGGGTGGTGGTGGCCAGCACGCCGGGGGTGTCCCGCTCGATCCGCAGACCGGGGCGACCGCCCAGCCGCCCGATGATCTCGCCGAGGAACTCCGGCGGCAGGGCCACGTCCGCCGCGATCACCACCGCCTGCCCGGCACCCAGCCGGACGTGGGCAGCGACCGGGCGGCCGGACATCGCATCCCGCAGCAGGACCTCACCGGCCGGCACGTCCAGCACCTGCATCCGGCCCACCCGCACCTCCGGCCGGTGCGCCGCCCACCCGGCGCCGACCAAGGAGGCGAACGGCAGGTCCGCTCCGGTCAGCGTCTCCCCCGCCCGCAGCCCCAGCGCGTCGGCGAAGATCGTGCAGGACGCGCCGTCGTCGTCGCGGGTGGGCAGCGACCCGACGAGCAGCAGTCCGCCGCCCGCGGTCACGTGCTCGACCAGCCGCCGCTGCAGGGCGGCGCCCAACACCGACGGGCTGCCCAGTACCACGACCCCGCCGAGTGCACCGGCCCCACCGAGATCGACTGCGCAATAGCGGATCCCGGCCCCCAGCAGGGCGCGGGCCAGCACACTGCCGGGGCCGCCACCGCGGGCGTGCCGCAGGTCATCGGTCAGCTCGGGCATCACCGCGTTGCCGCGGTAGGTGTACTCGGTCGCGTAGTGGTCGGGGACGAAACCCACCGTCACGTCGTCGAACTCGGGCTGCCAGGTCGCCGCCCAGCGCTCGTGCGCGCGGGCCACCTGGAGCGCCTCCCGGGTCGACGCGTACGCCGGGCCGGGCCGCCCGTCGGGATCGACCGGCGCCGCGCTGCCGTGCCGCTGGCCGGTGATCCCGAATCGGTGGGTGCCCCGGTCGTCCACCCGCTCATCGAGGAAGTTCTCCCCGCCGGCGAACAGGTACGCGTTGAACAACCGGGTGCCCTGGGACAGCAGCAGCCGGGTCTTGAGCACCACCGACGTGGGGTCGGTGAAGGCGCCCTCGTCGCCGCCGTAGTCGCCCGTGCCCACCTCGAACTCCAGGCTGGTCAACGGCTGGCCGGCGTCCAGCGTGGCGTCGAGGAAGGCGTGCACCAGGTACAGCTCGGCGGCCGACGCCCAGGTCAGCGTGCCCACGTAGTGGTCGGACCCGGCCGTCCGGTCGGCCCGCCCCCGCCAGGTCTCCAGCAGCTGGGCGATGCCGATCGGGAACGACGCCGCCCCGCCGGCCTCGGTGCCGTGCACGTTGATCAGGAACGGCACCCCGCCGAATCCGCTCTCGGTGGCGAATCCGGCCAGGGCGTCGACGTACCGGGCGAACCGGCCGCGCAGGAACGTGCTCAGGTCATGCCGCAGCGCCCCGCTGCTCTGCAGCTGCGGACTGCGCACCAGGCTCGCCCACCCGACCGGATCGTCGGTGAGCACCAGCGGCGCACCGGGGTACCGCAGGACGAGACCGTCCGGGCCGTACCGGTCCTCCAGCCAGGTGTGCAGATCGGCCAGCAGATGCTCGGTCAGGTCCGGGGTGTTGGAGACCCAGGCGAGCATGCCGATCTCGTTGTCCAGCTGGACGAGGGTCACCGGGCCACCCACGCCGGCCATCCGCGGCGCGAGGACCGCCCCGACAGCGGCGTACCAGGAACGGGTCTCGGCCAGAAAGGCCGGCGCCAGGTAGTCCAGCGTGGACGTCGGGGCAGGTGCGCCGTCCCAGCCGACCGGCCGGATCTCCGGGTGCTCCACGGCCACCCGACCGGGCACGCCCTCGTGCCGCAGCTCGGCCATGGTGAACGGCCCCGGCCGGGCCAGGAAGGCCAGTCCCTTGGCCGCGGCCAGGTCGACGAAGGCGCCGAGATCGAGCTCGGGGCGGGTGCGCCCGGTCAGATCGAGGGTGCCGTCGGGCAGCTCGTGCACCACCCACGGGATGTAGCTGGCCACCGTGTCCGCCCCAGCCGCCACCAGCAGGTCGAGCCGGTCGGACCAGTCCGCACGGTCGAGCCGGAAGTAGTGGATCTCCCCGGCCAGCACCATCACCGGCCGACCGTCCAGCCGGATCTGCTTGTCGACGAAGTGCACCTGCACGCTGTCCTCCTCGCACGGGAACGGGACGGGGGCCGTCACGGCCACCCGTCCCGCGGATCGGTCAGGCGACCCGGCCGGCGGCCTTCGGGTCGGGGATGGCGGCCAGCAGGGTCCGGGTGTACTCGTCCTTCGGGTGCAGGATGACCTGCGCCGCCGGCCCGGACTCGACGAGCTTCCCGTGGTTGAGCACCAGCGCTGAGTCCGCGAGCATGCGGGCGCTGAGCAGATCGTGGGTGATGTAGAGGATGCCCACGTGCTCGTCGACGACCAGGGCGTTGAGCAGCTCGAGGATCTCGGCGCGGATCGACACGTCGAGACTGGAGATGGGCTCGTCGGCGATGATCAGCCGCGGGCCGGATGCCAACGCCTTGGCGATGACGACGCGCTGCCGCTGCCCGCCGGACAGCTCGTACGGGAAGCGGCCGAGGAAGCGGGCCCCCGGGGACAGGCCCACCTTCTCCAGCAGCTCCACACTCCGCTGCGTCAGCGCCTTCCCGCGCAGCCCGGCGAAGTTGTGCACGGGCCGGCCGAGCGTCATGCCGATGGTGTGCGCCGGGTTCAGCGCCGCGTACGGGTCCTGGAAGACGTACTGCACGCTGCGCCGGAACGCCTCCAGCTGCTTGCCGCGGATCCGCCCGACCTCCTGGCCCGCCCCCTGATCACGACCGCCGTCGCCCGGCGGGTGGAAGCGGACGGACCCCGCGGACGGGCGCTCCACCCCGGTGATCATCCTGGCCAGGGTGCTCTTCCCGCTGCCGCTCTGCCCGACCAGCGCCGTCACCTCCCCCTCGCGCAGGGTGAAGCTGACGTCGTCCACGGCCTGGATGGTGTGGGTCTTCATCTTCTGCCGCCGGGTGAAGGTCTTGCTCACCGCGTCGACCTCGATGATCACCGATCCGCGGCGGGCCGCCGGGTCGGTGAGTTCCTTGACGAACGCCGGCCCGGCGAACCCGGCGATCGGCTCGCCGACGTCCTCGGGCAGGTCACGCAGCCCGTGCTGGGCCTGGGCGACCAGGCAGGCCACGTCCACCCGTTCCACCCGCTGCAGCGGCGGGTCCAGCGTGGTGCAGGACGCCACCGCCTCCGGGCAGCGGGGGGCGAAGGCGCAGCCCGGCGGGCGCTGCCGCAGGTCCGGCGGGCGCCCCGGGATGTAGGTGATGGCCACGGTCTCCGCCCGCGGGTCCCCGTAGGAGCCCAGCAGCGCCTTGGAGTACGGGTGCAGCGGCTTCTCGAGCAGGGCGCGGCTGGACCCGATCTCGACCATCCGTCCGGCGTACATGACCATGATCCGGTCCGAGGACTCCAGCACCGTGCCCATGTCGTGGGAGATGAACAGCACGGTGAACTTCTGCTCCCGCTGCAGCTCGCGGATGTTGTCCAGGATGGTCCGCTGCACCACCACGTCCAGGCCGGTGGTCGGCTCGTCGAGCAGCACGAACCGCGGCCGCAGGGCGAGCGCCAGGGCCAGGTTGATCCGCTGCTTCATCCCGCCGGACAGCTCGTGCGGGTAGTTCTGCAGGAAGGACGGGTCGATGGAGACCATCTCCAGCAGTTCGGCCGAACGGGCGGCAACGGCACGGTCGTCCAGATCGGTGTGCGCGTGGAGCACGTCGGCGAACGAGGACGCGATGCGGGTCACCGGGTTCAGGCTGTTCATGCTGCTCTGGAAGACCGTGGCGATGTCGCTCCACCGGTGCGTGCGCAGCTCGTCCTCCGAGAGCGCCAGGATGTCGGTGCCGTCGAACAGCACCTGGCCCGAGGTGATCTTCGCCGGGCTCTGCCGCAGCCGGAGCAGCGCCACCCCGAGAGTGCTCTTGCCACAGCCGGACTCACCGATGAGCCCGACGAACTCCCCCTCGTGCAGATCGAAGCTGACGTGGTCGACGGCGGTCAGCCCGGAATGCATCCGGGGTTCGTAGCGGACGGTCAGGTCACGCACTTGAAGCAACGGCTTTCGAACGGCCATGTCAGTCCTCCCGCAGGTGGGGGTTGCTCAGCAGGTCCACGCCGAAGTTGACGAACGTCAGCGAGGTGATCAGCAGGGCGAGGGCGATGCCGGGGACGAACAGCCACACCCAGAGGCCCTGGACCAGGGCGCCGTTGGCGTTGGCCTGGGCGAGCATCTGCCCCCAGCTCACCGAGGTCGGGTCGCCGAAGCCGAGGAAGGACAGGCCCGCCTCGGCGACGATGGCGCCGGTGGAGGCGCCGATGAAGCCCGCCGCGATGAGCGAGGTCATGTTGGGCATGATCTCGCGGAACACGATCCGCAGGGTGCCCTCGCCGGCGAACTTGGCCGCGGTGACGAACTCCCGGTTCCGCAACGTGATGATCTGCGCCCGCTTGGCTCTCGCCGCCCCGGCCCAGCTGGTGATGCCGATGACGAAGACCAGCAGCAGCAGCCCGCGGGTCTCGCTGTAGGCGATGATCACCATCATCAGCGGCAGCACCGGGACGACCAGGGCGAGGTTGGTGAAGAAGGACAGCACGCTGTCCAGCCAGGACCCCTCGGCGTAGCCGGAGACCAGGCCCACGAACACGGCGATCAGGGTGGCGAACAGCCCACCCAGCACGCCCACCCCGAGGGAGAGCCGGGTGCCGTAGAGGAACTGCGACAGGATGTCGTAGCCCTGGGACGTGGTGCCCAGCAGGTGGTCCCCGCTGACCGGCAGCACCGGTTCGAAGGAGCCGTCCAGCGGGTCGTAGGGCGCCAGCAGCGGCGCGAACACCGCGATGAGGACGAAGAACGCCAGCATGCACAGCCCGACGCGGGCCTTCCCGCTGGACCAGATGATGGCGTACCAGCGGGGCGGCTTCGCGCCGCGATCCGCGTCGTCGGACCCGAGCTCGTCCACCCCGGCGGGCGGCCGGGTGGGGTCGACGGCCTCGTTCAGTTCGGCCGCGCCGGGTACGGACTGGGGCAGGGGGACGGTCATCTCAGCTCTCCTTCCGGGCGCGCGGATCCAGGACGCCGTAGAGCAGATCGGTGATCAGGTTGGCCACCAGCACGGCCAGGATGGTGAACAGCAACAGGGCCTGCATGAGCGGGAAGTCGCGGTTGCTGGTCGCCTCGCCGATCAGCCGGCCCAGTCCCGGATAGTCGAAGATGGTCTCGACCAGGATCGACCCGCCGAACAACGCCCCCAGGGACAGCGCGAAGTTGGTGACGCTGGGCAGCAACGCGTTCCGCGCCGCGTACTTCAACGCCACGGTGCGGTCGGACAGGCCCTCGGCGCGGGCGAGGCGGATGTAGTCCTCCCCGAGCGTCATCACCATGGTGTTGCGCATGCCCAGGATGAAGCCGATGGGCGCGGTGACCATGAGGGTGAGCGCGGGCAGGAAGGCGTGGGCGATCACGTCCGCGACGAACTGCCCGTTCCACCCCGGGGTGGTGTAGCCGTACCCGCCGGACGCCGGGAACCAGCCGAGCTCGTAGGCGCCGAAGAACAGGATGAGCAGGCCGATCCAGAAGGTCTGCAGGTTGCCGATGAAGGTGGACCCGATGGAGATGAACCCGTCGAACCGGCTGTTGCGCCGCCATGCCGCCCACGCGCCGAGCAGGGTGCCGATGACGAAGGAGAGCACCTGGGTCAGGCCGACGAGCAGCACCGTCCAGGGCAGCGCCTTGGCGATCACCTCGGTGACCGGGAACGGGAAGTAGGTGAACGACACCCCGAAGTCGCCGCTGAGCAGCGCGCCGAGGTAGTCCCAGTACTGCGACCAGAGACTGCCGGTGGGCTGGCCGAGCATGGCCCGCACCGCCTCCACCTGGGCCGGGTCGACCTGCCCGGTCTCCCCGGAGAGCCGGCGCACCATCACCTCGGCCGGGTCACCGGGCTGCAGGCGCGGGATGAGGAAGTTCAGGGTGACCGCCGCCCACACCGTGAGCAGGAAGTACCCGATCTTGCTGGCGAAATACTTCATGACGGGTCTCCTCTCAGGACACGGGCCGCAGGTGCGGGAGCACGTACAGCGGGTTGTCGGTGGGATAGGGGTTCTCGGTCGACGGCCAGCCCGAGGCGGCGTCGGTGTTGTAGATCAGCCGGGACGGGGCGTACTGCAGGGCGATGTACGGGACCTGCTCGTAGTAGATGTCGATCAGCTGCGCGGCGTAGTCGGCCTGCTCGGCCTCGTCGGTGGTCGCCTCGTACTGCGCGACCAGGGCGTCCACGTCGGGGTTGCGGTATCGGGCCACGTTGAGCAGCAGGTCGTCGCCGGTGGAGATCTGGCTGCTGACCAGCTTCCCGCCCAGGTCCTTGGCCCGGACACAGCCACCGTTGACGTAGTCGAGCAGCATGTCGAAGTCGCCGCTCTTCTTCTGCGCGTCCACCGCGTTGGGATCGGTGGCGATGAGCCGGATGTCGATGCCCAGCGCCTTGAGGTTCCGGACGATCACATCGCCCATGGCCAGGTAGTCGACGAACCCGGCCTGCACGCTGAAGACCAGCGAGATCGGTTCGCCGTTCGGCCCGGTCCGCAGGCCGTCCGGGCCCATCCGGTACCCGGCGTCGTCCAGCAGCTGGGCCGCCTTCGCCGGGTCGTAGGTCAGGTAGCCGCCGTCGGCCTGGTACTTCCCGGGCAGCAGGTCCTGCTGGACGGGCAGTTTGACCATCGTCTGGCTGGCCGGCTCCATCACCCCGAAGCTGGCCTTGCGGGCGAGCTGGGCCTTGTCGATACCGTAGGCCATGGCCGTGCGGAAGGCCGGGTCGCTGGTCGGGAACCGTTCGTTGTTCGGGGCCAGCACCGTGGTGCCGGCCGGGGAGTAGTAGAAGTCGGTGGCGTTGTTGCGGGCCACCGAACGCTCCGGGTTGGGGATGTCGCCGGTGTAGTAGTCCAGGTCGCCGTTGCGCAGCTTGAGTGCACCGGAGTTGGCGTCGTAGGCGCCCTCCAGCGAGATCTGCTGCACCTTGTAGGCGTCGGGCTGCCAGTAGTCGGTCTTGCGGACGAGGGTCAGCCGCCGTCCGTTGAACTCCCCGACCTGGTACGGCCCGGTGCCCACCGGGGTCTTGTCGACGTAGGTGGTGATGTCCCCGCCCGCACCGTAGATGTGCTCGGGGACGATCTTCATGGTGTTGACCAGGGCGTCGAGCTTGCTGGCCGCCGGCCCGGCGAAGGTGATCCGCACGGTGGCGTCGTCGGTGGCGACCACCTCGGTGGCCGGGGCGCCGAACAGCTCACCCCACAGACCGGCCTTGTCGGCGCCGGGATAGGTCTTGGCCGCGTTGAACGTGAACGCCACGTCCTTCGCGGTGAACGGCACCCCGTCCCCCCAGCTGACACCCTGCCGGATGTCGAGGACCAGGGTCTGCGGGTCGGGCCAGGAGTACCCGGTGGCCAGCCACGGCACGAGTTCGCAGCTGAACAGGTCGCGGATCATCAGCGGCTCGTACAGCCAGGTGGCGGTGAGCGGCGCCGGTGCGTAGGGGTTGAAGTTCTCCAGCCCCTGCACCGAGTTCGGCTGCTCCGCCGGCAGGATCAGCTCCTGGATGTACCCGGGCGGTGCCGCCGGGGCGGGGTCCCGGCCGATGCTCGCGCACCCGCCGGCGACCAGTGCGGTGACCACCGTCAGTGCGGTGATCAGCCCTGCTCTCTTCCTCATCACATGACCTCGTCGTCATCGGTCGTCGTCGGTGGTGCGGCCGCCGGCCCGGCGGTCGGGGGTGTCAGGCGGCAGTGGGTGGAGTGAGCTCCACCAGCACCGCCGACGGCATGGTCAGTTCGAGATCCAGTCGCAGACCGCCGTCGGCGGTGAGCCGTTGCCGGCTGACACCGGGGGCGGACGCGTCGGCGAGCTCGGCCCACTGCTCGTCGGTCGGCCAGTCGCCCACCTTGAGCTCGGCGGCCGCGGCGACGAGATCGCCGACACCGACGGCGATCCGGCGTTGTTCCACCGACCAGTCACCGTCGGCGACGCCGGTGAGCTGCAGGGCGACCCGGCGGGTCAGGGCGGCATCCCCGTCGACCTTGGACTGGTCCAGGGTGAGGTTCCAGAGCAGGACCGAGATGCGCCCGTCCTCGTGCCGGGTGGCCCAGTGCTCCACGAGCGAATCGGCGCCGTCGCCGATCGCCATGCCGGGCAGTTCCGTCTCCCCCAGCGCGGCCAGCAGGGACAACGCATGGAAGCGGGGCTTGGCCAACCCGCCCACGGTGATCAGGCCGAACCCGCCGTGCAGCAACCGGGGCGGACGGCCCAGCTCCTCGAAGTGGTCGCTGGCCACCCAGTACGACAGCGCCTCGATGCGCCCGGCCGACGAGCGCATCCCGCGAAGCAGGAACATCGCCGAGAACACGCTGTCGTTGACCGGCTTGAAGTGCGTCGGGGTGACGCCCCACTCGGTCCACAGCACCCGGGCGTCCCCGTAGCCCCATCGCACGAGACTCGCCCGCACGTCCAGCGGCGGGCTGCCGTACGTGTGCGTGGAGACGAAGTCGACGGCGGCACCCGAGGCGCGGCAGTGGGCAAGCAGGTCGTCCACCCACCCGGCCGCGGCGGACGACGGCCCGCCGACCGGGATGCGCGGGTCGACGGCCTTGATCGCCCGGGCGGTGGCGTCGTACAGCGCGAACCACTCCTCCTTCGTCCCGGACCAGAAGACCTCGAGGTTGGCCTCGTTCCACACCTCGAAGTCCCAGCCGATGACCTCGTCGGCCCCGTACCGGTCGATCAGGTGCCGGGTGAAGCGGGTGACCAGCTCGACCCAGCGATCCATGTCGCGGGGCGGGGAGATGTGCGCGCCGTACTCGAACACCGTCGTCGACGGGTCGGCGGCCAGGTCGGTGGGCATGAACCCGACCTCGACGACCGGGCGCAGCCCGATCTCCAGGACCGTGTCGTAGATGCGGTCGACGACGGAGAAGTCGTACAACGCTTCTCCGTCCACCTCGCGGTAGACGTTCGTGTCGTCGTGGAAGATCGCGTGCGCGCGGACGGTGCGCACCCCGATCTCGTCGTGCAGTCGGCGCAGCGCCGCGTGCAGCTCGACGCCGATCTCGCGCCCGCCGGACAGGTCGGTGCACAGCAGCTGGGAGAGCCGCTCGCTGCCGATCATCGGCCGCCAGGGCGTGTCGAGCGATCGGCCGGGCGCGTCCACCGCCACCTGCACGGTGACCAGCGGGGCATCGTGGGCAGGGTGCAGCGGCGTCGCCTCCACGGGATCGCTGAGCTCGCCGACCACGGTGACCTCGGGGACGGCGGCGACCGCGTACCAGCGGGTGCGCCCCGGCGCGCCGGTGGTGTCGACATACGGCGGGTGCGGGACGGACAACACGTCCTGGCCGCCGTGGTCGACCGGGGCGAACGGCCCGTCGGCGGTGTCGGCGGCGTGCACCAGATAACCGACCGCGCCGTCCACCGGCTCCCAGGAGAGCGTCACCTGGGCCACCCCGTCCTCGGCGCGCAGGTCGGCGGGTGCCGGCAGATGGGGGATGCCGCCGGGCCCGTCGGTCCGGGTCCGGGTGGAGATGCGGGCGTCCCAGTCCTGCTTGGCGGCGTCGGCCGCCCGCCCGGTGGGGTCGGTGCTGTCGGGGCTCATCGCGTCCTCTCGTCAGGGTGTCCCGCTCCGGGGAACACCTCGGCGCTCATCAGGGGTCGGAGTCGGAGTTCGGTGGTCGGATCGGCGAACCAGGTGCGCAGCTGCCCGCCGGTGAGCACGTTGCCCAGGGCGGCCAGCAGGATCGACTGATCCAGGGCCAGATGGCGTTCGGCCCGCAGACCCGATCCCACGGCCACGGCATCGTGGAAGCCGCCGGGACCGTAGGCGCCGTAACGGTTCTCGAGGTCGGCCAGCGCGGCCAGGGCCGCGGGCCGATCATGGGCCAGGGCGAGCGCCAGGGCGTGCGGGGTGACCACCCCGTCGCCCCAGCCCCGCTCGGCGGCCTCTGCCGCCGTGGTGCGCTGCAGGTCCGACGGGTAGCCACCGTCGAGCACGCTGATCGCCTCCACACCCCATTCGCTGTACCCGCCGCCGGGCCGGGCGGCCGGGGAGAACCCCCAGCTGCCGTACCCCGCTTCGAGCAGGCCGAAATCCCGCTGGGCGGCGACGGTGCCCGGGTGGTTGTGCCCCCAGGAGGTCGGCCCCCAGACGGTCTCGTCGACGAACAGCTCCGGCATCAGGGCCTCGAACATGCTCCCGCCGAAGGTCGGCACCAGGGTGGTGCCGCGATGGGTGACGGAGCCGCGCTGCATGGCCGCGTAGTGACCGGCCGGCAGCTGCCCGAGGGCCAGGCCCACATAGCTGCCGATCCGCGACTCCGAGTTCAGCGTGGCGTAGTGGTGCGGGGTGAACCACACGTCGGGGCCGTCGCCGCGGTACCGGCCGCGTACGGCCTCACCGTCAGGCTCGTCGATCCAGCAGCCGCCACGCAGCAGGTCGGCCGCCGGGTCGTGGAAGAAGCCGAAGTCCATGTCCCGCAGCACCTCCCGGCACGGCGCGGCCAGCGCGGGGTCGGCCCGCCCGACCACCATCAGGGCCACGGCGAGCCAGCCGTTGTCCACGCTGGACAGGAACGGCCGGATCGGTTCGCCGTCGGGCATGGCGGTCAGGGCCGCCCCGTCGGCCTCGCCGTACCAGTTGACGAACATCCCGCTGGGCGCGTGCCGGTGCAGCCGCGCGACCGTGGCCAGCGTGCGACGCAGCCGGGAGCGGCAGACGTCGGGGGCGAGGAACCCGAGCCGCCCGGCGAGCGCCGTGCTCCACAGCAGGCCGCCGATGTTGGTCGGTGAGGTGTAGCCACTGCGCGAGCGGGCATCGAGGTCGGCGTCGATCCCGTCGGACGGCAGCCCGGTGGCCGGGTCGGTCATCGCCATCAGGCTGCGCCAGGTGTCCCTGGCCCAGCGGGTCAGCAGATCGCGCTCGTCCGGGGTGAGCTCGGTGGTCGGTCGCCCCGTCATGCCGCACGCTCCGTCGGGGCCGCGTCGGGGCAGCCGCAGGATTGCCGGTACACCGGCCGGGTCGGCAGGGTCAGCGCGGTGGGGCTGCCGACGTCGCCGGCGACCCGGTCGTGCACCCACTGGGCGGCGAGCTCGCCGAGCTCGTGGACCGGCTGGGCGACGGTGGTCAGACCGGGCCGCACGTACCGGGCGGTGCGCACGTCGTCCCACCCGACCACGGCGATGTCGTCCGGAACGCGTACTCCCCGGCGCAGCAGCGAGTCCTGGATGGCCAGGGCCAGCTCGTCGTTGGCGCAGACCAGCGCATCCGCCTCACGCCACCGGTCGGCCCGGTCGGCCACCACGGCCCGCCCCGACGCCTCGGTCTGCGCGACGGCCAACGGGCCCGGCTCGGCCAACCCGGCGAGCTGGACGGCCCGCCGGAAGCCCGCGTACCGCCCGGTCACGTCGTGCGATCCCGCCGGCTCCCCGACGAAGAGCAGGCGCCGCCGACCGTGGTCCAGCAGGTGCCGCGCGAGAACCTCTGCGGTGTCCACGTTCTCGGTGGTCAGGGTCTGGCAGCCGGGCACCGGGTCCCGGCCGACGAGCACGATGGGCAGGCTACGGGCCAGCGCGGCCACCGTCTCGTCCGCGACGTCCGGCGCGGCGATCGTCATGCCGTCGACCCGGCCGGCCAACTCCCGGACGGCGTCCTCGGCGCTGTCGGCCGCGCTCAGCAGCCGCAGCACCACGCTCTGCCCGTGCCGGGCGGCGACGCTCTGGTAGCCGAGCATCAGTTCGGAGTAGTAGGGACCGCCCAGATCCCCGAGCACCACCCCGTGCGCCTCCGACCGGCGCACGGCCAGGCTGCGCGCGGCGGTCTGCGGCAGGTACTCCAGCTCGCGAACGGCGGTCAGCACCTTGTCCCGGGTCCGGGCGGAGGTGGCCGTGCTGCCCTGCAGCACGCGGGACACCGACGCGATGGACACGCCGGCCCGCTCGGCCACCGAGTAGATGGTGGCCGGTCGGGCCGGATCCACCGGGTCGCCGTCTGGTCGGGCGGCGGAACCGGGGTCGGGCTCGGGCATGTGCTGATCACCTCCACCTCGTCGTGGCAGTGCGAACCGTTCGCAGCGATCTGTAAGCGCTTACAAGTTAGCCACGGGCGGGTCGGTCGGCAAGATGGTGTGCAGACCGACCTCGGAGGGTGATCACCGCGGTGGGGCTCGCCGACGCCGGACCCGACCGGAGCCGGGTCGGCCGGCCCCCACCGGCGCAGCCCCTCCCCGGTCATCGGTCGGGCCGCCCCGCGAGGGCCGCAACCCGCTCGTCACAGTGCTCTGCTGGGATCACCGCGGTGGCCGGACCGCCCCCAGGACAGGAGTGCCCGTGTTCCCGCTGACCTCGCCGCCCACGGCCGAGTTGCACATCCACCTCGAGGGGACGATCGAGCCGGCCGCGGTGATCGAGATGGCCCGCCGCAACGGGGTTCCGGCCCCGGCCGCCGATCTCGACGAGCTGCTCTCCCGGTACTCGTTCGCCGATCTGCAGTCGTTCCTGGATCTGCACTACGCGAACCTGACCGTGCTGCGCACCGAGCAGGACTTCTTCGAGCTGGCCACCGGCTACCTGGACCGCGCCCGGGCGGCGAACATCCGCCGGGCGGAGATCTTCTTCGACCCGCAGACCCACCTGGGCAACGGCGTCCCCGTCGGCGCGGTGATGGCCGGTATCACCGGCGCGCTGGCCGACAGCGAGCGCACGCACGGCATCTCCACCGACCTGATCATGTGCTTCCTGCGGGACCGCGGCGCCGCGGCCGCCGACGAGATGCTCACCGCGATCCTGCCGTTCCGCGACGCGATCATCGGCGTCGGTCTGGACTCCACCGAGATCGGGTTCCCGCCCGAGCTCTTCGTCGACGTGTACGCCCGGGCGGCGGCCGAGGGACTGCACCTGGTCGCGCACGCGGGCGAGGAGGGCGGGCCGGAGACGGTCACCGCGGCCCTGGACCTGCTGCACGTCGAGCGGGTCGATCACGGCATCCGCTCGGTGGAGGATCCGGATCTGGTGCGCCGGCTCCGGGACGAGCAGGTCCCGCTCACCGTGTGCCCGCTGTCCAACGTCGCCCTGCGCACCGTGGACACCCTGGCCGACCACCCGTTGCCGGGGATGCTGGCCGACGGCCTGCTGGTCGGCGTGAACAGCGACGACCCGCCCTACTTCGGTGGGTACGTGGACCGGAACTACGCGGCGCTCCGCACCGAGCTCGGCATGACGGCGGCGCAGCTCGAGCAGCTGGCCCTGAACTCGTTCGAGTCCTGCTTCCTGGACCGGGCCGTCAAGGACGCCTACCAGGACGAGGTGCGGGCCCACTTCGCCGGACACGCGGCGGAGTCACCGGGCGACGGCGGCACGCCGGGGTGATGCTGGACGGATGCGCCGCATCCCCGTCAGCTCGAACGCGCTGCGGTCCGTGGGTTTCGATCCGGCCACCAACGAGCTCGAGCTGGAGTTCACCGAGGGCGGGATCTACCGCTACTCGGTGCCGGCCCGGGTGCACCGGGAGCTGATGGCCGCCGACAGCCTGGGCCGGTACTTCCTGCGCAGCATCCGCCCGCGCTACCCGTCGTGGGAGGTCCACGACTGACCCGTCGACGCCGGGTCTTCCCCCCGTGCGCCGACGGTGCCAGTGTGGAGCGAGTGCGGACGGTGTACTCGGCGGCGGGTGGGACGGCCGGTCTCGAGCGGCTGGCCGCGGCCTGGCACGCGCGGGTCGTGGCGGACGAGATCGTCGGACACGCGTTCAGCCACGGCTACCGGGCGGACCACGTCGAACGTCTGGCCGCCCACTGGGCCGAGGCCCTCGGTGGGTCGGACACCTTCTCCCGGTCACTGGGCGACGAGACCACCGTGCGGCGCCTGCACAGCGGCAACGGGGTGCACGCCGAGATGGATCGTCGGGGCGGTCGCCTGCTTCGACCAGGCCCTGGTGGACACCGGGCTGGCCGACGACGAACGACTTCGCCGGACCCTGCACGACTGGTTCGCGTGGATGACGGCCGCGTACGCACAGCACCCGGACGATCCCGGGGACGTGCCTGCCGGTCTCGCCGTGCCGCACTGGTCGTGGGCCGGGCCGGTCGACTGACCGGCTCAGCCGGGGACCCGGTTGGCGCCGGCCGCCGCCCGGGCGAGGGTGTCCAACAGGGGCGGGATGTCATCCCGTGGGACGACCGCCTGGATGAGGGTGAACCGGCCGGGGTGGGCCGTGGCGTCGGCCAGGGCGTCGGCCAGCTCCCCCACCGTGTCCACCCGGACCCCCCGCGCGTCGGCATCCGGCCCGAACGTCGCCGGCAGCGCCGCCCAGTCCAGGCGGGCGATGTCGTTGTAGGGCTCGTCCGGTCCGTGGATGGCCCGTTCGATGGTGTACCCGTCGTTGTCGACGACGATCACCACCGCGGGGAGCCCGTGGCGCAGCACGGTGGCCAGTTCGGTCAGCGTCATCTGCGCCGCGCCGTCGCCGACGAGCAGGACACCCCGCCGGCCGGGACCGGCCAGGCAGGCGCCGAGCACGGCCGGGACGGAGTACCCGATGGACGCCCACAGCGGCTGCCCGAGGAAGGTGACCCCGGTCGGCAGCCGGTGCGTGGCCATCCCGTAGAACGCGGTGCCCTGGTCGGCGACCACGATGTCCCCCGGGCGGACGAAGCCGGCCACCTGGTCCCACAGGCTCCGCTGGCCCAGCACCTGCGCCCGGTCGTCCGCGGCAGGAACGGGTTGCGCCACTTCAGGTGTCGGGTCGGCGCCGGCCTCGCCGCGGGCGGCGATCAGGGCGGTGAGTGCCCGCAGCGCGGCCGGCAGGGTGACCGGCTCGAACAGCTCGTCGCCGACGCTCGCCGATCCGGCCCCCAGTTCGACGGTCCGCGCCCGGGGCAGGTGCTGGGAGAAGAAGCCACTGGTCAGGTCGGTGAACTGCACCCCGGCCACCACCAGCGCCCCGGCGTCCTCGATCACGCCGCGCACGGCCGGGTCACTGGCCGCGCCGGCGTAGATGCCGCGGTAGGTGGGGTCGCTCTCGTCGAACAGGCTCTTGCCCCACAACGTCGTCGCGTGGTCCAGCCCACCGGCGGTGATCAGGCCGGCGAAGGCGGCGCTGCCGCCCGTGCGGTGGACGAGAACACCGCCCAGCACGCTGATGTCCCGGTTCGGCACGTCCTGCAGCAGGCGGGCGGCGGCCCGCGTGAAGGCGTCCAGCGCGGTCGGGTCGGTGGCGTCCTGGGGCGGCGGCAGGGCGCCGGCGGGCGGAGTGGCCGGCGCACCGGCCACGTCCACCGGCAGCAGCAGGTAGCCCGGCAGCCGGCGGTCGCGGGCGGTCAGCAGCACCCGGTCGATCTCCGCCTCCGCGTCGGCCGCGGTCAGCGAGGCCCGCGCGCAGGTCACGTCGGCGTGTAGATCCATGAAGTGGGTGAACACCCCGTCGCCCAGCGAGTGGTGCAGGATCCGGTGCGCGGCCTGCGCGCTGGTGGCCGGGGCGCCGACGATCTCGATCACCGGGACGTGCTCGGCGTAGCTGCCGGCCAGCGCGTTGATCGCACTGAGCTCGCCCACCCCGAAAGTGGTGCACAACGCCGCCATGCCCCGCATCCGGCCGTACCCGTCGGCTGCGTACCCGGCGTTCAGCTCGTTGGCGCAGCCCGTCCAGGTCAGCCCGCGGTGGGCCGTGACGTGGTCGAGCAGACCCAGGGTGAAGTCCCCCGGCACCCCGAAGACCCGGTCGACTCCGATCTCGACCAATCGGTCCATCAGGTAGTCGGCCACCGTGTAGCCCGACGTCAGGCTGTCCGCCATGTCATCCCCCTCGCCCCGGTGCGGAGGGTACGGGCGGCCGTGTCAGGCGGGTGTCGGTCGACCCGTCAGGGTCGCGGCATCGGCGGGTCGGGAGCCAGCGTCCCGTCCGGCGCGATGTGGTCGAAGATCTGCCCGATCAAGGTGAGCACGTGCGGGTCGTCGACCTCGTAGAAGTGCTGGCGGCCCGACTGCCGGACGCTGACCAAGCCGGCCAGGCGGAGCTTGGTCAGGTGCTGGCTGGCCGCGGCGGTGGTCACCCCGGCGCGGTCGGCCAGCTCACCGACGGAGTGGGTGCCCTGCGCGGCCAGCCACACCAGATGCAGGCGGACCGGCGACGACAGCATGGCGAACGTGCTGGCGGCGGCGCGGAGCTGCGGCTCGGTCGGGGCCAGGGCCTCGACCGGCGGTGCGTGCTCGGGTGCGCTCATCCCGTTCATTGTCGCCCATGGGGTTCGGTTCCGGTCGATCGACGGTCAGCCCCACCCACCGAACACCGCGGGCAATGACGCCCCGGGCCGGGTCGGCTGCAGCTCGGTCTCCGTCGCCGCCCGGTCCGTCGCGCCGAACAACAGCTCGACGGCGGCGTCCACCGACAGTCCGAGCGCGTCGGCATGCCGGCCGGCGCGGTGCAGGGCGCGGGAGGTGGTCACGACCACCCACACGCCGTCCGGCCCGGTCAGGGTGAGGCGGCCGGCGTCGGCGTCGACGAGCCCGCGGACCACCGTCGGCAGGTCCGGCCCGGCCAGGAGGGGCCCGAACACCTCGACATCCGCACGCGCCCGGAACGCCACCGGGCCCGGGACCTGTTCGAGGTGCACCCGCGGATCCTCGGTGAACACGTCGGCCACCGCGGCGGCGTCCGGGCCGGTCAGCCACACGCCGGCGTCCAGCCCGGCCAGCAGCCCGCGCACGGTGAGCACCGCGTCGCCCAGCGCCCAGCCGGCCATCGCGATCCGCACCACCACGTCCGGGACGGCGTAGATCTGCCCGGTGCCGCGGGTGCCGGGTTCGGGGATGCGCCGGGCCAGCAGCATCGCCTCGCGGTTCTTCTGTTCCCGCTTGTGCGCCGGATCCTGTTCGCGCACCGCCCATTCCGGGCCGTGGTGCCACGCCACGGCGTCGGGAACGTGGGCGAGCACCCCGCCCGCGGCCCAGGCCCGATAGGTGAAGTCGTAGTCCTCACCGCCGTACCCGACGAACGTCCCGTCGAAGCCGCCGATGGCCTCGACGAGATCGCGGTGTCCGGCCAGCACGGCCCCGATCAGGAAGGTGAAGGACCGCGGGTTCAGCTGCAGCAGGTCACCGGTCCGCCCGTACTCCTGCAGCAGCCATTCCGGCTCCGGCCATTCCCGGGGCGCGGCCCGCGACCCGGCGAACCACTCCTGCAGCGCCTCCGGGGTCCAGCCGGCCAGGTCGACGTGCCGACGACGACCACCGACCATCGCATCCGGGAGCAGCGCGGGGAGCCGGCTGATGTGCCGGATGTAGTCCGGTCCGGGGACGGTGTCGCCGTCGAGGAAGACGATCACCTCACCGTCGCACCGGGAGAGCCCGAGATTGCGGGCGGCCGCGGCGCGGAATCCGTGGTCCTCCTGGCGCAGCACGACGGGCTCCAGGGCACGCGCGCAGTCCGGGATCACCGGCGGGCGGGCCGAGCCGTCGTCGGCGATCACCACCTGCAGCCGGGCCGCCGGGTGGGTCTGCACGGCCAGCCCGGCCAGCACCAGGTCCAGCGCGGCCTGCTCCTGGTAGTACGGGACGACCACGCTGACCTCGACCGGCTCCCGTTCCTCGCCGGCCAGCAGATCCCAGCGGTTGCCCGGGACGGCGAACCGTCCGCCGCCGAGGGCGAGGGGGCCGGTCATCCGAGCCGCCCGATCGACCACGCCCGGTACCGCCCGGCGACCTCCGCCGTGGACGGGCCCACCGCGAGATCCCCGGCGAGCCAGGTGCTCCCGGGTTCGGCGAACGCCCGCTCCAGCGCGCCGTCGAGATCGGCCGGGTCGTACAGGGTGAGGGAGCCGGGCAGCCGGTCGGCGAGCTCCCGCACGTACCGACCGGCCGGCACCAGGGGCCGCCGTCCGGCCGCCAGCCAGGAGTTGATCGACCCGGACGCGGACACATGGGTGTGCGGGGCGACGGGCACGGCCACCCGGCGCAGCTCCGTGGCGACCCGATCGGCGGGGACGTACCCGGTGCAGCGGAAGCCGACCCCACCGGCGTGGGCCGCCCCGGCCAGCTCGTCGACCAGGTCGGCGTGCCGATCCGACGGACGGCCGACGGCGACCAGCGTCCCGGACCCCCGGCGCAGCAGCGCCTCGAGCACCTCGGCGTGCCCCTTGCCGGGGTACAGATAGCCGAACACCCCGACGGTTCCGCTCTCGACCGCGACGTCGACGGTCGGCAGCGGGTCGATCGCCAGCGGGATCACCGCGACATCCTCGACCGGCACACCGATCTCGGCGAGGAGCCGGCGCTCGTGGTCGCTGCTCACCACGACGGCGGCGGCCCGTGCCACGAGCTCGCGGTAGGTGCTGGTGCGGCGGTCGAACAGCTCCGCCCCGTCGGACGGCTGGGGCAGGTCGTGCAGGGTCAGCGTGAGCTGCACGCCCCGTGCGGTCAGCCGGTCGGCCAGCTCGCCCACCCGCGCGGCTGCCGCCGACCCACCGAACAGCCAGTCGGTGACATGCAGGTGCAGCACCCGGGTCCCGGGAGGCAGGCGGTCGGCCAGCGACGCCAGGCGCGCCGGGTCGGGCTCGACGATCCCGCCGCCGTCCGCCCGGGCGATGCGGTCGGCGACCTCGACGACCCCGTGGTCGACCGGACCGCACACCGCCCACGCGAGGACGGGATCCGTCACCGCAGCCCCAGGGCGTCGAGCAACGGCCCGTGCCGCTGCTCCGCGGCGTCCAGCAGCCAGGGGTTCTCGCGGTACCACCGGGCCTGCACGTCGTGGATGTGCCGGGTGGCCACCGACTCGGCTCCGACCCGCCAGTGGGAGGCACTGGGCACCCGGGCCACCCGTTCGTCGTCGACGTCCAGCCCGAGTGCCTCCGCGGCCGCGGCGGCGACCGGGGCGCGCGTCCCGCCGAGCAGTTCCCGTCCGGGGTCGGCCGCATCCACCGGCAGCCCCAGGGCCGCCTGGATCCGCCGGACGAGGGTGATGAGGATCCGGTTGCCCGGGTGGTTCAGGGTGTGCATGTCGCCCAGCTGCGGCTGGGCCAGCAGATCGGAGACGGCCACGTCGCAGCCCGCCGCCTCCCGGCGGGCCAGCTCAGCCACCGACGCGCGGGCCACCTCCGCGCACACAGCCGCCGGCACCGGCGCATCGAGCAGGTCGCGGCCGGTCTGCACCGAGGCGATGGTGCGGAGGTCGTGGTACGGCACGACCGGAGGGTCCCGGGACGGGTCCCACGGATCCCGGACGATGGCCTGGAACGGGTGCAGGGACGAGCAGCGCAGCACCGGCCAGCGCAGCACCCGACCCCCGGCCGGCATCAGCGCGGCGACCTGCCCGGTGCCCAGCGGCATGTCGCGGTAGCCGTCCTTCACCGGCTGGGAGACCAGGATGTCGGCTCGCGCCATCAGGCCGCGCAGGTACCCCAGATCGCTCTCCACCAGCTCGAACACGGGCGGGACGCGGACGGTGCGGACGGCGTTCTCCCCCGACCCGGCCAACAGCACGCGGACGGACTCGGCCTGGCAGTTGCCCCACACCACGAGCAACGGCCGGTCGTCGGACGAGGCCGACGGACCACTCTCGTCGAGGCCGTAGAACCCCCCGTAGTGTCGGGTGCGGCCGTCTGGTTCCGTGGTGCCCGCGGTGCTCATGGCCGGGACGCTACCGGCCGGCCCGTCCGACCACCGATCAGCACAGACCCACCGAGCGCGGGAGGATCCAGGGGTGAACCCGTCCCCGCCGATCCGGGTCGCATCCGTCCCGGCCGCCCACCCGTACGTCGAGCACCTGACCGACCCGGACCACCTCGACGACACCGACGAGGGCGGCCGCGGCATCGTCCGGCTGCCCGACCCGCCGCCCGACGTGGCCGATCCCCTGCCCGGTCAGTGGTGGCCGCCGCGCGTGCTCGAACCCGGCTGGATCGACGCCCATGCGGCCGAGATCGACCTCGTCCACCTGCATTTCGGCTTCGATGCGGCCGATCCGGCCGGTCTGCGCGACTGGGTCGCCGCACTGGACACGCATCGGATCCCGCTGGTGATGACGGTGCACGATCTGGTCAACCCGCACTTCGCCGATCAACGCGGCCACCTGGCCCACCTCGACGTGCTCGTCCCGGCGGCGACCGAACTGATCACCCTCACCGCCGGGGCGGCCGCGGAGATCGCCCGGGGCTGGGGGCGCACGGCCACCGTCGTCCCGCACCCCCATGTCGTACCCCTCGCGCAACTGCGTGACCCCGTTCCGCCGCGGCCGACCCTGACGGTGGGTGTGCACGCGAAGAGCCTGCGCGCAAACCTGGATCCGCTGCCGGTGCTGCAGGCCCTGCTGGTGTCCACCGGGCAGCTGCCGGATCTGCGGGTGCAGGTCCACCGGCACCCGGATCTGGCCACCCGCACCGACGACCGGGCCCGTGCGCTCACCGCGTTCCTCGCCGACCGCGCCGCCGACCCGGCCTGGACGGTGCTCACCCACGACCGGTACGACGACGAGGAACTGTGGACGGCGCTCACGTCGGTCGACGTGTGCGTGCTGCCCTACGGGTTCGGCACCCACTCCGGGTGGCTGGAGGCCTGCGTCGACCTCGGTGTGGGGGTGATCGTCCCCGACGTGGGCCACTACGCCGGCCAGCACGGCCACCCCACCCTGCACCGGCTCGCCGACGGCGGCGTGGACGCCGAGGCCCTCACCGACACCCTCCGACGGGTGTCGGCCGACCGGGCGGTGGCCGGGCCGCCGCGACCCGACCGTCGGGGGCAGCGCCGGGAGATCGCCCGTGCCCATGCCGCCGTCTACCGCCGCGCCCTGGGCCGGGCATGACCGAGGACGACCAGGGCCCCGAGCGCACCCCCGACGGTCACTTCGTGATCATCGAGGGGCGGCGGTGGCGGGCCACCGATCCGGACATCCCGGAGGACGTCGCCGCCGAGCTGCGGCGCGCCCTGATGTCGGCGCGTCGCGCCGTGGGAGCGGCCCTCAAGGCCGGGGACCCGGGGGCCGAACGGTCCGCCCGCGACCGGGTGCAGGCCGCCAAGGTCGCCCTCGGTGAACGCGGCACCCCCTGGTGGGAGCAGACCCCGCAGGAGCGTCGGGCCAGGTGGGAGGCACTGCCACCACACACCGAGCACACATCCGACGGTCCGGGAGATGATCACCCGACCGGACGGTGAGACCCCCCTTTACACCGTCGTGGCGCTGTGAGCTGGGCATCTTGTACCGTAAAGCTGTCGACGGGTGTTCGTCGCGAACCCGAGACGGAGGGCAATGTCCATGCGACCCCTGGCGTCGACCGCTGAGATCGGTGCCGGAAACACCCTCAAGATCCTCATCATCGCGGGGTTGCGCTATCCCATCCGGGAGCCCTTCATCGGCGGGTTGGAGGCCCACACGGCCGCCCTCGCCCAAGGCCTGCGTCGCCGTGGACACTCCGTCGTCGTGGTCGGCGCCCAGGGCAGCGATCCCTCCCTGGTGGACGTCACCATCGGGTCCCTGCCCCACCCGACGAACGGCGAACGCCCCGACACCTCGCAGGACCCAGCGTTCCAGGCCGCCGAGGACGCCCTGTTCGAGACGCTCATGGGGCGACTGGCGACCGGCATGCTCGGCTCGTTCGACCTGATCCACAACAATTCCCTGCACCCGCTGCCCGTCCAGCGCGCGCCCGGGCTGCCGTGCCCGATGGTCACCACCCTGCACACCCCGCCGCTGCCCTGGGCGGAACGGGTGCTGAGCGGGCTCTCCCGGGAACGGGACGTCGAGTTCCTCGCGGTCAGCGGGGCGACCGCCCGCGCCTGGCAGCCACTCATCCACCCCGGCGTCGTGCACAACGGGGTGGACATGGACGCCTGGGCCCTGGGCCCGGGCGGCCCCGGGGCGGTGTGGACCGGACGGATCGCCCCGGAGAAGGCGCCACACCTGGCCATCGCCATGGCCCGCGCCGCCGGCCTGCCGCTGACCCTGGCCGGCCCCGTCATCGACCACCACTACTACGACCGGCAGATCCGTCCCCACCTGGACGGGACCGTCCGGCACATCGGCCATCTCACCCAGGAGGACCTGGTCGAGCTGGTCGGCAGCAGTGCCGTCGCCCTGGTCACCCCGGTGTGGGACGAGCCGTACGGCATGGTCGTGGCCGAGGCGATGGCCTGTGGCACCCCCGTGGTGGCGCTGGCCCGCGGGGGCATCCCGGAGATCCTCGACGGGTTCTCCGGACGACTGCTCGCCCCGGCCGACGCCCGCGGCCTGGATGCCGCCGAGATGGCCGCCGCGGTGACCGCGATCGGGGAGGCCGTGCGGCTGGATCGGGCCGGCGTGCGCGGACAGGCGTTGCGCCGCTGCAGCTCCGACCGCATGCTCGACGACTACGAGGCCGTCTACCAGGGTTTCGTGCGTCGCTGGGCCGCATGAGCGTGTCCGCCCACCCCGTACGCTGCACCCCATCGCGCCGGTGATCGGCTGGTACGTCCACCACCACGGCAGCGGCCACCGCCGCCGGATGCGCTCCGTGCTGGCCCACCTGGACACACCGGTCACCGTGTTCAGCTCGTTGCCGCCCGGCGAGGGCGACCCGCCGTGGGTGCAGCTGCCGCTCGACGTCCGGGACACCGGCGCGACGCCGGTGGACCCCACCGCGCAGGGCACGCTGCACTGGGCACCCCGACACGACGCGGGGCTCCGCGAACGGATGGCGCGGATCGCGGCCTGGATCGGCGAGCACGATCCCGATCTGTTCGTCGTCGACGTCTCGGTCGAGATCGCCGCCCTGGTCCGCCTCCTGGGGGTGCCGACGGTGGTCGTCGCGATGCGCGGTGACCGGTCCGACCGGCCGCACCGGCTCGCCTACGACGCCGCCCACCTCCTCCTCGCGCCGTGGTCGGCGGAGTTCTCCGAACCGGACTGGCCGGCGGAGTGGCTCTCCAGAGCCGTGCACACCGGGGCGATCTCCCGCTTCGCCGGACGCGCGGCCGCTCCGGTCGTCCCACACGCCGGCCCGAGGCGGGTCCTGGTGCTCTGGGGCACCGGTGGGGACGCGGACGAGGTCGGCCCCGCGGTGTCCGCGGCCCGGGCCGCCACGCCGGATGCGCAGTGGCGCATTGCCGGGGTGGGTGCGGACGCCGGCGCCGACGTCTGGGAGCTGCTGGCCTGGGCCGATGTCGTCGTCACCCACGGCGGGCAGAACGCCGTGGCCGAGGTCGCCGCATCCCGCCGCCCCGCTGTCGTGCTCGCCGACGACCGGCCGCACGGTGAGCAGGAGGCGACGGCCCGTGCGCTGTCCGGCGCCGGACTGGCCGTCACCGTCACCGGCTGGCCCGAGCCCGCCCGCTGGGCCGATCTGCTCGACCGCGCCGTCGCCATCGATCCCCAGGGCTGGTCCCGGTGGGCACCGGACTCCGCCGCCCGGGACGCCGCCGCCGTGATCGACGGGGCCGCACGGGAGGTCCGTCGACCCGAAGCCGTTGCCGGACGACCGGTCGCCACCCCGGCCGGGCCGCGGGTCGCGACCGTCACCATCGTCACCGGGCGCCACCGCCACCTGGTCAACCAGCAACGGGGGCTGGCCGCCGGCACCCGGGTGCCCGATGTGTGTGTCGTGGTCGACATGGACGACCCGGAGGCGGCCGCCCTCACCCGCTCCGGCCCGCTGGCCGGGACGGCGACGGAGATCCGCTGCGTCTCCGTCCCGGTGACCTCCGGGCTCCCGCTCGCCGCCGCCCGCAATGCCGGGGCGGCAGCCGCCCTGGCCGCCGGGGCCGACGTCGTCGTCTTCCTCGACGTCGACTGCGTCCCCTCGCCGACGCTGGTCGACACGTACGCCCGGGCCGTGGCCGACGAGGCGGAGCCGACGCTGCACTGTGGCGTCGTCCGCTACCTCCGTCCCGAGATCGACGCCGGTGCAGTTCATCCCGCCGATCTGTCCGGTGAGCCCCATGCCGCCCGCCCGGTGCCGGCGGCGGGTGAGGTGCAGCGCTCCGAGCAGTGGCAACTGTTCTGGTCCCTGTCCTTCGCCGTATCGCCGGCGACATGGCACCGGGTCGGCGGGTTCGACGAGGGCTACACCGGTTACGGGGCCGAGGACACCGACCTCGGTTACCGGGCGGTGGTCCGGGCGGGGGTGCCGATCAGCTGGACCGGCGGGGCGGACGCATTCCACCAGTACCACCCCACGCAGAGCCCGCCGGTGCAGCACCTCGACGACATCGTGACCAATGCCGGGATCTTCTTCGACCGGTGGGGCTTCTGGCCGATGGAGGGCTGGTTGATCGCCTTCGCCGAGGCGGGGCTGGCCGAGTTCACCGCCGGGCGGTGGCGGGCGATTCCCATCGGGCCCACCGACCACTGACGTCCCGCCCGGACCGATGAGCAGGGTGGATCCACCCGCCGACGGTCGCCCACGCCCGGCGCGCCCCTCACAGCCCGCTGACGCAGCTGACCTACAGTGGCCGGACGATCATGGGCGGGTGCGCCCCGGGGCGCACAGGGGGCGGGATGGCTCGTCGGGGGCGCAGCCGCCTGACCGCCCGCACCGTCCTCACCGCCCTGAGCGCGCTCAGCGTGGTCGCTCTGCTGCTGGCCACCCTGCTGCTCGTCGGCGCCGGCCCGCTCCGCCCGATCAGCGGGAAGCCGGTGGCGGACGCGGACGCCGTGCGCAGCGTCCCCGCGCAGCCGTCGACCACCACGCCGACCGACGCCGGCCCGGTGGTCACCGTGCCGCCGCTGACCACCGCAGCACCCGCCCCGGCGCCGTCCCCCGTGGAAGCCACGCCCGACCCAGCGCCTGCGTCGACGAACGCGCCCCTCCCGGATCCGCCCCCATCACCGGAGGCCGCCCCGGCGCCGTCCCCCGAGGCACCCGCTTCTCCGGCATCGGTGGCCCCCGAACCGGTGGCCCCCGAACCGGTCCCGCCGACCGAACCCACCCCGACCCCCGGGCTGCCCGAACTGGTCGCCCCCTACGACCGGGTGCAGGGCGAGCACGGAGCCGATTCCGGACGGGTCGCCTACCTGACGTTCGACGACGGACCCGGCCCGCACACCCCGGCCGTGCTGGACATCCTGGACGCCGCCGGCGTGCGGGCCACCTTCTGCCAGGTCGGGAACCAGATCGACGGCCATCCGGACACCGAACGCCGGCTCATCGCCGCCGGGCACACCCTGTGCAACCACAGCTGGAGCCATCCGACCCGGCTGGACACGGCGGGCGCCCCGGCCATCGCGGACGAGATGACCCGCACCCAGGACGCTCTCGCCCGGTTCGGGGTGACGTCGCGGTACTTCCGGGCCCCGGGCGGCTCGTTCGGCCCCGACGACCCCACCCTGCGCCAGGTGGCGCAGGCGAACGACCTGATCCCGCTCGGCTGGGCGGTCGACTCCCAGGACTGGCGCAAGCCGGGCGTCCAGCAGATCGTCGACACCGTGCTCACCACCGTGCGGCCCGGCGCGGTGATCCTGCTGCACGACGCGGGCGGGGCCGACCGGGACCAGACCCTGGCCGCCCTGCCGATGATCATCTCCGGCCTGCGGGCTGCCGGGTACGACCTGCAACCGCTCCCCCCGGGCGGGTTCTGACCTCCCGGGCGGGTTCCGACCCCACCTGCCCGGCCCGATCGGACCGGGGCAGCGGTCGGGTCAGCCCTCGGCGGAGAAGGCGGCGGCGGGTAGCTCGCCGGTGTCCTCCTTCACGGCGCGGACGATCCGCTGCGCGACGGCCTCTGCGGTGAGCCCCTGGCCGAGCCGCGGCGCCGTGCCGGCCAGCGCGCGGTCGACCAGCCCGGTCTCGGTATGCGGCGGACGGGCGTCCACCACGCGGATGTTGCGGCGGCGCAGCTCCCCGGACAGCGCCCGGTCGAAGCCGGTGAGCCCGGTCTTGGTCGCGCTGTAGGCCGCCATCCCCTTCATCGGCATCTCGGAGACGATGGCGCTGAGGTTGACCAGGAACGAGCCGGCGGGCAGCACCGGGACGGCTGCGGCGGCCAGCCGGATGGGAGCGACGAGGTTGACGGCGATGAGCGTCTCCAGCACCTCCGGCGGCAGGTCGACCACCTCGCCGAACGCGACGACACCCGCGGCGTAGACCACGCCGGTGAGCTCGCCCCGCTCGCCCGCCTCGGTGACGAAGCGGGCCGGGGTTGCCGCGTCGGTCAGGTCGCCCTGGCTGGTCCCGAGGACGGTGCCGTCGGGCAGGGCATCGGTCAGCGCGGCCAGCGACTCCGCGGACCGACCGGCCAGGCTGAGCCGCGCGCCGGCGGCCGCGAACGCGGTGGCCAGGGCCGATCCCAGCCCTCCGGTCGCGCCGACCAGCAGGACATGGGCACCGTCGAGATCCGTCATACCGCCAGATTGCCACGCCCCCGGACGGGCCCGGCGGACGGGCGGGTGCACAGGCCGACGCCGCCCCTCGACCCGGTCCCCGGCCCGGTAGTACGACCCGTCCGGTGCTCGAGATCGGGTGACGGACGGTCACTGTCGGTCCCGGATGGCAGGCTTCACAGGAGCGGGGATCCGGAACGACCGGGTGACCGCGCCGCCTGCGGGGCGGCGCGGTGCAGGCCCGGGCAGGGGAGGGAGGTCGTCGTGACGACGACCCAGATGTGGGACGCGGACCGCCTGACGGCGATGGGACTGACGGCCGAGTTGATCACCCGGGTGCTGCTCCGGGCGGACGGCGAGACCGAGGAGTGCACGGACCTGGATCCGCCGATCCTGCAGGGGCTGATGCGGTGGGGACGCACCACGCGGCATCTGCGCGAGGAGCTGGTGCGCAGCGGGTGGACGTGGGACAACCCGCGCAACCTGGCCCGCACCATCCATCCGTCGGGCGATCTGGCCATCGTGGTGACGGCCGGCGACGAGTACACCGCGCTGCCGGACGGCGAGCCCGGCACCCGGCACCCGAAGGGCTGGGCCACCGAACTGGCCGTCCAGGCGAACGGGCAGCTCGTGCTCGATCTCGGCCCGCTCGAGCGGCACCGGGGCATCGCGACCGGAGCGGCCGTGCTGCAGACCTGGCTGCTGCTCTTCCACCTCGAGCCGGGGTGGATCCGGGCGGAGATCTCCCGGCCGGCCGGCATCGCCGGCGGCCGGATCACCCGCTGGTCGGAGCGGATCCTGCTGGAGCCCATCCCGCGCCAGGCGCCGGGTGGGGTCGTGGCGGACGCCGACCCGGCCCCGGCGTCCGCGGTGCCCCGGGTCCGTCGGGCGCCCACGGTCCTGGTGGACCGGGTGCTGGACCTGACCCTGTTCGACGAGGAGGACGAGCCCGAACCGAGCCTGTTCCGCGAGGCCTGACCGGGTGGCCGCGCCCGTCCCCGGCCCGCCCGGGGCCGGATCACCGGGCCGGGCGGCTCACCGGGCCGGGCGGCTCACCGGGTCAGGCGGCCGCGTCCAGCGCGGCGACGACGTCCGCCGGCAGGGTCAGCGTGGCGGCGGCCAGGTTGTCCTCGAGGTGGGCGATCGACCCGGTGCCGGGGATGGGCAGCATGACCGGCGAGCGCTGCAGCACCCAGGCCAGGGCGACCTGGGACGGGGTGGCGCCGAGTTCCTTGGCCGCGGTGTCCACCGGGCCGCCCGGGCGCGCCAGTTCGCCCGCGGACACCGGCGCCCACGGGATGAACCCGATGCCCTGCTGCTCGCAGTACTCCAGGACGTCGGCCGACGAGCGGTCGGTGAGGTTGTAGCGGTTCTGCACGGTGGCGACGGTGAAGACCTCCTGGGCGGCCTTGATCTCGTCGACCGACACCTGCGACAGGCCCAGGGCCCGGACCTTCCCCTCGTCCTGCAGGGCGCGCAGCGTCCCGAACTGCTCAGCCCGGTCGACGGCCGGGTCGATGCGGTGCAGCTGCCAGAGATCCAGCACGTCCACGTGCAGGCGGTGCAGGCTGAGCTCGGCCTGCTGCCGCAGGTACTCCGGTCGACCCAGCGGGATCCACTCGTTCGGTCCGGTGCGGGTCAGCCCGGCCTTGGTCGCGATCCGCAGCCCCGCGGGGTACTCCCCGAAGGCATCGCCGATGATCTCCTCGCTGGTGCCCGGCCCGTAGGAGTCGGCGGTGTCGATGAAGTCAACGCCCAGCTCGACGGCGCGGCGGACGACGGCGATGGCGGTGTCCCGATCGGCCGGCTCCCCCCAGATGCCCGGGCCGGTGATGCGCATGGCGCCGTAGCCCAGGCGTCGGACGGGCCCCAGATCGGGGATGTCGAAGGTGCCGGCGGCGGCGACATCGATCGCAGTGGTGTCGATCGCGGTGGTGCTGGTGGAGGTCATGCCGGGAACCAACACGACGGCACCGGTGGCTGTTCCCGGGGACCGGGCGACCCACCCCGGAGCCCGCCGCCCGCGCCGGGGCATGCTGGTGCCGATCGCGTGCCGCCGTCGGCGCGCCGGAGGAACGAGGGTCGTCGTGCGCGTTGCCGTGCTGGGTACCGGGATCATGGGCGCCGGGGTCACCCGTTCCCTGCTGCGCGCCGGCCACCAGGTCGTGGTGTGGAACCGCAACCGGGCCAGGGCCGAACCGCTCACCAGCGACGGCGCCACCGTGGCCGACACGCCCACCGAGGCGGTCGCCGACGCCGAGGTCGTGCTCGCCGTGCTCTACGACACCGCCTCCGTCCTCGACGTGCTGGGCGAGGCGGCCGGGTCCGCGGCGGCACGGACGATCTGGGTGCAGATGTCGACCATCGGGCTGGACGGCACGCAGGCGGTGGCCGCCCTGGCCGCGGAGCGCGGCCTGACCCTGGTCGAGGCGATGATGCTGGGCACCCGGGCGCCGGCTGAGCAGGGGAAGCTGGTCCTGCTCACCGCGGGGGACCCGGCCACCCTGGATCGCCTCACCCCGGTGTTCGACGCCGTGTCCGTCCGGACGGTGGCCGCCGGCCCCGACCTCGGCGCGGCCACCGCGCTCAAGCTGGCCGCCAACGCCTGGGTCGCCTCGTTGACCGCGCTGGTCGGTCAGTCGCTCTCCCTGGCCGACGGTCTCGGGGTGGACCCGGACCTGTTCCTGCAGGCCATCGCGGGCGGCGCCACCGACACCCCGTACGCCCACGTCAAGGGCAGGGCCATGCTCAGCGGTGACTTCGACCCGTCCTTCGCCCTGGACGGGGCCCGCAAGGATCTCGGCCTGATCCGGGCCGCGGCCGACCGTGCCGGCGTGTCCGGGGAGATCCTGGGCGCGGTGTCCACCCTGTACGACCGGGCGAGCGAGGCCGGACACGGCGAGCAGGACATGGCTGCGGTGGTCACCGCCTTCCGCGACTGACCGGGGCACCGGGTTCGGCGGGCGGGCGGGACGGAAGACTCAGCCGAGAGCGTCCCGCAGCAACGCGATCTCGCTCGCGCGGGACTCCGCGTCACCCGGCGTCTCCAGGATGACCGGCGCCTGGGCGCGCCGCACCACCTCGACGAGGGCGGCGGTGGAGATCTCCCCGCCGACGAGCGGGGCGTGCCGGTCCCGGCCGGAGTCGGCCCCGTCCCGGGAGTTGTTGCAGTGCACCAGGTCGATGCGCCCGGTGATGGCCAGGACGTCGTCGACGACGGTGGCCAGGTCGAGTCCGCCGGCATGGGCGTGGCAGGTGTCCAGGACGAACCCGGCCCCGAACTCGCCGACCGCGTCCCACAGCCTTGCGATGGCCTCCAGCTGCCGGGCCATCGCCTTGTCCCCGCCCGCGGTGTTCTCGATGAACACGGGCACCGCGAAACCGCCCTCGGCGGCCTGCCGCTCGAAGGTCTTGCGCCAGTTGTCGAATCCGACGGCGGGATCGTCGTCACCGGCCACGTGACCGCCGTGCACGACCAGACCCTTCGCACCGAGCGCGGCCGCGGCGGTGGCGTGGGTGGTGATCAGCTTGCGGCTCGGGATGCGGATCCGGTTGTTCGTCGACGCCACGTTGATGATGTAGGGCGCGTGGACGAAGACCTGCAGGTCGCCGTCCCGCAGCTCCGCGGCGTGCGGGTGCTCCTTGGGCGCCTTCCACCCCTGCGGGTCGGCCAGGAAGATCTGCACCGCATCGGCGCCCGCCGCCCGGGCCTCGGCGACGGGATCGGCGTCGTCCTCGCGGGCACCGACATGGACTCCGAGCACGGGAACGGTCACGCCGCCGAGGGTATCGGGCGGGGCGCGGCCCGCCACCCTGTCGGGCGGCCGGCCCCGGGACCGCCGGCGACGGGCCGGGCGGTCGACCGGGGGCCGGCGGGGATCAGGACTCCGGAACGGCCAGGACGCGGGTGCTCGGGAGTCGGGTGATCAGGAGCCGGACGGGGGCTGCTGTGCGTCGGGGGTCTCGCCCTCGGTCTTCTGCTCGGCCTCGTCGCCGGCCAGCCACACGTCGGAGATCTCCTCCTCGCTGACCGGGGTGCCGACGTAGCTGCCCATGCCGGCGACGTCCTGCTGCTCCTGCTGCGTGGGCTCGGGGTTGCTCTGCTCGCTCATGGGATCTCCTTCGTGGCCGGCGCCACGGCCAGGACCCGACGGGCCCTGCGGTGCCCGGGCGCCCGGTGATCCGTCCAGTATGGCTGCCGCCCTGCGGGGGCCGCCCGGCCGACCCGGGGCCGGTGATCCCACCTGGCAGGCTGGGGTGACCATCGCGCCCGGCCCCGTGCTGGGATGCGCCCGATCGGGACGACGAGAGGCAACGGCCGTGCGCGTGCTCGCAGTGGCAGGGACGGTGGTGTCGACCGTGGTCGGCGCGGCCGGGGCCTTCCTGGTCGTCGGGCGGCTCACCCCGCGGCCAACCGTGAAGCTGGTGCGCTGGGCGTTCGAACGGGGGAACCGGGCCACCGCCGCCGGCCTGCGACCCCTGGTGCCGTCCGGGATCACCGCGGACCTCGGCGTGCGGTACCGGGCGGACGCCCTGCTGGACGTCTACCGTCCCGACGACCGCACGGGCGCCCTCCCGGTGGTGATCTGGGCGCACGGCGGCGGGTGGGTCTCCGGCGGCCGCAGCGACCTCGCGCCCTATCTGCAGATCCTGGCCGCCCGGGGGTTCGTCACCGTGGCGGTCGACTACGGCCTCCCGCCGACCAGCAGCTATCCGACGCCCGTGCACCAGCTCGCGGACGCCCTGGCCTACGTCTCCCGCCATGCCGAGCGGTGGGGCGTGGACCGTGACCGCATGGTGCTCGCCGGCGACTCCGCCGGAGCCCAACTGGCCAGCCAGGTCGCGGCCCTGGTCACCAACCCGCAGCTCGCCGCCGCGATGGACCGGCCCGCCCCGGTGGATCCGGCGCAGCTGCGCGGGGTCGTGCTGGCCTGCGGCACCTACCGCCTGCACGTGGGCGACGGCGCGCCCCGGGCGATCGCCTGGGTCGCCGAGCGGGTCGCCTGGGCGTACTGGGGCGCTGCGGACCATCGCCGCGATCCCCGCGTGGAGCAGATGGACACGGGCCTCCAGGCGACCGCCGACTTCCCGCGGACCCTGCTGACCGTCGGGAACATCGACCCGCTCCGGCACGAGTCGGAGCGGTTGGCGGCCCGGCTGGTCGAGCTGGGCGTGGAGACCGAGACCCTGTTCTACCCGCCCACGCACGAGCCGCCGCTCAACCACGAGTACCAGTTCGACCTGTCGAACGACGACGGCCGGGCGAGCCTGGACCGGATCGCCGCCTTCGTCGACGACTGCACCGCCGGGGTCGTGCCGGCCGACTCGCAGGGATCGGCTTCCCGACCCACGGAGGGCTGACACCCGGCCGACATCGGGTGCGGGGCTAGGTTCGGGAGATGCGCGCCGTCGTCTACTCCCACCGCGGAGACCCCGATGTCCTGACCGTGATCGACCGGGCCGCCACGGCCCCCGGGCCGGGTGAGGCCCAGATCCGTTACCACCGCAGTGGTGTCAACCCCACGGACTGGAAGTCCCGCCGCGACGGCGGACCCGTGGATCCTCCGCAGGTGCCGGGGCAGGACGGTGCCGGGGTGGTCACCGCCGTCGGCGCCGGGGTGGACGCGGCCCTGGTCGGGCAGCGGGTGTGGGTGTGGGACGCGGCCTTCCGCCGATCCGAGGGCACCGCGCAGGAGGTGGGCACGGTGCCCGCCACCCAGGTGGTCCCACTCCCCGACGACGCGTCGTTCGATCTCGGCGCCAGCCTGGGCATCCCGTTCCTGACCGCCCACCGCTGCCTCACCGTCACCGACGGTGGTCCCACCCGGCTCGGCCCCGGGACGCTGCAGGACCGCGTGGTGCTGGTGGCCGGCGGTGCCGGCGCCGTCGGCAACGCGGCGATCCAGCTGGCGCGGTGGTCCGACGCGACGGTCATCAGCACCGTCAGCAGCCCGGCCAAGGCCCAGCTCGCGGTCGCGGCCGGCGCCGACCACGTCGTGAACTACCGGGACGACGACGCCGCCGAGCAGATCCGCCGTGTCGCCCCGCGCGGTGTGCACACCATCGTGGAGGTGTCCGCCGCGCAGAACGCCCGGTTGGACGTCGCCGTCGCGGCCCACGACGCGAGTGTCGCGATCTATGCCGATGACGGCGGTTCGGATCTCGTCGTGCCCATCCGCCCGTCCATGGGGCCCAACATCCGGTGGCAGTTCGTGCTGACCTACACGATGCCGCACAGGGCGAAGCGCCAGGCGGTGACGGACGTGACCGCCGCGGTGGCCGCCGGGGTCCTCCGGGTCGGGGCCGACGCGGGCCTCGCGCTGCACCACTTCCCACTGGCCGAGACCGCGCGGGCCCACACCGCCGTCGAGGATTCGGTCGTCGGCAAGGTGCTCATCGACGTCATCGAGGACGGCACACCCGCCTGACCCACCCGGACACGGCGATGCCCCGACCGGTGCGTGAACACCTGCCGGGGCATCCGGCCAGGACGTCGTTGTCGGCTCGACTGCAGCCCGATGATCGGGCGGGGCGGTCGTGGCCAGGTGTCTGAGCGGTCGGACTCAGCGAAGGCGGTTCAGGAGCTGAACGCCGCGACCGCGGCCTGCCCGAAGGCGGGCAGGTCGTCGGGGTTGCGGCTGGTCACCAGGGTCCAGCCGCCCGCGGTGCAGGTGACGGCCTCCTCGTCGTGCCAGGTGCCGCCGGCGTTGCGCACGTCGGTGCGGATGCTGGGGAAGCTGGCCAGGTTCTTGCCCCGCAGCACATCGGCCTCGACGAGCATCCACGGGCCGTGGCAGATCGCGGCGACGGGCTTCCGGGCGTCCACGAAGGCCTTGACCAGCGCGACGGCGTCGGGCTCGAGGCGGAGCTGGTCGGGGTTGGTGGTGCCGCCCGGCAGCACGAGGCCGTCGTAGTCGGCGGCGGAGGCGTCCGCGACCGCCAGGTCGGGAGTGAAGGTGTCGCCCGGCTCCACGTCGTTGTTCATCGCCTGCACGGAGTCCTTCTTCGGGGCGATCAGCACGGTCGTCGCCCCTGCGTCCTGCAGGTCCTTCCAGGGGGAGGTCAGTTCGACCTGCTCGACGCCGGAGTTGGCGACCAGGAAGGCGATGGTGCGGCCGGTCAGGGGTGTGCTCATGGGAAACCTCTCGTGTGCCAGTCGTTCTCGGTGCTGGAGGTGGGGTGGGCCGCGGCGGGCCGGGCCGACCCGGCCGTACTTGCACCGGGGTGCGCCTCGCGGCGCGCCCGCTGCGAGTACCCCGGGCCGATCGGGATCAATCAGGAGATGTCGGGCGGATCAGCGGCCGACGCGCAGGTCCCGCCGCCAGGACGAGAACGAGCGCAGGGACGCCGTTCCCGGCCGGACGAGCCAGGGCCAGGGGTGCACCTCGGTGGGCTGCACGGTGCGGGAGATCCGCCGCCACCCCGGGACGGGCGTCCACGTCGCGGCCAGCGACCGGCCGGCGAGCTCGTCGGCGACGACGCCGCGCCGCACCTCGAGCGGGCGCAGCGCGGCCAGCTCACCGAGGGTCTCGGCCAGGAACACCAGGCGCTTGCCGGACAGCGCGAGCCGGCGCAGCAGGGGCTCGTCGAACACGAAGACGGCCGGCCGTTCCACGTCCGCGGCCAGGGCCGGGTCCGCGGTGCCCAGGCTCTCCGCGGTCAGCCACACGGTGTCCGCTCCGCCGCCCTCCTGCTCGGCTGGGCCGGCGGGGATGGCCCCGGTCAACGGCGGCCCGTCGACGGAGGAGCCGAGCTCGCCCGGCGGCCAGTCCTGGATCGGGCAGGCCCTGTTCAGCGGGCACGTGCGGCACAGCTGGGGAGCACGCTTCTCCACCTGCCACCGGCTGAACCCGTAGGCCTTGCCGCTGCCGGTGCCGACCGTCCACTGCCAGCCGAGGCGGTTGGCGGCGCGGGACCCGTCGAGCAGGTGGGCGAACATCTCGTCCTCGCCGCGGCGCCAGTCGGCGCCGGCCCGCACCGCCCACTGGGAGGCCAGCCACATCCGGGTCTGGTTGACGAGCCAGCCGTCCTCGTGGAGCTCCCCGGTGACGGCGGCCATGCACGCCATCTCCATCGGCCAGGGATCGGCCGACCACGCCGGGTCCGGCTCGGGTTGCCGACGCCGCAGGGCCTCCCCGTTCGCGGTGCCCACCCGGGAGTACAGGTGCCGCGCGTACTCCTGCCAGAGCAGCTCGTCGCGGTACTTCCCGCGGTCGCCGGTGGGCGCGTCGGCGACGGCCGCCCAGACCTGCGGCAGCGGGGTCAACCCGTACCGGATGTACGGCGACATCCGGCTGGCCCCCCGGCGGGCGACGGGCAGCACGGTGCTGCGGGTGCGGGCGTACCCCGTCACGTCCAGGGCGTCGAGCGCGGCGTCCGCGGCACTCTGCCCGCCCCGGAAGGCTCCGGCGCGCACCCCGTCCGGGCCCTCCCGGGTCAGATCGCCCAGGTGGGTGGAGACCCAGGCGATGACGTCGTCGGTGCTCGCACCGTCGGCGATGGAGGGTGGGGTCGGCAGCAGGGTCACCCGATCACTGTGCCAGCGACCACCGACAGCGCCGCTGACCTGCCGTTCTCCCCGGCTGACGGGTGACCCGCGCACCCGCGTCCGGCAGGATGGGACAGGTCACCGCACCGACCCGCCGCCCGTCCGGAGGACCGATGACCGACCGACCCGCCAGCAGTCCGCTGACCTCGACGCTGGTGGTGATCGGCCTGGGGACCGTGCTGGTCGCCGCCGTGGGCGCGATCGCCGGCGCACTGTCCGACGACTTCGCCGCCACCTTCGGTCGGGTCGGCACCGTCGGCATGGTCGTGGTGGCGATCCTGGGGGTGCTGGTGGCCGTCCGGCCCTCGCTCGTCCCCACCCGCCGGCCACGCTGACCGACGCTGACCGACCCCGCCCCCTGCGGGCGGAGCATCCGCTCAGCGCAGCTCGGCCACCAGGCGCCGGACGGTGCGGACGGCCACGGCGACGGCGGTGAGGGTCGAGTTGGCCGCCAGCGCGGAGGGGATGACGCCGTTCCCGGCGAGGAAGAGGTTGTCGAAGCCCCACACCCGGCCGGTCGCGTCGCACACGCCGGTGCCGTCGTCCGCCGCGCTCATCCGCACGGTGCCCGTGTAGTGCAGGGACGAACCGGGCTCGAGCAGCGCGCAGGGGGTCGCCGACTTCCCGCGGGTGAGGGCCGAGGCGACCTGCAGCAGCACGTCCTGCGCGTCGGCGATCCGCCGCAGATCGGCCGGACTGCGGACGAAGCGCACCGAGAACCGGGGCAGGCCCGTCGCATCGGTGGCGTCGTCGTCGAAGTGCAGGCGGTTGTCGGCGGACACCTCGGCGGGCACGTACCAGGACAGGGTGACCAGCAGGGACCCGGCCGGGCCCGCGTCGGTGGGCCGGCACAGCACCCCGCCGTGGAACGGTCGGTCGGCCCCGCGGTAGGGCACCCAGAGCGCGTGCCGGAACGGCTCGTCGGACTTCTCGTCCGCCGGACGGGCGGGCAGGTCGAGCATGTCGGGCGTGACGGTGACCGCCCCGGACAGGAAGGCGTGCTCGTCGAGGTACCGGCCGAGCGCGGGCGGCCGGATCCCGGAGGCGAACAACAGCTGCGGGGTGCGCAGCGCGTCCGCGGCCACCACCACCTGCCGGGCCCGCACGACGGTGTCCGTCCCGTCGCGCAGGGAACTCAGGGTGACCCCCTGCACCTGCCCGTCGCGGTGCAGCAGGCCGGTGCAGACGGTGGCGTCCAGCAGGGTGAAGCCGGGATCGGACCCGTCGGCCAGCGGTGGCCACACCCGGTTCGGCCCGGTGCGGACGAGCGTTCCGTCCGCCCGGCGCGCGATGGCCATCGGCATGGCCCGGGGGGCGGCGTCGCCCGCCCCGCCGAGTTCTTCGGTCAGGACGCGCAGGATGGCCGCCGAGCGGTCGTCAGCGGGGAACGCGTCGCTGCGCACCCCGAGGATGTCCTGGGCCCGGCGCAGGTCCCCCGGCCAGGACGCGTCGTCGACGACACCGGGGACCTCGTCCCCGAAGGGCGGCGGGGTCCCCGCCGCCCAGTGGACGCCCATGCCGCCCTCGTTCCAGGCGACCGCGGCTCCCGGCAGGTCACCGGGTCCGTTGCCGACGGCCCCGATGCCGTACAGCCCGGGGGCCAGTTCGTGGCGGGACGCGGCCGGCGAGGTCCGCCGCGCAGCCCCGGTGTAGAGGTTCTGCTGGTTCACCGCGGCGCCGGCGGCGAACTGCCGGCTCAGGGACGCCTCGGGACTGTCGTGCAGGTGCTGGCCGGGGATCGCACCCATCCGCGGGCCGCCGGCCGCCATCGTCACGGTCGCGTCCGGTCGGGCCTCGCGGACCAGCCGGGCGACCGACGCGCCGAGCAGTCCGCTGCCGATGATCAGGACGTCGGACAGGTCGTCAGGTCCGGTGCGCACGTGGGCCGTCCTCCCCGGGCGGCGTTCGAGCCGTCCGCGCGGCAAGTACCGTCCTCGGCCGATCATCCGCCACCGACCACGCACCGACGACCGACCCTTCCGTCACCGCCGCACCGGTCACCCGCTGGTGGCCGGGACCGGACGGGCGGACCGCCCCAGGTAGGCGGCCCCGAGGGCGGCGACGGGCTGGCCGGACGTCTCGTCCGGCGGGCCGGCCCCGTCCAGCAGCCGTACCCGGGCGGGCAGGGCCAGTGAGGACAGGAAGGACGACTCCCGGCCCCATTCCCCCAGTCTGCTGCGCACGGCCCGGAGCACCGGGTCGCCGGCCGAGACCAGCCCGCCGCCCAGCACGACCACGTCGACGTCCACGGACAGCACGAGGATGCGGACGGCCGAGGCGATCCCGGTGATCACCCCGTTCCACACCCGACGGGCCCGCTCGTCGCCTTCCGCCGCGCGGTCCATCAGGTCCTGCACCGGGCGGGGGTGCGCCGTGGGCCACAGCCGCGCGACGGCCGACCCGGACGCCGACATCTCCAGGCAGCCGCGCTGACCGCACTTGCAGATCGGCCCGAGCGGGTCGATCGGGATGTGCCCGACCTCCCCGGCGTTCCCGCCGGATCCCCGCCACAGCGCGCCCTCGCGGACGATGCCCGCCGCCACCCCGGTCCCGAAGTTCAGGTAGGCCATCGACCGGTCGGCGTCCATCCCCAGCACGTGGAAGGCACCGACGGCGGCGGCGTTGACGTCGTTCTCGATCCGCACCGGGACCCCGAACCGGTCGGCCAGCAGCGGGCCCAGGGCCAGGTTCTCCAGGCCGAGGTGCACGGCGTGGGCGACCATCCCGGTGCCGGGGTCGACGCGCCCCGGGATCCCCACCCCGATGGAGCCGAACTCCGCCGGATGGCGGCGGGTGGCCGCGGCCAGGGTGTCCACCACCCCGGTCGCCGTCCCGAGCACCCCGGCCGACCCCCCGACGGTCGCCGTGCGGTGCCGCTCGAGGATCCGGCCGGCGCCGTCCAGGACCACCGCGTCCGTCTTGGTCCCGCCGATGTCGACGCCCACGGTCAGTGGCCCGTCGGCGGGGTCCGTCATCGCAGGTCGATCTCGCGCCCCAGGCGGGCTGACTCGTACATCGCCGTGATCATCCTCATGACCTCGACGCCCTGCGCCGCGGTGGCCACGTCCGGCACCCGGTCGCGGCACAGCTCCACGAAGTGCGCCAGTTCGTTGGTGAACCCCTCGGTCATCCCGAACGTCGGGTGGTCGATCTGCGGCTCGATGCGCAGGATCGTGTCGTTCTCCTCGGTGACCAGGCGGAGCGAGGGCTCGAGCTCGGCGCCACCGCGTTCGCCGAACACGCTGATGTGCAGGTCGTCGTCCACGGCGTGCAACGAGTAGCTGGTGTCCAGCAGCAGCGACGAGCCGTCCTCGAAGCGCACCAGGGCGTTCACCATGTCCTCCACGGTGTTCACGTCCGGATCGTCGTCCGCCGCCCGGTACCGCTTGAGGTTGGTGACGTTGGCCCGGTTGCCGAGCCGGGTGTAAGAGTTCGCCGAGACGGTCACCGGGCGGGGGGTGCCCATCATGTACCAGCACAGATCGACGACGTGGACACCGATGTCGACCAGCGGGCCGCCGCCGGACCGCGCCGAGTCCGCGAACCAACCGCCGGGGTTGCCGATCCGGCGGATGTTGGTCGCCTTGGCGAAGTAGACGTCACCCAGCGTGCCACCGTCGACGAAACGCTTGAGGGTCAGGGCGTTCTGGCCGAACCGGCGGACGAAGCCGACCTGCAGGTGCTTGCCGCTGCGTTCCACGGCACGCTGCACGTCCTCCGCCTCGGCGACGGTCCGGCTCAGCGGTTTCTCCACCAGCACGTGCTTGCCGGCGTCCAGTACGGCCACGGCCAGCTTCGAGTGCGAGTCGTTCCACGTGCAGATGCTCACGGCCTCCACCGTGGTGTCGGTCAGCAGGTCGTCCAGCGACTCGTACACGCGGTCCGCGCCGTACTCCTGCGCCACGGCGCGCGCCCGCGCCACGTTGATGTCGTGGATGCCCACGATGTGCACCCCGGGGTTCGCGGCGTACGCGGTGAGGTGGAGACCGGCGATGGTGCCCGCGCCGATCACCGCGACCCGCACCGGCTCGGCGCTCATCGGATCTCCGCGAGGATGCGCAGGGTGTTGGCCAGGCCGCGTTCCGCGCCGAGCAGGCAGTCCTCGATGCCCTCGAACTCGATCGAGACGTAGCCGTCGAAGCCCGAGGCGGCCACCGCCCCCAGCACTCCGCGCATGTCCATGTCGCCGTACCCGACGATGGAACCCAGCAGGTGGTTGCCCGCCGCGGTGGTCAGCCAGCCCGGGCCCGGGTCCTGCCGGACCGGACGGATGTAGAAGTCCTTCAGATGCACGATGGAGGCGTACGGCATGTTCTGCATCGTCGCGGAGACCGGGTCCTCGTCGACCACCAGGAAGTTGCCGACGTCCAGGGTGGTCCGGAAGTTCGGCTCGTCGACGAGGTGGATCAGCCGCCGGACCCGCTCGCTGGCGTTGACCATGTTGCCGTGGTTCTCCACGCTGGTGGTGATGCCGTACCCGGCGGCGAACCGGGCGATCTCGCCGCAGGCGTCCACGATGATCGGCAGGCAGCGTTCGTAGTCGGCGATGTCGGTGTCCCGGTGGGCCCAGGTGACCACGTCGTGGCGGAAGAGCCGGATGTCCAGCGCGTCGGCGACCCGGATGTGGTCCTGCACGCGGCGCATCTCGCGCTCGTAGTCCTCGGGGGTGTCGGTGAGGAAGTTCGCCGGGATGACCAGGTTGCTCAGCGGCACCTCGGCCGCGCGGGCCTTGGCGCCGAGGGCGGCGACGAAGTCCGGGTCGGACACCAGCGTCGAGGTGTCGTTGGTCATGTCCTGGGATAGCGACACGGTCGCGATCTCCAGGTGCTCGCCCTCGCTGGCGGCGACCCAGTCGATCACGTCGAACATGGTCATGTCCCCGGTGCGGAGCCGCTGGTAGAAGCTGTAGGAACTGAATCCGAACTGCACGGTGTTTCCTTTTCTCGTGGCGGTGAGCGGTGGTGGACGACGGTCAGGGGCCGGCCCGGCCGGCGAGAGTCGCGTACTGCCTGCGCCTCTCGGCCTGTTCCACCGGATCGGGCACCGGTGAGGCGAGCAGCAGCTTCCTCGTGTAGGGCTCGGCGGGTGTGCTGGTGACCCGGTCGGCGTCACCGGACTCGACGATCTCCCCGCCGTACATGACGGCGACCCGGTGGCTGACGTACCGGACGACGCCGAGGTCGTGGGTGACGAACAGGTACGCGACCCCGGTCTGCCGCTGCAGGTCCACGAACAGATCGAGCACCCGCGCCTGGGTCGACAGGTCCAGGGCGCTGACCGGTTCGTCGCAGACGATGAGCTTGGGTTCCAGCGCGAGCGCGCGGGCGATGGCCACCCGCTGCCGCTGGCCGCCGGAGAACTCCCCCGGGTAGCGGGCCGAGGACCCGGCGGGCATGTTGACCTGGTCCAGCAGGGCGCGGATCCGCTTCGACGCGTCCGGCCCGGACGCACCGGCGGCGCGCAGCGGCTCGGCGAGGATCGCCTCCACCGTCATGGCCGGGTTGAGCGAGGAGTACGGATCCTGGAAGACGACCTGGATGTCGCGGCTCAGGGCCCGGCGCGCCCGCCCCTTGAGATGGGTGATGTCCCGCCCGTCGAACCGGACGGTGCCGGAGGCGACCGGCGTCAGCCCCAGGATGGCCTTGCCCAGGGTGGACTTGCCCGAGCCCGATTCGCCGACCAGGCCCAGGGTCTCGCCGCGCTCGATGCGGATGGAGACGTCCCGCAGGGCCCGGAACGGTGGTGCCCGGAAGCCCTTGGCCGGGTAGGAGACGTCCAGCGCGGAGACCTCGAGCAGGGGGGCGGCGGTCGTGGCGGTCATCGGGAGACCCCGGCGCGGTCGCGCTCGACCCGGGAGGGCGCGCCCTCCAGGGTCGCGGCCAGCAGGCTGCGGGTGTACTCGTGGCGCGGATCGGCGAACAGCCGACCCACCGGGGCCTGCTCCACGATGCGACCGTCACGCATGACTGCGACCCGGTCGCAGATGTCGGCGACGACGCCCAGGTTGTGGGTCACCAGGATCATGCCCATGTTCCGTTCCCGTTGCAGTCCGCGGAGCAGGTCGAGGACCTCGGCCTGCACGGTCACGTCCAGGGCCGTGGTCGGCTCGTCGGCGATGACGATCTCCGGGTCGCAGGAGACCGCGCCGGCGATGAGCACCCGCTGGGCCATGCCCCCGCTCAGCTGGTGCGGATAGGACGCCATCACCCGGCGCGGGTCGGCGATGCCGACCCGGTCGAGCAGCTCGACGGCGGTCGCCCGGGCCTGCGCGCGGGAGACCTTCAGCTTGCGCACCATCGGTTTCACCAGTTGGTGCCCGACGGTGAACGAGGGATCGAGGTTGGAGAGCGGTTCCTGCGGGATGTAGGCCATCCGGCTGCCCCGCAGGCCCTGCAGTTCCCGTTCCCCGGCGCTGCGCAGGTCCATGCCGGACAGTTCCAGGCGGTCCGCATCGATGCGGGCGCCGGGCGGCAGCAGGCCCAGGATGCCGAACGAGGTCTGCGACTTGCCCGACCCCGACTCCCCCACGATGCCGAGCACCTCACCGCGCTCCAGGTGCAGGCTCACCCCGTCCACCACGACACGGTCGTCGCCGCTCTGGGTCGGGTAGGCGATGGTCAGCCCTTCCACGCGGAGCACGGCCGCCTCGGGCACGTCCCCGTCGACCCCCACGGAGGGCGCGACGACCGCCCCGCCGGCGGGGTGCTCGGGCACGTCGGCCCCGGCGGTGTCGGGGACGGCTGTGTCGGAGACGGCGTCGCCGACCACCGGGCCGGCGATCGTGCCGGGGGCCACCGCTCCGCGCCGACCGCGGCGACGGCGCGCGCGGTCCGCGCCCAGGGTGTCCGCCGCGGCGGCGGCCACGATGACCAGGCACACCGCGGTCAGACCGATGGCGACACCGGGCGGGTAGACCAGATCCGGTGCCCGGTAGAAGGTCTGGAACGCCTCGCTGAGCATCCGCCCCCAGGACGGCCGATCGGACTGGCCGAACCCGAGGAACTCCAGCCCGGACTGGACGATGATGGCGAGCCCGAAGACGAGCGAGGACCGCACGAGCACCGGGCCGAGGACGACCAGCAGCACGTGCCGGAAGACGATGCGCGCGGGCGAGAGCCCGGAGACCCGGGCCGCGTCGATGTACAGCTCGTTCCGCACGTTCACCACCACGCTGCGGGTGAGCCGGAACAGGTCGGGCGAGGACAGGATGCCCAGGGTGATCATCGTCGGGTACAGCCCGTTGCCCAGCGAGGTGATGATCACGACCAGGATGAGGATCTGCGGCAGCGACATCAGCAGGTTGGCGATCCAGGAGGCCAGCCCGTCGAACCAGCCGGCCGCGTACCCGGCGAGCAGGCCCGACGGCACACCGACCAGGATCGCGGTGACGACCATGATGAGCCCGGCCTCCAGGCTCGTCCGGCCGGCCCACAGCAGGCGGCTCCACTGGTCCCGGCCGCTGGCGTCCGTCCCGAGCAGGTGGTCGGCGCCCGCCGGCAGCAGCGCGTCGCCGAGGGACACCTGGTTCGGGTCGTACGGCGCGATGAGCGGCGCGAACAGGGCCGACAGCACGATGAGCAGCAGGATCACCGCGGCCGTCATGCCGAGCGGGTTGCGCAGGAACCGCTTGAGCCGGGCGGGCGAGGCGGGCAGGGTCGCGGCCTCCGCGGGGAGCGTGGTCATCGGACCCTCACCTTCGGATTCAGTGCGCCGTAAAGGATGTCGACCACGAGGTTGACGCCGACCACGATCAGCACGGTGAAGAGCAGGACGCCCATGATCACCTGGATGTCGCTGGCCCCGCTGGCTGCGATGGCCACCGAGCCGATGCCCTTCAGGGCGAAGACCCGTTCCACGATGGCGGCGCCGCTGAGCGCGGCGATGAACTGCAGCGACAGCATGGTGAGGGCCGGCGGCGCGGCATTGCGCAGCACGTGGGTGAGCAGGATGTCGGTGCGGGACAGGCCCCGGCTCCGCAGGGTGCGGACGAAGTCCTGACCGGACACGGTGACCACGGAGTTGCGGAGCTGTTGGGCGATGGCCGCGATCGAGCCGATGGCCAGGGCGGTGACCGGCAGCGTGATGGTCTGCAGCCAGCCGCCCGGCGAGGACAGGAACGAGGTGTAGCCGGTGGCCGGGAACCAGCGGAGCTCCACGCCGAACTTCAGCGCCAGGATGATCGCGACCCAGAAGTTCGGCAGCGCGAAGCCCAGCACCATGACGATCTGCAGCACCTTGTCCAGCGGCCCCGGGTTCACCGCGGCCAGCACTCCGAGCAGGGTGCCCAGCACCCCGGCCACCACCACGGCGCCGATGGCCAGGGACACCGTCACCGGCAGGCTCTGCACGACGAGGTCGATCACCGGGGCGTTGGTGGCCGAGGAGACACCGAAGTCGCCGGTCACCGCGTGGCCGAGCCAGTCGAGGTACTGCACGAGGATCGGGCGGTCGAGCCCGAGCTGGATGCGCTTGGTGGCCACCTGCTCGGCGGTGGCGTACAGCCCGAGGGCGCCGCGAGCCGGGTCGGTGCCGGTGAGCTTGAGGAAGAAGAACATGCCCGTGACGACCACGTAGGCCAGCAGGATGCCGCCCAGCAGGCGCTTGACGATGAAACGGATCATGGCGTCCTCGTGATCGTGGGGGCGGGGGGTGGGGGAAGGGGGAGGCCGGCGGGCTCACCGTCGAGCCCGTGGCGGCCTCCCCCTCGTGCTCACGCCGCGGGGGCGAAGAACCGGAGGCTGGGCACCAGCTGCGCCTGCTGCATCGTCACCTTGATGGCGGGATCGGACAGGTAGATGTTCTCGAGCGTGGCGATCGGGGCGAACCAGGCCTGCTCGACGATGTAGGTGTTGAAGTCCTGGTAGAGCTTCTTCTGCTCGTCACCGGAGGCCTTGGGGATGTCCGCGATGAATTTCGCGACCGTGTCGTCGGTGTACCCGAAGTGGTTCCACAGCGAGGTCGGGGTCAGCTTGTTCAGCACGTCCGTCCACGGCGGGATGTTGGTGGAGAAGGACAGGACGAAGGACGGTGCGCCGACGAGGGTGTCGAGGCCGCCGTTGGAGAACGAGGCGACCGAGATGGGCTCGAGGGTGATGCCGACCTCGGAGAGGTACTGCGCCAGGATCGGGATCAGCGGGGTCTGGAAGCCCTCGGAGTAGGAGAGCGGCAGGGTGAACCCGTCCGGGTAGCCGGCCTCGGCGAGGAGCGCCTTGGCCTTGGCGGGGTCGTACGGGTACTCCTGGTTCAGGCTGTCGACCCAGGCGTCGCTGGACGGGTTGAAGGTCTGCGTGGAGACCTGCCCAAGCCCGGCGTAGAAGGTCTTGAGGATGGCCTCGCGGTCGAGCGCGTAGTTGATGGCCTGGCGCACCTTGACCTCACCCAGCGCCGGGGCGACGGTACCGGCCCGGTCCTGCAGGATGATCCCCTGCCATTCGCCGGGGACGGTGTCGACGGTCAGCCCGGCGCTCTTCGCCTGGTCGACCAGATCGGCCGTGGCGTACATGAACTGCACCTGGCCGGTGCTCAGCGCGTTGAACATGGCGGTGAAGTCCTCGATCACCTTGATCACGATCGTGCCGAACGGGAAGGCGTCGCGGTTCCAGTAGTCCGCGCGGGCGGCGAACTGGTAGCTCGTCCCCTGCTGGGTGGCGGCCGCGTCGAGCGTGTACGGCCCGGTGCCCACCGGCGCCGTCCCGGCGGTCCCGGCGGTGATGCTCGCGGGGGAGACCATGAACCCGGTGTAGGTGGCCAGACCGGCCAGCAGGCCCGGATTGGGCTCGCTCAGGGTGATCTTGACGTGGGTCGCGTCCACCGCCTCGACGGACGAGATCGACTTCGCCGTCTCGGAGGCCGAGCCGGCCCCGGCCTTGCGGGCCTCCAGGTTGGCCTTCACCGCATCGGCGTCGAACGGCTGCCCGTCGGTGAAGGTGATGCCCTCCTGCAGGGTGAGGTCGAGCTCGGTCAGATCGTCGTTGTAGGTGAACTCGGTGGCCAGGTTCCCCTCGATCTCCGAGTCGGCGGTCTTGCGCAGGAGCGGGTCGTAGACGGCCTCGGCGTAGTGGATCACCATGCCCTCCTTCATCTCCCCCGGATCCCAGGTGGGGATGTCCCCGGCGTTGCCGAGGACGAGGGTCTGGGACCCGACGGCACTCCCGGAGGCGGCGTCGGAACCGGCGGCGGGTGCCGAGGACGCTGCGGTGCCGCCCTGCGAGCCGGCACAGCTGCTCAGGGCCAGGGCTCCCGCCACGACCACTGCGGCCAGCCGAAGTCTTTGTCGCATGATGGTTCTCATCTCTGTGGCGGGGCCACGGTCGGCAGTGCGGTGGGCGGCGTCCGGGGTCGGGACGGGCCGGTGGTCAGGGGGTCGGGAAGTCAGGAGAAGCCGAGGACGCGGGAGACGACGGTCATCGCCGCCCCGCGGGTGACGATGTCCTCGCCGAGTGTCGTCATGCGCATGGTGAGATCGCCGGTGTAGGTGCGCATCGTGCGGAGCTGGACGGTCTCGACGGCGGCGTCGACGAAGGCCCCGCTGAGCAACCGCTCCGGGCCGCTCACGATCACGTCGGTGAGGTTGAGGGCGGCCACGACGGGGGCCAGCACCAGGCCGAGCCGACGCCCCGCCTCCGCCAGGATGTCGTGCCCGGCGGACAGGCCGTCGGCCGTCCGCCAGTCCAGGCCGCGGTGCTCGAACGCGGCGGTGAGCCGGGGGACGGCGACCCAGGTCTCCAGGCACCCGTTCTTCCCGCACACGCACGGTGCCCCGGCGGAACCGGCGACGACGTGCCCGATCTCGCCCGCGGCGTTCATGGTGCCCACGAGCGGAGCGCCGCCGAGCAGCAGGCTGGCGCCCACGCCGCGCCCCGCCTTGACCAACATCATGTCGTTGTCGGTGTCGCCGAACGAGAATTCCGCGAGCAGGGCGGCGTCCGCGTCGTTGGAGACGATGACCGGGAGGTCGAACCTCTCCGCGAGCAGGGTGCGCAGCGGCAGGTCCGTCCAGCCGAGATTCGGTGCGGTCTCGACGTTTCCCTGTGAATCGACGATGCCCGGCGAGCCGACGCCGATGCCCAACAGCGGTGCCGACGCCCGGGCGACCAGGCGTTCGCAGAGCTGCAGCACCAGGTCGAGCGCCCGTTCCCCCGTGCCGCCGTCGAGAGCGATCTCCTCCCGGTCCAGGATGGTGCCGTCGAGATCGAGCAGGCCGCCGGTGAAGGTGTCGGCGTCGCTCAGGTCGACCCCCACGATCTGGAACAGGGTGCGGTTCAACTCGATCAGCGTCGCGGGCTTGCCCGGGCGCGTCTCCTCCCGCGGGCCCGTCTCCACGACGAGCTCCTCGAGCATCAGCTCGCCGACCAGGTCCGAGATGGCCGCGCGGGTCAGCCCGGTGATGCGGGCGATGTCCGCCCGGCTCTGCGTCCCCGAGCTGTAGAGCGTCTGCAGCACCAGCGCCCGGTTGTGCGAACGGGTGTGCTGGGGCAGCCGTTTGGTGGTCGGCCGCAGCACGCGGGCGTCCGGGAACAGCCGGTGGCTGCCCCCGGAACCGCCGGTCACGCACACCCCTGTTCGCCAGGGGTTCGTGTGATCGACGTGTGGTGCATGCGGGTTAGTAAACATCCCGAACTAACACTCGGCAAGGTTTGCCAGCGTTATTTACAAACGCGCAACACGCGCCCGGTGTCGCACCGGTCGGCGCGGGAACCGTCCCCCCGCCCGGCGGCTCCCGGCTCCGGCCGGACCGCCGGAGCTAGGGTGGTCGGCGTGATCGGCACGGAGCGCGAGGCCGCGCGGCAGGACCCCGCGGCGGAGGACCGGTTCGTCCGGGTGGACGTCGGCGGCGCCGTGATGCAGTGCCGCACCTGCGGTTCCGGCCCGCTGCTGGTGCTGCTGCACGGCATGGGCCGAACCGGGGCCGACTGGGCCGAGCAGCACGACCGGCTGACCGCCGGCCACCGCGTGGTGAGCATGGATCTCCCCGGCTTCGGCGGCTCGGACCGCCTCCCCCCTCCCACCACCCTGACGGCCCTGGCCGGGGCGGTGTGGCGCACCCTCGACGCCCTGGCGCAGGACGGACCGGCCGTGCTGGTCGGCAACTCCCTCGGCGGCGCCGTGGCCATGCAGGCCTCGCTGGACCGGCCGGACCGCTGCCGGGGCCTGGTCCTGCTCAGCAGCGCCGGCTTCGGCCGGCGCACCACGGCCGGTCTGCGGTTGGCGGCCGTCCCCGGGCTGGGTCGGGCCCTGCTCGCCCCGCACCCCTCGGTGGCCGCGCGCGTGGAGCGGGCGCAGTTCCACGACCCGGCGTTGGCCACCCCCGCCCGGGTGCGCACCGCCCTGACCGCTGCGGAAGCCCCGTGGGCAGCGTCGGTGTTCGGCGAGGTGCTGCACGACCTCGGGGACTGGCGGGGAGTGCGTGGTCCCTGGCGCCGCGCCCTGCTCACGAAGGTGGCGGCCGCCGCGTTGCCGACCCTGCTGGTCTGGGGCGCGCGGGATCGCATCCTGCCCGCCGCGCACCTCGCCGCGGCCGCGGCCGCCCTCCCCCACGCCACCACCCGGCTGCTGCCCGACTGCGGGCACATGCCGCAGATCGAACGCCCGGACGAGGTCGCCGCGCTCGTCGCCGACTTCGTGGCCGAGCTCCCGTGAGGCGCTCGGAGGACGTGGGGGTGCTGGTCCTCGGGGCCGGGTTCGCCGGGCTGGCCATGGCCTGCGAGCTCAAGCGAGCCGGCCGGCACGACTTCGTCGTGCTGGAACGGTCGTCGGCCGTCGGCGGCACCTGGCGGGACAACACCTACCCGGGCTGCGCCTGCGACATCCGCAGCGATCTGTACTCGTTCTCCTTCGCCCCCAACCCGGACTGGACGCACCGGTACGCCCGGCAGCCGGAGATCCGGGCCTATCTGGAACGCACCACCGACCGGTTCGGCGTCCGGCGGCACATCCGCTTCCACCACGAGCTGCTCGACGCGCGGTGGAACACCGCCGACGCGCGCTGGCACGTGCACACCTCGCGGGGGGACTTCCGGGCCCGCGTGCTGGTGTCCGGGCACGGTCCGCTGATCAGCCCGCGGTGGCCGGACATCCCCGGCTTGGCCGACTTCGCCGGGCCGCAGTTCCACTCCGCCCGGTGGGACCACGACGTGGACCTGACCGGCCGCCGGGTCGCCGTCATCGGCACCGGTGCCTCGGCCATCCAGTTCGTCCCCGAGATCGCCCCGTTCACCGCAGGTCTCACCGTGTTCCAGCGGTCCGCACCCTGGGTGCTGCCGCGCGGGGACCGGCCGACCTCGGCCCGGCGCCAGACGTGGTTCCGGCGGCTGCCCGTACTGCAGCGGATCGCCCGGGGCGCGGTGTTCGCGCGGAACGAGCTGCAGTTCACCGTGTTCCGCCACCGGGTGGTCGGTCGGGTCGTCCAGACCGTAGCCCGGCGGGTCATCCGCCGCCGGCTCAGCGATCCCGAACTCCGCGAGCAGGTCACCCCGTCGTTCCGGATCGGCTGCAAGCGCATCCTCGTCTCCGACGACTGGTATCCGGCCCTGGACCGGGCGACCGTCGACGTGGTCACCTCGCCCATCGAGCGGGTGGTCGCCGACGGGGTGGTCACCGTCGACGGCCGGCACCACCCCGCGGACGTGCTGATCGCCGGCACGGGTTTCGACGCCACCCACCCACCGGTGGCCCGGCTGCTGACCGGGGCGGACGGGCGCACCCTGGCCGAGCACTGGACCCCGCACATGTCCGCGCTGCACGGCACCGCGGTGGCCGGATTCCCCAACCTGTTCCTGCTGGTCGGGCCGAACACCGCCCTCGGGCACAACAGCATCGTGGCCATCATCGAGGCTCAGGTCCGGTACGTGCTGCAGGCCCTGACGGCACTGTCCGGCGCGGGTGTCACCGCCCTGGAGGCCCGGGCACCGGCGCAGCAGGCATACAGCGAGAAGCTGCAACGGGCGCTGCGCCGGTCGGTGTGGGTGACCGGCGGCTGCACCAGCTACTACCTGGACGACACCGGCCGCAACAGCACGCTGTGGCCGCATCGCGCCTGGAGGTTCGCCCGCAGCGTGCGCCGGCTGGATCTGACCGAGTACCACGTGCACCGGGAGGCCGACCATGCGTGATCTGGATTTCGCCGGCGGCGTCGCAGTGGTGACCGGGGCGGCCGGCGGCATCGGCGCCGCCCTGGCCACCCGGCTGGCCGCGTCGGGCTGCTCGCTGGCCCTGATCGACCGGGACGCCGACGCGCTGTCCGCCCGGGTCGACGAGCTGCGCACCCGGTTTCCCCGGGTCGAGATCACCGGCCACACCGCTGATCTCGCCGACATCGATGCCATCCCGGCCCTCGCGCGGACGGTGCTGGCCGCGCATCCGCGGGTGACCCTACTGATCAACAACGCCGGGATCGCGTTGGGCGGCACGTTCGACCAGGTGTCGGCGGAGGACGTCGACGCCGTGCTGACCGTCAACCTGCACGCGGTGATCGCGATGACCCGGGCCTTCCTACCGGCCCTGCGCGCCTCCCCCGGCTCGCACCTGGTGAACCTGTCCAGCCTGTTCGGGCTGGTCGCCCCGGCCGGCCAGGTCGCCTACGCCACGAGCAAGTTCGCCGTCCGCGGATTCAGCGAGGCGATGCGCGCGGAACTCGCGCCGCTGGGCATCGGCGTCACCGTGGTCCACCCCGGCGGCATCGCGACGAACATCGCCACCCACGCCCGGGTCGGGGCCGGTCTGGACGAGGCCGGCTGGCGGGACGGGCTGGCCGGCATGCAGACCCTGCTCCGGATGCCGCCCGCGGACGCGGCCCGGATCATCCTGCGGGCCGTGCAGCGCCGCCGGGGCCGCGTGGTCGTCGGCCGCGATGCGCAGGCGCTCGACCTGCTGGCCCGCCTGCTGCCCGTCGGGTACACCCGCGTGCTGGCCGCCGGCACTCACCTCACCCGGCTGCGGGGCGGCCGCCGCCGGAGCTGAGGCCGGCCTGCCCGTCCCGGCGGCGACCGTGCGCGCGATCCGACCGCCCCGGTGGGACGCTGGCCCGATGCAGGCCGAACCGGTGTCCACCTCCCCCATGCCCGATGACTGGCAGCGCGCCCTGGTGCTGATGGCCCACCCGGACGACCCCGAGTACGGGGTGGCCGCCGCGGTGGCGGTGTGGACGGCGGCCGGCAGGGACGTCCGCTACGTGCTCGCCACCCGCGGCGAGGCCGGTATCGCCGGACTGGCTCCCGCGGAGAGCGGGCCCGAGCGCGAGCGGGAGCAGCGGCGGGCCATCGATCACGTCGGCGTGCGGGAACTGGAGTTCCTCGACCACCCCGACGGCCGGATCGAGTACGGCGTGGCCCTGCGCCGGGACCTGGCCGCGGCGATCCGCCGGCACCGGCCGGAGCTGGTCGTCACCATGCACTTCGGCGACACCTGGTTCCCCGGGGCGTGGAACAGCGCCGACCACCGGGCCCTGGGCCGGGCGGTGGTGGACGCGGTGGGCGACGCGGCCAACGAGTGGATCTTCCCCGAGCTGACGCAGCAGGGGCTCGAGCCGTGGGCCGGGGTGCGATGGACGGCGGTCAACCACCCGGGCGGGGACCGGCACGTCGACGTCGCCGACGGGATCGAGGCGGCGGTGGCCTCGCTGGCCGAGCACCGGAAATACCTCGAGGCGCTCAGTGGCGACCCGGTGCACGAGCAGGCCCGCGCACAGGTGGTGCGGGCCACCGGCGGCCCGGACGCCGACCCGCCGCGGGTGCACTTCACCGTCTACGGCTGAGCCCGTCCCTGGGCATCGGCTCAGCGGCGCCGGATCAGAGCAGGCCGCGCTCGCGGAGCACCGGCCACGTCCGCGAGAACCCCGCGTGCAGGACGAGATCGGTGACGGCGCCGACGCCGACCCACCGCAGCTCCAGCGACTCGTCGTTGGGCACGAGCGTGATCGGCGCCAGCGCCCGGGCCAGCACGGTGGTGTAGGACCAGCCGCCGTGGTCGTCGACGAATTCGACGCCCAGCTCGACGGTGGACGGGTCCACCCCGGCCTCCTCGTGGGCCTCGCGCAGCGCGGCCAGGGCCGGGGTCTCGTGGGAGTCGCGCGCGCCACCGGGCAGGGCCCAGGTGTCGCCGTTGGCGGTCCAGGGAGCCCGGTGCTGCAGCAGCACCTCGGTCGCGTTCGCCTCACCGCGGACCAGCAGCAGGCCGGCCGCGCCGTGCACCCCCCAGTGGCGGTGCCCCTGGTCGCAGTGGATCCAGCCGTTCCCGTCGGACTCCACGGCCACTCCCTCGGTCGAGCCGGGGCCCCGCGAGATCGGTGCCGACTGGGGACCATTCTCGCCTGCCCGGGCCCCGGCTCCCGCGCCGCCGGGCGGTGGGCTCCGGGAGTCAGCGTCGCGCGGGGGCGGCGACCGCGGCGCCGGTGGGCACGGCGGGTCCGGTGGCCGGGTGCCGGGGGCGCGGCTCGGGGTGGCGCGGGTCGGGATGGTCGAACAGGTGCGCGATGGCCTCGGTGGTCCCGCGCGCCCAGGCCGAGGACGCGACGAGCCCGACGATCAGCACGGTGACGCCCACCCCGGCCAGGACGAACCAGACCGGGCGGGCGGCGAGATCGAAGTCGGTCCCGGGCGGGCCGGTCCCGCCCGTCCCGGCGATGCCGCCGGCCACGGCGACCCCCACGGCCAGGCCGATCTGCTTGCTCGTCGCAGCCATGGCCGCGGCCTGCCCGGTGCGGTGCGCCGGCAGCCCCACCACCACCTCGGCGTTCACCGGGACGTGCACCAGGCTGAAGCCCAGACCGAACAGCACGAAGGCCACGAGCAGGGCCGGCAGGGGCACGGTGATGTCGACGTCCGCCATGATCGCGGTGGCGACGCACAGGCAGAGCGCGGACAGGCAGATCGACGGGCGGATGCCGTGCCGGGCGATGAGTCGGCCGGCCAGCAGCGACCCGCCCACGATGCCCACTGCGAACGGAGCCAGGCACAGTCCGGTGACCAGGGCGGAACGATCGTGGGCCGCCTGCAGGATCAGCGGGATCACGAACAGGAATGCCCCCAGCAGCGCGAACGCCAGCGCGCCCAGCATCATCGCGGCCGCGAACGGGACGCTGCGCAGGAACCGGAGATCGATCAACGGGTCGACCCGCCGCAGCTGGTACCCGACCAGGACGGGCACCGTGATCGCCACGCCGGTGAGCACGGCCAGGATGGGGGCCGAGGTCCAGCCGAGCGCGGGCCCCTCGATGAGGGCGTAGACCAGGCCGGCCAGGCCGAGTGCGACCAGGATCTGACCGGCCGGATCGGCCCGGTGGACCGTCGAGGGACGCGACTCCGGAACCTTTCGCGCGATGGCGACGGCCAGGGCGGCGCACAGCGGCACGTTGATCCAGAAGATGCCTCGCCAGCCGACCGTCTGCAGGAGCACCCCGCCGACGACCGGCCCGAGTCCGAGCCCCAGGCCGACGATCACGCCCCAGAGTCCCAGCGCGCGGGCCCGGTCCCGGGCGACCGGGAAGGTCACCGCGACCAGGGCGAGGGCGACGGGGCTGATCATCGCCGCACCGGCGCCCTGGATCGCCCGGGCCACCACCAGGCTGGGGACCGACCACGCCGCGCTGCACAGGGCCGATCCGATCCCGAAGACGACGATGCCGGCGATCAGCACCCGGCGCCGGCCGAGCCGGTCGGCCAGCGAGCCGGTGAGCATGAGCAGGCTGCCCACGGCGACCGCGTACGTGTCGATCGTCCACTGCAGCGAGGAGACCCCGGCGCCGAGATCGCGCCCGATGGCGGCCAGGGCCACGTTCACCACGGTCAGGTCGATGCCCAGCATCATCTGCGCGGAGCACAGCAGCAGCAGGATGCGCACCCGGGGGCGTCCCCGGACCGACCTGATCACACTGGGCACACCGGGCATTGACCGAAAGTAACCGGGCAGGTGGCGGGGCGGAACGTCCCGGGAGAGTGCCGGTGATGATCACCCGATCAGGCGGTGCCGACCGGAGGGCCGGCGGGAGGGACTCAGACGGGACCGGGGCCGGCGGGACTCGGGGCGGCGGGATCGGGCCCGGTGGATTCCGGCCGGTGGTAGCCCGCGCGACCGCGGTCGGGGGGCTGCGGCGCCTGGGTGAGCGCGGCGGACAGCCGCCCCAGCAGCTCGGCGAGCCGGTGCCGATCGTCCGGGGTCCAGGCCGACAGCACCCCGTCGACCGCGTCGGCGCCGGTCCGGGTCAGCCCCTCGGAGAGGGTCCGGCCGGTGGCGGTGACCGAGAGCAGGGTGGCCCGACCGTCGGTCGGGTCGGGCGCCCGGGTGATGAGGTCGCGCTGCTCCAGCCGACGGATCTGCGTGGAGACGGTCGACTTGTCGACGCCCTGCCAGGCGGCCAGATCGCGCATCCGCAGCGGCCCGTGATCATGGACGGCGGACAGCAGCCACACATCGGTGGAGGACAATCCGGCTCCGGGACCGCTGGTCAGCGACTTGTGCACGTCGGGGCGACTGCCCCAGCGCAGGATCGCGGACAGCGCCTCGTGCACGACGACGCTCGAGTGGGTCACCCCACCGTGATCGGCCATATGGTGAGAATACTCCACCTATTCACATGGAGTGCTCCAACCAGTTGTCGTAGACTGATCCCAGATCACAACACCAGGAGAGATGATGACCAGCTTCGAATCCGCCCCCACCCCGCAGTCCCCCGTCGAGGGCCGCACGCACCTGCTCGAGACCCGCAGCTACAAGGAGGCCGAGTCCGTCGTCGACCGGCTCTCCGACGCCGGCTTCCCGGTCGAGCACGTCCGCATCGTCGGCACCGGCATCCGCAGCGTGGAGCAGGTGACCGGCCGGATGACCAAGGGCAAGGCCGCTCTGGCCGGCGCCGCGTCCGGTGCGTGGTTCGGTCTGTTCCTGGGGCTCTTCTTCGGGCTGTTCTCCATCAGCGGCAACTGGTTCGGCCTGCTCGTCTTCGGCCTGGCCATCGGTGCCCTGTGGGGCGCGGTGTTCGGCTACGTCGGCCACTTGGCCACCGGCGGTCGTCGCGACTTCAGCAGCGTCCGCGCCCTGGAGGCCGAGCGGTACATCGTCGAGGTCGACGGCGGCTACAGCCTGCAGGCCCGCGAGATCCTCGGCCACTGACCGATCGGCAGCACCCGCACCACCCAGCACGAACCTGAGCTCGGACCGGTGACCCGGTCCCCCCCGAGGAGCCCGTCGACCGTCTTCACGGTCGGCGGGCTCTTCACCGTCCGGGGTCAGGCCGTCTTCCAGACGTTCTTGAAGTTCAACTCCAGCAACGGGTTCACGACCGAGCCCTGCACGTCGGGCCGCATCAGGTAGTTGATCGTCTCGTAGTGCAGGAACACCAGCGGGGCGTCCTCCCAGACGATGTCGCGGATCTTGATGTACAGCTCCTTGCGGGCCGCATCGTCCGAGGACTGCGCGGCCTGGGTGACCAGGGCGTCCAGGTCCGGGTTGGCGTACTTGGTGGTGTTGTTGGCCGACCCGCTCACCAGCTGGGTGGAGTAGAAGTTGTCCGGGTCCAGCGTCCCGGACCAGTAGGCCGAGGTCATGTCGTAGTCCGCGTCGGCGTACCGGCCGAACCAGACGGTGACCTCGAGCTGCTCGATCTCCACCGTGATGCCGATGTTCTTGAGCTGATCCCGCAGCACCACCCCCGTCTTGGCCAGCTCGGGGTACTGCGGCAGCGCGAGATAGGTGACGGTGAGCCCGTCCGGGTAGCCCGCCTCGATCATCTTCTTCTTGGCCAGCTCCAGGTCGGGCCCGGTGGAGTACGGCGGCTCCCCGCCGAACCACTCCGAACCGCTGGGCACCTCCATCACGCCCTGCTCCCCCGCCCCGAAGTACGCCAGGCTCAGCACGTCCGGTCGGCCCACCGCGGCCGCCACCGCCTGACGCAGGGCCAGGTTGTCGAACGGGGCACGAGAGGTGTTCAGGGCCAGGAAGTCCGGGATACCGGCCCGGGTCGAGGTCGCGTAGGTGTAGCTCGGATCCGCCTTGAGCGTGGTCAGCTGGTTGAGCGGGACGGCGTCGACCCAGTCGAGCTCCCCGGACTGCAGCGACTCGATCCGGCTGGTGTCCACGTCCAGGAACCGGAAGGTGATCTGGTCGAGGTAGGGCTTGCCGGCCTGGTGGTAGTTCGGGTTCTTGGCCAGCGTGACGTGATCCCCGTCCAGCCATTCCACGAAGGTGAACGGCCCGGTGCCGACGGGCGCGCGGGTCGGGTCGGCGGCCTCGACGGCCTTGCGGTTCACGATCTCGCCGTTCTGGGCCAGGTTGGTCAGGAACGGGGCGTACGCGTCCTTCAGGTGGAAGACGACCTGGGTCGGCGAGGCCACCTCGATGGTGTCCACCGCGGCGTAGGCCGAGGCGTAGGACGAAGCCGTCGCCGGGTCCAGGATCCGTTCGAAGGTGTACTTCACGTCGTCGGCGGTGAACGCCTCACCGTTGTGGAACGTGGTGGTCACCAGGTCGAAGGTGTAGGTCTTGGGGTCGTCCTGCTTCCAGGACGAGGCGAGAACACCGACCAACTCGCCGTTCTCGTCCATGGTCAGCAGCTTGTCGAAGATGTTGTCGATGACCTGCAGGCTGGTGTACACCCCGGCGCTGGCCGGGTCCATGGTGGTCGGGTTGCCGGTGAGGGCCACCGTGAGGGTGCCGCCGGCGACGGGCTCCCCGGCCGCCGCACTCGAGGCGCCGCCGGCGCCCGAGCTCGCGGTGGTCCCGCCGGCACCGCACGCGACGAGCAACGGGCCGAGGGTGGTCGCGGCCACGGCCGCACCACCCAGGGTCATCGCCGAGCGGAGCAGGCGGCGGCGGTCGATGCGCCCGGCCAGGAAACCCTGGGCCAGGGCCTCCGCCCGGGCGGTGGCGTCGATATGTTCAGCCATGCTGTGCTCCTACGGGTTCGGCGGTCGGGATCGGGGCCCGGGCGGCGGGGGTGCCGTCGGGAAACAGTGCGACGCTGTGCATCTCGGGAAGATCAGGCATCGCCGGTCACGCCCTGCCGGGCCCGGAAGTCGTCGGCGATCTCGCCCATCTGCGCGAACCAGACGCCGTCCTGCTCGAGCATGTGCACGATCAGCCGCTCCAGCAGCTGCAGCCGGTGGTGCCGGCCGATGATCTGCGGGTGCATGGTCAGCACGAAGGCGGCGTCGGACTCCTCGGCGAGCATCCCGTCGAAGTCCCCGCGCCAGATCTCCTCCGCCTTGGACGGCGCGGCCAGGCCCGTCAGGTAGCTCGGGCTGAAGGCGAACATGAAGAGCGAGGAGTCGCAGAGTTCCCAGGCACCGGGGATCTCCACGATGTCGGTCCGCTCGCCCTGGTCGTGCACCCAGTAGGGGCGGTCGGCGGCGAGCTGACTGGCGTCGTACTCGATGCCCATCTCGCCGAGCAGCGCGAAGGTGTTGTGCGAGAGCTCCCAGGCCGGCGAGCGGTACCCGCGCGGTCGCTGCCCGGTCTGCCGATCGAGCGCGTCGAAACCGCGTTCCAGCATCTCCCGCTCCTGCTCCAGGGTGAGACCGGGCGGGGGCTCGTGCAGGTAGCCGTGGTGGCCGAGCTCGTGACCGGCCGCGGCGATGTCCTTGGTCTCCGCGGGGTGCCGGTCGGCGGTGTCCCCGGGGATGAAGAACGTCGCGGGCAGGTCGTACTTGTCGAGCAGCTTGAGGATGCGCGGGACGCCCTCGTTGGCGCCGTAGGCCCCACGGGACAGTGCGGACGGGGTGTCGACCTTGAACGAGCCGAGCCACGCGGACTCGGCGTCGAAGTCGAAGGTCAGGGCGACGGCGACCTTCCGGTTGCCGGCGGTGCCGGGGGTCGGGGCGGGTGTGGTCATCGTGCGCTCCTTCGGGACGGTCGGACGGGGACGGTGTGCGGGGTGGTGCTGCGGCGACGTCCGGGGCGGGAGCCGGGATCGGGGCCGGTCATGACGCGGCCTGGAACACCGTCTCGCCGCCGAGAACGGTGGCCAGGATCGGGATCCGGGAGATCTCGGTGGGCGGGACGAGCCGCGGGTCGGCGCCGAGGACGGCGAGGTCGGCGTACTTGCCGGGGGTGAGGGTGCCCTTGCGGTTCTCGTCGAAGGCGGCGAACGCGGCGTTGCGGGTGTAGATCGTCAGCGCCTCCTCGACGGTCAGCGCCTCGGCCGGGGCGAAGTCCTGGCCGTCCCGGGTGAGCTGGTTGACCGCGGCCTGCACGCCGATGAGCGGGGCGAACGAGGACACCGGCGAGTCCGAGCTGCCGGCCACCGGGATGCCGGCGTCCAGCAGCGAGCGCAGCGGGTAGGTGAGCTGGGCGCGCTCGCGGCCCAGGTGGTGCAGGAAGCCGTCCCCGAACTCGTGGATGAACGGCGGCTGACCCACCGGGATGACGCCCATCGCGGCCATCCGGGCGATGATGTCCGGCCGCATCACCCCGCAGTGCTCGATGCGGTGCCGGTGGTCGGCCCGCGGCATCCGGGCCAGCGCGGCGGCGAAGGCGTCCAGGCACATCCCGATGGCCCGGTCGCCGATGGCGTGGATCGCCATCTGCCAGCCCGCGCGGTGGCCCCGCCACACCAGGTCGTCCAGCTCGGCCTGCTCGAACATGGCCAGGCCGAGGTCGTCCGGGTCCGCGGCGTGCTCGTACGGGGAGCAGACGGCCGCGGTCCGGCCGATGAGCGAACCGTCCGAGATGATCTTGATGGAGCCGACGCGGAGCCGGTCGTCGCCGAACCCGGTGGACAGGCCGACGCCCTCCAGGGCGGCCAGCATGGGGTTGCGGATCATCATGTACGTGCGCAGGTCCAGGGTGCCGGCGGCCCAGGCCTCCTGCAGCACCGCGAATTCCGCCGGGTCGAAGATGCCGGCCTCGTGTCCGCTGGTCACCCCGGCGGACAGGTACGCCTGCCCGGCGGTGCGCAGGTAGCCGTGCAGCTCGGCCTTGTCGTGCGGCAGGAACGGCAGGCCGAGGAGCTCCTGGGCCGTCTCCTGCAGCAGGCCGGTCGGCTCGCCCTGCTCGTCGACGGCCACGTGACCGCCGAACGGGCTCGCCGTCCCGCGGACGATGCCGGCCGCGCGCAGGGCGAACGAATTGACCACGCTCATGTGCCCGCTGGCGTTGCGGATCATCACCGGGTGGTTCGGGCTCACCGCGTCGAGGTCGTGACGGGTCAGGTGGCGCCGTTCGGCGAGTTTGTTGTCGTCGTAACCGCGCCCGCGGATCCACCCGCCCGGCTCGGTCACCGCGGCCCGCTCCCCCACCGCGGTGACGATCTCGGCGATGGACGCGACCGCCGGTGCGGCGCAGTCGATCTGGGCCATCCAGAAGCCCAGCGTCATCAGGTGGTGGTGCGCGTCGATGAAGCCCGGCACCACGGTCGCGCCGCCGAGATCCACCTCGCGGGCGGCGATGTCGAACCCGGAGCGCGCATCCGCGCGCGCACCCACCCAGGCGATCCGGCCGTCCACCACCCCGATCGAGTCCGCCCCGTCCGCCGGTGCGGCGGGGTCGAGCGTGATCACCGTGGCGTTGGTGAACAGCACTGCTGCGGTCACGGGTGGCTCCTGGGGTCAGCGGGTAAACGTCCGGGGTCGGGTGCCGGGGACGTCCGGGCGGGCCGGCCGCGCCGGGCGTCCTGCGTCCGTCGGCCTGCTGTGTGTATTCCGTACAACCAGGAGCGACGCTAGGATTCACGTGTTTCGACGCGATGACAGAGGTGGATTCCACCCGGAATGGGGCTGTGGTGAAGGATTCCGCCATCTCGTCCGCGGAGGACCGGCTACTGGTCGACGCCCTGCAGGTCGCCCCCCGGGCCCCGTGGGCCGCTGTCGGCGAGATCCTCGGCATGGGCGCGGTGACCGCGGCCCGGCGCTGGCAGAACCTGGTGGACGCCGGCCTGGCCTGGGTGACGGCGGCCCCGGGCATGGTGCAGCGCAACGCCCAGTGCATGGCGTACGTGGAGATCACCTGCCGTCCGGCGGACGTGCTCCGGGTGGCCGACGCGTTGGCCCGGCACTCCCCGGTGCTGACCGTCGAGGTGACCAGCGGCAGCGCCGACCTGCTGGTCACCGTGGCCGCCGCGGACCTGACCACGTTGTCGCACTACCTGTTGCGGCATCTCGGCCAGGTCGACGGGATCGTCAGCAGCCGCGCGCGGTTCGGTACCCGCGTCTACACCGAGGGGTCGGCCTGGCGCATCCGGGAACTGGACCCGGCCCAGGTGGCCCGCCTCGAGCGGGTGCGTCACGAGCAGCTGGCCGCCGACCGGCAGCCGGCCGCGCTGGCCCCGACGGACGCGGTGAAGGCCGTGCTCACCGAGCTCGCGCTGGACGGCCGCGCCTCGTACACCGACCTCGCCGACCGGGCGGACACCAGCCCGACCACGGCCCGGCGGATCGTCTCCCGGCTGTTGGGCTCGGGCAGCGTCATCCTGCGGACCGACGTCTGCGCGCCCGCCGTCGGCTGGCCGGTGCAGGTGTACCTGTGGGCGAACACCCCGGTGGACAAGCTGGCCGAGACCGCCCGCACGCTCAGCGGGTTCCGGCAGGCCCGGCTGTGCGCCACGGTGGCCGCCAGCCCGAGCCTGGCGCTGTGCTCCTGGCTGCAGACGGTCGAGGAGGTGCACCGGCTGGAGGTGGCGATCACCGCCCGGCTGCCCTACGTGGACATCATCGACCGGCTGATCGTGCTGCGGCAGGTCAAGCGGATGGGCCGACTGCTGGACGAGGAGGGTCGGGCCGTCGGGGTGGTGCCGATCAACATCTTCGACGACCTGCTCGCCCACACCGAGCCGGTGTGAGCAGGCGTCCCCTAGAGGACGACGGAGCCGACGCCGAGGGCCACGGCGACGACCATCGCGCTCATCACGACGGCGGGCAGCACCTCGTTGTTCTGCACGATCTGGTTCATGTGCCGGCTGCGGATGATGAGCAGGTCGATCACCCACACCACCGCGACCAGCAGCACGAACCCGGCGACGAAGGTGACGGCGAAGCCGAGGAGGCCGTCCGTCCAGCCGGTGAAGTCGCCGGCGATGGCGGTGTTCATGACCAGGCCGAGCCCGACGAGCACGCCCGCGCTGATGATGGCGGCGGCCAGGTCGGAGCCGTCGTCCTGCTGGCCGCGCCGGCGGAACGGGCCGAGGAAGCCCAGCACCCAGTACGCGAGGACGAGCCCGGCCAGGCCGAGGACGGCGAACACCGCGGTGGACGCGACGGCGATGCCGATCGACGGCGCCGTCCCGCTGAGCGCGGAGCGGAAGACTAGCCCGGAGGCCAGCAGCACCCCGCCCTTGACCACCGCGGCGGCCATCGACGACTGGTGCACGGCGGACAGGCCGCCCGGATGCTTCACGACCCGGTCGACGACCAGGTTGACCAGCAGCAGGGCGACGAGCACGCCGACGCCCCAGGCGAGCAGGGTGCCCACGTCCGACCAGCCGCCGGCGGTGACGCCGAGCAGCGGGGTCATCGCGAACGCCTGCCCGAGGACGATGGAGACGCGGACGACGGCGTAGGGCGCGTTGCGCTTCTCGAAGAGCTCGTGCTCGTCGTCGAACCGGGTGAGCGCGTTGATCAGTTCCCACAGCGCGACGAGCAGCAGCACGAAGACGAGCACCTTCAGCGCGGCCAGCCCGTACTCCCCCCAGGTGGGCACGGAGGCGTACTGGTCGAGGTTCATCGGCGGTCCTGTCGGTCGGGCTTAATCAGAGACGGGGCGGGATCGAGGATGACGTGCGGCGCGAAGCAGCTGAGATTGTCGGTGATGAGGCCGTCGCTCTCCCGGATGCCCAGGCCCGCGGCCTCGCCGTCGACCATCCACACCCCGAGCACGGGGTGGTGCGGGCCGTCGACGCCGTGGAAGTCGGGCAGCGGGGCGAGCTCCTGGCGGATGCTGCCCTCGCTGCCGTACGGGCCGCCGCGGGAGGCGAGGGTCTCGCCGTCGCGCACGAGCCGGACGTTGGCGCCCTCGCGGGACAGCAGCGGCTTCTCGGCGTAGCTGGTGAACCCGGCGGGCTCCTCGCCGGCGAAGTACGTGGGGAGCAGCAGGCGGGAGAGCTCCGGGTCGTCCCCGAAGAGCTCCCACAGCACGGCGAGGATGCCCTTGTTGCTCCAGAGCATGGAGTAGGGCGGCTGGATCCAGGTGGTGCCGTCGGCCTGCAGGGTGTTCCACAGGATCGACTTGCCGAACGGGTCGCGGGCCAGGTCCTCCCACGGGTACAGCTTGAAGATCATGTCGATGGGGTGGTTCTCCTGGTCGAGCACCCGGCCGGGGTGCACCGCGATCCCGTTGAGCGGCACCTGCTCCGGGCTCTCGGCGAGCTGGATGTCCTCGGTGTGGATGAGCTTCACCTCGAAGCCGGCCTCGCGGGCGGAGTCGGCCAGGCACAGCACGGTGAACTTGTCCTCGCCGGACTGGTCCAGCGAGCTCCAGGAGAAATGGATCGCGGGGACGGCCCGGCCGGTGCGCTTGGTGAACTGGGCCATGTTGCGCGTCCAGGCCTGCACCAGCGCGTCGTAGACGTTGTTCCACTGGTCGCGGTGGGCGGCCGCGTTGTTCCCGAGCAGCCAGTTCCACTGCACCACAGCAGTTTCCAGCAGGCTGGTGGGGGTGTCCGCGTTGAACTCCAGCAGCTTGGGGACGTCCAGGGAGGCGTCGTCGGATCTCTCCGGCCGGCCGAAGCGGATGTCGAAGCGGCCGTAGACGCTGGGCGCTTCCTCGTTCCACGACTTCTCGATGGCCGGGATCGCCCACGCGGGGATGGCCAGCTTGTCGTAGAGCTTCTCGGCGATGACGTGGTCGCCGGCCTCGACGAACATGCGCCCGAGCAGGGTGTTCGCGGACGCGGCGAGCAGATCGGTCTCCGCGGTGGTCAGCGAGTAGTACTGCGCCTCCCGCCAGTAGGAGAACGCCCCGCGGTTGGTCTGGGTCTCGTTGTAGACGAGCCCGTCGGTGGCGATCTGCGCCTGCCACCCCGGGCGCAGCACACCGTCCTCGTGTCGGCGCATCAGCTGCCGGACCCGCCCGTGTTGCCGCCGGAGCCCTTCCCGACGCCGCCGGACTTGACGGTGGTGCCGGCCGCCTTGCCGGTGCTCGGCAGGCCCGCACTCGCCCGGGCCGCACCGTCGGCCGGGTTGATCCGGGTGCCGCCGCCGGTCGGGATGTAGGAGCCGCGCCCGAAGCTGCCGGCCGCCATGAAGAGGAAGAACGACCCGCCGCCGTAGCCGCGGCTCTCGTCGCAGTTGGTGTCGTCGACGACCTGGTTCTCGGCGTTGACGCAGTAGGCGGTCTGGTCCTCCCCGCCGTTGCTGCTGCACGCGGCGAGCGACGGCACGACGAGCACCCCCGTCACCGCCATGCTGACCAACCTCAGGCGCAGCGGGCGCCTGTCGTTCGCGGGCCGCTCAGGTATGGGCACGGTGCAGTCCTCCCCCGTCGAGCCGGCCGATCACCGACAGGGCGAACCCTATGCGGCCCCCGGGCGCCCACCCCGCCGGGCCGGGCGGCACGCCGGAGTCGTCAGGGCAGGACCTCCAGCACGCCCATCATCCCGCGGTCCTCGTGGTCGAGCATGTGGCAGTGGAAGACCATCTTCCCGGTGATGTCGGTGGGCCGGACCCGGAAGACGACGGTCGACCGCGGCGGCATCTTCACGGTGTCCTGCAGGTCCAGCGGTGCGTCCGTCACGTCCTCGTCGGTCCCGGCGGTGACGTCGGGGACGTCGCGCAGGTCGATGTCGGTGACCTGGAAGTCGTAGGCGTGGACGTGGAACGTGTGCCACTCGTCGCTGTCGTTGACCAGCGTCCACTCGTTGACCTCGCCCAGGTGCATGGTCTCGTCGACCCGGTCGGGATCGAACACCTTCCCGTTGAGCAGGAACCGGTAGTCCTGACCGACCTGCTCCTCGGTGTAGACGATGCGGTGCGACTGGTCGACGGGCAGGCCGCGCAGGTCCTCGACGGGCACGCCCAGCAGCTCGGTCGGGATGCTCTGCTGCACCGGCTCACCGGCGGAGACGACGGTGGCCAGGGTGGAGGCGGGCACGGTGCCGCCCTGGTACTGGGCGAACTCCTGCGAGGTGAGCAGCGTCGTCCCGGCCGGCCCGCCCTGCACGATCACCTCGCGGCGCTCGCCGGGTCCGATCATCACCGCGTCGCGGGCCTGGGCGGACGGGGTGGTGCTGCCGTCGGTGGAGACCACCCACAGCTGCTGGCCGGGGAGGGCCATCCGCACGATGGCATTGTCGTCGGCGTTCAGGATGCGCCACCGCTGCAGCTCGCCGGGGCGGATGGCCACCGTCGGGTTGATGACCCCGTTGATCAGGTACGGACTCTGCGCCGTCTCGCTCTGCGCCACCGGGACCACGACGCCGTCGCCCAGCTGGGTGGAGCTGATCTCCAGGGTGCGGGTGGGGATGTCCCGGGTGAGCGGCGAGGTGTCCAGACCCCCGTTGACCAGCAGCGCCCCGAACATCCCGGCGTAGACCTGACCTTCGGTGAAGCCGTGCCGGTGCGGGTGGTACCAGTACATGCCGGGTGGGTTGTCGGCCGGGATCTCGATCTCGTACTGCTGGTTCTGGCCGGGGCTCAGCGAGAGGAACGGGTCGTCGCCGTCACCCGCGGGCGAGACGTGCAGGCCGTGGGTGTGCAGGTTGATGAGCTGCCCGTCGGCCGGGTCGCCCATGTCCATCCCGGCCATGCCGGCGTGCGGATCGGCCGCCGTCCCGGTCGGCATCCAGGCCGCCGGGGTGGCGCCCAGGTCGTTCTGCAGCAGGACCCGCAGGGTGTCGCCCGGGCACACCGACAGCGTCGGCGCGGGCACCTCGCCCTCGAAGTTCAGGGTCCTGTACGTGGAGCCGTTCAGGGTGACGTCGCTGTAGGAGGCGTGCAGCGTGGTCTCCAGAACCCCGTCCACACTGGCCCGCACCGTCGGCTCGGGGAAGCCGTCCCGGATGACCCGGGGCGCCGACGCCGCACAGTCAGGCGCCGGCGCGGTGGTCGTCCCGGTGGTGGTCGTCGGGATGGTGGACGTCCCGCTGGTGGTGCCGGAGGTGGTGCCCGACGTGTTCGACGGTGCCCCGGTGCTGCCGGCGACCTCACCGCCTTGGCTGCAGGCGGCGAGCAGCAGCAGCGCCCCGGCGAGCAGCGCGGAGGTCTCCCCCACCCGGGTCCGCGTCATCGCTGGTCCTCCCGTCCCCGGCCCCGGCGTCGCACCGGGCGCACGATCTGGTACGGAAAGTAGGGAGGACGGCGCCAGTCGACCGTGAAGTGACGGCCGCGTCCGGCCTACGATCGTCCCGCACGTCATCCATCCCGCGCGTCGCGACGGCCCCGCCGTCCGACCAGGTGACTTCCCCCCGGGGCGGCACGGTCAGGTCAGGAGCAATGCCGATGAGCAGTTCCACGCAGGTCGAGGCCGAAGCGACGGGAGGGGTCCCGCGCCGGCGGATCGTCGTCGCCTCGATGGTCGGCACGTCGATCGAGTTCTACGACTTCTACATCTACGCCACCGCCGCGGTGACCGTCTTCCCGCATCTGTTCTTCCCGAAGTCGGACGCCACGACGGCGCTGCTGGCCTCGCTGGCCACCTTCGGGCTCGCGTTCGTGGCCCGGCCCGTCGGCTCGATCCTGTTCGGCCACTTCGGTGATCGCGTCGGTCGCAAGGCGACGCTGATCGGCTCGCTGCTGACCATGGGCATCGCGACGTTCCTCATCGGGGTGCTGCCGACGTACGCGATGGTCGGCATACTCGCGCCCATCCTGTTGGCGATCCTGCGGTTCTGCCAGGGTCTGGGCCTCGGCGGCGAGTGGAGCGGCGCGGCTCTGCTGGCCACCGAGACGGCGGCGCCGGGCAAGCGGGCGTGGGCGGCGATGTGGCCGCAGCTGGGTGCGCCCATCGGCTTCTTCATCGCGAACGGCTTCTTCCTCATCCTGACCCTGACGATGGGTCACGACAACGCCAACCCGAACCCGGACGGGCCATTCCTGTCGTGGGGCTGGCGGGTGCCGTTCCTGCTCAGCGCAATCATGGTGATGATCGGCCTGTACGTGCGGCTGCGTCTGGAGGAGACCCCGGTCTTCGCCCGGGCTGTGGCCCGCGGGCAGAAGGTGAAGACCCCGCTGGCCACGGTGTTCCGGACGAGTTGGCGCGCACTGATCATCGGCACCTTCGTCATGGTCGGCACGTACACGCTCTTCTACCTGATGACGACGTGGATTCTCAGCTACGCGACGGGCCCGGCCGGACCGAACGCCCTGGGCTGGAAGTACTCGGACTTCCTGGTGCTGCAGCTCGTCGCCGTGCTGTTCTTCGCCGCGGGCGTCCCGGTCTCCGGGCGGCTGGCCGACCGCTTCGGTCGTCGGTCCACCCTCACCGTCATCACCATCGCGATCATGGTGTTCGGTCTGACGTTCGGGTTCGCGCTGAACCGCGACACCATCACTGAGGGCTCGATGCTGGTGTTCCTGTCCATCGGCATGCTGCTGATGGGCCTGACGTTCGGGCCGATGAGCGCAGTGCTGCCCGAGCTCTTCCCGACCAATGTCCGCTACACCGGGTCGGGCATCTCCTACAACACGGCCAGCATCCTGGGTGCGGCCGTCGCGCCGTTCATCGCGGTGTGGCTGGTCAAGCAGTTCGGGGTCGGCTGGGTGGGCATCTACCTGCTGATCGCAGCGGGCCTGACGCTGATCGCCCTGCTGATCATGAAGGAGACCCGCAACCGGGATCTGGACGCGGTGTGACGGCGGGCCCCGCCCGATGACGGTGGCGGTGATCGGCGACATCGGCGGCCACCGCGCCGAACTGCTCGCCGCCCTCGTCGGGCTGGGCGTGGATCCCGACGAGCTGCTACTGCCCGCGGATCTCACCGTGGTGCAGATCGGCGATCTGGTGCACCGCGGACCCGACTCGCTCGGCGTCCTCGAGCTGGTCGCCGACCTGATGGAGCGCAACGGTTCCCGCTGGGTGCAGCTGGCCGGCAACCACGAGGCGCAGTACCTGGGCCGGCACACCCTCTTCGAGTGGCACGAGCGGCTGGCCCCGGTGGCCTCGCGGATGCTGCGCGACTGGTGGGCGGACGGCCGGATGGTGATGGCCGCGGCGATCACCTCCCCCGGCGGCGACCACCTGGCCACCCACGCCGGGCTGACGCAAGGCTTCTGGGAACAGGTACTGGACGGCCCGGGCACCGCGCCCTACGCCGCTCGCGCGCTGAACGGGCTGGTGGCCACCAAGAGCGCGCCGGTGCTGTTCCACGGCGGGGTGGTGCTGACCGGCAAGGTCGACGAGACGGCCGGCCCGATCTGGGCGGCGGCGGGCGAGGAATTGGCCGTGTCCTGGCTCGACGCCGACACCGAGTTGCCCTTCCACCAGGTGCACGGGCATTCCAGCGTCCGGGACTGGACGGCGGGCCGCTGGCGGGCGCCGATGCGGGTGCAGAAGCGGACCGTGCTGGACGCCGACGCCCGGCACACCACGGTGACCCTGGGCCGGCACCGCATCGTCGGGGTGGATCCGGTGCTCGGCCGGGAGGGCGGGGTGCGCTGGGCGCCCTACGTCATCCCGGGCGGGTCGATCGTCCGGTAGGTGTTCGTGCGCTGACCCGGCTGGTCACCAGTCCTTCGGCGGGGTGACCTGGGCCAGGTTGCTCATCCGGCGTTGCACGGTGGCGATCTCCCGCACGGCCTGCCCGATGAGGCTGCGGTCCAACGGCGAGAGCCGGCGCAGCGACAGCACGTCCGACGGTGGTTCGCCGCGGTCGCCCTGGGCCAGCTGGTAGCGCAACCGGATGCGTTGCAGCACGTCGAAGACCTCGCGCAGGACGGCGGCCTGGTCGTCCGGCATCATCGCCGACCCGGCCGCGGCGGCGAGCCGGGCGCGGGTGGACAGGTCGGACGACCCGGCGGCCAGCGCGGCCCAGCGGGCGATGTCGACGACGGGCCGCAGGGCGTGGGTCTTGATGTCGAAGGTGCCGCCGCGGCGGGCGAGCACGTCGCGCATGGAGCGCAGCCGGGCCCGGTGGGACAGCGACTCGGCCAGCAGCAGCCGCATCGTCCCGGGGTGGCGGCGCATGTCGCCGAAGACGTCGTTGACCACGGGCAGCGCCGGGTCCCCGTGCACGGGCCGCGCGTCCAGCAGCAGCGAGGTCATCATCATCCCGTTGTCGTCCAACGGTTCGTCGCGCCAGCGGCCGGCCGCCTGCCGCCACTCCCCCACGGTGCGGGAGAACAGGCCGAGCACCGGGAACGCGCCGTGCGGGTCGACGGACAACCCGCACCGGCCGAGCAGCTCACCCACCTCGGCGAACGCGGCCCGGTAGGCCACGGCCCGCTCGGGGGTGACGGTGTCGGCGAAGACGACGGCGGCGTCGACGTCGGAACTGGGGACGGTCTCCCGGCGGCCGTTGCTGCCCAGGGCGAGCCAGGTGATCTCGGCCGGGTCGAGCTCGGGGTGGGCGGCCAGGGTGAGGGCCAGGGCGCGACGGGCCAGTGCGTCCACCGCGGTGGCGGCCACCGTCGTCACCTCGCCGACGGCCCGCCCGCGCCGGGTCAGGTCGTCGACGAGCCGGGGCAGCCGGCCGGCCAGGGAGACCAGCCGGGCCGGGTCGCCGGCCGCGTCGATCTGACCGCTGAGCGAGAGCCCGGCGGTGGACGGGGCGAGCATGAAGTCGGCCCGGTCGACCAGCCCCCGCAGGTCGCCGGCCCGGTCGACGACGAGGACGCACTCCAGGTGCCGGTCGGTGAGGTCGACCAGCGCCTGGGCGGCCAGGGTGCCGGCGGGAACGGCCGGGGCGGGCGCGTCCATGACGGCGGTGACCGGGGTGTCGCCGGGGAGTCCGATGGCCAGCACCCGCGACCGCAGCATCGCGTCGGTGACCAGGCCGAACCCGGTGGGCTCGAGATCGACGACGGCGTAGTGGCAGTTGCGCCGGGTCATCTCCTGGGCCACGTGGGCGACGGTCGCGGTCGGCGGCACGCGCACCGGCTCGGTGACCACGAGCTGGTCGACGATGCCGTACGCGCCGTCGGTGGCGGTGCGGTCCGACCGGGTGAGCGAGTTCGCCAGGAAGCGCACGCCGGCGGCGGAGGAGAACGAGGGGACGACGGCCGCGGAGGGGATGCGGACGACGGTGGCCGGGCCGAGGGCGACGGCGCGCGGGCCGACGGGGTTGCCGGACAGCAGGGCGGAGTAGCCGAACACCCCACCGCGGCCGAGGACCTCGTCGGCCGGGCCGGGTTCGGCGACGGCGAACAGCTCGACCTGGCCGGTGAGCACCACCCATACGGCGTCGGTGACGGCGCGGAAGGCGTCCATCACCTCCTCGCCCGGGGCGTACTCGCGGACCTCGGCCTGCTCGTCGATGACGGCCAGGTCGCGGTCGGTCAGCGCGTCGAACGGGGGGTGGCCGCGCAGGAACGGCACCAGGTCTGCCATGGGCGACATCGTGCCAGTCTGCGGCGTGGGTCCCGGTGTGTGAACGCAGGGTGGACGGGGAAGGCTCGGCAGATCTGAACCCGCTGTGTGACAACAGGTTCCCGATCGCGTGGATCGTTACCCTTTCGTGGCCGTGCGTCATCAGCCGGTAACACATGGCGCGCAGAGTTCCGCCGTCGCCGGGAAAATCCGCTGATCAACGCCGAGAACACGTGCGTGAGAACGACTGGAGAGCCGCAGCTCCTGCGGCCGGACGGGGCCAGCATGACCACGACAGAGAATTCGTCCTCGTCACTGGACGCGGAACAGGTCGGCTACAAGCAGTCGTTGGGCCGCCGGCACGTGCAGATGATCGCGATCGGTGGTGCCATCGGCACCGGCCTGTTCCTGGGCTCCGCGTCGCGCCTGAACGCCACCGGCCCGGCCCTGCTGATCAGCTATGCCACGGTGGGAGTCATCGCGTACTTCCTGATGCGCGCCCTGGGCGAGCTGGTGCTGCACCGCCAGACTTCGGGCGCGTTCGTCTCGTACATGCGCGAGTTCTTCGGGGAGAAGGCCGCGTACGTCACGGGGTGGATGTACTGGCTGAACTGGGCGTTGACCGGCATCGCGGAGTTGTCCGCGGTGGCCATCTACATGACGTACTGGTTCCCGGACCTGCCCCGGTGGACCACCGTGCTCGTCGCCCTGGCCGTGGTGCTGATCATCAACCTGCTGTCGGCGCGGGCGTTCGGTGAGTTCGAGTTCTGGGCCTCGGTGCTCAAGGTCGGCGCCATCGTCATCTTCCTGGTCGTCGGTCTGGTCATGGTCATCGGCCGGTTCGACATCGGCGACCACCGCGCCGGGTTCGACAACCTGTGGAGCAACCCGGGCGGCTTCTGGCCGACCACGGGCGCCTATAACTGGTACGGCCCGATCCTGGTGATGTCCGGTGTCGTGTTCGCCTACGCCGCCATCGAGATGGTCGGCGTGGCCGCGGGCGAGATGGCCAACCCGGAGCGCGAAGTCCCCAAGGCCGTCAACTCCGTCATCTTCCGCATCGGCGTCTTCTACTGCGGCTCGATCCTGCTGCTGGTCAGCATGCTGCCGACCACCGAGTACACCGCCGGGGAATCTCCCTTCGTCACCGTCTTCACCCGCATGGGCATCGACTGGATGGGCGCGCTCATCCAGGCCGTGTTGATCGTCGCCGCGCTGAGCAGTTTGAACTCCGGTCTGTACTCCACCGGCCGGGTGCTGCGCAGCCTGGGCATGAGCAAGCAGGCGCCGGCGTTCACGCTGAAGATGAGCAAGTCCGGTGTGCCGTGGGCCGGCATCGTGATGACGTCGGTCGTCTACGTGTTCGGCGCCATCCTCAACGCCGTCGAGCCCGATGCCTTCGAGATCGCCCTGGAGGCGGCCGCCCTCGGCGTCATCTTCACCTGGGGCACCATCTTCGTCTGCCAGCTCCGGCTGCGGGAGCTGGTGAACAAGGGCGTGATCCCGAAGAGTCCGTTCCAGATGCCCGGCTCGCCGTACACGAGCTACATCGGCCTGGTGTTCCTCGGGCTGGTGCTGGTGGGCATGGCCATCTCCGGGTGGCAGTCCTCACCGGAGTTCTGGCACAAGACGACGTTCATCGTCATCGTCATCGGGATCCCGCTGCTCGCGCTGATCCTGACGATCGGCTGGAAGATCGTGCAGCCCAAGGTGGTCGCCAACACCGAGGGCCGCATGGGGCCGCACTGGACCGACGAGGGCGCCTCCTACCCGCAGGACCGCTCCGTCTGATCTGCACTTCCCTGCTTGTTCGACCAGCTCGGCCGGATATCCGGCCGGGCTGGTTGCTGTGGTGGGTCTCCACTGAAAGGTTTGGGTGCATGGGACGAGCCCGGACGCCGCGCCGATCACTGACCGTCATCGGCAACCTCGCCGCCGCCCTGGGCCTGCTCTCGCTGGTCCTCACCTGCGGGGTCTGGCTGACCGGTCCCGGGGAGAACTCCCTGCCGGCCATCGTGGCCATCGGCGCCGGCGTGGCCGCCCTCGCCCGGCTCGGCACCGCCGTCTGGCTGACCTGGCACCCCCATCACGCCCGGGAACGCTTGAGCGACACCGCCCTCGGGTTGTGGGTGATCGGTGGGGTCGCCTTGCTCCTGCAGGTGGTCTGCCTGGTCGCGGCGGTGGCCGGCGACGGCGGTGGGCCGGCGGAGTTCGTGGCGCTGCTGGCGCTGATCGTGGCGTGGGTCAGCATGTTCCGGTTGGCCCGGCCCATGGTGGAGACGGTGGCGCAGCCGGTGGGCTGAGCCGTCAGTTCTTCTTGGTCTCGCGCCATCCGGCGTCCCGAGCCTCGGACTCCGAGCAGAACATCCGCTCCCCCTTGGACTCGTCGATCTGGGTCTTCTCATAATCCGGGCTGCTGCGCGTGTGGTAGATCTTCACGCCCTCGCTGTTGATGTTGCCCTTGATGTCGCACCCCGAGCTCGCGGCGGGAGCCGGCGCCGCAGCCGCAAGAGCAGCAACGGACTGCCGGTCGGCCTCCGCCTCCTGGCTTGCCTGGGCCTGACGCTCGGTCTCGGCCTGCTGCGCCGCAACGGCTTCCGCCTGCACTCGAGCCTGTTCGGCGGCCTGAGCCTGGAGAGCGGCCGCCGACTGCTCCGCGGCCGCCTTCTCCTGTGCAGCCTTCTCGGCGGCAGCAGCCGCCTCGGCGGCCACCTGCGCGTCGGCAGCAGCCTGGGCCGCAGCCGCTTCTGCCGCTGCCTGGGCCGCGACCGCCGCTGCCGCGGCTTCCGCCGATGCCGACGCCGCGGCCGCCACCGATGCCGCTGACGATGAGGACGCCGCAGCTGCTGAACTGGACAGCGCGGCAGAGTTCACGGTCGAGGCCGGAGTTGTGGTGGTCGATGCCGATGTCGTCGCCGACGCGCTCGACGATGCAGATGTGGCCGCTGCCGGTGCCGCCACGAAGTTCTGGGTGACCGTGTCCTTGGGAATGATGAGAGTGCCGACGATGGCGGCGACCACGCCCGCGCCGAGGATTGCCCCGCCGACCCGACGCGATCCGATCAACGCCCACCCACGACGACCGATGATGACCGCCCCGAGCCCGATGACCATCGCGGTCAACCCGAGGCCGAGCAGGAGGCCGCCGAATCCACTGATGACCGTCCCGGTGATGGTGAAGATCAGCCCGAGGACCCCGACGACGGTGAGGATCACCAGTCCGGTGGTGCGCTGGCGGGCGGCGCCGCGCGACAGATCGGGCGTGGGCGGAACAGGTGCAAACGGGTCGGGCACGGACATGTAAATCCCCCTGGACCAAACGAAGATGTGGTGAACGAGTACCCCACCCGATCGGGTGGTCCCCTGGGCTAGCCCCCACGCAGCCCGTCGCTACGTTAACGTTCCCCACCCGTCTGTGCCAGATGTCTGGTTCGGGCTGTTTGATTCGTTACTTGGGGTTATTGAGACGTGGCAGTACCGCGGATGAGCGAGGCGCTCCGTCGTCCATCCCGGAGTTCGGCCGGCTCCCCCTGATCGCACCGATCCCCTGGCGGACTCGCCACCCCACCCGGTTCGCGCCCGGTCGTCGTCACCGATTACCACCAGGCAACGCGCGCACCGCATCCCGCAGGGCGTTCAGTCGACGGTCCATCGCGTCGTCCGGGCCTGGCGTCCAGGGCGGAGGCGGGTCGGCGGTCACCGCGACCTCCTGCCGCAGGAGGTCGCACCGGTCGGCCAGGTCGGGTCGGCTGCCGGGTTCCAGGCGGATCACCGAGGCGGCGAGAGCACGGGCGCGGTAGGCGACCTGGGTGAAGGCGGAGATCGAGGTGAGCGCGCCGGGCCGGGCCAGACCGAGCATGGTCGCGCCGGCTGCCGGCCGGGAGACCGTCGCGTACTGGTGCAGCTGAGCGTCCAAGCGCCGCGCGTCCAGCGCGAGACTGCGCTGCCGTCCGGGTTCACGGAGCCGGACGGCGATGTCGCCCAGCAGGGCACCCAGCTCGATCAGGAAGGCCCGGTGCGCCGCGTGCCGTGCGTCGGCCGTGCGGATCGGCAGGATGACCAGCACGACGAGGACGGCCACCGCGGCCCCGACCACGGTCTCGATGATGCGGGTGAGCAGCAACGCTCGGGTGAACTCGTTGAGCACGTTGTAGATCTCGCCGAGCAGGGTGGTGACGGCGAACGCCATGACCGCGTAGGAGACGCGGAAGAAGTACAGCCCGAGGAAGACGCAGACCAGCATGACGCCGACGATGGCCCACCCGGACGTGCCGGTGATGTGCACGGCGAGGGTCGCGGCGCCGAGGCCGGCGACCGTCCCAACGACCCGGTTGATGCCCTTGGCGGTGACCTCCCCGGTGGTGAAGGTGCCGGTGAGGACGAGTAGGCAGGCCAGCAGCGCCCAGTAGTAGCGGGACGGGGAGATGAGCTCGCCGAGCAGCACGGTGATCGGGGCGGCGATCGCGGCCTGGATGGTCATCCGGGTGTTGAGGGACAGGCGGGGGGTCTGCGCGGCGGCGATGTCCTTGGCGGAGTTCGCCGACGAGGGCAGGTTGCCGCCCATCAATGCGACCGCGCCCTCGAACGTGACGTCTCCGGTGGGGGCAGGGGTCAGCGGATCCGCAGTGGCGGCGAGCAGCCGCCGCGCGGCGGTGACGGCCGGCTCGACATCCGAGCGGACCTCGTCGAGGTCGTGGTCGTCGGCCAGCCGGTCGTCGAGCTGCCGGAGCTGCTCCCGACCGCGGTCCACATCGCCCTGCCCGACCACCCGCAACGCGTCGGCCAGGGCCGTTCGCACCTGCTCCGGCATGCCGTCATGACGTAGCTGCGTAACGGCCTCGGCGAGTTCGTCGGCGGCGAGTTCGGCGTCCAGCAGGCGCCGGCGGATGACAGCGACGGACTCGGCCGTGCCCTCGGGAAGGCTGCCGGGCTGGCTGAGGTAGCCCTCCACGATGAGCGAGACCTCGACCAGCCGCAGCCCGGCGGCATGCAGCCGCCGCTCACCGTCCCCCGTGGTGACCGACCCGCCGACGACATCGGCCGCAGTACTGATGAGCACGGTGACCCGGTCGGTGAAGGCCCGGCGCGCAGCGGTGTAGACGGCGGCCGGCCGATCAGGGAAGAGGACGGCGCCGACCAGGATGACGCAGCCGGTGGCCACCACGACCAGGGCGAGGAGCCCCGGCAAGGTGTCCAGCGTGAAGCCGGTGAAGGAGGTGAAGAAGTAGGCGAACCAGCCGAGCATCCCGTACATCTGGGCGCGTAACCCGAAGCGCCGCACGAAGACGGCGAGCACCAAGAGGACGGCGAAGAGGATCACCTGCACGGGGTGATCGCTGGAGAGCAGAGCGGCGGGGACAGCACCGGCCGCAGCCACCAGCGGGAACCAGACGAGCACCCGGACAACGTCTCTTGGCGGGCGCCCAGACGCCGCGAACGACCCCTGCAACCCGACGCTGCCACCGATGAGCATGGCGGCGACTGATGGGATGCCGACCCATGGGCCCACGAAGTGGGCGACCAATGCGATCAGACCGACTGCTCCCGCTCCGCGCAGGGCCAGCCGGAGTCGCAACAGCCCGGGATCGGAGGTGGCCAGGCGGGCCACCCACGGGGCAGTGCGGTTCAAGGGTCCTCCGGCGGCGCGTGACTTCAGGTTGGTGCGATGGGTCATTCTCGCTGGTGGGTGTTGCACGGGCGTCGAACGCCTCCATGCGACCCCTTCGACGCGAGCCAGGGTCGTGCGCAGCACGCGTGCGAACAATGCGGGCAGGCCGCAGCGGTGAGGTTGTTGCCCAATGGGTCGGGGAGCAATGCGCGGGACCATGGCGCCCATCGGGGCCTCGGACTGCTCGGAGCGGTAGCCACGGGGGTGGGGCCTCTATTCAGGGGTCGTCGATGAAGTCGGGCGGGGTGCCGGGCACAAGTCACCGGCGGGGGCGGCCCTTGCTGGCTCGACGCAGGTGAAGGACCAAGATCGTCACCACGAGCAGCGCAAGCAGCGAAGCAGCGGCCAAGGTGAAGAAGCCGGCGAGGGTCAGGAACAACGCGGTCAACCCGAGACCGGCCATCACCCAGGACAGCATGCGAGGAGCCGGAGTGGGTCCCGGTGATTCCGCCGCCGCCCTCTGGGGCGTTGGGGCAGATGGAGCGATGCCTGCCGCCGTCTGCTGGAGCACAGGGCTGGAGGTGGAGGCACCAGGAGCCCTGCGCCGGCGGGCGGCCCCCAGGCCGACGAGCAGCACCGGCAGGGCGAGCAGGCACACGACCAGGGTGGGGTTGACGAAGCCGGGGACCAGGTCGACCGAGTGGCGACCGTCGTCGCACACCGCGTGGAACGGGAACAGCTTCGTGCGCAGCGTGGGGTAGGTGTCACTGGAGGAGTGACCGAGACCTTCGAGTGGACGCAAGCAGACGTCCCCGGCGTCCATCACCAGGGCCCCGGCGGTGAACAGTCCGGTGAGCGAAGCCAGGCAGAAGCCCGTCAGGGCCAGAAGTACACCGTGTCCCCAGGCGGTCCATGGCCGGCTGCCGAAGCTGCGCAGGAAAGCCACCGGCAGCAAGACAGCCCCGACGAGCAGGACCAACGGAACGATGAACACCAGCGCGAACATGTCTCTCCCGGTCAGTGAGCCCGCCCGCAGGGACGTTCCTGTCCGATGTGAGGTTGTCCGGCTCTCCGGAGGGGTGTGCAAGGCGGGGGAGCCGTGCAGGAGGAGCTGACCGCCCGCGATGAAGATGACGCCCTTCGACGCGGGCTGGTCGATGGTGGGCATGAGGGTCTGGCAGCGGGCGCATTCGCAGCAGTCGACGAGCCAAACGCCGCCATGCACGCAGGTCAGCCACCCGCAGCACCCGGCCGGCCAGGGCTTCTCCGGGCTCACCCGGCCGATGGTGCTGGTCTCGGCAGGGATGGCGATGCCGGTCATGCCAGTCCCGTCACGGGTGCGGAGCAGAGGCGCCTCTAGAGGGGCGGTGTGCCTGATCCCCGTTGAAGTGGGTGGGTGGGGCCACCTCCAGGTCAGGGCCGTTGACTCGCCCCACCCCGCACCCCCCGCCATCACCACTCGTGACCGCCCGCTGACACGACGCGGATGATCACCGTCGCGACGGGAGCGAACCTGGCGAGGGCTCGATGACCGAGGCTGCCGTAGAGGGCGCCGTTGGAGCGCATCGGCTCCCAGTCGTCCTCCTCGGCCCACAGCCTGGCTGTCACCACAGTCCTTCTCAGATGGCCCGGAACCAGTGCACTCGTTCTGGTGCACCCCATTTGCCGGTTTCTGGTTAGTTGAGGCATTTCGTTACGTATGGCTGATCCGACCGGTTCAATGCTTAACACTTCACACAAAGCACTAATCACCAAGGGTGATGTTGTATCGCCGAGAGTGGCGACCAAGGGCCAGGAGTCAGGTTTGTGAGACTCGCCGCCGACGCCACGCCGACCTCAGCCTCACATGAAACTTACCGTTGCTAAGACTTTGTCGGGGGGCTAGCTTTCCTTTCGGCTCGGGCCGGCGTCGGTCGATTCCCTGCCCGTGAGCCCATTCCTTCCAGAGTCAGGCGTCTCTTGCGCACAGCTGGTCCTCGCATGCCGTTCTCCCGTTCCGAGCAGGGTGCAAGGCGGTGGCGGGTCGCGTTATTGGCTGTCGGGACCGCCGCCGCCGTCGCTGCTGGTCTGGTTCAACCGGTGGCTGACGCCCAGGTCGTCCCGGCCACGACGAGCGTCCCGGCGGCCGTGTCGGCAGTGGCGACGGATGCCGGGGTGGCGTCGGGCGATGTCGCTCTGGACGGGTACGGGGACGAGAGCGGTTACCACCTGCAGATCGCCCAGGGCGGGTCGGCGTGGCGGGAGGTCGCGATCCTGCGGCCGGCGGGCCTAGATCCGTCCGCCTGGGTTGGCTATCAGTGTCTTTCCGGGGACGGGAACTTCGCCGCGGTGACCGTTCTGCCGGCTTCCTCGGTCAACCTGTCCCAGGCCCGCGACCGGGGTGCGTTCGCGTTCTCGGTGGACCTGGCCTCCGGTGAGGTGCACCCGGTGGCGTCCGGGGTGGGCTTGAAGTACTACTCGCCTGGGTGCGGCACCGGCGATGACGGAGTGTTCACCACCGACCTGGGCGACCAGGACGCCTCGACCGTGTTGACCACGGCGGATCTGGCCACCGGTGCGGTGCGGTCATCGGTCACCGTCGCCGGTCAGGTGACCTCGGCGGCCCCGGCGGTGACCGGCACAGTCGCGGTGGCAGGTTCGAGCATCGTCGCGGTCGGCACCGACGGTGCCCTTCAGGTTCTCGCCCGGGTCAGCGGGGATGCCTACGAGCTGCACCCGGCGGCGGACGGCGGTGTCGATTTCTTGACCACCGACCAGGCGGGGTCCACGGCCGTCGCACACCATCTCCTCGCCGGCGCTGTCACCGACCTGGGCACCGGGCCCAGGACGCGACTGCACATGTTCGCCGGCCGGGACGGCGGCGCGGTGCTGTCCGGGTCCGCGACGTCCGACGGCCCCGCAGCGAGTGCGGCCAAGGTCGCGGTCGTTGACGACGGGGGCCTGCCGCAAGGGGCGTCGAGCTCCTCGTTGGACGGCAGCGTGCTGATCGGCGCCACCCCGGGTGGCACGGACCAGACGACCGGGCAGGCACCGACATCCCTGGTGCCGACGACCGGCGTGACGACCCTGGTGCCTCGGGCTAGTAGCTCGGACCCGGACGCCGCCGCGGTCAGCGGCGCGGATGGGTCGGTAGTGGCGGCGCCGTCGGGCACGTCTGTGTCCACGACCAGTCAGGTCCCCACCTACGTCCCGCCAGGCGTCACCCCCCAGTCCACCCAAGACGTGGCGCCCACGCCTAGCGCAGCTGGTCTGCACCCGGGCGGCGATGCCGCCCCGGCGGCCTACCGCCTGCCCTCGACCGGTCCTTCGACCACCGCGGTGCCCGCGGTACTGCGCCGCTCGACGAATCCGACGGCCGTGGGGGCGTTCTCAGTGCAGGCCGCGTCGACGCAGACCCCGACGTGCGCGGTCGCCCCGGGTGATGTGAGCAAGCAGGTAATGCAGCCATCGCCGGCCCAAGTGGACTGGGCGGCGCAGATGGCCGAGCAGGGCCTGCTCACCGGCGCGGCATCCACGCGGCCCGCGAACTGGCAGGGCCTGGGCTTCCCGGCGTACTCGCCGAGCACCGATTTCCCGTTGATCCCGCTGTCCCACCCGGCCGGGACGAGCAGCTCGACGGTGCCGCGGGTGGTGTTCGAAGCGATCATGGCGCAGGAGTCGAACTTCAACCAGGCCTCCTGGCACGCTCCGGCGGGTAACGCCGGCGACCCGTTGATCGCCGACTACTACGGCGCCGCGGGCGACATCGTCTCGATGAACTACGCCGGCGCCGACTGCGGCTACGGCATCGCGCAGGTCACCGACGGCATGCACGCCGGTGATCACTCGCTGTCCGCTCGTGGGCAGGTCAAGGTCGCGGTGGACTACCAGGACAACATCGCCGCGGGGCTGCAGATCCTGGAAGGCAAGTGGAACCAGCTGTACGCGGCGGGGATCACCGCAAACAACGCCGATCCGCAGGATCTGGAGAACTGGTACTTCGCGATCTGGGCCTACAACGGCGGTGTCCAGCCGGGCAGCAGGTACAACTCCACCGGCTGCACCCCCGGACCGAGCTGCACCGGCCCGGACGGCACCTGGGGTCTGGGGTGGACCAACAACCCGGACAACCTGGACTACCCGCCGTCGCGGGCGCCGTTCCTGCAGACCTCCTACGCCGACGCGGCCCACCCGGGGAACTGGCCGTACCAGGAGCGGGTGATGGGCTGGATGGCCTCGCCCATCGTGCGCTACGGCTCTAAGGCCTACGCCAAGCCCACCTATCAGGGCGGGCAGAGCTGGCTGCAGATCCCGGCCCGGGCCTCGTTCTGCACGCTGACCGACAACCACTGCGACCCGCAGAACACCAACACCTCCAACCCCGGTGCCACCCACTGCATGCTGGACGACTTCGAATGCTGGTGGCACCAGCCCGTGACGTGGATCCCGAACTGCGCAACGACCTGCGCGACCAGCCCATACACGGTGGGCTCCGGGTCCACCGAGCCGACGTTCGCCAACCAGAACCCGCCGACCTGTTCGGTGGACCACGCCAAGGTCGCGACCAACGCCATCGTGGTCGACGACGAGAGCGCCCCGCCGGCGAACCTGCAGGGCTGCGGAACACCGAACTGGTCTTCGGGCGGCTCCTTCACCCTCACCCCCGGCGCCAACGCCGCCGGGGACCCCATCGGCCAGATCGACATGCATCAGCTCGGTGTCGGCCTGGGCGGGCACGTCTGGTTCTCCCACACCGAGGACGGCACCAACCCGGGCCTGATCAACACCGGCACCTGGACCCCGACGCTGCCCTCGCTGCAGTACTACACGGTCAAGATCCACGTCCCGTCCATCGGGGCGACCGCGACCAACGTCGTCTACACGATCAACCCCGGCGGGAACGCGACCCCGTGGAAGATCCGCGTCAACCAGAGCTTCGGCTCCGAGCAGTGGGCGACCATCGGCACGTTCGCCATGCAGAACGGCGGCAGCGTCTCCCTGTCCAACCAATCAGCGGTCATCCAGAGCGCCGGCCAGCACGCCTACAACTTCGACGTCGCCTGGGACGCGGTCGCCTTCGTGCCGCAGGGCGGCACCCCGGGCACCCCGATCGGCGGACCGCCCACCGTGCAGGACGAACCCAAGGGCTCCAACCCCGCGTGGCTGCAGTGCGGGTGCGCCAAGCGCACCGCCGGCGACCCGGTCGACACCTCCACCGGCTACTTCGGGGACACCTTCACCGACCTGTCCATCCCCGGCCGCGGCATGCCGCTGAACTTCACCCGCTCCTACGCCGCCGCCACCGCCGACCCCACCGGCCCCAACGCAGCGCTGGCCAAGGACGGGCCCTTCGGGTACGGCTGGACCGACAGCTACAACCTGACCGCCGCCACCGATACCACCAGCGGCGCGGTCACCATCACCCAGGAGGACGGCTCCCGAGTGCCGTTTACCAAGAACGGCAGCACCTTCACCCCGTCGGCGCCGCGCTTCGACGCCACCCTCGTCGCCTCCGGCTCGAGCTATGTCTTCACCCGCAGCGGCCGGGAGATCTACACCTTCGACGCCGCCACCGGTCACCTCACCGCCGAGACCACCCTGGCCGGCGCGCACGCCGCCCCGGCGTACAGCACGGCCCTGGCCTATGACGGCTCCGGGCACCTGTCCACCGTCACCGACCCGGCCGGCCGCAAGCTCACGCTCACCTGGACCGGGAGCCACATCACCGCCCTGGCAGACACGGCCGGGCGGCGCATCGACTACGCGTATGACTCCGCGGGCAACCTCACCGATGTGTACGGGGTGGGCACCGACCGCAGCGCGGGCCTGGCCTCCAATGACCGGTTCCAGTTCTCCTACGTCGCCGGCAAGCACCTCGTCGCCTCCATGCGGACACCGAAGAATTACACCTCGTCCTCGGTGACGGCCGCGGCCACCACGATGACCTACGACTCCGCAGACCGGGTACTGACCCAGAAGGACCCCACCGGGCGGGCAACCACCTTCGCCTACGGACCCAGCAGTTCCCCGGCGCTGTCCGCCGGGCAGACCCTGGTCACCGACCCGGGCGGTCACAAGACCCTGGACACCTACTCAGGCGGCCTGCTCACCAGCGAGACCAAGGGTTACGGCACCGCCGACGCCGGCACGTGGACGTACACCTACGACCCGGTCAGCCTGGGCGTGTCCACCGCCTCGGACCCGGACGGCAACCTGCAGACCTTCTCCTACGACACCCACGGCAACCAGATCGCCGCGTCCAACGCCCTGGGCTACACCACCTCCAGCACCTACGACGACGCCGGTGACCTCATCGAGTCCGTCGATCCGATGGGCGTGGCCACCGTCAACGTCTACGACCAGGCCGGGCACATCAACACCAGCTCCACGGCCACCAACACCGGCGGATTCACCTACGGAGACCTGACCTCCACCACCATCACCCAGGCCGGGAACGTCGTCGAGTCCAGCACCGGCAACCTCGGAACCGCCCCCGCGCGGACCACGAACTTCTATTACACCGACCCCGCCCACCCTGCCGACCTGACCAAGACCGTCGACCCGAACAACCACGCCTCCACGGCCACCTACGACACTTTCGGCGACCAGGTCAGCAGTACCGACGCCACCGGCAACACCAGCAAGGCCGGGTACAACACCGGCACCGGGTGGGTCACCTCCACGGTCAGCGGCAACGGGGTCGCCGCCGGCACCACTCCGGGCTGCACGCCCCCGACCACCGGCTGCACCACCGTCACCCGCAACGCCTACGGCCAGCCCCTGGTCACCACCGACGCCCTGGGCCACACCACCAAAGCCACCTACGGCGGCGACGGCCAACAGTTGACCGCCACCGACGGCAACGGCAAGACCACCAGCACCACCTACGACCAGGCAGACCGCCCCACCGTCAGCACCGCCGCCGACGGCACCACCACCAAGACCGACTACAACCCCGACGGCACCGTCGCCGACACCATCGACGGACTCGGCCGCAAGACGACCTACAGCTACGACGGGCAAGGACGCACCGTCGGCACGACCGATCCGGACAACCGGAAGTCCACGATCACCGTCGATCACGCCGGGCGGGTCACGGCCAGCACGGACGCACTCGGACGGAAGGTCACCCCCACCTCGAACGCGGCCGGCCAGATCACCAAGCTGACCTACTCCGACGGCGTGACCCCCACAGTGAGTTACGGCTACGACGCCGACGGCCGCCGCACCACCCTGACCGACGGCACCGGCACCACCAGCACCACCTACGACACCTTCGGGCAGATCACCGCCACCACCAACGGCGCCGCAGCCACGGTGAACTACGGCTACGACACCGCCGGGAACCTGACGTCCTGACCTACCCGGGCCAGGCCACCCCCGTCATCCAGGCCTTCGATGCATCGAACCGCATGACGTCGGTCAAGGACTTCGCCGGCCGGGCCATCACCTTCGGCTACGACCACGACCACGCATTGACCACCACCGGCTACCCCGACGGGGTCACCGTCACCAACACCTTCGACAAAGCAGACCGCTTGACCCAGACCGTTGCGGCCAAGGGCTCAACCGTCATCACCACCCTGGGCTACGGCCTGGACAGCGCCGGCCAGGTCACCTCGCAGACCGCCGGCGGCGCCACCCAGACCTTCGCCTACAGCAGCCGCGAACAGCTCACCTCCAGCACGGGCGGCGCGACCGGCAGCGGCGGTACCGCCGGGTACGCCATGGACGCCGCCAACCACCCCACCACCGTGGGCGGGGCCACCCAGGCGTTCGACCCGGCCGGACAGCAGTGCTGGTCGACCACCACTGCGGTTACCACCCCGACCTGCGGCACCATCCCGACCGTCGCCACCACCTTCACCTTCGACGGAGTCGGCGAGCGCACCAAGAGCACCCCGGCCAACGGCCCGCCCTCGACCTACGGCTACGACCAGGCCGGGCGCCTCACCTCGGCCAGCACCCCCGCCGGGAGCGGGAAGTACACCTACAACGGCGACGGCATCCGCACCAGCAAGACCGTCGGCGCCACCACCACCCGCTACACCTGGGACGCAGCGACCAACCTGCTGTCCGACGGCACCAACAACTACCTCTATGGCCCGGACGGCGCCCCCATCGAACAGGTCGGCGCCGCCGGCGCGTACTACTTCGTGCACGACCAGATCGGCTCCACCCGCACCCTGCTCGACTCCACCGGAGCCGACGCCGGCCGCTACAGCTACACCCCGTACGGCCAGGCCACCCACACCGGAACCGCCGCCAGCCCACTGCAGTACACCGGGCAGTACACCGACACTGAGACCGGGCTGCTCTACCTCCGAGCCCGCTACTACGACCCCACCACAGCACAGTTCCTCACCATCGACCCACTGGTGGGCTCAACAGGCACCCCCTACGCCTATGTCAATGGCAACCCCCTCAACGACGCCGACCCCACTGGGCTGTGCGGGTTCTGGTGCATAGCTGCCATCGTTGTGATCGACGTCGGCGAGGAAGTCCTCACCGATGGGGCCGCCTCCGCAGCGCTTCCAGAAGAAGATGCAGCCATCGCAGCCGCATTCGATGGTGGCTGCGCGGCTGCAGAGAGCGCCACAAAAGGTGGGGTCTACGTACTCAAAGAAGAGGGTACCGTTGTGCGCACAGGCAGAACCAACAATCTCAAAGTACGAGAGCGTCAGCACGCGAACGACCCAGAGCTGCAACACCTAGATTTCGATACGGTTCACAGATCGGATGTCTACGAAGAACAGAGGGGGTTGGAGCAGAAGATTTACGACGCCAACCCACAAGCGCAGAAGGTTAACGGCGGGTACAATAAGATCCGGCCAATTAGTCCCAAAAGTCCCAGGCTAGGAACCTACCAGCAGGCTGCAAACCGACACCTTCGGGGGGATCGAGCTGTATGATGTAAAATAGGGAAATAAAGGTCTTTGAGAACACCCATTGTTCAGGGAGAACAACAATTCTATGACATCGCGCACCCGGCGGGACCGTATCGAGTTTTCGGAAGGCGACGTCTTCGGTGTGCCTGCCCCAGACGGGAGGTGGGCATCTGGAGTTGTCGCCCGGCGTTCGGTCACCTCCCCGGAAATCTCACTGGGGTATTTCTTCGTTGACCCTCTTTTCGATTCGCTACCAGACAGGTTGACCTGCAACCTTAGTGCAGAAAACGCCGCATTTATATCTCGATTCAGCGGGATGGGACTCACGTCCGGCGCTTGGCCAATCTTCGCCCAGATTAGGCCATGGAATAGGCTTCTGTGGCCAATGGTTCCGTTGATGAGCTCGCCAGTTCTGCCTGAGCCCGAGGGTACATGGAATATCCAGCTGTACAATGAGGACGATCCCGCTGACTTGCTATCCATGCGGCATGTCTTGAAGGCGGAGGCGGTCGGTCTTCCTCAGGCGTCGCTCGCAGGTTACATATCCATCGAAAGGCGCCTTAACAAACTGATCGCTGCGATGTGATCGGGGGGATTCGATTAGCGTGTAAGGCGTCGTTCTCAGCGTAGAGTCGAAGGGTGCTTTGCGTGGTGGAGTCCGTGGCCGTTTCGTCATGTTCGGTCGGCTTGCCAAACGTTGGATACGCTTTTCAGGCCTCCGGGCGACTCACTGCAATGCATTGTTAGGCGTACTCTGACCATCGTCTGGGGGGAATTGTTGTGGTCAAGTCCGGTACCAAGCTAGCGGTAACGACACTCTGTTTTCTTCTCGGGGCTGCCCTGAACAGTTGCGCCTCACCCCGGAACGACGCTCAGTGCAGCAGGAGGAGGTGATGCAGCCGCTGAAAAGGTCGTATCCAGCGCGGCGGTCACCGCCGCCCGGGCGCCCGCCCCGGATGCATTTACCCCCATCGTCACTTACCACGGGGGGTTGATCACGCTCGAACTTCCCCCGGCGGACATGTCTCCCCAGATGTCCGCGGACGAAGCATATCAACGCCTTCAAGGCGGTAACTTGTTTTTAGATGCGCCAAAATATTCCGAGCCTATCGTTCGGTATGCCCTTCTCACGAATTCAAGTAATGGGACGCTCCGTAATAATGGAAGTGTCGACCCGGCACATGTTGCCGAACCAGTATGGGTAGTCGCATTTACCGGCTACCCGGTTCATGCTGCCGGGGGCGCGAGTGCCGAGGGTGCCTCTGTAAGCGAGCCTCCGGCCGTACTCCAAGACATCGTCAGCATCTTCTCTGATCAAACGGGGAGTTCTCTCAGCGTCCTTGTTGACGTGCCTGATGGTCCCTATCAGGAAGTCCCGGCGAACAAGGACAGCACCATGGTAGACAGCGCAAAATTCCCGCCTCCGCACAAGTAAGCCAGGCACTATTGACATAATATCAATTATCGGCCGTCCGGGGGGCGTGCGGGATGGGTGTTGACAACCGGCTGTGGCGGCTCCGGGTGATGCTCACCAACGACGAGAGCACCCGGACCGATCTGGTAACCAGCTTGGCCATCTGTGCCGTTTTCGTGGTGCTGGGCGCCAGTCTGCTGGTGCAGGCCGATGGGTTCGTTATCGGGTTCTTCGGGCTGGTGCTGATTGTGATCAACCTGGTCGGGGGCGCCCGTGATGGTGTGCTGTTACGGCGGACGTTCGCGGCACCCTCGGAGTGAGTCCCGAGTCGGGGTCAGACGTCAGCAATTAGTCACAGTGACGATAACGCTGGCAAGACTATGAGCTGGGGCTGACGACAGCCAGGTTCAAGCCGGCGCACACTGCGCCGTCGGGTGTTCCGGGCATGATGTACAACTTGCCGGCGCCGCTCAAGCAGCCGACCAAGGGGTCGTCAGGCTTGATCCACCCACGTTCGCCGGCCATGCTGTAACGGCAGATGTCTTGCCATTCCTCAATCGTGTGGCTGGGTAGCGTCTGATCCGCACGGTCTGCGAAGGCGACGCCATAAGACCGTCCGCTGGACTGGGTCTCGGGTCCAGCTGCGGCGCTCGCAGCGTCTTTGAAGCAGTATGCCAACTGGATGCCCGGCGGCAACGAGCCTTCATGCAGGCCAACAAGGGCAGAGACACCCGACCCGAACTCGCAGTTCGACGGGCCGTTCACGCCCTGGGTCTTCGCTACCGGGTCTCCTTCCGACCCATCCCCACCTTCCGACGCACCGCAGATCTGGTCTTCACCCGAGCCAAGGTGGCCGTCTTCGTCGACGGGTGCTTCTGGCACGGTTGCCCCGAACACCACACCGTCTCCGCCACCCACGCCCGATTCTGGGCCGACAAGATCACCAGGAACCGCGAACGCGCTAGGGAGACCAACGCAATCCTTCAGGAGGCGGGTTGGATCGTCATGCGCTTCTGGGAGCACCAGGACCCGACCCTCGCCGCACGAGCCGTCGCCGTCCAAATGACATCGCTGCATCGCGACGCCACTGCGGCCGCGACGGAGTCTTACCGGTCCACGTCACCGCCTCACCGCCCACCTCGTCCCCCGGAGCGTGACCCTCATGGCTGACATCGGCGAACCGCGGCGGCGGATCGAGGTCGTGCCCACCACCGCGCCGCTCCTTCCGGCCACCCCCGCCGAACCAACCCCCGCGCCTACCCACGCCCCTTCGCCAGCCGACCCGGCGCGGACCGGGGCGGGCAAGCCGGGCCAGTGACCGGTCAGGACCGAGCCGCGGTCGGCGCCGGCCCGGCAGATCGGGTGGCGGCAGGCCCGGTCGTCCAACGTGCTCAACCCCGGTGCCCGGTCGTGGACCGGGGTCTTGATCGCGCCGTGGGTGTGGCCCCTGGACACCCCGGTCGTGGCGGTTACCAGCGGGAACATACGAAGACGGGCCGGGGCGTCGATGACCCTGACCGGTGAAACAACCCCGCAGATCCAGCGGCCCGCGCTGGTAGCCGCGGTCGCGCTGACCGTGGGCTATCTCGCGGTGATGCTCGCGGTCGCGGTTCCGCTGGCGTTGGTCCTGGTGGGGCCGCTGTCGTCGGGCTGGGCGGCCGTCGTGGCGCTGGCCATCGTGTGCGGGCCGATGCTGGCGGAGCTGGCGGTGCAGGTGCTGCGCCTGCTGTGCACTCCGCAGGTGCGCTCCCTTCCCGCCCACCGACGCGAGCTCGCCGCGGCGACCGGGGCGCCGGTGTTCGTGATGTCTTCCCTGGTGCGCTCCAACCGGGAAGGTGAGGGCAGCCAGCTGCTGCAGGTGCTGCATGAGGAGTGGCAGGCCACCGGGGCGGTGTTGCTGCTCACCCGGCCAAGGAGGCGGTGGCCGACTACTACGCCGCGCACGGCGCCGTCCCTGACGGTGTCGACCGGCAGGTGATGCGGTCGACTACCGCGCCGCCGTCACGGTAGAGCTCCCGCCTTGTCCCTAGTCCCCTGAGCAGCCGGTGATCGCGGTCAAGAAGACTCGGTCACCGGACGGGTGGCGGCGTGCTAGAACGACCAACTTCGGCCTGGTCGCCAGCCACGACAGGGGCTCCTCCCCCAAGACAGCCACGACCGGTCGTGACCATCCGACTACCTTCCGGTACCCTCACCCACTCTGGTCGGTTCGAGAAGGGGTTTGACATGCGGAAGCCTGTGGGATCAAGCATTCTGAAAGTGCTCGGAATAGCTGTGGCGAGCATGCTCATCTCCGCCTCCCCTGCACTCGCAGCCGGGCCTGCGGCCTCGCCGAGCTCGCCGCAGCTCAGCTCCCCCACCAGTGACCCCGGCGCCGAACCTGCCGGCCCCCGAGGAACCGGCCCCTATGTACCCTTGACGAAAGCCAGGACCACCACCAGTAGTGCTGCTTCGACCCAAGCCGCCGGCAACTGCGGCGTTCGTACCGACACTCCTCATGTGTCATACACGACGGCCAACCAGATTCACACCCGGGTGGAGTCCTTCTGCACAACCGGGATCGTTTCTCAGAACACAGTTAGTGCGACCACCTACAGATCCCGGTGGTACGGCTGGGAAAATCGAGGATCTGCCAGCGCAGGGCCGCGAATGGCTCAGACGGTTCGGGTTACTGTAGCTATCGACTGCACCCGTGGCGAAAAGTACCGTTACCGGACAACGTCACGGGGCGTAGCGACGATCAACGGGACGACCTACACTGCCGCATCTTATGACGAGAACAATTCAGAGATCACGTGCGGAGGCTGAGGCTTTCGGTTCTGATCGTCCTCGTGACGTTTGCATCAGGGGGGTGCGCCCGGCCACAGCTCGACGCATCCCCGTCCGGAATGAACCCAATAGCCGAATTCGCACCTGGCGGACACCCTCCATTGGTCTCGTTCGCCGAAGGTGTGGATCAGTTCGAACCTCCGGTGGTGCTGTCCTGGGACGGGTCAGGAATACCACCCACGGAACCAGCTTCGCTGGACTGGGCACGAGCACCTCGAGTCAACTTGACCAACGGGAAAGTCCTTATGACCCTGAGTGAAGGGAACCCTCCTGAGCGCCTCGTGATGCAAACGTTCGCTACGATCGACCCGGACGGTATTCCCCAGGGCTCCTCCGTCGAAGTGCTCTGCGACTTCCGCGCGGACACAAAGTGTCCCCTGCAGTTTGACTACTCAAATAGTCATCTCAGCGCAGACTTAAGAGCCAGCACTGCCGATTTAAGGGGGTTTGCTACCGTTCAGCTGACATGGGTCTCAGCGGCTGACGAGGGAACCGCGAAAGACACCTGGGCGACATGGATTGGAATGATCGGTGAATAGCCCAGCAGATAGCTACCTTTTTTCTCGCGCCGCTGAGATCGCCGGCCTGACAGAGACCCCTCAATCTAGATTGAGCACGGTCTCCGGCGAATCCGCAGCCGTGTGCATAGTCGGCTCCAGCGTTGTTGTGCTGAGTATTTTCGATAACTTGACGACTTCACCAGCGCTGTGCGGGAGTGCGACGACTGACCTTCCGGTGGACGGCGCTGACGGGCTGTTTACAATGAGCGCCAAGTTCCGTAGGCATGGCCGTCACTGGGTGCGTCGTTGGATCTCGGCAACGGCGTCTGTAAAGACCAGTAGCGGCGTCACGGTGATCTCCTCGCTCGTCCTCCGGTAAAAGGGTAGGCGGCCGCCACCTCATATAGACCGTCGGGGTGACCGCGAACCTCCTTGAACGCCTATCGGTGATCGGGGGGAGTTGATTCCTGGCCGGTGCTACCAGTCGGCGCCGGTGTCGCGGTCGGTCTCCGCGCCGCGCTCGGCGTCCCGGTCGTCATCGACCGCAGGGCCGCGGCGGGTCTGGGTGGCGGTGTGGGAGCCCATCGCGTTGATCCGTGCTGCGTTCGCGGCCAGCATCTGCGCCTGCCGGGTCCGCAGCGCCGGCGGCTTCGGCAACCCCAGCGGTCCTTGCGGGGTGGGGTCGTACGGGACGTGGACGGCGATCTTGTCCAGGACGCGGAAGGCATCCAGGTCCAGCGTCGACGCAGCGCGGGCGGCGTGGCGGGCCCGCAGCGGCGCGGGCATCCGGGCGATGATCGGCGCGACGTAGCGCAGGGAGTGGATGCGCGCCTCGATGCTCTGCTCGCCGTTCAGCGACGCGGTCAGGGCCTGGTCGACGACCAGGTCGGCCAGCGGCCGGCGCTGCCCGATCGCGATGGCCAACGCCTGGACACCGGCGGTGGCCAAGAGGTCGGCGGGGTCGGTCCCGGCGGGCAGGTTCGATACCCGGGCATCGTGCACGCCGGCCGCGGCCAGCAGGTCGTGAGCGGCGGCGGCGGCCCGCTGACCGGCGGGGTCGTTGTCCAGGGCGACGATGATCTTGCGGTCGGTCAGCGGGGCGATGCGGTCCAGGGTGGCCAGCTGCTGCCCGGTGAGCGCGGTACCCAACGGCGCGACGGCGACCAGGCGCCGCCCGGCGTGGGCGGCGGCGGCGGTGATCGCAAGGGCATCCATCGGGCCTTCGACGATGGCCAGGCTGGCCCCAGCCCGCAGCTGGTCGATCGTGTCGGGGGTGAGTCCGTAGGGCAGGACGGTCTTGCTGAACAGGTCGGTGGTGGCGCTGCCCAGGTACTTGGGGGTGCGGTCGTCGATCTCGCTGGGGTGGGCGCGGCCGGTGAAGGCCACGACCTGCCCGGTGGCGTCGTGGATGGGCAGCATCGCCCGGTTGCGGAACGGGTCGATCAAGGCGCCGCGGCTGGTGATCCGGGCCAGGCCCGCGGCCAGCAGCTCGGTGTCGGTGAACCCGGCTGCCAGCAGGTGATCCAGGGTGCGCGTCCACCCGCCCGGGGCGTAGCCGATACCGGAGGGGTCCAACCCGCGGCCGGCGACGTAGGCCGGGACCCAGGACCGCGGCGCGAGCTGGCGGTAGTAGTCCCACGCGGCGATGACCGCGGCGCGAGCCCGGGTCTGCGCCGCGTTGTTCTCCCCGGCGGGCAGCACGATGACAGGGGCGAGGGCCTACGGATCCGCGGGCCCGGTCTCAGAATTAACCCGCGGTTCAGGCAGCTGCGCCTGAGCGCTGTCGGTATCGAGGCCGGCGGGGTGGGTGGTGGCGGTCCGCGGATCAGGCTCGGGGGCATCGGTCTACAGGTCGGCCGGGGGGATGCGGTCGTCTTCCGCGGGTCGACCGGGGCCGGGTCGGCGCCGGGCTGCGGTTTGGGGACGGCCAGGGTGCCGACGGGTCAATGCAGCAGGATCCCCCGCGCGTGTGCGGCGGCGCCAGCAAGGACTTGCCTACGAGCCGGACGCCGTCCTTCCGCCTCGGTCCCGGTCTCGCTCCCAGGCTCGCCGCCGTACAGCGTCGGGCTGCTCTACTGCCGCTCCGGGGCTTGGCCTCGGAACTTCGAAGCGGGATACCGCTGAGCGGTAGCAGCAAGCTTGACCGCCGCCGCCGGACCCAGATCGACGCCCGTCTCATCGGCCAACATGACCAGGTAGAGAAGGACATCAGCCAGCTCTTCGGCCAACCGCGTATGCAGCCGCCCCGCTTTCACGTCCTCCCGGACGGTCGCTGCAGGCTGCCATTGAAGGAGCTCTGCTACCTCCCCGACCTCTCCAACGAGTGCTAGTAGCAGCGACTTTGCGTCGTGGAACTGCTCCCAGTCGCGGTCGCGGTTGAACGTCCGGACTGCCTCGGTCAGCTCGCGCAGGTCATACACGGGGGTCACTGTGCCATCCCGCCCGTCCTTCCTCCTATGCTCGTCACTGCGGCCCGACGGGCACCCGTTCTACGGACAGTCCCCCACCCGCACGAATCTTTTCGTGCTGCCCGGGGGGTCCTGTCATTCTGCTTCGACAGAGTGTGCGCGCGTTCCACGAGCTCACCCAGAACCCCCAGGCCATCGAGGTTCAGCTGTTCGACCTGCTGAAGCACCACACAGGTGCTCGACCATCACCGGGGGAAGTTCGGTCGTGGTCCAAGAGCCTGCCCGTGCTCGCGAACGACCTGATCGACGCTGGACTCCAAGATGTTGAAATCCTCTTGGAGTTCCAGCTCCCGCTGACCAGCAAGCGTGCGGATGCCGTGCTGGCTGGGCGCCACCCGAAGACCGGTCGGCCGTCTTACGTCGTCGTTGAGCTCAAGCAGTGGACGGCGGCCACACCCTGGCCGGACGCGCCAAGTCTGGTAACCGTGCCCGGGATGCCGGGAGGCCCTCGTCAGCACCCCATCGCCCAGGTCCGTCACTACTGCGAATACCTTGCCGACTTCCTCGCGGTCGTGCACGACCAGCCTGACACGATGGCTGGATTCGCTTACCTCCACAACGCATCGCTGGATGTAGCTCAAACACTGTCCACATACCCGCAGGACCAGCGTGGACGACTGTTCTCCGGCGCGCAGCGCGGGGAGCTGATCGACTTTCTTCGGTCGCGTCTTGAGCCGGGAGTACCCGGTGCGCCATACGCCGACATGCTGGCCAAGTCCAAAGTTGGTCCTTCACGCCAGCTTCTCAACGTGGTGGCCGACGAGCTGGCCCACCGCGAACAATTTGTTCTTCTCGATGAGCAACGGGTGGCTGTGGACCTCGTCCTGGCCGAGGTGGAGCGGTCGAGGTCTGGAGACCACAAGACCGTCGTGGTGGTCAGCGGAGGCCCGGGAAGCGGGAAGAGTGTCATCGCTCTCTCGTTGATGGGCGAACTGGCTTCCCGTGGGCGGACCGTGGTGCATGCAACGGGCTCCCGGTCTTTCACCCAAACCCTGAGGACGGTCAGTGGTCAGGGGCGGCAGCGCTCCGGCAGTCTGTTCAAGTACTTCAACTCCTTCATGGAAGCTGAGCGCAACGGGCTCGACGTGCTCATTCTCGACGAAGCCCACCGAATGAGGGCCACCTCGGCCAATCGCTATACCAGAGCCGCACTCCGCACCGGGCGCCCCCAGCTCGACGAGCTCATCCAGGCTGCCCGCGTTCCGGTCTTCCTCCTCGACGAACATCAGGTGGTTCGACCTGGAGAGATGGGGACGGTGGAAGAGATCAAGGCCCACGCCTCGGCTCTCGGTCTCGAGGTTCGTGAGGTCCCGCTAGGTGCCCAATTCAGGAGCGGCGGCAGCGAGCTCTACATCCGCTGGATCGAAGACCTCCTGGGTCTGACGGATCGCGGGCCTTGGAAGTGGGAGGGAGACGACCGCTTCTCGGTCGACACCGTCACTGGCCCTGCCGAGTTGGAAGGCCGCCTGGCCGTCTACCGCGATAACGGCTTCGGTGCCCGGATGACCGCCGGATACTGCTGGTCCTGGAGTGACCCCCGGCCAGACGGCAGTCTTGTTGCCGACGTGATCATCGATGACTGGCGACACCCATGGAACTCACGCAGCGAGCGGCCACTCCCAGGCGCACCACCGTCTGCCCTTTGGGCATCACAACCCGATGGATTCCACCAGGTCGGATGCGTCTACACGGCGCAGGGATTTGAATACGACTGGAACGGTGTGATCTTGGGTCCTGACCTAGTGTGGCGCACCGACAAGTGGGTCAGCCGTCGAGAATACAACAAGGACCCAGACTTCCGGTCCAAGGCGACCGTCACCGATGCCCAATTCGACGGGCTGGTACGAAACGTGTATAAGGTCCTCATGACTCGGGGAATGGTCGGCACCCTGATCTGCAGTGTGGATCCAGAGACCAACGCATTCCTGAAATCGATGATTGGCCCGTCAACACTGCCCGGATGATGAGCGGCAACCAACGATGGATGGTGGAGACGAAGAGAATCGAACTCTCAACCCCCGCCTTGCAAAGGCGGTGCTCTGCCAATTGAGCTACGTCCCCTGGTGACCACGTCGGGCCACAGGATCCCCGGCACATGGAGCCGGGGTGGAGGGTCAGACGGCGGGGCCTGCGGTGGTGGTGGGCAGGTCGTCCGGCTTGACGGTGGGGACGGCCTTGGTGGCCTCTTCCCAGAGGGCGGCCTCGGCGGCGGCTTCGCGCTTGCGCTTCTGCATGAGCAGAACGCCGCCGGCGCCGATCGCGATGAGCAGCAAAGCCTTCTTCATGAGCACGTCCTCACGGCCGATCGGACTTCCCCTGACCCCGCAGCGCTGCGAACACCGCACTGCGAGGGGTACCACCGTGGGCCTGGGAGGACTTGAACCTCCGACCTCTTCCTTATCAGGGAAGCGCTCTAACCGCCTGAGCTACAGGCCCTCGAACAGCACTCACGACGCCCCGGGTCCCGGACTGCAGATCCCACGGCGCCGCGAGGTCTGAGATTACCGCACGCGCCGGACCCACCCAAATCGGTTCCCACAGCCCCGACGTATCAGGCCGCCGCCGCGCCCCTCCGCTCCGGTACCAAGGCTAGGAGGTCCCGTGCAACTGCTCCTGCCCGACGGCTCCGACCAGGCCGCGGACGCGCTCGCCGCCGGCGCCCTCGTTCGAGCGGCTTCGCCACCTATCCTCCGCCCTCGCCGCCCGCGGGGACGACGCGACCATCCGCGCGGTCAACGCCATGAAGGGTCGGCCATCCGGCCAGGTCGGCAGCATCACCGGCCCGCCGGAGCTCACCAGCACCGTCCTGAACCTCGACCGACTGTCGATGAGTCGGGCCACCGCCGACGCGATCATCGCGGCGCTGTTTGCGCTCGGCCCGTTCGGCTTCCGCGCCCCCGCCGCCACCGGCCTGCCGCGCCTGCTGACCAGCACGGGCGGGGACCTGACCACCGCGCAGATCGTCGGCCCCGGCCACGCCTGCCCCAGCAACGCGTTCCTGCGCCGCGCCTGGCAGCAGACCGGGCCGCTGTTCGTCACCTCGGCCAACCAGTCCCGGCACCGCACCGGCGCCGCAGACACCCCGGCGCACTTCCGCGCCGACGGCCTGCCGGAAGACTTCGGCCACGTCCCCCGGTTCGTGCTGCTCGCCCACCCAGACGAAGCCGCCGCGCGCGCCCGGTACCCGCTGCACGAGCCGATGTCCGTGCTGGCTCTGCACCGGGTGACGCAGGAGGCGGGTCGATCGCACCTCACCCTGGAACGCCACGGCTCACTCCCGGTCGAGCACATCCGGGCAGTGCTGGACGAGTTCGGCTTCGGCGTCACCCTCGGCCCGCACGCCCGGACCAGACTTCAGCAGCGGGATTACGGCGTCAGCTGACCCTGCGGATGACCAGCGCGGTGATGTCCTTGGTCCGGGCCTGCTCACCGGCCATCGCCCCGAGCCGCGCGACCACCTCGCCGGCGTCGTTCGAGGATCGGACCATGGCCTCGAGATCGCTCAGGTGCCGCAGCGAGCCGTCCCACAGGCCGAGCAGGCCGTCGGTGAACACCAGCACGGTGTCGCCGATCTCCAGCCACAGGCTGTTCGGGGTGGCGCCCGACCCGTCGACGATGCCGAACGGCAGGTCGCGCGTCGGCAGGTGCCGGTGCCCGCCCCATGCCCGCACCACGACCATCAGGCCCAGGCCCGCGTCCAGGAACTCCAGCCAGCCGTCCCGGTTGAGCCGGGCGTGGAAGAGGGTGGCGTACGAGTCGGTGCGGTGCAGGTCCTTCTCGACCAACGCGCACGCCTCTGTCACCACCGTCGGGAACGGCACGTGCCGGGCCAGCGCCCGCACGGTGGCCCGGACGGTCGCGGCGAGCAGGCCGGCGACCTCACCCTTGTTCATCACGTCGCCGAGGGTGACCTCGATGCCGTCCGGCACCGTCCGCCAGTCGGCGAAGTCGCCGCGCAGGCCGAGCGTGGGCACGGAGAGCTCGGCGAACTGGAACCCGGGAAGCTCCGGCAGATCGGCGGCGGTGAGGGTCTGCTGCACGGCGCTGGCGTGGTCGAGGCGTTCCGCGGTGGACAGCTCCAGCTCGACCCACCGGGCCATCTCCTCGAGCAGGTCGACCTGCGCCGGCCCGAACTCGCGCGGCTGGGTGTCCATCACGCACAGCGCACCGATGCGGTGCCCCCCGGATACCGTCAGCGGGAACCCGGCGTAGAAGCGGAGATGGGGATCGCCGGTCACCAGCGGGCTACCGGAGAAGCGCGGGTCCTCGTCGGCGTCCGCGACGATCAACGCGGTCGGCATCGTGACGGTCGTCCCGCAGAAGGTGTGCGCCCGGGGAGCGTCGGCCACCGCGCCCTGCCCTGACTTGATGAACTGCCGGTCCGCACCGATCAACGAGACCGCGGCGATGGGCATGTCGAAGATCTCCCGGGCCAACCGCGTGATGCGGTCGAAGCGTTCCTCCGGCGGAGTGTCCATCAGGCGCAGCTCCCGCAGGGCGCTCAGCCTGTCCACCTCGACGGCGTTCGCCGGGGTCGACCTGATCGCGTCCAGCTCCATGCCCGTCCTCCCGTCCACCGGACACACAGCGTCCGGGGCATCCGCAGGATCGGCATATGCAGCCAACATCCGTCCGGACCGCTTCTTGGCCGGACGGCACTCCTGCGCGTGGCCCCCACGATACGCAGAGTCATGAGCCCGCGGGGGTCCCGTTCAGGGGACAGCGGGCACGCGCCGGGCACCCAGAGTCAGAAAGGCGACGAATGGCGCCGGGGCCCGCTCGACCGGAGACTCAGGCGGCACGCAACTGGGTGGCACCGGCCACCGAGGGCTGTCGCAGCAGGTCGGCGCTCCGGGCGACCACCTCGGACAGTGACACCTCGAGCGCGGTGGTCAGCGCGGCCAGGATCTCCGACGACGGCTGCTTCATCCCCCGCTCCACCTCGGAGACGAAGGCGACCGACACCCGGGCCGCCCGGGCCACCTGCTGCAGCGTCCGACCCTGGGCGGTGCGCTCCACTCGCAGGACGGAGCCGAGAGCGTGCCGGAAAAGGACGACGGGAGCGGGGGCGGCCGGGTGGACGACAGGGGAATCGACCGCCGGCACGGCGACCAGCGGCACCGGATCGAGCACGGCGATCGCCAGGGCGCGGGCAGGTTCGACCGTCAGCACACCGCGCGCACGTCGAACCATCCTGCTGCCACCTCCGGTCGCGGGCTGCTCCCCGTGCTGTCACGCTACGGGCCCGCTCCCCCGGGCGGGCACCGCGTTTCGCTGATGGCAGACCGGCCCCACCCGATCAGGCCTCCGGCGTGCCGCCGCCGTTGACGAGCCAGGACACCCCGAACCTGTCCACGCACATGCCGAACCAGTCACCCCACGGCGCCTTCTCGAACGGGACGGTCTCCGTCCCCCCGGCGGTGAGCCCCGTCCAGTACCCCCGCAACTCGTCCACGTCGGTCCCGCTCAAGGAGCACGACACGTTGCCGCCGGCCGCGGAGTGCTCCATCGAGGCGGGCGTGTCCGCGCCCATCAGGATCATCCCGCCGGGGGCGACCAACTGGGCGTGCATCACCTTCTCGTTCTCCGCCGGATCCATCCCCATCGGGTAGTCACCGAACTTGCTCATCGTCAGATCGCCGCCGAACACCGACTGGTAGAACTCCATCGCCTCGGCGGCGTTGTCACGGAACGACAGGTACGGGTTCAGGTTGGTCGGCACGGGGATCTCCTTCGTCGAGGACCGATCGGCATCGGCCCGAGCGTGGCAGCGAGCCCGGGTGGGCGCCACCCCCTGAAGACGGCGATGGCCCGTCGAACTCATCGGTCGCCGCGGCCCCGGTATGCCGGACGGGATAGACGGAGACCGACAAGGCAGGCCGGTCGACAGATTTCACCGGAGCCGCGGATTCCTAGCGTTGGTCCCATCACCCCAACCGCTGTCAGGAGCCCGCCATGAGCACCACCTTCCGCCGCCGTCTCGACTCCGTCATCGCCGCCTTCAGGGCCTGCGCCGCCGCCGAGCTCAGGGTGTTCGACCCGATCTCCGAGCTGCTGGCCCCGGTGCCGGTCGAGTACCGCGCGGTTCCCGCCGCCCCCGCCCGCACCGCCACCCGGCTGCCGCTGCGCATCGACGGTCAGGCGCCGGTCGCCGCGGCCGCCTGAGCCGCTGCCGGGCCGGGCACGAGAATCCCCGCCGCGCACAGGACAGCCGGGCACTGCGTCTGCCCGAGCACGCCATGGGCGACGATGGGCGCACCGCCCGACACGTCCGCGATCGCCACCCTGGAGCGCCCATGACCCCGACCCTGCCCGCACTGGCCGACGAACTGGTCGAGGCCGTCCTGCGCAACGACCCGTTCGGCGCCTCGCAGTTCGGCCTGCCGCAGTACGACGCCTTCGCGCCGGACGCGTCCCCGGCGGCCGAGGCGGCCTACCGGGCGGAGCTCACCCGGATCGGCGACGCGGCGGCGGGGATCCTCGCGGACCCGGCGGACACGGTCCTGCAGGCGGCGATCGCGAGCACGGTGCGCGCCGAGCTCAACACCCTGGACGTCGGCGAGGTCGACTTCACCGTCACCGCTCTGCCGCTCTCCGGGCCGCCGGTGTTGTTCAGCACCGCGGCCAGCACCGTCGTCCCCGACGAGCAGTCCGCGCAGGCCTACCTGGCCCGGCTGACCGCGTCCGCGCACTGGATCGACACCGTCACCGACCGGCTGCGGGCCGGGGCCGCCCGCGGGCTGACGCCCGTCCGGTCCCTGGCCGAGAACGCGCTGTCCTGGGCCGACGCCGTGCTCGGCGAGCCGGCGCCCGCCGCGCTCACCGCCCCCGCCGCCCCGCAGGGCTGGGACGGCGCGGAGGCCTGGCGCGCCGAGGTGCACCGCCTCGCCGCGGAGGTCGTCTCCCCCGCGGTCCGGCGCTGGCGGGATCTCGTCGCTCAGGAGCTGCTGCCCGTCGCCCGCGACGACGACCATGCCGGCATCGGCCACCTGCCCGACGGCGAGGCGCGCTACCTGGCCGCCATCGAACGGCACACCACCCTTCCGCTCACCCCGCAGGAGCTGCACGAGACCGGGCTGACCGCCGTCCGCGAGCTCGAGGAGCGCGCACTGGTCCTCGGGGCTCGGATCGGGCTGGACGACCTGCCCGCCATCCGCGCCGCCGTCGCCGCCGGGGCCGACCCCGACCCGGAGGCGGCGATGGAGCGGGCCCGGGTCGCGATCCTGCGGGCGGAGGCGCGGGCCGCGGACGTCATCGATCCGCCGCTGCCCGACCCGTGTGTCGTCTCCCCGATGCCCGACACCGTCGGCCGCTCCGGCATGGCCCCGCACTACACACTGCCCCGCGCCGACGGCAGCCGCCCGGGCACCTACTGGTTCAACACCGTCGTCCCCGGCATGGGCGTCGGCTGGGAACTCGAGGCGGTCGCGTTCCACGAGGCGGTCCCCGGCCACCACCTGCAGCTGGCCCGCGCCCAGGCCGACACCTCCCTGCCGCGGCTGGTCACCCAGACCCTGGTCAACGCGCACGCCGAAGGCTGGGGCCTGTACACCGAACGGTTGGCCGGTGAACTGGGCCTCTACAGCTCCGTCCAGCAGGAGATCGGCGCGGTGTTCATGGAGATGCACCGGGCCGCCCGGCTCGTCGTCGACTCCGGCGTGCACGGCCTGGGCTGGAGCCGGCAGAAGGCCCGCGGCTACCTCGTCGACCACATCCCGGTGTCCCGCGACTTCCTGTTCGCCGAGATGGACCGGTACATCGCCTGGCCCGGGCAGGCCCTGGCCTACCTGGTCGGCCAGCAGGAGATCCTCCGGCTGCGCGACGAGGCCCGCGCCACCCTGGGCGAGAAGTTCACCCTGCAGGGCTTCCACAGCGCGGTGCTGGAATCCGGCTCGCTCCCGCTACCCGCGCTGCAGGTGGTGGTGCGGCGCTGGATCGAAGGCGTCACCGCCGGGGTCTGACCGACGGGTGCAGGACGCTGGGTCAGATGAGGTGGTCGACCTCGGCCGTGCCGGCCAGCAGCGGGCCGACCTGCGCGACGAACGCCTGGTGGGCCGGGTGCACCTGGTAGGCGGCGAGATCCTCCGGGGTGTCGAACTCGGTGAGCAGTACCAGGTCCGCGTTGCGCTCGACGGTGCCCAGGTCGAGCCCGACCTCCAGCCGCCGGATCTGGGGGATCTGCGCGGGCAGGGCCTCCAGCCCGTCCTTGACGGTGGCCGCGGTGGCGGAACGGGCAGCGGCGTCCTCGCCGGCGACGCTGAAGACGACGATGTGTCGGATCACGGGTACTCCTCGGGGATTCGGCGGCCGGGCGGCCGCCGTCCATCTGACCACGCGGCCGCCCGGGAAGAACCCGCTTGGGGAGGCGGCGCCCACCCGCCATGCTGTGCCGATGGACGGCATACCGGTGAGCGGGCGGGTGGTGATCGGCGAGGACGAACTGTCCTGGCGATTCTCCCGCTCCTCCGGGCCGGGCGGGCAGGGCGTCAACACCACCGACTCCCGCGCGGAATTGCGCTGGTGGCCGGCATCGACCGCCGCGCTCAGCGAGTTCCAGCGGGTGCGGGCGCTGGACCGGCTGGCCGACCGCCTGGTCGACGGGGCCGTCGTCGTGGTCGCGTCGGAGTACCGCTCCCAGCACCGCAACCGTGACGCCGCCCGCGACCGGCTGGCCGACATCGTCCGGGCCGCCATCGCTCCCCCGCCTCCGACCCGCCGCCCGACCCGACCGTCCCGGTCCGCCACCCGCCGCCGGGTCGACGACAAGAAGCGGCGCGGGGACATCAAGCGATTGCGCCGCTCCACCGACGACTGATCCGTCCAGCGGGGTTACCGTCGCCGGACATCCCTGCGCAGAACGGCGGCTCAGCCATGAAGATCGGTCTCCACGTCGCGGACTTCACCTTCCCTGGCGGCCCCGCCCAGCTCGCCCAGGACCTCTCCCGTATCGCGCGGACCGTCGACGAGCAGGGCTTCGCCCGGCTCAGCGTGATGGACCACGTCTGGCAGATCTCGATGGTCGGCCCGCCGGAGAACGCGATGCTCGAGGCGTACACGGCTCTCGGCTTCCTGGCCGGCCAGACGTCCCGCGTCGAACTGTGCGCGTGGGTCACCGCCGCGATCTACCGCGAGCCGGGCCTGCTGGCCAAGGCCGTCACCACCCTGGACGTGCTGTCCGGCGGCCGGGCCATGCTCGGAATCGGCGCCGGCTGGAACGAGGAGGAGTGCCGTGGGCTCGGCCTGCCGTTCCCGCCCCTCAAGAAGCGGTTCGAGCGGCTCGAGGAGACCCTGCAGATCTGCCTGCAGATGTGGAGCGGGGACGAGAGCCCCTACCGCGGAAAGCATTACAGCCTCGACCGGACGCTGAACTCCCCGCAGTCGCTCCGCCGGCCGCACCCGCCCATCCTCATCGGCGGCAGCGGCGAGAAGAAGACGCTGCGGATGGTCGCCCAGTACGCGCAGGCCTGCAATCTGTTCGACTCCCCCGAGATCGAACGCAAGCTCGACGTGCTGCGCCAGCACTGCCAGGACCTCGGCCGGCCGTTCGAGGAGATCGAGGTGACCGTGATGGGCGGGCTCGAGGTCGGGCCGAACGGGGAGAAGGTCGACGAGCTGCTCGCCCACCTGCAGGACCTGGCCGCTCTCGGCGTGCAGCACCTGCAGGGCGCCCCGGCGAACTACGCGTCCATCACCCCGCTGGAGATCCTCGGCCAGCACGTCGTCCCGGTGGCGGCCGGCTTCTGACTACCGCTGGGCCAGCCGCAGCGCCGCCGCCTTCGCCTCGGCGTGGGCGGCGGCCAGCTCGGCCTCGGCCCGCGGCAGCTCCGGCGCCATGTCCGGCACGTAGTCGGCCAACGTCAGGTTGGTGGTGATCACCTCGACGTCCATGCCGAGCGCGGTGCCCAGGACGATCTGCAGCACGGGCACGGCGTGGTCGAAACCCTCGGTGGGGCTGCCGACGTCGTACGAGGCGCCCCGGCTGGTCACCACGACCGCCGGGCGGCCGGCCATCGGCAGCGGGTCCACGCCGGTGGTGACGGCCGGGATGTGGATGTGGTCGACCCAGGCCTTCAGCGTGGAGGCCAGGGAATAGTTGTACATCGGCGCCCCGACGAGAACGGCGTCCGCGGCCATCAGCTCGTCGAGGAACATCTGCCGGGTCCGCACCGACGCCTCTGCCGGCTCCTCACCGGACCGCCACATGGCCGCCGGCCAGTGCAACGCGGCGTCGTCGAGATGCGGCGGCGGATCGGCGTGCAGGTCGCGGTACACCACGGTGTGCTCCGGCGAGACCTCCCGCCAGGTGTCGGCGAACGTCGCGGTGATCGCGCGGGACCGGGAGCGGGCCGGGTCCATGGACGAGTCCAGGTGCAGCAGAACGGGCATGCGGGCATCCTCGCACCGCCGTGCGGCCGCCCGCGATCGGCCCGGCCGTCACCTCCGGTCGGTGCGTACCAGCGCGGGCTCGTCGTAGACCACCGATGTGCCCAGCAGCCGGTCCTGCAGGGAGCGGCGGTCCCGGTCGACGACCACCCACAGCAGGCCGATCGGGAAGACCGCGCACAGGCCGGCGCGCAGGCACGCGGTGACCCAACCCGGCCGGCCCCCCTTGGCCCGCAGCCGCGTCCCCATCAGGGCGCCGCCGACGGTGCGGCCGCCCGTCCCCCAGCAGAAGGCCAGGTAGACGGCCGCGATGACCAGGAACGACACCGCGGACACCTCCCACGGCAGGCGCAGCGGCAGGGCCAGCGTGCGTGGATCGAGAACGGCGTCGACCAGGGCAGTGCCCAGCACCAGAGCCCCGCAGATCACCACCGCCATGAGCACGTCGACGACGCCGGCGATGGCCCGCGAGACGATGCCGGCCGGACCGGATCCGTTCATCGCCCGCGACCGACCGGTGGACCGGGGTCGGCCGCTTCGGCTGCCGTGCTCGGAACTGCTGTGTTCAGAACTGGCGTGCTCGGACCGGGCGTCATCGGTTCCGGTCCGCTCGTCGGAATCGGTGCTCACCGGTCGGCCTCCGTGTCCTTCACCGGCGACGACCCGCCATCCGGCCCTTCTTCGCGCGGCTCACCCACCGGTGCGTCCCGGGAACCGGAACGGGAGAACAGCCGACGCATGAAGACGGCGACGGCCTCGTCGGCGCCGCGGCTCTGGGTGCGCAGGGTGGTGACCGCCTCCCCGGACAACGCCCCGGTGGAGCCGCGGATGAGGCCGGCGAGGTCGATCTGGTCGATCACGTCCTCGGCGATGTCCCCGAGGTCGAGCCGGTCGACGATCGCCTCGATGTCGACGGTGGAGATCAGTGGGTCGAGGGCGACGCGGCGGGCCACGGCGTTCACGTCCAGGCGCCCGGCTGCCGCATCGAGATCGACGCGGTCGGCGACGGCGTTCACGTCGACCCGGGCCACGTGCGCGTCGAGGTCGACAGCGCGCACGACGGCGTCCAGGTCGACCCGTTCCAGCACGATGCGGGTCAGGCTCATCCGGTCGAGAATGGCTTCGAGGTCCAGACGAGCGGCGATGCGGTCGACGTCGACCAGTGCCACCACCTCGTCCAGGTCCACCGTGTCGATCAGGGCCTCGATGTCCACGTTGTCGCGCACGACGGCGGTGAGATCGACTTCCTGCAAGGCGATCTCGACGACGGACCGGACCGTGCGGCGGACCAGCTGATCGGTGGCGTCGGCCACGGCGACCTGTGCGCGCTCGACGACCTCGCGGGCGGGACGGGCGGCGTCCCAGGCCCAGGAGGCGATGCGGCGGAACCCGACGGCGCCGCCCACCACGCTGGTACCGACGGGGTCGACGGCCTGCCGCACGATCCAGGACAGGTTCGGCGACCCACCGGGGGCGTGATCACCCCGGTCGTCACCTGCACGCTGCGGCCCTGCGATCACCCCTGCCCCTCCCCGTGCCCGGCCGAATGCCGGCACCCACCGACCGGTGGCCCGACGGTCCAGCGATCATCCTCTCCCACCGACCGGTGCGCCGGAACGGCCCGGCCGTCCCCTCAGTCGACGGCATCCATGACGGGTCGTGTGCGTCCGGCGCGTTTGGCCGAGTACATCGCGCGGTCGGCCCGGACGAGGAGGTCCCGCGCCGAGACGTCCTTTCCCGCGGTCACCCCGACGCTCGCCATCACCGTCAGGACGTGCCCGTCGACGACCACCGGCTCCCGGATCGCCGCCCGGATGCGGCGGGCCAGGGCGTCGAGCTCGGCGGTGGTCCCGACGTCCTCGCACAGCACCACGAACTCGTCACCACCCAGCCGGACCACCAGATCGACGGCGCGGACGGTGACCGACAGCCGGGCGGCGATCTGCCGGAGCAGCTCGTCACCGGCGTCGTGTCCCCACGTGTCGTTGACGGCCTTGAAACCGTCGAGGTCGACGAACAGCACCCCCACCGGGTCCGGGGAACGGCCACCCAGCGCCCGGTTCAGGCGGTCCAGCAGAACCGCCCGATTGGGCAGCCCGGTCAGCACATCGGTGCGCGCGGCCGCGGCCAGCCGTTCCCGCTCGGTCCGTTCGACCGTGACGTCCTGGACCTGAACGAGGACCCGCCCGCGGACCCCGGCGGGGGTCGCGCCGTGCAACGGCACCAGGGACCGGCGGCACCACAGATCCGACCCGTCCGGTCGACAGAACCGCACCTCCGCCTCCGAGACGCGGTCGACACCGTCGGTGGGGTCGGCGGTCAGCAGCGGTGGGCCGGCGGGCCCGGCCAGGACGTCCGCGCCCGCGCGCCCGAGCAGGTCGGCCTCCGGCCGCCCGAGCAGTTCGCACAGGGCCCGGTTGACCTGCTCGATCCGTCCGCCCCCGCCCAGGAGCGCCATGCCCACCGGGGCCAGGATCATCGCAAGCCGGAACATCTCCACGGCCTCGTCGCGCTCCCGCTCCGTCCGGATCCTCGCCGTCACGTCCCGACCCGACGTGGACAGCCCACTCAACACGCCCTGGCGGTCGCGGAGCAGCCGGGCGGTGCTCTCGATCCACCGCCAGGACCCGTCGGCGTGCCGGAACCGCATGGTCACCGAGCCGGGGGGCAGATCCCCGTCCTGTTCGGCGGCCCGGCGCATCGCGTCCACCAGGGGCATGTCATCCGGGTGGACGAGGTCCAGGGCGGGTGTTCCGATCAGCTCGTCGGGCACGTACCCCAGGACGGCCCGGGACGCCGGCGACACCCAGAGGAAGGTGCTGTCCAGGGCCTGCCAGGTGACCATGTCCGACGAGCTCTCGGCCAGGAGTCGGTACTTCCGTTCGGAATCACGCAGTCGGAGGTCCTCGGACTCCCGGGGCCCGAGCGGCCGGAAGACGGTGAGAGCCGACGGCGGCGTGGATCCGGCCACCGTGAGCGACGACGGGACGCTCCGCACGAGCAACCACACGTGTTCGCCGGCCGCGTCCTCGGCCGGCCGATGGATGCCCATCACGGAATCCATCACCGGGGTACCCCGCCGCAGCACCCGCATGGGCGGGTGGTCGTCGGCGGCCAGGGGCCGCCCGTTCCGGTCGACGGCCACCCATCGCGGGTCACCGGAGGTGCGCCCCAGCAGCTGGTCGCGGGTCAGACCGAGCACCACCTCGGCCGCCCGGGTCGCCGCCACGATCGCTCCCGACCGCACCTGCAGGACGACCCCGGCCCCGCCGGTCACCGGGATGCCCAGTTCCGCCGCTGCCTGCTCCAGCCACATGTCCGCCGCGTCCACCATGCACGGATTCTGTTCCCCCGGAGCAGAAGTCCCCGTGAGTGGATCCACCCAGCGGGGACCCGGAACGCCCAGGCCAGGTCGGACGTCGCCGCCTGCCTCACCGTCGCTTCAACCACGCTCGGTGATCATCTCCTCACTGCGGCAGTGGTCGCGGCAGTGGACATCCGCCCTGATCACGCCGTCGAGAGAACCGGAGCCAGCGTGCGCGCACCCGTCATGGCCGTCCTCACCGTCGTCCTCCTCGTCGCCGGCGCCGGCCTCACCGCCGGCACCCTCACCGCCTCCGCGGCCGAGACCTACCGGCCCGCCGCGCCCGCCGGCGTCACCGTCTCCACGGCGGGTCTACCCGCCGGCGCGGCGCGGCTGACCTGGCAGGGTGTGACCGCGGAACCGGGGACGTCCGTGACGGGGTACACCGTCGGTCGCAGTGGCAGCTCCCGGGTGAATCCCGATCCGTGGTCGGCCACCGTGTCCCCGGCGACCCGGTCGTGGGTCTTCCACCAGCTGGTGCCCGGGCAGAACTACCGCTTCTTCGTCGCCGCCGCGGACGACTCCGGACACCGGGCGGGGTCTGCCACCGTGGTCGATTTCCGTTTCCTGCCTGCGGGTTTCGCGGCGGGTACTCCGGAGGCACCGACGATGCCCGCACTGCAGCAGATCTCCCGCGACACCGTGGCTTTGACCTGGCTGGCGCCGGACAGCGACGGCGGCAGCACCGTCACCTCCTACCTGGTGAGCCGCGACGGCACGTCCAGCGTCGGCACCGGCCCGTTCTCCGAGACGATCTCCGGCCCCACCCGGCGCAAGACCTTCACCAAGCTCGTGCCCGGTCGCAGCTACACCTTCACCGTGGTGGCCCGGAACGCCGTGGGCGCCTCGGCAGCCACGTCGGTGCGGTGGACGGTGCCGACCGCGTCGACCCTGCCCGCCGAACCGGTCTACGCGATCGACGAGCGGACGCGGCGCGTCGTCCGTGTCCAGGACGGCGCCGCCCCCGTCACCCTCGGCGGTCCGCTGACCGACCCCGTCGCCCTGGCCGTCGACCGCTCCCGCACGGTCTACGTCGCCGACGCGGCCGGATCGGTGGTGCGCATCCCGGCCGACGGCTCCGCGACCGGCACCGTCGGCGCCGGATGGCAGAGCCCGCAGCAGGTCGAGGTCGACGACCGGGGCAACGTCTTCGTCGTGGACGGCGGCACTCTGACGATGGTGGCCGCCCGGGACGGCCGGTCCCGCGTCCTGGCCACCGGGGTGTCCGGGACGCTCGAGGTCGACGGCAGCGGCCGGGCCACGGTCTTCGGCGAGTTCGTCGCGACCACCTACCCGTCCCGGGGGGACGGCCCGGTCCGCTCGTTCGAGCTCGGCGCCAACCCCGACGACGAATTCGCCTTCGCCTCGGCCGTGGTGGCCCGCACCGGTCAGCTCTGGGCCGAGGGCATCGCCGTCACCAGCGCGACCCGGGCCCACTTCGTCGAGACGTACGTGCCCGGTTCTCCCGACGGCGTCGAGATCGGCCCGCCCGGAGCGAACATCGCCCAGGCCGCGGACGGTGTCGGGACCTACTTCCACATGGTGGACACGGTCTTCTGCCCGCCGATCTCCGAGGCCACCGGGGCGTGCACGCCGGATCCCACCGTCGATCATGTCGACCGCTACGCACCGGGCACGTCCACCGATCCGGTCCGGATCCCGACGTCCGGCCTGACCCTGCCGTTCGAAGGAATGGTCGCCGATCTGCGGGGCAACCTGGTCGTCTCCGACGACGGCGGGCTGTACCGGGTGCCGGCGCAGGGTGGCCCGGCGACGCTGCTTCTGGCCGGGACGTTCTCCGCTCCGGTGCTCGCGTCCGCACCCGTCGCCTGAGTCCGGCCCGAACCGGTCAGCTCGGCACGTTCCGTTCGATGTCGGCCAGCCACACGGTGGCGTTGCCGTCGGAGGGCGCCCGCCAGTCCCCGCGGGGGCTGAGGGATCCGCCCGCGGACACCTTCGGCCCGTTGGGCATCGCGGACCGCTTGAACTGTGCGAAGCCGAAGAAGCGCCGCACGAACACGATGAGCCAGCCGCGGATGGTGGCCAGGTCGTACTCGCGACGGCGTTCGTCGGGGAAGCCCACGGGCCAGTTGCCGGCCGTCACGTCGCCCCAGGCGTGCAGGGCCAGGAAGGCGATCTTGGACGGGCGGAAACCGAACCGCAGCGTGTAGAAGAGGGTGAAGTCCTGCAGCTCGTAGGGCCCGATGGACTTCTCGGTGCTCTGCGGGGCCTCGCCGGCCTTGGCCGGCACCAGTTCCGGGGAGATCTCGGTGCCCAGGATGGCCAGCAGCACCTCGTCGGCCTGGTCGGAGAACGTGCCGGTCTGCGCGACCCACCGGATCAGGTGCTGGATCAGGGTTTTCGGGACGCCGCCGTTGACGTTGTAGTGCGACATCTGGTCGCCCACCCCGTACGTGCTCCAGCCCAGCGCTATCTCCGAGAGGTCGCCGGTGCCGAGCACGATGCCGCCGTGGTGGTTGGCCAGCCGGAACAGGTAGTCGGTGCGCAGGCCGGCCTGCACGTTCTCGAAGGTGACGTCGTAGACCTCCTCGCCGCGGCCGAACGGATGCTCGAGGTCGGTGAGCATCTGCGTGGCCGCGGGCCGGATGTCGAGCTCGGCGGCGGTGACCCCGAGGGCCCGCATGAGAGCCCAGGCGTTGGCCTTGGTGCCGTCACTGGTGGCGAACCCGGGCATGGTGAACGCCAGGATGTCGGTGCGCGCGCGGCCGAGCAGATCCATCGCGCGGGCGGCCACGATGAGCGCGTGCGTGGAGTCGAGCCCGCCGGACACCCCGATGACGACCTTCTGCGTGCCGGTGGCGCGGAGCCGCTGGACGAGCCCGTCGACCTGGATGTTGTAGGCCTCGTAGCAGTCCTGGGCCAGGCGTTCCGGGTCGGCCGGGACGAACGGGAAGCGTTCGATGGGCCGACGCAGGCCCAGATCGGTATCCGGCGCGTCGAGGGTGAACGGGATGCGCCGGTACTCCAGAGCCGGTGTGGCGCGGCGGTTGTCCTCGAAGGTGCCCTGCCGCGCGCGCTCCTGCCGGAGCAGATCGAGGTCGACGTCGGCGATCGTCACCCGGGCGCTGTCGGCGAACCGCTCGCCCTGGGCGAGCAGGGCGCCGTTCTCGAAGACGGACGTCTGCCCGTCCCAGCTGAGGTCGGTGGTCGACTCGCCGTGCCCGGCGGCGGCGTAGAGGTAGGCGGCCAGACACCGCATCGACTGGGTCCGGCACAGCACGCTGCGGGTGTCCGACCGCCCGACGGTGATGGGGCTGCCGGAGAGGTTGAGCAGCACCGTGGCCCCGTTGAGGGCGAGCCCGCTGGACGGCGGGACGGGGACGAACATGTCCTCGCAGATCTCCACCCCCACGGTCAGCCCGGGGACGTCGGACGCCGGGAACAGCAGGTCGAGCCCGAACGGCACGGTGTGCCCGGCGACCGCGATCTCCTGCCCGACGATGCCGTCCCCCGAGGCGAACTGCCGGCGCTCGTAGAACTCCCGGTAGGTCGGCAGGTGCAGCTTGGGGACGACGCCGAGCACGGCGCCGCGGTGGATGACCACCGCGGTGTTGAACAGGCGATCGCGGTGCCGCAGCGGAGCGCCGACCACGATGACGGGCAGCAGGTCGGCGGACGCGGCGATGACCTCGGCCAGCCCGGCGTGCACGACGTCGAGCAGCGCGTCCTGACCGAACAGGTCGTCCAGCGCGTACCCCGTCATCGCGAGCTCGGGCAGTACGGCGACCGCGACCCCCTGCTCGTCGCACTCCCGCGCGACGGCGATGACCTCGGCCGCATTGGCGATGGGGTCGGCGATCCGCACGGTGATGGTGCAGGCCGCGACCCGGGCGAATCCGTGCGCGTAGAGCGAGGCGAACGTCATGGGGGCATCCTCCCAGCCCCGAGGTGGGCCGTGCGCGAGCACACTGGGGTGATGCGCTTCCTCGAGATCGACGGTCTGGGTCCGGTCAGCCGCATCGGGCTGGGTACGTGGCAGTTCGGCTCCCGCGAATGGGGGTACGGCGACACCTACGCCTCGGGCGGGGCGGTGGACATCGTGCGGCGGGCCCGCCAGCTGGGCGTGACGCTCTTCGACACCGCCGAGGTCTACGGACTCGGGAAGAGCGAGCGCATCCTCGGTGAGGCGCTGGGCGCCGACCGCGACCGGGTGGTGGTGGCCAGCAAGGTGTTCCCGGTGGCGCCGTTCCCGGCCGTCGTCCGCAGCCGCGCGAAGGGCAGTGCTGAGCGGCTCCAGCTGACCAAGATCCCGCTGTACCAGATCCACCAGGCCAACCCGCTGGTCCCCGACTCGGTGATCATGCCGGGCATGAAGGCGCTGCTGGACGACGGCACGATCGGCGCGGCCGGGGTCTCCAACTATTCGCTGGACCGCTGGCGCAAGGCCGACGAGGCCCTGGGCCGGCCGGTGGTCAGCAACCAGGTGCAGTTCTCGCTGGCCCACGCCGCACCGCTGGAAGACCTGGTCCCGTTCGCCGAGGCGAACGACCGGATGATCATGGCCTACAGCCCGCTCGCCCAGGGGCTGCTCGGCGGGAAGTACGGCCCGGACAACCGCCCCGGCGGCGTCCGCGCCATGAACCCGCTCTTCGGGACGGAGAACCTCACCCGCATCCAGCCGCTGCTCGACGTGGTGCGCGCGGTCGCCGCCGCGCACGACGCCAAGCCCGCTCAGGTCGCCCTCGCCTGGCTCCTCGCCCTGCCCCAGGTCGTCGTCATCCCCGGCGCCAGCAGTGTCGAGCAGCTCGAGTTCAACGTCGCTGCAGCCGATCTCGAGCTCGGTGCCGATGAGGTCGCCGAGCTCACCGCCGCCGCCCGTGCGTTCACGCCGGTGTCCGCCGTGCAGACGCTGGTCGACGGGGTCACCGAAAAGGTCAAGGACCTGCTGCCGGGGAAGTGAGCGTCGGCAGGGCGATGGGCGTGTTCGCGCCGCGGCTGAGTGAACGCGCCTCTCACCCGGGGCGCGAACGCGGGTGACCGGTCCTAGATCAGCGCCTCGGTGGCCGCATCGGCCTCACCGTCGAAGTACCTCTCCAGCACCGCGGGGAACGCGGCATCCGACGGATCCGCGCGGGCGAACAGCGTCATGCTCGACCCCAGCTTGATCGCGTCGATCCCACCCAGGATCTGCTCGGCCGTCCGCCCTTCCACCGCCAGCAACGCGTCGACGCAGTCGTGCAGCCGGGGGCCGAGGACGGGGTGGGCCAGGTAGGCCCGGGCCTCGTCGACCGACGCCAGCGCGTAGAACACGGCGGTCGAACTCCGCCCGAGGCCGGCGATCTGGGGGAAGACGAACCACATCCAGTGGCTGGTCTTGCTCCCCCGCCGCAACTCGGTCAGCGCCGAGGCGTAGGTGCCGCCGGCGTCCTGCGCGTCGGTGAACCGGCCGAGATCGACGCTCATGACGCGTTCGTCAGTGGCGCCGTATCCAGCAGGATCGCGGCCACGGTGCGGGCCGTCGCGGTCGAGCCGATGCCGCGGTCCATCTTGGCGCCCACCCCGGCGCCGTCGTAGAGCAGGACGAGCTGACCGGCCAGGCCCGCCGGATCGGCGACGCCGACCTCGGTGAGCAGATCGCGGAACAGGTCCCGCAGCCAGCGCCGGTACTCCTCGGCCACCGCCTGCACCGCGGTGCCGGAACGGGCCTCGGCGGCGGCGTTGAGGAACGCACAGCCGCGGAAGGTGCCGGCGGCGAAGGCGCGGGCCTGCCCGTCGAACACGGCCAGCACGCGTTCCCGCGGGTCGGTGATGTCGGCGAGCTCGCGGGTGATCCGGTCCACCCGGGCCTGGTGACGGCCCTGCAGGTAGGCGCGGACCAGCTCGTCCTTGCTGCCGAACGTGCTGTACAGGCTGGCCTTGGCCACCCCGGCGTGCTCGATGATGCGGTCGATGCCGACGGAGTTGACGCCCTCGGCGTAGAAGAGTTCGTCCGCGGCGGCCAGCAGACGATCCCGGGCGGACGGGGCGCGGGCAACGGTGACGGGCGGCATGCGATTGACAATAACAGACAGGTCTGTCTACTCTTCAGCCGGCCAGACAGACCTGTCTGGTCAGCCACGCCCGCCGTCGCGCGTGTCGACACGAGAAGCCCGGGTCCGCCCGGGTCACCGTCAGGAGACCGATGACCCCGTCGACCACCGTGACCGACCGGACGAGCACCACCCCGGCCGTCCGCTCCCCCCGTCGGCTCGGCCACGCCCGGGCGTTCGTCGCCATCGCCGCGATCTTCGTGCTGTTCATGGCCGCATCCAGCGCGCCGTCTCCGCTCTACGTCGTCTACCAGCAGCTGTGGGCGTTCTCCCCGACCACGCTGACCGTCGTCTTCGCCGTCTACGTGGTCGGGCTGGTCTGCTCCCTGCTCACCCTGGGCGCGCTGAGCGACCACATCGGACGCCGCCCCGTCCTCGGTGCGGCCATCGCCCTGGAAGCCGTGTCCCTGGTGCTCTTCTCGGTGGCCGGCAACGTCACGGTGCTGCTCATCGCCCGCGTCCTGCAGGGCATCGCCACCGGCGCCGCGATGACCACCCTGGGCGCCACGCTCATCGACCTGAACCCGCCGCACGCCCCGCGCCGCGCCGGCGTGGTCAACGGCGTGGTTCCGCCGGCCGGGCTGGCCCTCGGCGCCCTGGGCTGCGGGATCCTCGTCCAGTACGGCCCGGCGCCGACCCACCTGGTCTTCGAGCTGCTGCTCGGCGGGATGGTGCTGGCCGCCGTCGCGGTGTGGACCCTCCCGGAGACCTCCGCCCGCCGCCCGGGCGCCCGGCACTCGCTCATCCCCAAACTCGGTGTGCCGCCGCTGATCCGCGGTCACCTGCTCGCCCTGGTGCCGATCCTGCTGGCCAGCTGGGCGCTCGTCGGGCTCTACCTCTCCCTCGGCCCGTCCATCGCGGCCGGTCTGCTCGGCCTGCACAGCCACCTCATCGGCGGGCTCGTCGTCGGGTTGTTCTGCGGTGCCGGCGCACTGACCGCGTTCGTCTTCCGCGCCGCCGACCCGCACCCCATCCAGCTGTGGAGCCCCGCGCTGCTCGCCCTGGGCACCGCGGTGTCCCTGGTCGGCGTGCAGCTGGGCATCGTGTGGCCGGCGATCACCGGCACCGTCATCGCCGGCATCGGATTCGGTGGCGCCGCCCTGACCAGCTTCTCCGCCCTGGTCAAGCTGGCCGCCCCGGAGCAGCGCGGTGAACTGCTCGCCGTCGCACTGGTCATCTCCTACATCGCGTTCAGCGTCCCCGCGGTCGCCGCCGGCCTGGCCAGCACCGCCTGGGGTCTGCACCCCACCGCGGTGGTCTACGCCGCCGCAGTCATCCTGTTCGGCGTGCTGGCCCTGGTCGCGCGGATCGTCCGCGGCCGACGGGTCGCCGCGGAGGCCTGACCCGGACGCGAGGCAGGCATCTTGGAGGGGACGTTCCCCGCCCGGATCCGAGAGGCCCCACCCATGCCCACCCTGGAAGTCGAACCCGGCATCCGCCTCGCCTACACCGATCAGGGCACCGGGCAGCCGCTGGTGTTCGTGCACGGCTTCGGTGGCAGCGGGGACTCCTGGCGTCGCCAGGTCGCCGCGCTCTCCGACCGCTTCCGGGTGATCACCGTCGACCTGCGCGGCCACGGCCGTTCCACCCGGAGCAGCACCCCGGCCGAGTACGGCGCCTTCGTCCACGACCTCCGCGCTCTGTTCACCGAGCTGGACCTGCGCGACGTCACGCTGATCGGCTGGTCCATGGGCGGGCACATCGCGCTGAAGTACGCCCTGGACATCGGCGACCCGGTCACCCGACTCGTGCTCACCGGCAGCGGCCCACGCTTCAAGCCCGAACCGGGGGATCCGCTGGCCGCGGCCGTGCAGGGTGTCGCCGCCCTGCTCGGCGGCATGGGCGGCCGACCCGGCGCCACCCCCGCCGCGACCGGGGAGGCGGACCTGCTCGGCACCCTGGACAAACTGTCCACCCTCGGCCTGCCGCCGCAGATCGCCGCCGGCCTGGGCACGTTCCGCGGCATGGTCGCCGAGGACCTCACCGACCGCCTCCCCACGCTGACCGTCCCGCTGGCCGTGTTCACCGGCCGGCGGGACCCGGTGTGGCCGCCGCGCTCGTCCGAGGCGCTGGTCGCACTGATCCCCGGCGCCGAGCTCCACGTCTTCGAACGCAGCGGGCACGCCGCGTTCGCCGACGAGGCCGATGCCTGGAACGCCGCGCTGCTCCGCTTCATCGCCGCCCACCCGTAGGGACATCCGTCGGCCGGACGCAGGGCCGCCGTGACCGGGCCTAGGCTCGGCGGCGCAACCGCCACGCACGACGAGAGGCCCACCGTGAAGACAGTCCTGGTCACCGGAGCGAGCGCCGGGTTCGGCGCGGAGATCGCCGCCCGCTTCGCCGCGAACGGCGACCGGGTCATCGCCGCGGCCCGCCGGGGTGACCGGCTGGCGGATCTGTCCGACCGGTTCGGGGCGTCGCTGCTCGCGATCGAGCTGGACGTGCGGGACCGGGCTGCGGTCGCGGCGGCGATCGCCGACCTGCCCGCCGAGTTCGCCGACATCGACATCCTGGTCAACAACGCGGGTCTGGCCCGTGGGATCGCCCCCGCCCAGGAGACCGACCTGGACGACTGGGAGGCGATGGTCGACACCAACGTCAAGGGCGTCATGTACCTGACGCACGCGGTCCTGCCCGGCATGGTCGCCCGCGGCCGCGGGCACATCATCGGCATCGGGTCCATCGCCGGCGCCTACGCCTACCCGGGGGGCAACGTCTACGGAGGCACCAAGGCCTTCGTCCAGCAGTTCAACGCGAACCTCCGCACGGACCTATTCGGCACCCCCATCCGGGTCACCACGATCGAGCCCGGCCTGGTCGGCGGCACCGAGTTCTCCACCGTCCGGTTCGACGGCGATCAGGCCCGGGCGAGGTCGATGTACGACGGCACCGAGCCGCTGATGCCCGGCGACATCGCCGAGGCCGTCACCTGGGTGGCCGGACTGCCCGCCCACGTGAACATCAACCGCATCGAGATGATGCCGGTGGTGCAGAGCCCCGGCCCACTGCGGGTGCACCGCCCGAGCTGACCGGGGGACCTCGGGCGACAGGCCTCAGGCCGATTCGCGCACCACGACGGTGATGACGCCCGGGCCCGGCGGGCGGGGGGCGGCCCCGCCGTCCAGCGCGCGGGCGATGGCCTCCGCGGTGTACTCCGCCACCGCCTGCTGGTCGGTGGCCACCGAGGTCAGCGGCGGGGCCGCGTGCCGGGCCAGCGGGATGTCGTCCACCCCGATGACCGCGAGATCCCCCGGTACGTGGAGGTTCTCGGCCCGGGCCGCGGTGAGCAGCTGGAAGGCGACCTCGTCGTTGTAGGCGCACACGGCGGTGACCCCGGCGGCGCGCCAGGCCCGGACGGCCACCCTGGCCCCGTCGTCGGAACCGGTCAGCTCCAGGGTCATCGGCTCGGCCGCCCCTCGGGTGGCACAGCCCGCCCGAACCCCGGCCAACCGGGGCTCGGCGAACCCGAGCAGCCGCTCGTCGGTGGGCCAGGCGTAACCGATCGACCGGTGCCCGGCGTCCAGCAGGTGCTCGGCCTGCAGCCGCCCGATGCCCTGCTGGGCCAGCTCGCCCTGGTGGGGACCGTCGTCGGCCATCAGGACGGAGACGACACCGATTCCGGCGGAACGCATCTCGACGTTCTCCTGCTTGGTGAACCGGTCCAGGCCCAGGACGGCGGCCGGCCCGATCGCCCGCCACAGGTGAGCGGGCAGGAACTCCCCGGCCGACCGGGGGTGGGTGAGGAAGGTCAGGCCGTGCCCGGCGAGCGCGGTGGACAGGTACTGCAGGGTGCGGGCCACCTCCGGCCCGATGGGCCAGTCGGGGAGCAGGCACAGCACGATGTCCGACCGCCCGGCGCGCAGGGTGCGGGCGGCGGCGGACGGCGTGTAACCCAGCCGCGTGGCCGAGGACAGCACCCGTTCGCGGGTGGCGTCGGAGATCTTCTGGTGGGGGGTGTCGTTGAGGACGTAGCTCACCGTGGTGCGGGACACGCCGCACTCCCGGGCGATGTCCGCGCTGGTGACGCGGCGCGGTACGGGCTCGCCGGAGACCATCACACCGTCCTCCTCTTGCCCCGCCCCGCAGGCTGCCCTAGCGTGCTGACACGGACAAGTGACACGTATAAGTAAACCGGAGGTGAGCTCCGGACGCCCGCCGGCGCCCCGGCGCCGCACACCCCGAGGACCACCGTTGACCTCTGCCGATCGCAGCCCCGCCGCCGAGACCGCCAGCACCGCTGACATCGCCGAGCTGATCTCCCGGCTGGACCTGCCGGCCAGGGTGCGGCTGCTGACCGGCGGCACCACGTTCACGCTGGCCCCGGAGCCGGTCATCGGGCTGGGCGAACTGCGGATGTCCGACGGCCCCACCGGGGTGCGCGGTCTCAAGTTCGCCGGCGGCCGCCAGGTCGCGCTGTTCCCCAACGCCACCCTGCTCGCCTCGGCCTGGAGCGAGGACACCGCCGCGGAGGTGGGCGCCATGCTCGCCGAGGAGGCCCTGGCCCAGGAGATCCACGTCGTGCTCGGGCCCACCATCAACCTGCACCGCACCGCGCTGGGCGGACGGCTCTTCGAGGCGTACTCCGAGGACCCGCTGCTCACCGGGAAGCTGGCCGCCGCCTACGTGCGCGGGATGCAGGGTCTCGGCGTCGCCGCCTGCCTGAAGCACCTGGTGGCCAACGAGTCCGAGACCGATCGCAACACCGTCAACAGCGTCGTCGACGAGGCCACCCTGCGTGAGCTGTACCTGCTGCCCTTCGAGATCGCCCAGGCCGACGCCGACGCGTGGTCGATGATGGCCGCCTACAACGACATCAACGGCGTCGCCGCCACCGAGCAGAACCACATCGTCAACGAGGTGGTCAAGGGCGAGTGGGGCTATTCCGGCGTGATCATGTCCGATTGGTTCGCCACCAAGACCGCGGCCCAGGCGGCCAACGGTGGACTGGACCTCGTCATGCCCGGCCCCGACGGGCCCTGGGGTGAGGCCCTCGTCGCCGCCGTCCGGGACGGCCGGGTGGCCGAGTCGGTCGTCGACGACCACCTCACCCGGGTGCTCCGACTGGCCGGACGGGTCGGCGCGCTGGGCGAACTGCGCAGCTACCCGGCCGATCTGCCCACCCCCGGCAGTGCCACCCGACGCGAGCAGATGACCCGGCTCGCCGCCGGCGGGATGACCGTGCTGATCAACCGCGACGAGGCCCTGCCGCTGTCGTCCCTGGCCACCGTGGCCCTGATCGGCCGGCACGCCGTCGAGACCATCACCATGGGCGGGGGCTCGGCCACGGTCAATCCGCCGTACCAGGTCAGCGCGGCCCAGGGGCTGCGGGAACTGATGGGCGGCAGCGTGACCGTGACCGACGGCGTCGAGGTGCGCACCCGTGCCGTCCCCGCCCGCGGTGGGTTCCTCACCGACCCGGTCACCGGTGCGCCCGGCGTGCGCTTCACCCTGCGCGACGCCGACGGCGCCGTCATCGAGGAGCGCCTGGAGGCCGGCGCGACCACCCTCGTCGGCATTGACGACGAGTTCGACCAGGTGGTCATCACCCTCGACGTCGAGGCCGTCATCACCGGCGACGGACCGATCGAACTGGGCGCCATCGGCGTGGGCAGTTGGACGCTCCAGGCCGGCGACCAGGACATCAGCTTCACCCTGCGGGCCACCGGCAGCATCGGCGAGGAGATGCTCGCTCCCCCGGTCCAGGTCGAGACGGCCACCGTCACCGCGGGTTCCACGCTGCGCGGCACCGTCCGGCTGCCCCGGCAGACCGCCATCACCACCGACGTGCAGGACGGCGAGGACATCCTCGTCGGCGGCGCTGTGCTTGGCGTCGTCGCCCGCCCCGCACCGCGCCCGGCCGCGGACGTCATCGCCGACGCCGTCGCCGCGGCCCGGGACGCCGAGGTCGCCGTGGTCGTCGTCGGGCTCACCGAGGAGCAGGAGACCGAGTCGGTCGACAAGTCCACGCTGGCCCTGCCGGGTGAGCAGGACGCGATGGTCAGCGCGGTCGCCGCCGCCGCGAGCCGGACCGTGGTCGTCGTCAACGCCGCCACCCCGATCCTGATGCCGTGGCTCGACGAGGTCGACGCCGTGCTCTGGGTGGGCCTGCCCGGCCAGGAGGCCGGGCACGCGATCGCCGCCGCCCTGCTCGGCGTCATCGAGCCCGCCGGTCGCCTGGTCACCACCTTCCCGGCCGCCGACGGCGCCTCCCCGGCCTGGGCGGTGGAGCCGGTGGACGGCGATCTCGTCTACACCGAGGGCACCTTCATCGGGTACCGCGGTCACTGGGCCCAGCTGGCTGCGCCGCCCGCGTTCTGGCTCGGGCACGGCCTGGGCTACGGAAGCTGGGAGTACGGCGAGGCCGCCCTGGTCCCGGGCCAGGACACCGCCGTCCGGGTGCCGGTCACCAACACCTCCGCCCGCCCCAGCCGCGAGGTGGTGCAGCTGTACTTCGCCCCCGCCGAGACCGACCAGCCCGTCCGACTGGTCGGGTGGCAGGCGGTCGACGTCGAACCGGGTGCCGCCGCCGATGTCACGGTGACTGCCGACGCCCGGCTGTGGCGTCGCTGGGACACCGAGAACTCCGGCTGGACAGCGTTGTCCGGCACCGGCGAGCTCCTCGTCGCCCGCGGTCTGGGCGACGTGCGAGCTCGGGTGACCCTGCAGGGCTGACCCCGAGAGGGGCCGGACCGGGAGGGCCACCGGGTCGGGGACGCGTCGAGGGGGGCGTCCCCGACCCCGTGTGGCCGGGCAGGATGGCCCGGTGCCCCTCAGCCTGCTCGCCGCCCTGGTCGCCGCCGCGCTGTACGCGGGCTTCCAGTGGACGGTGCAGGTGGTGGTCTACCCGCAGATGACCCCGGTCTCGGCCCGGTCGACCGAGGACTTCCCCGCTTACGAAGCCGCCCATCAGCGCCGCATCACCGCCCTGGTGGGTCCGCTGTTCGTCCTCCTCGCTCTCGGCTCGGGCTGGCTGCTGGTCGACCGCGGACCCGTCCCCTGGGCGTTCGCCGCGGTCTCCGGGGCGATGGCCGCGATCGTCGTGGCGGTCACCGGCCTGCTCGCCGTCCCGGCCCACCGCGCCCTGTCCACCCGGTGGGACGCGATCGCGCACCGCCGGATGATGCACGCTGACCGGATCCGGGTCGCCGCCGCGAGCGTGCAGGTCGTCGTGCTGGCCGTCGCGGCCGCCACCCTCTGACCCTGGGCCCACCGATGAGTTCGGACACCGATCGCGGTCCACCCCCGGACAGCGTCACCCCGATCCCGAGGAGCCCCCGTGCCCAGCCAGCCCGCCACCGAGATCTACCTCAACCTCCCCGTCGCCGAGCTGGAGCGCGCCCAGACGTTCTACCGCGCCCTGGGTTTCGAGATCGACGAACGCTTCACCGACGAGAACGCCAGCATGGTCAAGATCAGCGACACCATCTACCTGATGCTCCTGGTCAAGCCGTTCTTCCAGCAGTTCACCGACGCCGAGATCGCTGACACCGCGACCACCGTCGGCGGCATCTACTGCATCTCGGCCCCGGATCGGGCGGCCGTCTACGAGCTGCAGCGCACGGCCCTGGCCGCCGGCGCCGGACCGTCCAAGGCCGATCTGGAGGACGGGCCGATGTACTCCAAGAGCTTCCGCGACCTGGACGGGCACCACTGGGAGGTGCTCGCCGCGGAATCCGCCGCACCCGCAGGGTCCACCGGGTCCACGGAGTCCACCGGGTCGTCCGCGGCCTGAACGCGGGCCCGTCACGCGCCACCGCCGGACCGGCGGGTGGGGTCGACAGCGGGTCGGACGTACGGTCGTCCCTGGAGTCACCCGACCGATCGTCCGACCACTGGAGTCCCGCGTGCCCTCTGTCGACCTGTCCGACACGAACCCCTTCGCCGCGCCGTCCACCCTGCCCTTCGCGCTGCCGCCGTTCGCCGGCATCGGCGAGGACGACTACGCGCCCGCCTTCGACGCCGGGATGGCCGCGCACCGCGCCGAGGTCGACGCGATCCTGGCCGACCCGGAGCCGGCCTCCTTCGAGAACACCGTGGTCGCACTGGAACGGGCCGGACAGCTGCTGGGTCGGGTCAGCGCCGTCTTCTTCAACCTCGTGTCGAGCACCTCGACCCCCGGCCTGCAGCGCATCGAGGCGGAGTACTCCCCGAAGCTCTCGGCGCATTCCGACGCCATCCGCCTGGACCCGGCGCTGTTCGCCCGGATCGACGCCGTGCACGCCGGCCGGCACGACGCCGGGCTGGACACCGAGGCGCTGGCCCTGATCGAGCGGTACCACACCGATCTCGTGCTGGCCGGGGCGCAGCTGGGCGAGAGCGACCGGGCCACGCTCACCGATCTGAACCAGCGGTTGTCCGTTCTGTCCACGACGTTCCGACAGAACCTGTTGCGCGCTATGGAGAACGCGGCGGTACTCGTCGACGATGCGGTGGAGCTCGACGGCGCGAGCCCGGCGGCCGTCGCCACCGCGGCGGCCGCGGCCGCCGAGCGCGGCGACGACGGCTACCTGATCCCGCTGATCCTGCCGACGTCACAGCCCCTGCTGGCCGTGCTGCGCAACCGGGACCTGCGCCGGAGGCTGTTCACCGCCTCGGTCGGCCGGGCGTCGGCCGGCGACGAGGACAACGGCCCGGTGCTGGTCGAGATCGCCCGGCTGCGGGCGGTGCGCGCGCAGCTGCTGGGCTTCCCCACCCACGCCGAGGCCACCCTGGCCGACCAGGTCGCGAAGACCTCCGCGGCCGTGGACGACCTGCTGGGCCGCCTCGTCGCCCCCGCGGTGGCCAACGCGAACGCCGAGGCCGCGGTGCTCGCCGAGTACGCCGCGCAGGACGGTGTCGAGCTGGCCCCGTGGGACTGGGCGTACTACGCGGAACGGGTCCGGGCGGACCGCTACCAGGTCGACACCGCCGCCCTGCGTTCCTATTTCGAGCTCGACCGGGTCCTGGTCGACGGGGTGTTCCACGCCGCCGAGCAGGTCTACGGCATCACCATGACCGCGCGTCCCGATCTCACCGGCTACCACCCGGACGTCCGCGTCTGGGAGGCCCGCAACGCCGACGGTTCGCCGATCGGGCTCTACCTCGGCGATTACTACGCCCGCACCGGCAAGCGCGGCGGCGCGTGGATGAACAGCTTCGTCGACCAGTCCGACCTGATGGGCACTCTGCCGGTGGTGGTCAACGTGCTGAACATCAACAAGCCCCCGGCCGGTGACCCGACCCTGCTCAGCCTGGACGAGGTGCGCACCCTTTTCCACGAGTTCGGCCACGCACTGCACGGGCTGTTCTCCCGGGTCCGGTACCCGCGGCTGTCCGGCACCTCCGTCCCGCGGGACGTGGTCGAGTTCCCCAGCCAGGTCAACGAGATGTGGATCAGCCGGCCGGAGATCCTCGCGCACTACGCCCGCCACGTGGACACCGGTGAGGCGCTGCCGCAGGAGCAGGTCGACAAGCTCGAGGCGGCCGAACGCTGGGGCCAGGGCTTCGGCACCTCCGAGTACCTCGCCGCGACCCTGCTGGACCAGGCCTGGCACCGCATCTCGCCCACCGACGAGATCACCGACGTGGACGCCTTCGAGCAGCAGGCCCTGGAGCGCGCCGGCATCGCGCTGGAGCTGGTGCCGCCCCGGTACCGCAGCCGCTACTTCCAGCACGTGTTCAGCGGCGGGTACTCCGCGGGCTACTACTCCTACATCTGGGCCGAGGTGCTCGACGCGGACACCGTCGAATGGTTCGGCGAGGGCGGCCTGCCCCGGGAGAACGGCCAGCGCTTCCGCGACCGGCTGCTGTCCGTCGGCGGCAGCGTCGAGATGGGCGCCGCCTTCCGCGCGGTGACCGGCCGCGACCCCCGTATCGAGCCGCTGCTGGAACGGCGCGGGCTGGTCGCCACCGGCTGACGGGCCGCGCCCCAAGCCCTGCCGCGCGGATCGGTGGGACGGACGACGGGGCCGGCTGTCCCGCGGGACAGCCGGCCCGTCCCTCACGCGCCGAGAATCGTCCAGAGCCGCACGATCCGCCCGTCGGCCACCTGGGCGACGTCCAGCCCACCCAGGATCGTTGCGCCGCCCGGCGGACCGAGCTGCCACGAGCGCATGCCCAGATCGGCCACGCCGCGGTACGGCCCGTCCGGGGTGAAGACCAGTCCGGGCCCCTGGGCGAGCAGACCGGCGACCGTCGCGGCCAACTCGTTTCGGCCGGTCGCGGTGCCCTCGGCGTCGCGGAAGACCACGTCCTCGCTGAAGATGCCGGCGATGGCCGTGGCCCGGCGCTCCTCGTCGGGCTGGTTGAACACGTCCTGGAGCATGCGGGCGAGCAGTTCCTCCGACGCCGTGCTGACCGATGCCGGGCTGGCCGCACTCCGGGCCGCCACCCCGGGGCATGCCGAACTGGTTCGGTCGATGGTCTTCGACGGCCTGAGTCCCGACCTGGTCGCCCCGCTGCGGGCTGCCCTCGAGCAGGTGCACGAACAGGTGGTGGCCGTGGGCACGCTGCCCCGGCCACCCGAGCAGCGCCGACTGCCCGGCCTCCCGGCCGACGACCAGGCCCGGTAGAACGGCCGGGGCGGCGGTCAGGTGGGCCGCGGGTCAGCCCGGGCGCTCGCGGTCCTGCCAGGTGCACAGGCACACCTCGTTGCCCTCGGCGTCGGCGAGCACCCAGAACGCGCGGGCGTGCGCGTCGGACAGCAGCGTGCCGCCCGCGGCCAGGGTGGCGGCCAGTCGGTCCTGCACCTGGTCGTGCGGGACGTCGACGTCCAGGTGGAGGCGGTTGCGCTGCTCCCGCGGTGAGTCCATCTGCTGGAACCACACCGACGGCCCCTGACCGGTCGGGTCGAGCAGGCTGCCGTCCGGCCCGGGGTCGGACGGATCCTCGACGTACCCCAGGGCCGCCTGCCAGAACGGCCGGACGGCGGGGATGTCCATCGCGTCGATCGCCAGCTCGACCACCTGCACACCCCGCCCGTCCCCCGGGACGGGCAGGAAGCCGGCGTCGATGAGGGCCGCGGTGACCGTCCGGACGACGATCAGGTCGGCCTCGGTGAGCACACCGGTGTCCGGGTCCAGTGCGGTCAGCACCACCTGATCGACCCGCAGGTCGATCGCCAGGTGCTTCTCCAGGGTCGGCACGGCCTGTGCGGCCACCTGCGCCACCCGGGCGGCCTCGGCCAGCGACCGCACCCGGACCGTGGACCGGGCGCGGTGGCCGACGTACCGCCAGCCCAGGTCGGTGACGGCGGCGGAGCCGGCGGGACGGGACACGGGAGCGGCGGTGTTCGTCATGAAGAGGACCCTGCCACCGGACACCGACAGACGCGCGGGCAGCGGGCGGAGGCCAACGGGCTGCCCTCCGCCCACCCCGGACCGCGGTGCGGAGCTCTCCGCAGCCGGTGACGGCCGAGCGCCGGACGGCCCGGGACCGGGACAGCCCGTGGCGGGGCTGGTCGAGAACCGCCCGGGCGGCCGTCCGACGACCCGATCGGTCCACCGAAATGGGAACGCAGCGTCACGACAATGGTGCTGAACAACCGGATGAGCCAATTATGGGCAAATTTCCGATGATCAAGAAATGCGGAATTAGAGTTGCCGGGTGCTGAACCCGCGTGCTGGGTCGAGACCGGGCCCCACGGTCGTGTCCTCTCCGCCCGTGTCGGAAGGGTCCAGCGCATCCTCCCGCCCGCGCTCGCCGGCGATCATCCTGTGACCGGGCGGGTCGATCTCGACGACCTGGTGTCGTCAGTGGCCACGGATCTGATGGGCATCACCGCGGCCTCCCTGCACGACGCGTCCCAGCGGTTGCTGCACCAGCTCGTCGACTACTTCGAGGTCGACGTCAGTTTCCTGCGGCGCAACGACCACGACCTGGGCGCGACGATCCTGGTGGCCGAATGGCCGCCGCGTCAGGAGGACCCGGCCGACGATCCCCTGGCCGTCGTGCATTTCGCCACCGCGGACCCGACGTTCGCCGCGTTGGCGACGTTGTCGTCGGTGCTCGTGGTACGCCCCAGTCCGGAGAGCGATGAGTACCAGGAGCGCATCCGGCAGGCCTCCGGCATCCCAGCCGTCTCCCTGGCCACGGTGCCGCTGCGGGACCACGAGATCACCACCGGCACGCTGGGGTTCGTCAAGTACGGGGACCGCGCCTGGGCCACGGAGGAGATCAACGCACTGCGCGCGGTGGCCGCCCTGTTGGCCCAGTTGCAGGCCCGGGTCCGGGCCGAGGAACGCCTGCGGCACATGGCCTACCACGACGAACTGACCGGCCTGGCGACTCGCCGGGCACTGACCGACCACCTCGCCGAACGGCTCACCGCCGACGCCCCCGGCCCGGTTCCGCTCATCGTCATCGACGTCGATCGCCTCAAGGCGCTGAACAGTTTCCTGGGGTACGCCGCCGGCGACCGGTTCCTGGCCACGCTCGCGGACCGCCTGCGCAGCGTCTCCCCACCGGACCACGTCCTGGGTCGGCTGGGTGGCGACGAGTTCGTGGCCATCATGGGCGGTAGGGGCGGCCACCCGCCCACCGTCGAGGACGCACTGGCCTACGCGGAAACCCTGCGTCGGGCGGCCGGTGAACCCATCCAGGTGGGCGGGGAGGAGATCTGCCGGGCCGTCAGCATCGGACTGGCGTTCGGCGACCCGGGCGGCACCGTCTCCGAGCTGATGAACCAGGCGGATCAGGCCATGCTGCAGGCGAAGTCGCACGGCGGCAACGAGGTGGTGGTCTTCACCGACGAGATGCGCCGGCAGAACGAGCTGCGCACCGACGTCGAGCTGCACCTCGTCACCGCCGTCCGCAACGGAGACCTGCTGCTGCACTACCAACCCGAGATCGACCTGCTGACCGGCACGATCACCGCTGTCGAGGCCCTGGTCCGCTGGCCGCACCCGACCCTGGGTCTGCTCCCGCCCGGGGTGTTCATCGACGTGGTGGAGACGACCAACCTGGCGGGCGAACTCGGCCGGTGGGTCCTGCGGACCGGGTGCCGGCAGCTGCGGGCCTGGCATGCGCTCGACCCGGACGGCCCGCCGCTGGGCCTGAGCGTCAACGTCACCCCGGCCGAACTGATCACCCGGGACTTCGCGTCGACGGTGGCCGGGATCCTCACCGACACCGATCTGGACGGCCGGCACCTGACCCTGGAGATCACCGAGACGGCGATCGTCCGCGACACGCGGCAGGCCCTGTCGACGCTGCGCGACCTGAAGGACATCGGCGTCAAGGTGGCCATCGACGACTTCGGCACCGGGTACAGCTCATTGGCGCAGCTCAAGGCCCTCCCGGTGGACGGGCTGAAGATCGACCGGGGGTTCGTGCACAGCCTCGGTCAGGACGCGGGGGACCTGGCCATCGTCCGGGCCATCGTCGCCCTGGCCGACTCGTTCGGCCTGGCCGTCGTCGCCGAGGGGGTGGAGACCGAACTGGCCGCCAGGACCCTGGTCGACCTGGGCTGCACCCGGGCGCAGGGCTACCTCTACGCCAAGCCCTGCGGTGCCGCCGAGCTGGAGACCATGCTGGCCATGCAACGGTTCGCCGGCCGCTGACCGCGGGGCGGGAAGAAGCCCGGCCCGGAAGTTGTTGAACGCGACATGAAGAAGATCGGGTTCCTGTCGTTCGGACACTGGACCGACTCGCCACAGTCGCAGACGCGTACCGCCTCCGACGTGCTGCTGCAGTCGATCGACCTCGCGGTCGCCGCCGAGGAGCTGGGCGCGGACGGCGCCTACTACCGGGTGCACCACTTCGCCAACATGATCGCCTCGCCCTTCCCGCTGCTCGCAGCGGTCGGCGCCCGCACCAGCCGCATCGAGATCGGCACCGGCGTCATCGACATGCGGTACGAGAACCCGCTGTACATGGCCGAGGACGCGGGCTCGGCCGACCTCATCTCCGGCGGGCGCCTGCAGCTCGGCATCAGCCGGGGATCACCCGAGCAGGTACAGGACGGCTTCCGCTACTTCGGGTACCAGCCGGAGGGTGACGACCACGCCGCCATGGCCCGCGAGCACACCTCCGTGCTGATGGAGGTGCTCAAGGGTGACGGGTTCGCCCAGCCCAACCCGCGGCCGATGTTCCCCAACCCGCCCGGGCTGCTGCGGCTCGAGCCGCACTCCCCCGGTCTGCGGGACCGGATCTGGTGGGGCGCCGGCACCCGGGCCACCGCCGAGTGGGCCGCCCAGCAGGGCATGAACCTGATGAGCTCCACCCTGCTCAGCGAGGACACCGGGGTGCCCTTCCACCAGCTGCAGGCCGAACAGATCCTGCGCTTCCGCAAGGCGTGGGCCGACGCCGGCCACGACCGCGAGCCGCGAGTCTCGGTCAGCCGCAGCATCTTCCCGATCGTCAACGACCTCGACCGCGCGTACTTCGGTCGCGAGGGCGGCAGCGGTGACGAGGTCGGCTATCTCGACGGCGGCAAGGCCCGCTTCGGCAAGACCTACGCGGGCGAACCGGAGAAGCTCATCCGCCAGCTGGCCGAGGACGAGGCCATCGCCGCGGCCGACACCCTGCTGATCACCATCCCCAACCAGCTCGGCGTGGACTACTGCGCCCACCAGCTGGAGGCGCTGCTCACCCAGGTGGCACCGGAGCTCGGCTGGCGCTGACGCGCCTGGAGCGGCACGACGAACGGCCCGGGGCGACCATCCGCCCCGGGCCGTTCCGCACTCCTGCTCGGTCGGGCGTCACCCCCGCACCGTCACCCCTTGACACTGCCGCCGATCATCCCGGAGATGAAGTGGCGCTGGGCGACCACGTACAGCAGCACGATCGGCGCGGCCACGATGATGCCGGCCGCGGACAGCAGCGCGAAGTCCGTGGCGTGCTGGCCCTGGAAGAACGCCAACCCCAGCGGTGCGGTCCGCAGCGACTCCCGGGTGACCATGATCAGCGGGATGAGGAACTCGTTCCACGTCCACATCGAGATCAGCAGGCACATGGTGATGATCGCCGGGCGGGACGGCGGCACGATGATGCGCCACAGCACCCGGATGTCGCCGGCCCCGTCGATGCGGGCCGCCTCGACGATGCCGTCGGGGAACTGACGGAACTGGTTGCGCAGCCAGAACACCGCGAACGCCAACGACTGTGCGGTCTGCGGCAGGATCAGCGCCCAGTAGGAATCGGTCAGGCCCACCGACCGCAGGTTGTAGTACAGCGGGATGACGAACGCCTCGGCCGGCAGCATCAGCCCGACCAGCATCAGATAGAAGATCGTGTTGGACAGCGGGAACCGCATGCGCGCGAACGCGAACGCCGCGAACGTGGCCAGCACCGTCGTCAACACCACCACCGACACCGTGACGATGACGCTGGACAGCAGATAGCTGCCGAATCGGCCGATGTCCCAGGCCTCGGAGAAGTTCTCGAAGGCCAACCGGTCCGGCACGCGCAGCCCGCCGCCGGCCTGCCCGGACGGGGTCAGACTGGTGAGCACCACGCCGATCAGCGGGACGACGGCCATCAGCGAGAAGAGCGTGAGCACCCCGTAGTTCAGCAACGCCTCACCGCGGGTGATCCTCATCGAGGGTCCTCCTTCGGCTGCAGGCGGGACACCGCGAGGGTGATCAGCAGGATGACCACGGTCAGCGTCACCGCGATGGCCGAGGCCGAGCCGACCTCGCGGGTGTTGAAGGCCCGGTTGTAGGCCTCGAACGCCGGCACGGTGGTCGCCGAGCCGGGCCCGCCGCGGGTGGTCACGTAGACCAGGTCGAACGTCTTGAGCGCCGCCACGATCGTCAGGGTGAGGGCGATGACGATGTGCCCGCGGATGGCCGGCAGGGTGATGGCGAAGAACTCCCGCCACAGGCCGGCGCCGTCCAGCCGCACCGCCTCGAACAGCTCGCCGTCGATGGTGGCCACCCCGGACAGGAAGAGCACCAGGCAGAGCCCGATGCCCAACCAGGTCCCGACCAGACCGATGGCCGGCAGCGCGGTGTCGAAGTCACCGAGCCAGGCCCGGGTGACCCCCTCGAGCCCGACGGCCCGCAGGCCCTGGTTGATCAGCCCGTCGGGTGAGTAGATGGCGATCCAGCTGGTCGCCACGACCACCGACGCGATGACCTGGGGCAGGAACAGCAGGGTGCGGAACAGGCCCAGACCGCGGAGCCGGGGGCTGCGGGACAGGATCGCGGTCAGCATGAGCGCCACCGCGACCGGGACGAACGAGTAGAAGACGATCAGCACACCGGAGTGGCCGAAGCTCCTCAGGATCGACGGATCGCTGACGATCTCGGTGTAGTTGTCCAGGCCGGCCCAGGTGGCCGTCCCGAACCCGTTCCAGTTCCAGAACGAGTACCAGACCGTCTGCAGCAGCGGCATGCCGAGGAACACCGCGAACACCACGAAGGCCGGCAGGACGTACAGGTAGCCCTTCCAGTCGCGCCGGCGCGTGCCCCGGGTGGGAGCGGAGGCGACGCTCCCACCCGGGGCCACGGCGGCCGCCCCGTCGACCAGTGCGGCGGACGCGACCATCAGCGGGACTCCGCGAACTTCGCGGCGTCGGCCTGCAGGGTGTCGGCGAACTGCTGCGGGGTGTACTGGCCGGCCACGAGTTCCTGCACCGCGGCGGTGATGGTGTCGTAGAACGTCGGCGTCGCGTAGTCGAGATAGGGCACCAGGCCGTTCGTCTCGTTGACGGTGTTCCAGGTGGAGATGACGTCGGACTCCAGCGATCCGGCGGCCGGGGTGTAGTCGGCGGGGACGACCGCAGGCAGGTTGCCGTTCTCCAGCAGCACCGCGGCGGCGGCAGGGTTGGTGATGAAGTCGATGTAGGCGGCGGCCGCGTCGGTCTTGGTGGTCTTGCCGGTGATGGCCCAGGCCAGGCCGACACCGCCGGTGGTCACCGGGTCCGTGCTGCCGGCCGGGGCCAGCGCGAGGAAGCCGACGTTGTCGCCCATCGCCTCGCCCAGCTGGGACAGCCGCCAGGTGCCGTCCACGTAGAACAGGCTGCCGCCGCCGGCGAAGTTGTCGCGGGCCGCGTCCCGGGAGATGCCGCTGCTGCCGGTGGGCAGATAGCCCGCGGTCGTCCACTGCGTCAGCAGATCGGCGGCCTCGACGGTGCCGGCGTCGGTCCAGGCGCCGGACTTCCCGCTCACCAGTTCGTTGACGCCGGTGGCCCCGAGGGTGGCGGCCTGCACGATGCCGAACAGGTGGATGCCGGGGCTCTTCTCGGTGTTGCCGAACTCCAGCGGCAGGGTGCCGGCGGCCGACGCCGTCTGCAGCGCGGCGCCGAAGTCCTCGATGGTGACGGGCTTGGTGATGCCGAGCTCGGCCAGCTTGGCCTTGTTGTAGTAGACCCCGACGACCTCACCGGTCTGCGAGACGCCGTACAGGTTGTCGCCCTGCCACGTCTTCCCGTCGGCCGAGAAGGAGTTCAGCGACAGCTGCTGGGCCGGGAAGGCCGTGTCCCAGCCGTAGAGCGTCGCGTAGTCGCCGATGGGCCGGAGCAGGCCGGCCTCGACGAAGGTGCCCATGTCCGGGTAGCCCTGGTTGGCCTGCACCACGTCCGGCGCGTCCGGGGCGTCCAGGGCGAGCCCGAGGGTGGTCTTCAGGTCGGCGAACGACCGGGAGACGCGCTCGATCTTCACGTTCGGGTACTTCTCCTGGAACGCGGTGTTCAGCGCCTCCTGGGCGTCGTTGATGCCCGGGTCGGTGTTCTGGTCCCAGACGGTCAGGGTGATGTCGCCGGCCGCCGCCACGTCGGTGGACAGCGCGGCCGAGGACGCGGTGGCACTCCCCGCCTCGCTGCTGGTGGCGCTGCCGCCACCCGGCGCGCAGGCGGTCAGGGTGAGCACGAGGGCCGCGAGCGTCGCGGCGCCTGTCAGGGTGGATCTTCTCATCGGGTGGTCTCCAGGGTCGGGGTGCGCGGGCCGCCGGGGATCTCGGCAGGGACGGTCGGGACGGCGGACCGGGCCTGCGCCCAGTCCAGGAGCAGATCCCGGTCACCCGCGGGCGGGGTGGTCCGGAAGTGGTGCAGCACATCGGCGGGCCGGGGAGCGCTGATCGCGCCGCCCAGCGATCGCACGGACAGGGACGCACAGGTGGTGGCCAACCGGAGCCGGGCGGCCAGCGGCCAGTTCAGCGCGTAGGTGGACATGAACGCGGCGGTGAACACGTCGCCGGCGCCGGTCGGATCGACCGCCTCGACGGCGATGGTGTCGATCTCGCACAACTCGCCGGTCCCGCTGTCGTACGCCACGACGCCCTGGGGCCCCTTGGTCACCACGGCGAGGGGGACGTACTCGCCCAGCGCGCGGGCGGCGGCGGCCGGGTCGTCGGTGCGGGTGTAGTTCATCGCCTCGACATCGTTCGGGATGAAGACATCGACATCGGCGAGCGCGGCCAGGGTGTCCACCGACCACTCGCCGGTGCGGTCCCACCCCACCCCGGCGAACACCAACGAGCCGCGACGACGCAACGCCCTCGTCCAGTCCGCGACGCCCCGCAGGTACACGTTCAGCGCACCCACGCTCGGTCCGTCCGAGGGCCAGGTGAGCAGCGGGGCGGGCTCCTCGTAGGTGATGAAGCTGCGGTCGTGGGCGTTGGTCAGCGCCACGCTGACCGGCGTCTGCCACCCCGGGTGATGGGCCAGGAAGCGGGTGTCCAGGCCGGGTTCGGCGGCGAGCATCGTCCCGATCACCGTCCCCATCGGGTCGTCGCCGAGATGGGCCCGCAGCACGGTGTGCGCGCCCAACCGGGCCGCCGCGACGGCGCGGTTGGCCACGCCGCCGGGGGAGACGACGAAACCCCGGGCGTACACCTCGGTACCGGGCTCGGGGAGCTCGACGTCGGCGAACACGACGTCGCAGAAGACCGACCCGGTGAATAGCAGGTCGATCGGCTCCGCCGGCACGGGCGACGCGGGGAGGGCGCCGGGGCTGCCGGGACTGCCGGGCTCGGCAGGCTGCATGGATCCTCCAGGACGGTGCGGCGCCGGCCCGTCGAGAGGGGACCGGGGCCGACAGTGGTGACGGCGGTGACGCACTTTGCGCGTCTATGACCGACTTGCTCGACCAGCATGGCTCAGCATTGTCACCAGCATGTTTCACCGGCAGAATTGGTCTGGAAAGAGGCCAGACGGGTGACCGGACCTGACGAGTCGGTCAAACTCTTTCAAAGTCGAGCAGGTATCGGATACCGTTGCGGACATGCTGCTGACCGAGCGCCACCACCGCATCGTGGAGTCCTTGCGCCACGGTGGGCTGACCGTGCGCGATCTCGCGACCGGTCTGCAGGTGAGCGAGTCGACGATCCGGCGGGACCTGGACCAGCTGGACCGGGCCGGGACGTTGACCCGCACCTACGGCGGGGCCGTCCTCGTCGCCGGCGCGGACGCGGCCACCACCGACGACGGCAGTGCCGAGGACGCGTTCGACGACCGCATCGACATGGACGGCAAGCGGGCCATCGCCCGGGCGGCGGTCGATCTCGTCGAGGACGACAGCGTCGTCATCCTGGACATCGGCACCACCACCCCGTTGATCGCCCGTGGACTGCGCGGGCGGCCGGTCACCATCATCACCAGCAACATCGCCGTCCTCGACGAGGTCCGCGACGACCCGGTGGTGAACCTGGTGCTGCTCGGCGGGGTGCTGCGGCGCAACTACCGCTCCCTGGTCGGCTCGCTCACCGAACTGGCCCTGTCCCGGATCAGCGCCGACCAGATGTTCCTGTCCTGCACCGGGATCCGGCCCACCGGCCACGTGGTCGACAACATGGCCGTCGAGGCGCCGCTCAAGCAGTCGATGATCGACGCGGCCGGCTCGGTGGTCCTGCTGGCCCCGGTCGACAAGTTCCCCGGCACCGGCGCCCTGCGCCTGTGCTCGCTCACCGACATCGACGTCGTCATCACCGGAAGCGGAGCTCCCGCAACCACTCTCGATCTCTGCCGGGAAGCCGGCGGAAAGGTGATCCTCGCGTGAAACTCTGCATCCTCGGCGGCGGCGGCTTCCGGACCCCGTACGTCTGGCAGGCCCTCGTCCGCGACCACGGCGACCCCCGGGTCACCGAGGTCGCCCTCTACGACATCGACGGCGCGCGGCTGGCCACCATGGAGCGCATCCTGCGGCAGTTCGCCGAGGACTTCCCGGACGCCCCGAAGCTGGTCTGCACCACCGATCTGCGCGAGGCGCTGACCGGCAGCCGGTTCGTCTTCGCGGCCCTACGCGTCGGCGGGGTGGAGGGCCGGCGCTGCGACGAGCACGTCGCCCTGGACCTCGGTGTCATCGGACAGGAGACCACCGGCCCGGGCGGCCTGGCCTACGCCCTGCGCACCATCGGCCCGATGCTGGACATCGCCCGGATCATCGCCGAGGTCGCCCCCGAGGCGTACCTGATGAACTTCACCAACCCGGCCGGCATCATCACCGAGGCCCTGCAGTCGGTGCTCGGTGACCGGGTGCTGGGCATCTGCGACACCCCGTCCGGCCTGGGCCGGCGGGTCGCCGGTGTGCTCGGTTACGACCACACCCGGGTGCAGATGGACTACGTCGGCCTGAACCACCTGGGCTGGATGCGCCGGCTCATGGTGGACGGCCAGGACGTGCTGCCCGAGCTGCTCGCGGACGACGCCGCGCTGTCCCGCATGGAGGAGACGCAGGTCTTCGGCATGGACTGGATGCGCACCCTCGGTGTGGTGCCCAACGAGTACCTCTACTACTACTCCTTCAACCGCGACGCAGTCGGGAAGATCGTGGATTCCGCGCAGACCCGGGGCGACTTCCTGGCCGTCACCCAGGGCGAGTTCTTCCGGGACGCGGCCGCGTCGCAGGATCCGGCCGCGCTGTGGGCGCAGGCCGTGGAGAACCGGTCGGCCAGCTACATGGCCGAGGCACGGGGCGGCGAGCAGGGCAAGCCGACCTACGACCGTGACCGGGAGACCGACCCGTCGCACCAGGGGTACGCGGGGGTGGCCCTGGGCGTGATGGCCGCGATCAGCCGGAACGAGCGGCAGACGATGATCCTCAACGTGCGGAACCGTGGCACCATCGCCGGCCTGCCCGACGACGCGGTCGTCGAGGTGCCGACCATGGTGGACGCCAACGGCGTGCACCCGCTCAGCACCGATCAGCCCGAGCTGTACCAGATCGGGCTCATGCAGTCCGTCAAGGCGGTCGAGCGGCTGACCATCGAGGCGGCCACCACCGGCTCCCGGGAAGCGGCGCTCAAGGCGTTCGCCCTGCATCCGCTGGTCGACTCGGTGACCGTCGCGCGCCAGTTGCTCGACGGGTACATCGCGCAGATCCCGGGTGTCGCCGACGCCCTGCGGAACTGACCGGGGCCGGATCAGGGACGGAGTACCGACGGTGAGCGCCTCCCGGCTGCGGTGGTTCGTCTGGGGCGTCGCGGTGCTCTGCTACGTCGCCGGGGTCACCGCTCGCAGCTCGCTGGCGGCGGTGGGAGCCGACGCGGTGGAACGGTTCTCGCTGTCGGCGTCGATGCTCTCCGGGTTCGCCGTCCTCCAGCTCGTCGTCTACGCGGGCATGCAGATCCCGGTGGGCATCTTGGTCGACCGGTGGGGACCGCGGGTGCTCATCGCCGGCGGCGCGGCGCTGATCGCCGGCGGGCAGACCCTGCTGGCGGTGGCCGGGGACGTGCGGTTCGCGCTACTGGGCCGGGCGGTGGTGGGCGCCGGCGACGCCATGACGTTCGTCAGCATCCTGCGCCTGCTGCCGGCGTGGTTCCCCGCCCGTGTGACCCCGGTCCTGACCCAGGTCACCGGCATGCTGGGTCAGCTCGGTCAGCTGATCAGCGTCATCCCGTTCGCCGCTCTCGTCGGCCTGCAGGGCTGGCGGACGGCATTCCTCGGCCTGGCCGGCGCCCACCTGCTGGCCGCGATCCTGGCGGGTCTCGTGCTGCGGGACTCCCCCTCGGCGCGGACCCGTCCGGTGACGGCCGGAACGCTGCGAGCGGCGGCCGCCGGAGTGCGTGTGGCCTGGGCGCATCCCGGCACCCGCCTGGGCTTCTGGTCGCACTTCAGCACCCCGTTCGCAGGAACGGTCTTCGCCCTGCTCTGGGGCTATCCGTTCCTGGTGTCCGGGGAGGGGCTGACCCGCGCCGGCGCGGCCGGCCTGATGGTCGTCTTCGTGGTGGCCAATCTGGCCGCGGCGCCGGTGATCGGGCAGCTGGTCGCCACGCATCCGCTGCGGCGGTCGTGGCTGGTGCTGGGCATGGTCGCGGTCCAGGCGACGGCCTGGGCGCTGGTGCTGGCGTGGCCCGGCCGGGCCCCGTCGACCGTGCTCACCGTCCTGGTGATCGCGCTGGCCGTCGGCGGCCCGGCGTCCATGATCGGTTTCGACTACGCCCGCACGTCCAACCCGCTGACCCGCCTCGGTGCGGCCAGCGGCGCGGTGAACGGGGCCGGCTTCCTCGCCGCGATCCTCGCCCTGCTCGGCGTCGGCCTCGTGCTCGACCTGCAGGGCGCCGGCGCAGGCGATCCGACGCTGGGCCAGTTCCGCTGGGCCATGCTCGTGCACTACCCGGTCTGGATCCTGGGCGTGGTCCAGGTCCTCCGCTGGCGGCGCCGCCTCCGCGCCCTGATGGCCGACGAGGGTGTCGTCGTCCCCCCGCTGCGGGTCGTCTACCGACAGCGCCTGTTCGCCGCCTTCACCGGTCCGGGCGGACGCGCGTCCGCCCCCACCCCATCCACCGCCGCACCGTCCGTCCGGACCGCCACCGGCGCGGACGACAAGGAGTCCCCGTGATCACCACCCATGTCGTGCCGGACGCCCGTACAGCGGGCTCGCTCGTCGCCGAACGCATCGCGCGCCTCGTCCGGGCGGTACCCGCCGCGGTGATCGGGGTGGCCACCGGCTCCTCCCCGCTGCCGGTCTATCGCGCCCTGGCCGATCTGGTGGACGGCGGCCTCGATCTGAGCCGAGTCACCTGGTTCGCCCTCGACGAGTACGTCGGTCTGCCCCCAGAGCACCCGGAGAGCTACCGCAGCGTGCTCGACCGTGAGCTGGTCGCACCCCTGGGCCTGGACCGGCTGCGCGTGCACGTGCCGGAACCGGGGTCGGATCCGTATGCGGCGGCCGCGGCGTACGAGGCGGACATCGTCCGGGCGGGCGGGATCGACCTCCAACTGCTGGGCATCGGCGGCAACGGTCATCTCGGGTTCAACGAGCCCGGCACGCCGTTCGGCATCCCCACCCATGTCGCCGAGCTGACCCACGCCACCCGACGGGACAACGCCCGCTTCTTCCCCTCCCTGCTCGAGGTGCCGACGCTGTGCGTCACCCAGGGGCTGGGGACGATCGGCCGAGCCCGAGCCCACGCCCTGATCGCGACCGGGGAGGCCAAGGCCGCGGCGGTGGCCGCGGCGCTGACCGGGCCGGTCGGTCCGGAGTGCCCCGGGTCGCTGCTCCAACGGTGCCCCGACGTGTTCGTCGCCTTGGACGACGCGGCGGCCGGCGGCGTGGAGCCGACCGGGCAGGAGATCGACGCCGTGCGCTGACGGGTGTGGAGCCGACCGGCAGAACCGACGACCGTCGGGCAGCTGGTCGCCCGGTGATCAGCCCCAGTTCTCGGCCCTGGTCAGGCAGAACGGGTGGCCGCCCGGGTCGACGAGCACCCGCCAGGTCTCCCCGGGTTGCGGATCCGCCACGGTCGCGCCCAGTTCGACGGCGCGGGCCTTTGCGGTGTCCAGGTCCTCGACGGCGAGGTCGAAGTGGAACTGCTTGCGGCCACCCTCGTCCGGCCAGGACGGCGGGACATGGTCGGCCAGGGTGCCGAACCCCAGGGCCGGAGCCCCGTCCGGCCCGGTGAGCATGGCGTACGCGTCCTCGGAGTGCGCGACGGTCCACCCCAGCAGTGCGGCCCAGAAGCGGGCACTGGACGGCGCGTCCGTGCAGTCGAGAGTGACCATGGCCAGGCGGGCCGTGGGGGGACTGTCGGTCATGGGGGGCTCCTGAGCTCGATTCCTCGTGAGGTGCAGCTGGGCATGGTGGTGGGCGCCTCCCGTCCGACCCAGGCGCGGCCACGGAGTGGGCCGCACGCGGGAGGCAGCTCGGACCAGCGTCCTACGCTGCATCCCGTGACGGCTTGGACAAACGCGACGACTTCCTCCGGCACCGGTCCGACGACGACGAACGGCGGTGTGCTCCGACCGGACGACCTGGCCCGGTCGGTGCAGTGGGAACGGTGGACGCCGGGACCCGATGTCGACGCCTGGGTGGAGAACCACTGGGGGGTGCGCTGGGCACTCCCTGCAGGCGAGACCTTCACCAGCTCGGTCCTGCCGCACCCCACCGTGCACCTCACCGTCGAACGACCGGTCCGTCCGCACCTGGGGACCCGGGTGCTCACCGGCGTGCCCACCAGCCGGTACGACACCGACCTCTCCGGCGACGGATGGGTGATCGGCGCGAAGTTCCGGCCGGGCGCCTTCACCGCTCTGACGGGGGTACCGGCCCGCACCCTGCGGGACACCGCGGTGGACGCCGACTCCCTCCTCCCCTCCGAGATGACGGCGCGGTTGATCGCGGTCACGGCGGACTCGTGGGACGAGGCTGCCGTGAGCAGCCTGGAGAACGCCCTGTCCGTCCTGACGGAGACGGACCCCGACGACGAGTACTTCTTCCTCCTGGACGTCTTCGGCAGCATGGTCGCCGACCCCGGCCTGCTCACCGTGGAACAGGTGGCCTCCTTGAACGGGGTGGGTATGCGGCATCTGCAGCGACTGTTCGCGCACTACGTGGGGGTCACCCCGAAGTGGGTGCTCAGCCGGTTCCGGATGCACGACGTGGTCTCCGCACTGGACGCAGGTTCGACGGCGGGCCTGGCCGAGCTCGCCGCGGAGTTCGGGTGGTACGACCAGGCGCACTTCACCCGCGACTTCACCCGTCTGGTCGGGGTGACCCCGCGCGAGTACCGCCGGCCCGTTCACCGCTGAAGCTGCCTCAGCCCGCCCCGTCTGTCTGGGGAGGAGTACCCCACCGAGACGAGGCACCTCCTTTCTGTGCGGGATCCGGCGGCACCAGGAGCACGAGTCCCGGCAAGAAGACCCAAGACCGTCGACCCATGGTGGGTCGCGAAGACAGAAGGGGGGTCGGTCATGACGGACCGGCGCGCGGTGGGTTCAGGAGCCCCGTGGGAGGCGATCGTCGGCTACTCCCGTGCGGTCCGGGTCGGCCCGTTCATCGCCGTCGCCGGCACCACGGCCTCCGGCCCGGACGGCGCCGTCGGCGGAGGCGAGGTGGCGGCCCAGACCCGGGAAGTCCTGACCCGCATCGAGGCGGCGCTGGGTCAGCTGGGCGCATCACTGGCGGACGTGGTGCGGACCCGCATCTTCCTCACGGACATCGCCCGATGGGAGGACGTGGGACGGGTGCACGGCGAATTCTTCGGCGACATCCGGCCGGCCGCCACCATGGTCGAGGTGAATGCCCTCATCGAACCGGGTCTGCTGGTCGAGATCGAGGCGGACGCGATCGTCATGGACGACGACTCGACGAAAGGGGGATAGAGGTGAGCCGGCTCGGGGCGGCGATCGGTTGAGCCGAGGATGATTCGAAATATTCGTCGGCTGAACGCAGAAATGCCTCGAGGGAGGTCACCGACACAGGTTTGCTGTGTGGTGACCTCCCTCGAGGTTCAATGATTGTCCGGCGGCGACCTACTCTCCCACACCGTGGCCGGTGCAGTACCATCGGCGCTGAAGGGCTTAGCTTCCGGGTTCGGGATGGGACCGGGCGTTTCCCCCTCGCTATGACCGCCGTAACTCTATGGAATTCACGGGACCCAACCACCAGGTGAGCGTTGCTCAGTGGACGCATGGGTCTGGACCGTATCTCCAGAGTTGCACAGTGGACGCGTAGCATTTTTGTGGTAAGTCCTCGGCCTATTAGTACCGGTCAGCTCCACACCTTACGATGCTTCCACTTCCGGCCTATCAACCCGGTGGTCTAACCGGGGGCCTTACCCCACAAAGGGTGGGAGTCCTCATCTTGGAACAGGCTTCCCGCTTAGATGCTTTCAGCGGTTATCCCTTCCGAACGTAGCCAACCAGCCGTGCTCCTGGTGGAACAACTGGCACACCAGAGGTTCGTCCGTCCCGGTCCTCTCGTACTAGGGACAGCCTTCCTCAAGACTCCTGCGCGCGCGGCGGATAGGGACCGAACTGTCTCACGACGTTCTAAACCCAGCTCGCGTGCCGCTTTAATGGGCGAACAGCCCAACCCTTGGGACCTACTCCAGCCCCAGGATGCGACGAGCCGACATCGAGGTGCCAAACCATGCCGTCGATATGGACTCTTGGGCAAGATCAGCCTGTTATCCCCGGGGTACCTTTTATCCGTTGAGCGACACCCCTTCCACAAGGTGGTGCCGGATCACTAGTCCCGACTTTCGTCCCTGCTCGACCTGTCGGTCTCACAGTCAAGCTCCCTTGTGCACTTACACTCGAAACCTGATTGCCAACCAGGCTGAGGGAACCTTTGGGCGCCTCCGTTACTCTTTGGGAGGCAACCGCCCCAGTTAAACTACCCACCAGGCACTGTCCCTGATCCAGATCATGGACCTAAGTTAGATATCCAGTTCGACCAGAGTGGTATTTCAACGTTGACTACACGAACACTGGCGTGATCGCTTCACAGTCTCCCACCTATCCTACACAAATCGAACCGAACACCAATACCAAGCTATAGTAAAGGTCCCGGGGTCTTTCCGTCCTGCCGCGCGTAACGAGCATCTTTACTCGTAGTGCAATTTCGCCGAGCCTATGGTTGAGACAGTAGAGAAGTCGTTACGCCATTCGTGCAGGTCGGAACTTACCCGACAAGGAATTTCGCTACCTTAGGATGGTTATAGTTACCACCGCCGTTTACTGGGGCTTAAATTCTCAGCTTCGCCTTACGACTAACCGGTCCTCTTAACCTTCCAGCACCGGGCAGGCGTCAGTCCATATACGTCGTCTTGCGACTTAGCATGGACCTGTGTTTTTAGTAAACAGTCGCTTCTCCCTGGTCTCTGCGACCAAAACGCGCTAGCCCGCAAGGGGCTTCACGCACCTCGGTCCCCCTTCTCCCGAAGTTACGGGGGTATTTTGCCGAGTTCCTTAACCATAGTTCGCTCGATCACCTTGGTATTCTCTACCTGACCACCTGTGTCGGTTTGGGGTACGGGCCGCTCAGAGCTCGCTAGAGGCTTTTCTCGACAGCATAGGATCACTCTACTTCGCCTCAATCGGCTATGCATCGGGTCTCAGATCAACACGGAAACGGATTTGCCTATCCCCGCTACCTACACCCTTACACCAGTATTACCACTGACTGGCGGAGCTACCTTCCTGTGTCACCCCATCGC